>NZ_JBIADZ010000053.1:0-36875 GCF_042868035.1 Streptomyces sp. NPDC007875 | reverse complement strand
GTCGTAGCTGCCGGGCTTGAGATGGAAGCACAGGCGGGCCCCGCGATCGGGGTCGGTGGAGTGGTAGCCCAAGGCTCCGGCCATCGACGCGCGCTCCAGCCTGGTCGAGTTGCTGGGCGAGGCTGTGCGGGACCCCCGGCCCGACAGGTCGAGCGGCAGGTCGAGGGCGTCGACACCGTGCCGTGCGTGCAATTGCGCTGCTGACTGCTCGAGGTGTTCGGCGCTACGGGCCACGAGCACCAGGTTTGCACCATGCGCTGCCGGCTGGTTGGCGATTTCGGCTCCGATGCCTGTTGTGGCGCCCGTCACAACGGCCGTGAGTCCCTTCATCTGTGCTGCGGTTGTCATGACTCAAAAGCTAAAATGTGACGTTAATGTGAGTGTCAACCTTGGAGGCTCGTCGTGCGGATCGGGGGACTCGGCAGGGCCACTGGAGTGAGCCCCCGTTCGCTGCGACACTACGAGGAACAAGGCCTGCTCCAGAGTCGTCGGCGTGCCAACGCCTACCGGGAGTACGTCCCGGAGGCCGTGCAGCAGGCTTTCATCCGGGACCTCCTCAGCGCGGGCCTGCCCTCGCGGGTCATCCGCGACATCCTTCCGTGTGCTGGGCAGGCGCAGCCTCAAGGTGGCTGCGCTCCGATAGGGTCGAGCTCGCCGACCGGACGTTCTTCGGCATGCGGAGGCTGAGATGGATCGGGCACTGCTGGCCGACTTTCTCCGGGCGCGCCGGGAGGTGCTGCAACCGGAGGACGTGGGGCTGCCTCGTGGCTCCCGGCGTCGTACCGGCGGGCTGAGGCGTGAGGAGGTGGCCGCGCTGGCTGGTGTGTCGGTCGATTACTACAGCCGGATCGAGCAGCAGCGTGGTGCGATGCCGTCCGAGCATGTGCTCGCCGCGCTCGCCCGAGGCCTGCATCTCAGTCTGAGTGAGCGTGACTACCTCTTCGACCTCGGCGGGCACCCTGCGCCGCGGCGGGTCCTGCGTGAGGATCACGTGAGCCCCACCATGATGCGCATCGTGGAGCGGCTTTCAGACACGCCCGCGTTGGTGATGTCCCGGTTCGGTGAGGCGCTGCTGCAGACCCGTCCGGCGGTCGCCCTGCTGGGCGATTACACCCGGTTCAGCGGACTGTCCCGCTACCTGGTCTACCGCTGGTTCACCGACCCGGCGCAACGCGACCTCTATCCCGTCGAGGACCACGCCCTGCGGGGCAGGGTCTTCACCGTGGATCTCCGGGCGGCGTACACGGCGGAACCTCAGGGGAGGGCTAGCGAGATCGTGGCAGCGCTGCTCGAGGTCAGCCCGGAATTCGCCGAGGTCTGGCGGTTGCACGAGGTGGACGTCACCCACCATCTCGACCTCAAGCTCTACCGGCATCGTGAGCTGGGCGAGCTGGAGTTGTACTGCCAGCGACTGGTGGACCCCGACCAGGCCCAGGAACTGCTGGTCTTCTCCGCCACGCCCGGCTCAACGAGCTACGAGAAGCTCCAACTCCTGTCCGCCGTCGACGCTTAGTACTGCAATCACAGTCATGGGATCAGGTGTGATCGAGTGTCCTGGTGCCTGTGGGTCTTGATGTGTGTCGTCAAGCCGGCTCCCGCGCGAGGTGTCGGCGGGGTCGCACTCACGGTCCGCTCCGAGGTCTGCCCGGTCCGAGCCGCGGGACCGGGTGTTGGAGTACATGGCCGGGCTCTGATCGCGCCCCTGGAGCGCACGAATGGCTGGTCGCTGGCTGAACGCGCTGGTGTGGCACATCCGATCGAGATGCGGCGGCTGCTGGGCGAGGCGGACCGGGTCACTGGTGGCCATGTCGCGACGCCGGGAGGCTCAGCCCGCTGGCCGAGCACTACGGCGACTCAGTAAACCCTGAAGTCAGCTCACCGAGACGCCCGGACCATCGATGAGCACGTGCATTGCGGCCTCGATCGTCTTGCTGCCCACCGTCCGCGCGCCGGTCGAGGCATTTCATAGGCACTTCGCGGACTTGCCACCCTTCGGTGACGTGCAACGAATATCCGGCGTTGTGTGACGACAAGCGACTGGTCCTTCCCCATCGCGTGGTTTGTCACGGACAACTTGTCCGTGGATAAGTACGGCCTTCATCCGGGTTGTGGTTCACGCGATGCTTGATCAGTCGAACACGGGAGGTGGAGATGGACCGGGCGTTGTTGGCCGACTTTCTCCGGGCGCGCCGGGAGGTGCTGCAACCGGAGGACGTGGGGCTGCCTCGTGGCTCCCGGCGTCGTACCGGCGGGCTGAGGCGTGAGGAGGTGGCCGCGCTGGCTGGTGTGTCGGTCGATTACTACAGCCGGATCGAGCAGCAGCGTGGTGCGATGCCGTCCGAGCATGTGCTCGCCGCGCTCGCCCGAGGGCTGCATCTCAGTCTGAGTGAGCGTGACTACCTCTTCGACCTCGGCGGGCACCCTGCGCCGCGGCGGGTCCTGCGTGAGGATCACGTGAGCCCCACCATGATGCGCATCGTGGAGCGGCTTTCGGACACGCCCGCGTTGGTGATGTCCCGGTTCGGTGAGGCGCTGCTGCAGACCCGTCCGGCGGTCGCCCTGCTGGGCGATTACACCCGGTTCAGCGGACTGTCCCGCTACCTGGTCTACCGCTGGTTCACCGACCCGGCGCAACGCGACTTCTATCCCGTCGAGGACCACGCCCTGCGGGGCAGGATCTTTACCGTGGGCATCTGGGCCGCGTACACGGCGGACCCTACGGGCAGGGCCGGCGAGATCGTCGCGGCACTGCTGGAGGTCAGCCCCGAGTTCGCGGACCTCTGGCCATTGCACGAGGTCGACGTCACCCACCATCTCGACCTCAAGCTCTACCGGCATCGTGAGCTGGGCGAGCTGGAGTTGTACTGCCAGCGACTGGTGGACCCCGACCAGGCCCAGGAACTGCTGGTCTTCTCCGCCACGCCCGGCTCAACGAACTACGAAAAACTCCAACTCCTGGCAGCCGTGGGCACTTAGGCCTCGTCGGCGGTCGGTCGGCCCACACAACCAAGTTGCCGCTTCGCATATACGGCGAATCATGACCCAAGGGTTCTTCGAACGGGAATGAGAATCACATGACGCTCTGGACCCCGAGTCCGAGCAGCAGCAGAAGCTCGAATGGCTCGACGGGGGAACGTTCTCCGTGCTGCTCGACAAGGAAGCCACCGAGGGCAAACTGACCGTGGGCCGCTTCGACGTCGCCCGGGGCGAAGCACCCCCGTTCCACCTGCACACCCGCGAGGACGAGGTGTTCATGCTGATCAAGGGCACCGCCCTGGTGTGGTCCGGCGAGGAGGAACACGAACTGCGCGAAGGCGGGATCGTCTACCTGCCCCGCAACGTCCCCCACGCCTACCGCATCACCTCCGACCGCGCCGACCTCCTGATGATCGCCACACCCGGCGGCATCGAGGGCATGTTCCGCCACGCCGGACGCGACCTCACCACCCCACCCCCCGACGGCTTCGAGATCCCCAAGTCCCCCCTGGCGGAAGCATCCGAACTCTACGGCGGCGCCATCCTCGGCCCGCCGCGCTGAACCCGAGGACGCGGCGGCCCTCGGCCGGCTGACCGACTCACGTACGGAACCAGCATGGCCATCCGCCCCGAAGGCAAGCAGGACCAGCAGATCCGGAATCTCGCCACCGAAGTCGCCCTCGTTGCCCGAGAGGCCATCTCGGGCAGGCGGCCCGGGGCTCCGCAGATCCACATCGGGCACGCAACCATCCAGATACTTGGCTAGCCACATAATCGGTGCTACGTTTTATGTGGCCAGCCACTCAATCAGTGCCGCCAGCTCAACCCATCGAAGGAGACAACAGTCATGAAGGCCATCGTTTTCGACTCGTTCGGCGGCACCGAGGTCCTGCACGAGGCGGAGATCGAGGTGCCCCAGCCCGGGCCCGGTCAGGTCCGTGTCCGTGTCCGTGCCATAGGCGTCAACCCGGTGGACGGAAAGATCCGCTCCGGGATCATGGAGGCCATCTTCCCCACCACACTGCCCGCCGTCCCCGGCGGGGAGATCGCCGGGGTCGTCGACGCCCTCGGCGAAGGTGTCGACCGGCTGAAGGTGGGCGACGAGGTGCTGGGCTGGTCCGACACCGGCGCCTACGCCCAGTACGCGCTGGCCGACGCGGCCGTCCTCGCCCCCAAGCCGGCCGGTCTGGACTGGACGCACGCGGCCGCGCTGCCGGTGGCGAGTGACGGTGCCGACCGGGTCCTGGACCTGCTCGACGTCAAGCCCGGCGAAACCCTGTTGATCCACGGTGCGTCCGGCGCCCTCGGCACTGTCGCCGTCCAGCTCGCCGTCGCCCGCGGGGCCCGCGTCATCGGCACCGCTGGCCCGGCCAACCAGGAGTACGTCACCTCGCTCGGCGCCACCGCGCTGGTCTACGGAGAAGACCTGGTCGAGCGGGTCCGCGCGGTCGCCCCGAAGGGCGTAGACGCCGTGCTCGACGCAGCGGGCAAGGGGGCACTGGAGGACTCCATCACCTTGCGCGGCGGCGCCGACCGGATCGTCACCACCGCCGACTTCCGGGCCCGCGAACTTGGCGTCGTCTTCGCCGAGGGCCCGGCGCGGCGCTCGGCCGCCCGGCTGGGCGAACTCGCCCAGCAGGCCGCAGACGGCGCACTGGTGGTCACGGTCGGCGCGACCTACCCCCTCGCCGACGCGGCCAAGGCCCAGCAGACCAGCGACGCCGGCCACGGCCGCGGAAAGCTCGTCCTCACCGTCGACTGACCTCCTCCCGCAGGAGCCGGCCCTCGCCCCTGCGGGGCCGGCCCCGGACGGCCGCCTGCAACCAGCCGGTCAGCCCGTGTCCGCACCCGTCGTGCGTTCCGACCGCACCCTCCCAATCCCTCCCGCACCGAAGAGAGCGCTCATGCCCACCACCGACCTGAACCCCCTGTGGCAGCCCACCCGCGCCGGAGACATCCGGTTGCCGCACCGGCTGGCCATGGCCCCGATGACACGCAGCCGCAGCACCGCAGAAGGTGTGCCCACCGAGCTGAACGCCGAGTACTACGCCCAGCGCGCATCGAACGCGCTCATCATCACCGAGGGCACCCAGCCGTCCGCCGACGGGCAGGGCTATCTGCTCACCCCCGGCGTCCACACCGAGGAGCAGGTCGTCGGGTGGCGGAAGGTCACCGACGCCGTGCACGCCGCCGGCGGACGCATCGTCGTGCAGCTGATGCACGTCGGGCGGATCGCCCACCCCGACAACACCCCGCACGGGCGGCAGCCGGTGGCAGCCTCCCCGGTGCGCCCGGCGGGCATGATGTTCACCGCGTCCGGACCGCAGGAGATGCCGCAGCCCCGGGCGCTGTCCACCGAGGAGATCGCCGCGACGGTCGAGGATTTCCGCCGCGCCGCGGCGGACGCGGTCGCGGCCGGCGCGGACGGCGTGGAGATCCACGGCGCCAACGGCTACCTCCTCCACCAGTTCCTCTCCTCCAACGCCAACGAGCGCACCGACCGTTACGGCGGTCCGGTCGAGGGCCGCATCCGCTTCGCCGTCGAGGTCGCCGCGGCCGTCGCCGACGAGATCGGCGCCGGCCGCACCGGCATCCGCCTGTCCCCCGGCAACCCGTACAACGACATCCGCGAGGACGACACGCACGAGCTGTACCCGGCGCTGGTGCGCGCCCTCGCACCGCTGGATCTGGCCTACCTCCATCTGGTCCACGCCGGCGATGAGCAACTGCTGGACACCCTGCGCCCGCTGTGGCCGGGCACGCTGGTCCTGAACCGCGCGGGTGCCGACCTGGCCGCGCGTGCCAAGGACGTCGCCGACGGCCGCGCCGACATCGTCACCGTCGGCGCACTCGCGCTGGCCAACCCCGACCTGGTCGAGCGGGTACGCTCCGGAGGGCCGCTGAACACGCCCGACCCGGCCACCTTCTACAGCGGCGGCGCAACCGGGTACACCGACTACCCCGCCCACCACGACGCCTGAGGAGAAGCGATGACCGACCCCGCCTCCAGGCCCCCCAGCACGGCGCGCGACGGCCGTCTCAGCTACGCCATCTTCCAACTCGCCCGCGCCCACCGCGGCCATGCCGCCGCCATGCTCCGCGCCATGAACCTGCACCCGGGACAGGAGCTGCTGCTCATGCAGCTCTTCGACCGCGACGGTCAGACTCAGTCCGAACTGCTGGACAGCGTCGGCCTCGACCACTCCACCGTCTCCAAGTCACTGCGCCGCATGCAGGACGCCGGCCTCCTCACCCGAGAACCGGCCGGACACGACCGGCGCGTCATGGTCGTCCACCTCACCGATGCCGGACGCGCCCTGCGCGAGCCCATCGCGGACATGTGGCGGACCCTGGAGAAGCTTTCCGTACAGGGCCTGACGGCGGAGCAGATCGAGACATTCACCAAGACCGCATACGCAATCGAGCAATCGGTCAAGGACCACGGCCACCAAACCCCGTCAGGCAAGTAGGCCCGCCCAGCCCCGGCTTCCGGGCACCCGACACGCTGTCCCGCAGCTTATGACGGTGCGTCGTCACGCCGATGCGGTAGGCGCCCACCGAGGCGACGCGCTCCTCCAACTCGGGGTCGGTGAGGACATGCCGGTACATCTCGACGCTGTCCTCCTGCATGGCGGCGAACAGTCGCTTGGCAGTCTCCTCCTCCGCAGCCACGGCACGGAGTAGGGCCACGAGGTCGCTGCCGCCACTGAGGGCATTAGCCCCGAGTCGGCGTGCCTCACGTTAGTGACCAAGCGGTCACCAGTGCGTTACGGCACCTGCCCAGCGCTGCGCGATCAACGCGTCGCTGTCCTCCTCTTTGATCAGAAAGAAGCCCTGTCATGACCCCTGAGCCCCTCACCCCCGCCAACACCACCGTCGTCCTCGTCGACTACGCAGTCGGTTTCGCGAACCTTCTGCGATCCCACAACCTCACCGAACACATCAACAACTCGTGGGCCTGGCGAAGACGGCGAAGTGGTACGACAGCGGTCTGGTCGTAACCAACGGCCAGTCGAGCAAGCCGGCCGGCCCGCTGTACCCGGAGCTGGTGGAGGCCATCGGTGACCAGCCGGTCATCGAACGTGCCGTCGACTTCAACTCCTTCCTGGACGAGTCGTTCGCCCAGGTCGCCGGTCCGCCTGGGGGCGCCGCACCCCGGGCGCCTGATCCACCGGACACTCGCCGATGCCCATGGCCCGCCTACGAAGGGCGGGCAGGACTGGTTTACCCGCCGAACTCGAAGAATGGACTTCTCATGACGATGGCCTATCTGGCGCAGTCCGAGCAGCAGCAGAAGCTGGAATGGCTCGACGGGGGAACGTTCTCCGTGCTGCTCGACAAGGAAGCCACCGAGGGCAAACTGACCGTGGGCCGCTTCGACGTCGCCCGGGGCGAAGCGCCCCCGTTCCACGTGCACACCCGCGAGGACGAGGTGTTCATGCTGATCAAGGGCACGGCCCTGGTGTGGTCCGGCGAGGAGGAACACGAACTGCGCGAAGGCGGGATCGTCTACCTGCCCCGCAACGTCCCCCACGCCTACCGCATCACCTCCGACCGCGCCGACCTCCTGATGATCGCCACACCCGGCGGCATCGAGGGCATGTTCCGCCACGCCGGACGCGACCTCACCACCCCACGCCCCGACGGCTTCGAGATCCCCAAGTCCCTCCTGGCGGAAGCATCCGAACTCTACGGCAGCGCCATCCTCGGCCCGCCGCGCTGAACAGCTCGCGGACCCGAGCGCCCGTGCCGGAACCGCCGTCACCCTGGCTACCGCCCGGTCTCGAAGGCACTGCCTCCGAGGCGACGGCGGGTCCGTTTCCTTTCCCGCTCCCGACCACCGCGGCCGACGTCAAGCAAGCGCCGGTTGCTCAGGAGACTTTCATGCCGCTCCCTGTTCTGTTCGGCGCGAACGTAGAGCCGAACGCCTTCCCCGTCGGCCGCTCCGGTGAGCAGGCACTAGTCATTGACAGTCTCGGCCTTGACCTTCTCACCATCCAGGACCACCCGTATCAAGCGGCGTTCGACGACACCTGGACACTGCTCACCTTCCTGGCCGCGCGGACGCGGCACGTCACGCTCGTCCCGGCGGTCAGTTCCCTGCCGTTGCGTCCGCCGGCGGTGCTGGCGAAAGCTGTGGCGACCTTGGACAGACTGACCGGCTCCCGGGTCCAGCTCGGCCTGGGTGCCGGCGCTTTCTGGGAAGCCATCCAGGCCATGGGCGGCTCCCGTCGCACGCCAAAGGAGGCCGTCGACGCACTTGAAGAGGCGATCACCGTCATCCGGGCCATGTGGAGTGGCGAGCGCAGTGTGCGGACACACGGCGCGCACTACTCGCTGGCCGGCGTCCACCCCGGTCCGGCGCCGACCCCCGGTCTGGGGCTGTGGCTGGGCTCGTACGGGCCCCGCATGCTGGCTCTGACCGGCGCGAAGGCGGACGGCTGGCTTCCCTCGCATGCCTACCTCGGACTCGACGCACTGCCCACGGCTGTCCGCCGCATCGACGACGCGGCTCTGGCGGCGGGCCGCGATCCGGATACGATCCGCCGGGTCTACAACATCGCCGGTGTCATCCAACCGGGGTCGGCCGGCCCGTTCCAGGGGCCCGCCGCCCAGTGGGCCGAGCACCTTGTCGCGCTCGTGCGCACCGTCGGGATGAACGGTTTCGTCATCTGGCCCGAACGAGACCACACCCGACAGATTCGCGCGTTTGCCGCCGAAGTCGTACCCGCGGTCCGCGAAGCCCTCGCACGGAAGACCTGACCACTCCGTGCCCTCGGGCCGGGCACAGCATCCCTCACACAACGGCACCGGCCGTACCTGTCAGAGTCCTTCCTTTCCCAGGGCAGCGACTTCCTGCCCACCGGCCACGAGGACGGCACGGTGAACCGCCCCTGTCCGCCCCGCCCTCGAGAACGCCGACCACCCAACGATGCCCGCATCCGCTGCCTCGTCGAGCGCGCCGGAGCCCGCATCCCCTCCCCCGACCAGATACCGGTCGAGCTCGCCGCCGGCTCCGCCGGCCCTCACGGCCAGAAATCTCTGGTCCTTCTCTTCGACCCAGCCCCAGGTGATCCCATGAGCGACGAAACGCCCCTCCCCGACGGATTCGAGAGCATCACTGTCACGGCGAACGGCACCCGGCTGCATGCCGTGGTCGGCGGGTCCGGTGCACCCGTACTTCTTCTGCACGGCTGGCCCCAGACGTGGCGGGTGTGGCGGCACCTCATGCCGGCACTCGCCGCGCACGGTTACCGCGTCGTCGCGCCCGACCTGCGCGGCATGGGTGCCTCTGACCGTCCCCCGAGCGGATACGACAAGGACACGCAGGCAGAGGACATGCGTGAGCTCCTCGCACAGCTCGGCATCCATGGCGGTGTGCGCGTCGTCGGGCACGACATCGGTGGCATGGTGGCCTTCGCCTACGCCCGTCGCCACCCCGAGGAGGTCGAACTCCTCGTCCTCGTCGAACTCGCCATACCCGGCCTCGGCTTGGAGCAGGCGATGGACGTGACATCCGGCGGTCTGTTCCACTTCGGCCTCTTCATGACCGAGGAACTGCCCGAGCTGCTCCTCGAAGGTCGGGAGAGCGACTTTCTTACCTGGTGGTTCGACTGGTTGTCCGCGGTACCCGGAGCCTTCCCGCCGGAAGAGGTCGCCACCGTCGCCTCCTCCTACCGCGGATACGAGGCACTGCGCGCCGGCTTCGCGCACTACCGCACCCTCCTTGAGGACGGCCGCGTCAACCGGGCGTGGCACGAAACCGGAGGAACCCTTCCCATGCCCGTACTCGCCGTCGGCGGCGAGCACAGCACAGGCGCCCGACTCGCCGACAGTCTGGACACGGCCGCGCCGCACCTGACCGGTGCGGTGGTTCCGGGCAGTGGCCACTTCGTGCCCGAGGAACGTCCCGATGCCTTTGCCCGCGAGCTGCTCCCCTTCCTGTCCGCCCCGCCCCGCCCCGCCGGGCGCATCTGATAGCTCAGCGCATTCACGGCCGCTCTCGACGCACTGCAGGTCGATGCCGCAAGCGTCAGGAACCTCTGGTGCTCTGTGACGAAAAGCGGATCGTCTCTCCTGCATCGCATGGTTTGCCACGGACAACTTGTCCGTGGATAAGTACGGCCTTCATCCGGGTTCTGGTTCAGGCGATGGTCGTACTGCCAGTGGCTGGTGGATCCCGAGCCGGGCCAGGAGCTGTTGCTCCTCTCCCCCGTGTCCGGCTCACCGAGCCACGAAGAGCTCCGGTTCCTGGTAGCCGTAGGCGCCCAGGCCTCGCCGGCTGTCGGTGGGCTCATACATCGAAGTCGTCGCTTCGAAAGTGAAGCAAAGCATGGCCTGAGAGTGCTTCGAAAGCGAAGCACCTCACGTATATCGAAAGACGAGGGTTTCCCATGAAGGCAGTGCGTTTCCACGAGTATGGCGCACCGAGCGTCCTGCGTTACGAGGACATCGAGCAGCCCGTCCCCGGCGTCGGGCAGGTTCTGGTGCGGGTCGCCGCGACATCGTTCAACGGCGTCGACGGCAACATCCGCGGGGGCTTCATGCAGGGTCCCATCCCGGTGACGCTGCCGCACACTCCCGGCATCGACGTCTCCGGTACGGTCGAAGCGCTGGGTGAGGGCGTGGCCGACCTCGAGATCGGCGACCGGGTCGTCGGCTTCCTGCCGATGGCGGGCGATGGCGCGGCCGCGGAGTACGTGGTGGCTCCGGCCGGGATTCTGACGCCGGCGCCCACGAGCGTCCCGCTTCCCGATGCCGCCGCGCTGCCGTTGGTGGGTCTCACCGCGTGGCAGGCGCTGTTCGATCACGCGAAGCTGACGGCGGGACAGCGTGTGCTGGTCAACGGCGCGGGCGGAGCGGTCGGCGGCTACGCCGTGCAGCTGGCCAAGAACGCCGGCGCGTACGTGATAGCCACGGCCGGCCCGCGCAGCAGCCAGCAGGTCGAGACGGCGGGTGCCGACGAGGTCGTCGATCACACCACCACCGAGGTGACCGAGGCGGTGACCGAGCCGGTCGACGTCGTGCTCAACCTCGCGCCGATCGACCCGGCGCAGCTGGCCGCGCTGCCCGCCCTGACCGCTCCCGGTGGAGTGCTGGTGAACACCGCGGTGTGGATGCCCGCACCCAGCGACGAGCAGCGCGGCGTGCGCGGCATCGACCTATTCGTCCGCAGCGACGCCGACCAGCTGTCGCGGCTGGTGGCACTGATCGACTCCGGCGAGCTGCGCGTCGACGTCGCGCAGCGAGTGCCGCTGGCGCAGTTGTCGGCAGTCCACGCCCGAGCCGCCACGGGCGAGCTGCACGGCAAGGTCGTCATCGTCGCGCCCGCCGCCTGACACCGACCGGCCAGCCTCGAAAGGAAACGACCATGACATTGTCCCTGGATCCCGAGATCGCCGAGGCGCTGGCCCCGATGGCCGGCGCGATGGCCGAGGCCAAGCCGCCGGCGGTGGGCGACATCGCGGGCCGCCGCGCCATGTGGGAACCGATCATCGGCGCCGCGGGAGCCGCGCAGCCGATCCCGGCCGACGTGACGACCCGCGAGCACTACGCGACCGCAGACGACGGCACGCACATGAAAATGCGCTGGTACGTCAAGGACGGCGCCGAGCCCGGCCCGGCCGTGCTGTTCTTCCACGGCGGCGGATACATCTTCGGCCACATCGACCTCTTCGACGGCCCGGTCTCCCGCTACGTGTCCTCCAGCGGCGTGCCGATGCTGTCGGTCGAGTACCGCCGCGCCCCCGAGCACCCCTTCCCGACACCGCTCGAAGACGCCTACGCCGCACTGCGCTGGCTGCACGAACACGCCGCCGAGCTGGGCGTCGACGCCAACCGCATCGGTGTGATGGGCGACAGCGCCGGAGGCGGCATGGCAGCGGCCCTGACGATCCTCGCCCGCGAGCGCGGCGGCCCGCGGATCGCCCAGCAGATCCTGCTCATGCCGATGCTCGACGACCGCACCACCACGCCCGACCCCCACATCGAGCCCTACGTACTGTGGTCCTACGACGACAGCCTCACCGCATGGCCGGCACTGCTCGGCGAGGCCGTCGGCGGCTCCGGCGTCCCGCCCACGGCAGCTCCCGCCCGTCTCGAGGACGCGACCGGCCTGCCGCCGGCCTACATCGAGGTCGGCCAACTCGACGTCTTCCGCGACGAGGACACCGCCTACGCGACCAAGCTCAGCCGCGCCGGCGTGCCGGTGGAATTCCACCTTCACCCCGGCGTTCCGCACGAGTTCGACTCCATCGCCTTCAACTCCGACGTCGCGCGGCGTGCCATCGCCGATCGGGTCCGGGTGCTCAAGTCGATCTGAGCGCAACCACCGACCTGCTGTCATTCACCGGAGGCGACACGGCACGGAACCCAAACCGTTCGTCGAACGGTCCCGGATTCGGCGAGGGAAGGGCCAACCGGAATGCAGGCCTGTCCCTACCTCGAAGCCACGGTTGAAGTGTCCCGGCGCCGCACGCAGGTGCCCGTTCACCGCGTACTGCCGCAGGCTGCTGACCGCCGTCAGGAGGTGCAGCAGGCACTCGATGTTCAGGCCGACGGTCGGGTCACTCACACCATGAATCTCATTGCTTCCCATTCGAAACATTTCATGTTCGTTCATGCTTCGCAGTGAATACACATCACCAAGACAGGAGAACATAGATGTCCGGCAAGAAACCGATCACGGCAAAGGGTGCGACCGAGCCCCAGGGAGGCGCAGTGGTGGCCCAGGCGAGACCGCTCCTCATCAGCTCAGCCGACAACACTGTTCCGATCACAGTTCAGCGGCGAACCTCGGTGGCGCCCGCCAACGCGTTCCGACTGATCGTTCCCATCGACCTGTCGAGCGTTTTCCACCGGGTGGCACCGTTTCCCGGCGTCAAAGGTGCGACAAACCAGACCGAAACATGGGATCACGTCGGCCCCACCTGAGAAAGAAAAGGCACTGGAGAGCCGGATGCAATTAGCGTTGCACGTCCGGTTCGGTGGGGGCCGACCGCTCCGACCACGGCGGGACGGATTTCGGCAGACCGCGCCCGGTCCCCGATCCAAGGCTCCAGGTCGCGGACCGGGCGACCTCGAAGGGCGACATGGCGGCCGCAGCCGAACAAGCAGGGAGGCGACCGGGCCACCTACGCCGCCGAAATCAGCCGCCGCAATTCCAACGCAGGAGGACACCAGATGACCAGTCATAACGACAGCGAAGTCTGGGACCCATTCGGGACTTTGCACCGCGCACTGTGGATTGGAGGCGGCCAGTGGGCCGGTAAATCGACCGTCGCCCGGCTGCTGGCCGTTCAATACGGCGTCACCGTGTATCACTACGACTATCACGACGCCCGCGGTCACAACGATCGCCGGATCGCCCGCCGCGTCGCTCTCGGCGAGCCCGCCACCGAGCCCGACATGGACAAGGTGTGGGTCCACACCACCCCCGAAGAGATGGCCTCCCAGACCCTGGCAGGCTTCCCAGACCGGTTCCAATGGGCCCTCGACGACCTGCGCGCACTCGTGTCCGGCCGCCCAGTCATCGCCGAAGGCTGGGGGCTCCGGCCCGAACTCGTCGCACACATCATCGACTCACCGCGCCGGATGATCGTCATGGTGCCCACCCCCGAGTTCCGCCACCAGCAGGTCCGTGAACTACCCCGAGCCACCTCGCTCGGGCACCGCGTCAGCGACCCGGCCCGAGCACAGGCCAACCGACTGGCCCGGGACCGACTCGTCGCCGAGGACGCCGTCCGCACCGCCCATCAGCTCGGCATCCGCGTGATCACAATCGACGGTTCCCGCGACGCCGCTGCGATTGCCGAGAGCGCCGCCGACCACTTCAGCCCTTACCTCCCAGAGCAAGATCGAAAGCCTTGATCATGATAGGAATTCAGAGGTTTCTAATACCCGACGTCACCATTACTCCTGACTGCGGAGGACGCCCGCCGGGTTCTTGAGGACGCTGGGTGGTTCACAGGCCAGGAGGTACAGCTGTGAGCCACGAGACGCGATCCGCCGCAGGCTGCAGAACCGACCGAGTACCCGCCGGGGGGGCAGGGCACTTGCGCTGCGTCGCTCACCGACGCATCCCTCGTTCGCACCCGGTATGGCGTCGGTGGGCGGCCAGGACAATCGGCGACGGCGGGTGACGGTCGTCTCGGGGCTCGAACGACCGTGCCCGTCACTGGAAGGCGGCGTGGATTTCCTGCTCGGTCGCGGTGTGTGAGACCACCAGGAGTTCGTCACCCGGCCGCAGCCTCATCCCGGCGGCCGGGACGGTGGGCCGGCCGCCGCGGACGACGGTGGCGATGACCGAACCGGCGGGGAGACCGATATCGGCGAGGGCACGGCCGACGGCCCGGGACCGGTCGGTGATGGTGGTCTCGATCACGTTGACGCCCGCTTTGCTGAGCCGGAGAAGAGCGACGGTGTCGGTGGCCCCGGTGGCTTCTTCAATGAGGGAGATCAGCGGTGTGGCGGCGGGGACGGCCACATCCACGCCCCACCGCCGGTCGAACAGCCAGGCGTTGTCCACGTCGTTGACGCGGGCGGCGACGCGCTCCACCTGGAACTGGCGTTTGGCGAGCAGGCTGATGACGAGATTGTCCTCGTCCCTGCCGGTGGCGGCGATCATCAGATCGGCGGTGAGCGCGCCCGCGTGTTCCAGGAAGGCCGGGTCACAGGCGTCCCCGGCCACCAGGCGCACCGGAACGCGTCCCCGGAGCTCGGCAATCCGGTCCTCGTCGACGTCGACGAGGGTGACCTCGTTCCTTGCGGCGGCGAGCACCCGGGCGATCTGGGTGCCGAGCCGGCCGGCGCCGGCGATGAGGGCTTTCACGTACCCAGCTCCTTGTCCAGGAAGGCCCGCAGCCGACCGAGCGCGGTGGCGGCGACGGCGAAGGTGACCAGGTCGCCGGATTCCGCCGGGGTGTCGTGGGCGGGCACGCGTGAACGGCCGGCCCGGGTGACCTCCACGACGCGGATCTCTCCGTCGACGTCGAACTCGGTCAGGCGCCGCCCCGTGAGGTAGGCCGGAAGCAGGCTGCGGACCAGCACCGTCTCCCCGTTGCCGAAGGTGATCTCAGGTGTGAGATGGCGGTGCAGCAGCATCCGGTGGATCTCATACACCGTCCAGCGCACGCTGGCGATGGTGGGGATGCCCAGGTCGCGGTAGATGTCGGCACTGCGGGGGTCGTAGATGCGGGCTAGGACGACCGGGACCCGGTAGGTCTCCTTGGCCGTCCGGGCGCTGACGATATTGCTGTTGTCTCCCGAGGTGACGGCGACGAACGCGTCGGCGTGCTGGATTCCGGTGGCTTCCAGAACCGCCCGGTTGTATCCGTTGCCTTCGTGGAACTGACCGGGGAAGCCGTCGGGCAGCAGCTTTCTGGCCCGGGGCGAGCGGTCGATGAGCCGCACATCATGGCCTTCGGCGACGAGGTCGACGGCGAGCCTGGATCCCGCCCGCCCGCACCCCGCGATGATCACTCTCATCGTGTACTTCCCTCCGGGTTCCGGGCGACGCGGCGCCGTACCCACCCCTTGCGGGTCTCCTCGGCGCCCAGGAGCAGCACTCCGAATCCCGCCAGCACCGCCCAGTCGGACGGATCCAGCGGAGCGGTGTTGAAGACGGCCTGAAGCGCGGGGAGGTAGCTGATCGCCGCCATCAGCCCGAGGGAGACGCATCCGGCGGCCAGCAGCCACGGGTTGGACAGCAACCCGATCCGGATGACGCTCTGCTGCTCGGTGCGCACCGCCAGGGCGTTGAAGAACTGGCTGACCACGATTCCGGCCTGGACCATGGTGATCGCCTCCCGGTAGACGGGGTTGTCCTTGGTGAAGTCCGCGTAAGGAATTCCGGAGGCGTGAATGTGCCAGAAGAACACCGCGCACACGCCGAGTGCCTGAATACCGCCGAGGAACAGGATCCGACCCACGACGGCGCCCGAGAACAGCCGCTCCCGCCGGGATCGGGGCGGCCGGTCCATCACATCGGGCTCCGGCGGCTCGGCCCCGAGCGCGAGGGCCGGCAGCACGTCGGAACCGAGGTCGATCGCCAGGATCTGCACGGCGCTGATCGGGACCAGCGGAAACCCCGCGAAGGTGGCGGCGAGGATCGGGACGAGTTCGGCGATGTTGTGGCTGAAGAGGTAGATCAGGAACTTACGGATGTTCTGGTAGACCGAGCGGCCGAGTCTCACCGCTGTGGCGATGGAGGCGAACGAATCGTCGAGCAGCACCATCACCGCGGCTTCCCGGGCGACATCGGTACCGGATACGCCCATCGCGACGCCGATGTCCGCATGTTTGAGGGCGGGGGCGTCATTGGCGCCGTCCCCGGTGACCGCTACGACCTCGCCGCGTCCCTGCAGTGCGGTGACCACCCGCATTTTGTGCTCAGGGCTCACCCGGCACAACAGCAGCTCACCCGACTCGGTGAGCAGTTTGTCCAGAGCCGGAGCGTCGAGTGCGTCCAGCCCGGCGCCCGTGATGACGGTGGGGGCGGGCCGCCGGACGATCCCCACCAGGCGGGCGACCGCCTCCGCGGTCAGCGGATGGTCCCCCGTGACCATGACGATCCGGATACCGGCCCGCCCGCATGCCTCGACCGCTTCGCTGACCTCCGGGCGCGGCGGGTCGAGCATGCCGACCAGGCCCAGGAGGGAGAGCCCCGATTCGACGTCGTACTGGGCCGGGCGGCGATCGGTCACCGGACGCCATGCCACCCCCAGCACCCGCAGCCCCCGGGAGGCCAGTTCGTCGTTCGCGGCGATCACCGCCGCGCGCAGTTCGTCCGTCAGTGGCAGCCGTTCGCCTCTCCAGTCGGCGGTGTCACAGCGCGCGAGCAGTTCCTGCGGAGCGCCTTTGACGAACGCCCGGTAGCCGCCGCCCTCCGGGTCACTGTTCACCGTGCTCATCAACTTGCGGACCGAGTCGAAGGGATACTCCGCCACCCGGGGGGCCGCGGCCTCCTCCGCTTCCACGTCGAGGCCCGCCTTCGCCGCCGCGACCAGCAACGCCCCCTCGGTGGTGTCCCCCAGGACACGCCAGCCCTCCCGCCCGGACGGCGGGACCAGCCGCGCGTTGCAGCACAGCGCGGCCGCCCGGAGAACGGCCAGCACCGCCTCGGGGTCGGAAACAGTCCCCACCGGGGCGTACCCCACCCCGGAGACGGTGTGCGCCACTCCGCCGGCCCACACCTGGGCGACGGTCATCTCCGCCCGGGTCAGCGTGCCCGTCTTGTCCGTGCACACCACGGTGGTGGATCCGAGAGTCTCGACCGCCAGCAGCTGTTTGATGAGCGCGTGCCGGCGTGCCATGCGCCGTACGCCGATGGCCAGCGAGACGGACAAGGTGGCGGGCAGTCCCTCGGGGACGAGTGCCACCATCACTCCGAGCGCGAAGACGAACGAGGAGACGAGCCCCTGCCCGGTGGGCAGGCGCACCGCGAAGAGCGCCGCCCCGATCGCGAGCGCCGCCCCCGCCACCCGGCGGGCCATCGAAGCGACCTGGAGCTGAAGGGGGGTCCGCTGCCGCGGCGCCGCCGCGGCGAGCCGGAAGATGCGCCCGAACTCCGTTGCCGCGCCCGTGGCGAACACCACGGCCTTCGCGGAACCCGTCACGACATCGGTGCCCATGAAGACGCAGTTGCGGGCCTCGAGCACGAGGCGGGCCGCCACCGGTTCACCCGATCGGCCGACCGGATCGCTCTCCCCGGTCAGGGCAGCGTTGTTCACCGTGACCTCGTGTGTCTCCACCAGTCGGCAGTCCGCCGACACCGCGTCCCCGGCCTCCAGGGCCACGACGTCCCCCGGAACCAGATCACGAGCGGGCACCTCCACTCGCTCTCCGTCGCGCAGGACACGACTGGTGTGCGGCACCATCGCCCGCAGCGACTCGGCCGTGCGCTCCGCGGAGTACTCCTGGCCGAAGCCGATCGCCGCGTTCAGCACCACCACGCCGAGGATCGCCGCGGCCAGTTGCAGCGTGCCCACATCATGGGGGTGCTCCAGTCCGTAGGCCAGAAAGGTGATGGCCGACGCGATGAGCAGCACGACCGCGAACAGATCCGTGAACTGCGCGAGGAGCCGCCGCCACGCCCCCCGCCGCCGGGCATGCGGCAACTCGTTGGGGCCGAACCGTTCCCGCCTCGTCCGCGCGGTCCCCAGGGCGAGCCCCCGGGGTGAGGAGCCGAGGGCGACGAAGACCTCCGCGGGCGGCAGGGCCTGTACCGCCGGGCCGTCCGCACCCGGAACGGCCGCCGGTCCGCGGCCGCCGTCACCGGGCATCAACACATGAGGGCCGCTGCCCATCGGAGGGCATCGAGGCAGGGAGCGATGGCGATCATGCCTTCATCCTCGTCTCCGCCGGTGGAAACCGCACCCCGGGACCGGTCCGGACGGCGCAGGCCTCCCGGTCACGTAACCCGATCGGGTGTGGCGGGTTCGCCAGGAGCGGGGCACGAGTGACCCGCGCCGGCCGCCACCTTCCCGAAGAAAACCCTGAATCAGCGCATACCATCAAAAACGATCAGCGAGAAAGAAAGGCTCATCATGCTCCAGGACGGCCAGCGCACATCCGGTGCGAACACCGGCGCCGCGACCCCCACCCCGCTGAACGAAGAGGAGCTGGTGGCTCTGGACGCGCACTGGAGAGCGGCGAACTACCTGTCAGCCGGGCAGATCTATCTCATGGCCAATCCGCTGCTGACCGAGCCGCTGCGTCCTGAGCACATCAAGCCCCGTCTGCTGGGCCACTGGGGCACCTCCCCAGGGCTGAACCTCGTCTACACCCACCTCAACCGAGTGATCAAGGCGCGGGGTCTGGATGCGATGTGCGTCTGGGGCCCGGGGCACGGCGGGCCCGCGGTCGTCGCCAACTCCTGGCTGGAAGGCAGCTACACCGACACCTATCCCGACGTCACCCGCGATCAGGCGGGCATGGGCCGGCTCTTCAGGCAGTTCTCCTTCCCCGGCGGCATTCCCAGCCATGTGGCCCCGCAGACCCCCGGCTCGATCCACGAGGGCGGCGAGCTGGGCTACTCCCTCGCCCACGCCTATGGCGCCGCTCTGGACAATCCCGGTCTGGTCGTGGTCTGCGTCGTCGGTGACGGGGAGGCGGAGACCGGTCCGCTGGCCACGGCCTGGCACTCCAACAAGTTCCTCGACCCGGTCCACGACGGCGCCGTCCTGCCGATCCTGCATCTGAACGGCTACAAGATCGCCAATCCCACGGTGCTGTCCCGCATTCCCGAGGAAGAGCTCGACGAACTCCTGCGCGGGCTGGGCCACCACCCGCTCCACGTCACCGGTGACGATCCGCCGGCGGTCCACCGGGAGATGGCCGCGGCAATGGACACGGCCCTCGACCACATCACCCTCCTGCAGCGCACCGCCCGCGAGGAAGGCGTCACCGAGCGCCCGCGATGGCCGATGATCGTGCTGCGCACTCCCAAGGGCTGGACCGGACCGGCCGAGGTGGACGGACTCCCGGTGGAGGGCACCTGGCGGGCCCACCAGGTGCCCTTGGCCGAGGTCCGCACTCATCCGGATCATCTGCGCCAGCTGGAGCGGTGGCTGCGGTCCTACCGGCCGGCCGAGCTGTTCGACGAACACGGCTGTCCCCGCGAGCCGGTCCTGGCCTGTGTGCCGGACGGCGAGCGCCGTCTAGGGGCCAATCCGCGGGCCAACGGGGGCCTGCTGACGCGCGAACTGCCGATCCCGCCCCTGGAGAAGTACGCCGTCGTGGTCGACAAGCCGGGGGCCGGGCTCCATGAACCCACCCGGGTACTGGGCGATCTCCTGGAGGAAGTGATGGAAACCACCGCCGAACGCCGTGACTTCCGCTTGGTCGGCCCGGACGAGACGGCCTCCAACCGGCTGCAGGCGGTCTACCGGGCCACGTCCAAGGCATGGGAGGCCGAGGTGCTGCCCACCGACGAACATCTCTCCCGGGGCGGCCGGGTGATGGAGATCCTCTCCGAACACACCTGTCAGGGCTGGCTGGAGGGCTACCTCCTCACCGGGCGCCATGGCCTGTTCTCCTGCTACGAGGCGTTCGTCCACATCGTCGACTCCATGGCAAACCAGCACATCAAGTGGCTGCGCACCTCCCGGCGACTGCCCTGGCGCGCCCCGATCCCGTCGCTGAACTACCTGCTCACCTCGCATGTGTGGCGGCAGGACCACAACGGCTTCTCCCATCAGGACCCCGGCTTCGTCGACCACGTCCTCAACAAGAGCCCCGAGGTCGTGCGGGTCTACCTGCCGCCGGACGCCAACACCCTGCTCGCCGTGGCCGACCACGTCCTGCGCAGCCGCGACTACGTCAACGTCGTGGTGGCCGGTAAGCAGCCGTGTTTCGACTGGCTCGACCTCGACTCCGCCCGGGCCCACTGTGCCCGGGGAGCGGGCATCTGGGAGTGGGCGGGCAACGACCGCGGGGACGGCGGCCCCGATGTGGTGCTGGCCTGCGCCGGTGACGTGCCCACCCAGGAGGTGCTGGCCGCCGCGCAGCTGCTGCGGCTGCACCTGCCCGATCTCGTGGTGCGGGTGGTCAACGTCGTCGACCTCGCACGGCTGCAGCCCGAGGCGGAACACCCGCACGCCATGCCGGACAGGGAATACGACGCGCTGTTCCCCCACGACAAGCCGGTGATCTTCGCCTACCACGGCTACCCGTGGCTCATCCACCGGCTGACCTACCGCCGGGCCAACCACCCTCATCTGCATGTCCGCGGCTACAAGGAGGAAGGGACCACCACGACCCCCTTCGACATGGTTGTCCGCAACGATCTCGACCGCTACCGCCTGGTCATGGACGTCATCGACCGCGTGCCCGGTCTCGGCGTACGCGCCGCCGGCGTACGACAGCTCATGACCGACACCCGCTACCGGCACCACGAGTGGATCCGCGAGCACGGTACCGACCTGCCCGAGGTCGCCGACTGGGCCTGGGCACACTGAGCCGTACCCCTTCCGCGTCGGCTTCCGGCCTGAGGGGGCCGAACAGGCCGCCGGAGACGAAACGTTCGTGTCGGGCTCGAATAATCGTCGCTGCTGGTCAAAAGGGCACCGCCTCCGCGAAGCACTGCGATCCTAGTTGGATGGTCGAGTCGCCTCTCTACCGGATGACTCGACGTCTTCTCTCTGTCCCAGCAGTGCTCCTACGGCAGGACACCTCGAAGGAGGCTGAGCTTCTCGTCCTCCGGCACGAAAACGCTGTGCTACTACGACGCCAGCTGCAGGGGCGGGTACGGTACGAGCCGGCGGACCGTCTCTGGTTCGCAGCCCTGTCCTCGCTGATCCCCCGCCGCCGCTGGTCCAAGATCTTCCCGGTCACACCGAGCACGCTGCTGACCTGGCACCGCAAGCTCGTCGCCCGCCGGTGGGACCACTCCCGACGACGCAGAGGTCCCGGACGGCCACGGGTTCGACCGAGGTGCACTTCTCCAGGTTGGTGGCGCTGGTGCGGCGTCGTGGTGGTGACATTCAGCGTGGCCGACCGTGGCGGTTGTCCTTGGAGGAGCACCGCCGGCGAGACTGGCTCGCCGGTCCGGGCGGCCGCTTGCTCGGCCAGCAGGGACAGGAAGGCCGAGGCGTCCACGAACGCCGAGTCGTTGAGCTCGCCGATCCGGGCGGGCCGTTCGCTTTCGTACCGCCGATTGCCCTCACCTGCGCCCTCAACTTCGGCGGCACCGGGAAACCACCCGCCAGGACATCGTCCTCGGCGGCCACCGACCAGCCGAAGACCTCCAGCGGCTCCGCGAGCGAGGGCTGCCCTCCCAACTGCTCGGCGAGGTCAGTCACAAGCCCGGACAGCACTTCGCCGGCGTCATCCGGTGCGGCAGCGGGGCTGGACACGTCGTTCACGGGCAACTACCCAGCTTCTTCTGCTCTGGTAGTCCTCGGCCGGCGAGCAGGTGGAGCCGTTCGGCGTCGGGACTGCCTTCGGCGGCGGTGCAGACCATGAGGGCGGGACCGGGGTTGCCCGGTATCGGGTAGGCGTCCCAGTCCAGCTTCAGTTCGCCGACCTGGGGGTGGTTGAGGCGCATTTGGCCGCGGGTCGGTTCCTCCACGTCATGGAGGGCCCACAGGGCCGCGAACTCGTCGCTGTGGACCGCGAGTTCACCGACCAGTTCCACGGCGCGCAGATGTCCCGGATCGGCGGCGACCTGCGTCCGCAGCATCCCGATCAGCTCCGCGACGGTGGCCGCCCGATTCGGGCACGCCCGGTCGGCCTCAGGGTGCAGAAACAGCGCCAGCAGGTTCCGCTCCCTCTGCGGCTGCCGGGTGAACGCCCCCAACAGGGCACCGCCGAGCGGGTTCCAGGCCAGCACGTCCAGGAAACGGCCGACGACCAGAGCGGGCGACGTCATGCCGCGCAGCAGTCGCAGCGTGGTGTCCGGTACCTCCTCCGGCTCGTACGAACGCGGCAGGCGGGCCGGGGTGCGCGCGGCGGCGGCGAGACTGTGCAGGTGCCGGGTCTCCTCGGCGGAGAAGTTGAGGGCGCGCGCGAGGGCGTCCAGGACCTGTTCGGAGGGGCGTACGTCGCGTCCCTGCTCCATCCGCTGGTAGTAGTCCGAGCTCACCCCGGCCAACAGGGCCAGCTCCTCCCGCCGCAGTCCGGCGACGCGCCGCCGCGGGCCGGGTTCCAGGCCGACGTCCTGTGGGCGCAGCCGAGTTCGGCGGGTGCGCAGGAAGTCGGCGAGTTCGCGTCGGGGATCGTCGCTCATGGCCTGGACGGAGTCGGTCACAGCGCCAGTATGCCGTCGGCGCGGCCCGCGAGGGTGGGTCTGCCAGACCCAGGAAAAGGCGAACGACCGTGATGCCGCATGCGGGGTCCAGCATCGGATGCACCACAGCAGGTCACGGAAGGACAGCGACATGAAGGCCGTTCAGATCATGAGCTTCGGTACGGCGGACGTACTGCGGATCAATGACGTGGATCGTCCCGCTCCCGGCGCGGGTGAGGTTCTGGTGTCGGTCGAGGCGTCCAGCGTGAACGGACACGACGTGATCGTCCGCGCGGGGGAGTTGAAGATGGTGTCGGGACGCCGGTTCCCGATCGGTGTGGGCCTGGACTTCGCGGGCACCGTCGCCGCGACCGGCGCCGGTGTCGAGGGCTACCGGGCCGGGGACCGGGTGTGGGGCACGGTACATCCCCGGCGGCGGCACTCCATCGCCGGGGCGGCCGAGTACGTCGTGGTCTCCACGGACCGTATCTCGCATGCCCCGGCCGACCTCTCGTCGGTCGAGGCGGCCTCCCTGGTCGTCACGGGCGCCACGGCGCTGATCGCGCTGCGCGACAGCGTGCACCTCACGAGCGGGGAACGGGTCCTGGTGCGGGGCGCGGCCGGCGGAGTCGGCACAGCCGCCGTGCAGTTGGCGCACGCCATGGGGGGCCATGTGACCGCGCTGGCCCGCGACCGGCACGCTGAGCTCCTCACCGACCTCGGCGCCGACGAGGTCCTGGACTACGGTTCCACCACCTCGGACCAGATCGGGCCGTTCGACGTCATCGTCGACACCGTCGGCACAAAACTGCACTGCTACCGCCGCCGGTTGGCCAAGGGCGGCCGGATGGTCACCGTCGGACTATCCCCGTCAGCCATTGCCGCCATCGCCGCGTCGAGCGTGCACGGCTCCCGCCGCATCCGCACCTTCAGCGCCAACCCCGAATCCCCCGTGCTGCGCGATGTGGCCGACCAGGTCACGTCGGGCTCGCTGCGCCCGGTGATCGACAGCGTGTACCCGCTCGCTGACATCGCCGCGGCGCATGAGGCGTTCGAGCGCGGCGGCGTCGTGGGCAAGCACGTGGTGACGGTGCCGCGTAGCTCCCTCTGACGGAGTCCGGTCAGCGGGGTTTGGTGCGCAGGTCGATGCCGCGGTCATGGGCGTCCGCGGTCACGATCCGGGTCGCCAGCTGTGACTGCCGCTTCCGGTCGGCTTCGGGCAGTGGCGCGACACAGCTCTCGATCCGCTCGGCGAACTGAGCGGCGACCTTGTGGGTGCCGGGAATATGTCACCCGGACTGACCTGCTGGTTCGGATCTGCCGCGCAGACGGAGGTGACCCGTGAGTCGACATCCAAACCCTCGAGTCCGGCAGCGCTCTCCGCGGCAGTAAGTGATTGACACCTCCTCGTTGTGAAGTGGCCCGCCGAATCGGGCCTGCTCAAGACATGATCGCCTCGGCGGCATCCTCCGCGAATATCAACGTGCGGCGTGACCTGCACGGATAAGGTTCCCGGCAAGGCAGTGCCGCGGGGCCAGTTGTTCGGCAGACGCAGTGTGTGAGGACTCAGCCGCTTGTGAAGAATTGCCCCTTTTCTGCGTGAATCAGTGTGGCAAGAGCTGCCTTAGCGCTGTTCTGGCCCGCCCATAGCGCAGGCTGACCATGGCGTCTTCGCTGGGCGCATCCAGGTCGTAGCCGGAGCGGCACTGCAGGGCCTGGGCCTCGGCCGTCGACGTGAGCAGCCGCTTCCATGCCTTTCCGCCCGCGCCGGAGTCCGGAAAGACCGGCAGTTCCAGCGCGTCGCTCACCGTCGCCCCCAAGGCGGCACAGCGGGCGCCGGCGGCATCGGATCCCGCGACCCCATCCGGAAGGTATTTGTCGAACCGGCCGAGCACCGCAGAGCCTCCCCGCTCGTACCAGCCGACGGCCCGGTCCTTGACTGCGGCGCTCACCGCGGGTCCGTCGCGCCACTCGTTCATCTCGTCGGACATCTCGCGCAGATGGGCACTTGCCTGCGTCACCCAGTCATCCTCCGCCTGCGCCCAATTCGCGAACGGGTTCATCGCGAAGGCGCTGATCAGCCAGATGACACCGTACATCCAGGCGCGGGCCGCACTCGCCTCGTCCGCACTCCGCGCCTTGCGGCGCGGGAATACCGCAAAGCCGGTGGCGATGATGAGCGGCCCCAGAAGGTACGCGAGATAGATCACCGTCTGCGCCGGGACCGCGTCGAGCTTGAGCCAGGAGATCACCGAGTAAATGATGGTCACGTACGCGACGAGGAAGACCGCGATCTGCAGCTTCGTGCCGCCCTTGTCCTCGGAGCGGGGGTTGTCGATTTCGGCCAGGCGCTCACTCCAGGTCGGGTGGTTGCGCAGAAAGCGGGGGAGCCGAAGCCGGGGCGGCGCGGCTGACCGCGATTCCGCCTGCTTTCTCCACACCTCCCGGTCGCTTCCGAACTCGAATACGGCATCTCGGTCGGCGACCAGCTCACGATGGCGCAGGATGTCGGCCCTGGCCACGTAGACCAGCGCGGTGAGCACCACCGCGAGCAGCGCGGTCTTCGCTCCGGGCTCGTATCCGTCCCAGTACGCCCGCTCGGCGCCCTGAAAGCGGTCGTGGAGCACCAGGGCCGCGTTCAGGGCCAGGCAGGGCAGCAGCACGGCGATCAAAAAGACCCGCCACAGCGCGATGGCGAGATAGGCCAGGTCGACGTCCCGGTTACGCACATGGGCAAGCTCATGCAGCACGACCGCGTCGAAATGCGACCTGTCCTTGGTCGTCCGTTTGGGCAGCAGCCCCACGTTCAGGCAGACGGTGTAGCGGCCGACGCTGCCGAAAGTCACCGCGCCGGCGGACAGCGCCCGGGGATTGCACACGAAACCGGGCAACCGGTCCCGGGGCAGATCGGCACGCTGCACCAGCCGGACCAGATGCGCCAACCGCTCGTCGTTCCCGCTGCCGCGCTCGACGGCTGCCACGATCCGCTGCGCGGAATACAGCTCCGGGAGCCGGTCCTTGCGCTGCCGCCACCGCGGCAGCCACCGGGACAGCAGCACGGCCGCCACCGCGACGCCTGCGGTGCACAGTACGGTCGCGTACAGCGCGGTCCGAGCACCGTCCGCCCGGCAGGCGACCAGCTCCTGGTGGAAACGCAACCCCAACTCGGTGCGCCACTTCGGCCCTTGGAGATCCATGCCGGCTGCGGAGGCACAGTGCGGGAGCGAGGTCGCGGAGTGATACGTGAGCACCGCTTCGCCGATGAGCGCGGTTCCGGACGCGAGTAGCACCGTGACCAGCATCAGCATCCGCCGGGTGGTCGCTCGCGCGGTGAGCGCTCGTGACTGCGCCGTCGTCATTGCCCGGACGGCCCCATGGCCAGCCGGGCGACGACGGCTTCCCCGAGCTGCTTCGCGGCCGCCTCCTCGAGGCCCCGCAGGCACGCCTCGTCGTAGACCCGCTGGTAGACCGCCTTCTGCTGCTCGGGGGTCAGCGGCACCGGGTCGGCGGCAACACCTGTGCCACGGGCGGGAGTCCGGGAGAAGCGTGCCCGGATACGGGCGAAGAAGCCGTCCGCCGCGACGCCTGCTCCCCGGGTGACGAACTCGTTCACCACCAGCCATACGACGGGGGTGATCAGGCTGGCGACTTCCGCCACGCCGAAGCCGAGCAGCTCGTCGCTATCGGGCCGGGTGAACAGCCGAGTGATGCCGTCGTCGTCGAGTGGCCGCAAATATTCGAGCAACTCCCGTTCATGCGGAACATGTTCGGCAATGAGCGGCGTGACGATCCCCCGTACGGACGCGGCCATGGCGGGCATGATAACAGATGACCTTGGCGTAGCGGTGCTCGGCTTCGTGACGGCAGCAGGAACTGCGGTGGTCGCATGGATCACGTCCCGTTGACCAGTTGTTATGCCGCCGGCCCAACCTTCGATGGCACGCGCGCAAACTTCGATGTCACAGGACAACCCATAACCGGAAGCGCGACCGCGCCACGGTCCCCACGGATGAGCACGCACTGCGAACGTGTCATCGCCACCATGCGCCGCGAGGCCCTCCGATCGAAGGGGCCGCCCTCACCCGGCACTTCAACACTCTGCTCCGCCAGGCCAGGCTCCGCCGCACCCGGTTCCGCGACCTCCAGCACTCGGCGGCCACCCCTGGACCACCCGGACACCCTCCGGCTGCGCAGTGACCTTGCCGACTGCCGCTCCGACGACGCGGAGGCGGACACGATGATCCCGGTCTATCAAGAGTTGATCGCGGACTATACGCGCGCCCTGGGCCCCGACCATCCCCGTACGCTCGACATGCGCCGCAGCCTGCTCGGCTGCCGCGCGGAGGCGGGCGACCCAGCCGGGGCGGCCGAGCAGTGTCGCGAACTGCTCCGCGACTACCAGCGGCTCATGCCGCCCGACCATGTCGAGCCCCTTCCCGTCCGCGCCACCTACGCCGAGTTGCTCGCGGACAGCGAAGACTTCGCCGGGTCGGTCACTGCGTATGAGGACCTGATGCCGGTGGCCCTGCGGATCGTGGGCCCCGACCACTTCGGCTCGCTGATGATCCGCGGCTGCCTGGCCGAGGCGCGGGCCCGGCGCGACCGCGCCTCGGTCGACGGCCTCGTCGCCTTCGCCGCGCTCTTCGATGACTGCCTGCGCGTCCTGGGCCCCGGCCACCACGTCACCGAGGCCACCCGAGCCTTCCGGGACGCCCTGCGCCAAAGTGGCTTGGCACTCCCGTCCACTACGTACAACAAGCTGCTGGACCAGTACGCGAAAGCCGAGCGCTCCGGTCGCGCGATGCCCACCGCGGGGTGATCCCGCCTGCGGAGCTCGGCAACCGATCTCACTGCGGTTCGGCTCGAACGGGCCTTGGATGAGATCTGGAGACGCTGGCATGCGGGGCAGTCGTTCAGCTTTCGGGCGGGCGCTCGGGGCGCCGATGCACCGCGCCCGCCGGTTCCTGTACCAGAGCGGCGGCGTCCGCCTCACCCCGCAGACGCGATCAGAGCGGCATCTGACCGGCAGCGAGCGCGAGGAGATATCCCGCGGCATCCCCGCCGGAGAATCTGCCCGGCAGTTGGCCCGGCGACTGGGCAGATCACCTTCGACCGTCTCCCGCGAGATCACCCGCAATGGCGGCCGGGACCGCTACCGTGCCGCGTCCGCCGACGCGGCCGCCTCCGCACGTGGGCGCCGGCCCAAGCAGGCCAAGCTCGCCCAACGGCCCGCTCTGCGCGCCCTGGTGGAGGCCAAGCCGGCTCTGTGCTGGTCGCCTGAACAGATCGCAGGATGGCTGCGACGTCAGTTCCCCGGGGACGACTCCCCGCAGATATCGCACGAAGCGATCTACCTCTCGCCCTACGACCCTCGTCGGCGCCACGCGATCGACCGCAGGAGCGTGGCCCGGGTCGTCGGCTTGGGTCTCCCGCTAGTGGAGTGTGCGGGCCGTGTCGAGACGTCGAGATGCCGGCTTCGTGTCGGTGGCCAATCCGGGATCCGCACGCACGGCCACACCAGCGATCAGCTGCCTGCGGAGAGGTCCCCGTCAAGGAGCTGTGCCGTGAGTTCCATGCACCGCGTCCGGGCCGCGGAGAAGCCGTAGGGCATCTTGGTGACCGCTTCGAAGGCGCTCATCTGGGCGTCCTCCTCGCCGCTCGCCTCGGCGTCGTAGATCTCGAAGAGCTTCTCCTCGGCCGCGTCCAGTCCGGCCGCTTCAATGGCCTGGAGCAGGGCCTTGTGGTGGGCGCAGTGCTGCGCGGCGAGTTCCTCGACCTGCGGGTCGTGGGGGTCGACGGTGTCATCGAGGGCGGCGTCGGCCGCGTCGAGGCGGTCTGCCTCGGCCCGTAGGTCGGGGTGGGTGGCCAGGGTGATGAACACGCTGGCCTGAATTGCGGCTCCCAGCGGTCCGAAGATCCGTTCCGTGACCAGCAGGGCGTCCAGGTCGGAGGGGCGCAGTGCACCAGAAGGCAGGTGGCTGAGCCGGTCCGTGACCAATGAGGAGAGCAAGCCCAGTGGGCTGCCCACGACCCGCACGCGCTGGACTGCCGCGCGCTGACGCTTGATGTCGGCCTCCTGGGCGGCCAGGGTCTCCTCCAGCCGGCCCAGGACGTCCTCAATGTCCCGGGCTTCGTCGAAGGCGGCCCGCATGTCGTCCAGGCTGATGCCGGCCTTGGACATCTTGCGGATCCACAGCAGGCGGATCATGTCGTCGTAGCCGTAGCGGCGGCGTCCGTCTCCACCTCGCTCAGGCTCCGGCAGCAGACCGATCTGGTGGTAGTGGCGAATGGCGCGCGGGGTGGTCCCGGCGAAGGCGGCGGCATCACCGATCTTGACCTCGCGGGGAGGCGTGACGGAGGGGTACATCGCAGACAGGGCCTTTCGTGCTGTGGTGCCGTCGACGAAACCACATGCCGCTACGGCATATGCAACTACGCACCACCCAGATCCTGACGGGCTATCGGGCGGTCCCTCGCTATTGGTGTCCCGTCCCAGGACAGGCCCGAGATGATCGGCGCGCCGCGGCCGTGGGTCTTTCGCCGGTGCGAACCGGGAAAGCAGCGCTGTTCGAACGAATGGAACCAGCCAGCGGAGCGGTCGAAATCCTGGCGCAAACCGTAGCGTGAACGACATGGCCGGTCGTCGTGCGACCGGTGCCCTGGCAGAGTCGTGCGCGGCCGTACCCGCATGTCCCGGCTCTCGCCTTCCGCCACAGTTTTTGGGAGACATTCTCTTGCCCGTCGGTATGTTCCGGCCCGCTGAGTCCCCGGCGACCGTTCCCGAAGGCGACCACCGCAGCGCCTGGCGCTACCTGTGGTGGCTGATCCGGATCCGCCCGTGGCCGCTGGTGCTGAGCGCCGCCCTCGGCGCCCTGTGGATGCTTCCGCTCGCCATGCTCCCGCTGATCGTCGGATACGCGATCGACGACGGCATCGGCGACGGATCGGCATCCTCGCTCACCGGCTGGGTCGTCGTGGTCGCGGTGCTGGCCGTGGTCCAGGCCGTCGCCGGCGCGGGACTCATCCAGGCCGCGGTGGGAAACCAGATGCACGCGGTCGCCACCAGCCACCGGGTGGTGCTGCGTCAGGTCACCCGGCTGGGCGGCTCGTTGCGGCACACCTCCGGCTCCGGCGACGTGGTGGCCGTCGCCGCCGGCGACATCCCCGGCATCGGCAGCGCCTTCGAGGTCGTCGGGCGGTCCTCGGGAGCCGTCGTCTCCTTCGTGGCGATCGCCGTCGCCCTCACTGTCACCTCGCCCGTCCTGGGCGTCGTGGTGCTCATCGGAGTACCCGCGGCCCTGCTCGGGATCGGCCCGCTGCTCCGCCCGCTGCAGCGGCGCAACGAGGAGCAGCGCGACCGGCTGGGCACGGCGACCGCGCAGGCCGGCGACATCTGCTCGGGGCTGCGTGTGCTCCGCGGCATCGGCGGGGAGCGGAAGTTCACCGAGCGCTTCGTCGGCGTCAGCCAGGAGGTGCGGCGCGCAGGGGAGTCAGCCGGGCGGCTGGAGGCATGGCTCGGTGCCGCCGGGGTGTTCCTGCCCGGCCTGGTCACCATCGTCGTCGCCTGGCTCGGTGCCCGGCTCGTCCTCTCCGATGTCATCACACCGGGAGAACTCGTCGCGTTCTACGGTGCGTCGGTATTCCTCGTCATCCCGGTGAGCACGGCGACGGAGGCCGTGGAGTCGATCAGCCAGGCCCATGTCGGGGCGGGCCGGATCTGCCGCTTCCTCAGCCTGGTCCCCGAACCCCCGCCACCGGCCGATCCGCTGACGCTGCCGTCGGGTGCCCTGTCGCTGGAGGACCTGGCGACCGGCATCGAGGCGCCGGCCGGCCGGCTCACGGCCGTGGCCACCAGCGGCGAGCACGGTTCGCAGATTGCGGCCAGGATCACCCGGTACGGCCCCCCGGTGGCCGTGGACGGCACCCGGCTCGCGGGTGTCCCGCTGGACCGGATCGCCCTGCCGCAGCTCCGCCGCCGGCTCGTCCTGTGCAGCCATGCCGACATCCTGTTCAGCGGCCCGCTCCGAGCCGAACTCGCCGGCGACCGGGCCCGTACCGACGAGGAGTTGCGTGCGGCGCTGCACGCGGCCGCCGCGGAGGATGTGGTCGAGGCGCTGCCGCACGGGCTGGACGACGCCGTCATCGAGGGCGGCCGCTCGCTGTCCGGCGGACAGCGGCAGCGGCTGATCCTGGCCCGCGCCCTGCTCACCGCCCCCGACGTCCTGGTCCTCGACGATCCGACGTCCGCGGTCGACGCCTCCACCGAGGCGCTGATCGCCCGGCGGGTGGCCCGCTACCGCGCGGGGAGCACCACCCTCGTCTTCAGCAGCAGCCCGCTGTGGGCGAACGCCGCCGACGAGGTGGTCGCGCTCGCCCCGGTGGCCGTCGCCGACGGCCACGGAGGGGAGCGGACGCCATGATGACCACCACCCGGACCACCGATGCCGCCGCCGTGGCGCCCCCCGCCGATGAGCGGCCGGGAACCCGGTTTCCGCTGGCCAGGCAGCAGGAGGTGCACCACTGGTTCTGGACGTTCGTGCGCGGCAACTCCGGCCGGATCACCGCGATGCTGACCCTCTTCGGGCTCGCCCTGGCCACCGGTCTCGTCGGCCCCCGGCTGCTGGGCCACCTGGTCGAGTCCGTCCAGCGCGGCACGACCACCTGGCGCGTGGACATGGTCGCGCTCGTACTCGTGGCCGTACTCGCCGTCCAGGCACTGCTCACCCGGGCCGCCCAGGTGCAGACGACCCTGCTCGGCGAGAAGGTGCTCGCCCAGACCCGGGAGAGCTTCGTGCGGCGCGTCATGCGGCTGCCGCTCGGCACGGTGGAGTCCGTCGGCACCGGCGACCTGCTCAGCCGCGCCACCTCCGATGTCGACCGGCTCAACGAGGGCATCCGGCTGGCCATGCCGAGGATCCTGATGGCGGGCGTCACCCTGACGCTGACCGTCGTCGCGATGCTCCTCACCTCCCCCGTGCTCTCCCTGCTCCTGCTCACCGGGCTGCCGTTCGCCGTGTTCTCCACCCGCTGGTACCGGCCGCGCGCCACCCGCGGCTACGAGGAGCTGCTGAAGGACGAGGCCGAGGTGCTCACCAGCACCCATGAGACGGTCCGCGGTGCCGCCAGCGTGGAGGCGCTCGGCCTGGCCGGGCGGCGGATCGGCCACCACGGGAGCGCCATGGACCGGGTCGTCCGCCACCGCCGCAGGATCACCGGACTGCAGACGGTCTGGTACCCCAGTCTGGATCTGGCCACCATGGTCCCGATGGCGCTCACCCTGCTGGCCGGCGGCGCCGCCTACCGCGACGGCCGGGTGGGACTGGCTGAGATCACCGCCATGGTGCTGTATCTCCAGAGCCTCAGCGGACCCCTGGTCGAACTGCTCTCCTGGACCGACGAACTCCAGGTCGGCAACGCGGCGCTCCGGCGCATCCTGGGCGTGGAGCGCCTTCCCGTGGAGCGGTCCGACACCGGCGCGGTACCGACCGGCCGTCGGATCCGGCTGCGCGGCGTACGGTTCGGCTACGACGCCGGCCGCGAAGTCCTCCACGGCATCGACCTCGACATCCCGCCCGGCGGACGCATCGCCGTGGTCGGCACCTCCGGAGCCGGCAAATCGACGCTCGGCAAGCTGCTGGCAGGGGTCCACCACCCGTCGGCGGGTGTGCTGGAGATCGGGGACGTCCCGGTGAGCGCGATGTCGATCGGCACCCTGCGCAGGGAGGTCGCGCTGGTCACCCAGGAGAACCACGTCTTCACGGGCAGCGTCCGGGACAACCTGACCCTGCCGGAACGGCCCGGCCCCGGCGGCGGGACCGGGCCGGACGACGACACCTGGGGCGACGAGGAACTGTGGGCCGCCCTGCGGACCGTGGGCCTGGAGGAGTGGGCGTGCAACCTGCCCGACGGGCTGGACTCCCCGGTCGCCACCGGGGAGACGGACGTCCCGGCCGTCACCGCCCAGCAGATCGCCCTGGCCCGGCTGCTGCTCGCCGACCCGCACACCCTGGTCCTCGACGAGGCCACGGCCTTCATGGACCCCACTGCCTCCCGGCAGGTGGAGCGGTCCATGGCCGCCCTGCTCGCCGGACGGTCGGTCATCTCGATCGCGCACCGGCTCGACTCCGTGCAGGACGCTGATCTGATCGCCGTCATGGATTCCGGACGGATCATCGAACTCGGCAACCACCAGCAGCTGTTGGAGAAGAACGGCGCGTACGCGCGGCTATGGCGGTCGTGGACCGCGGCCGGGGGCGGCGCGGAGGCGGGCGGCTGAGCCGGGAACCGCAGCCCCGGCCCCGCCTCAGCGCGGGGCCGGAGCGCTGAGGAACCCCACGATCGCCTCGTTGGCGGTGCCGGGCCGCTCCAGGCAGCCGTAGTGGCCGCAGTCGGGGATCTCCCGGTAACGGCCCCCCGGCAGCGCCTCGGCCACCTCGCGGCCCAGCCGGGGAGGGGCCACGATGTCGTACTGGAAGCCCAGGACCAGGACCGGGCCCGTCACCCCGCGCAGCCCGGCGAGCTGGTCGGCCTGGTCGCCAGGCGGTTCCGGGGGTACGCCGCCGGCCCTCGCGCCGGCCTCGAACAGGTCCAGCCAGTCCAGGATCTCGCCCTCCCGCTCCCAGGTGCGAGGCCCGAGGTGCAGCACCGCCTGGAAGAAAGCCTGGTAGGGCGGCGGCGGTCGGGCCCCGGCCGCACGCAGCGCGCGCTCCGCGCGGAGCAGGACGCCGCCCCCGGGTCCGGTCGGCCCCGGGTCGCCACGAGCACCGCCCGCGTCCACAGGTCCGGGCGGTGGACGAACAGCCCCTGGACGAGCTGCGCGCCGAAGGAAAATCCGACGAGCCCGCACGGCTCGGTGCCCAGCAGCTCGACCGACTCCGCCAGCAGCGCGATCAGTTCGTCCCGCGTCCCGGCGGCCTCCGGCAGTCCTCCGGCGTCCGCCTCTATGCCCCTCAGGCCCAGCTGGCCCGCAACCTCGCTCTCGAGGTGGGCGTGCGCCTAAAGTCGTTGCGCTTTGTGATCCGTGACCGGGACGGCAAATCCGCCGAGTCCTTCGACGCCGTCTTCGAAGCTGAGGACGTCGAAACCGTCAAGGTCGCCCCGCAGTCCCCGCGGGTTGGATGACGACGACGTCGATGCCAAAGGGCTTGGCCTCCAGGCTTAGACAGTCGCTGAGGGCCGAGGTGATGTTGACTACGGTGCCGCTGTGCTGGGCGCGCATGTGAGGCAGGACCGCAGAGATCATTCCGTGGTGAAGTAGTGACCTTGCTCGAGGTCGGTGATGAGCCCGGGGTGGACCGGCTCCCAGCCCAGCGGTTCTTGGGTGTGCGCGCTGGACGTCGGGACGTCGAGGGTCATGAACGGGGCGAAGAATTTGAAGTGGTCCGCGGCCTGCTCGGCCGGGATGCTCACGGTCGGGACGCCCAGGTGACGGCCGATGGCCTCGGCGATCTCCCGCACCGGCACACGCAGCGCGGCCCGCAGCCGCGCGGCGTGCCGACGGGGCGCTGGGAATGAGATCGCGCCTGTCGGCCGGCCGGCAGGCCCTGCTGGTCCTGGCCCACCTGCGATGTGGCCACACCTACGCCCAACTCGCTGCCGGGTTCGAGATCGGCACCACCACGGTCTACCGCTACGTCACCGAGAACGCGGACATTCCCTGCTGGGCGAACAAGGCGCACCAAGGCGCCGGCGGTAGCTTCAGGCGCTATGTGATGGGGCTGCGTAGCCATCCATGGTGTTCAGCGCATCGCCGGGCGGTGGCGAGGACGCTCGCAATGGCGGGCGACGGATCCTTCGCGGGCCACAGCACCGAGAGTTCTGCCACGATCGACGGTTCGACGACATCGCGACGAATGATGCTGGTGCTGGCCTTCGCGGCGTGCTCGGCGAACGATGCAGGGGCCAAGCCGACATCGCGTCCGCTGGAGAGCCGGGCGAGCATGGCGTTTACCGGCGGTTCCTCGAACGCGCAAATCTTAGGTGAGAAGCCTGCTTCGTGGCACGCGGCGACGATGCCGTCGTAGTACACCGGTGCGAGACGGCGAGGGAACAGCTGCAGTGTCTCGTCGCGGAGGACCGTCACTGGGATCGTCGGTGCGGCAGCGAGGCGGTGGCGAGTGCTGAGGAGCGCGGAAACGGGCTCTTCACGGAGAATCTCGCCACCTACCCCGTCGAGCGGCTGCGGTGAGAGGGCGAGACCGATGTCCAGGTCGCCGGCACAGAGCCGTTCGGGAATCTCGGCGCTGAAGAACTCTCGAGGGTCGACCGTGAAGTCGGGGTGGTCTTCCTGGAGAGCATCCAGAAGCACCGTGAGCGTGTCGAAGCTCGTGACCGGCGTATAGCCCAACCGAATCGTCGTCGCGATCCCTGACCCGGCCCGCCGGGTGAGCTGCACGGCTTGCTCCAGCGCAGCTAACGCTATCGGTGCCTCGTGAACCAGCGTCCGGCCCGCCGCGGTGAGCTGCACCCGACGGCTCGAACGCACAAAGAGCGGGGTTTCGAGGGTCTCCTCAAGCTTGCGGATCTGATGACTCAGGGACGGCTGGGAGATGTAGAGACGCATGGCTGCGCGGCCGAAGTGGAGTTCCTCGGCTACGGCCATGAAGTAGCGGAGGACGCGGGGGCTGACATCCATAGACGAATCCTATTGCCCGGCGTCCGGACAAGTCTTGGACGCCCGCCGGATGGCCGCCGTAGCGTCGTTTCACGCCACGGGAGACGTTCCCACCTGCCCCGTCGAGTCTGGCCGAGCCTGGTCGGATCCAGTCTCGGTCGACGTGACCGGCCTCCTGGCACATCAGCCCGGCAAGGAGAGAAGCATGAACATCACCGTGATCGGACGAGGCAACATCGGCGGCGGGCTGGCCGACCTATGGGAACGTGCCGGGCACCAGGTGACGCGGCTGGGGCGTGGAGGCGGTGCTGCTGGCCGTCCCGGGAACCGCCGAAGAGGTGGCTCTGTCGTCCGTCGTCGGGCTTGAGGGCAAGACGGTGCTCGACGCCACGAACCTCTATGGCGCCTGTGACCCGGTGAGGACGAAGCCCAACGCCTTGTCAGGCAGCTCAGTCTCGACGCCGGTTACGACGCGGTCCGACTGGGCGACCTGAGCATGCCCGCCACTCAGGAGGGCCTGGCCGGCCCGATCTTCGCAATCGCGCAGTCCGGGCTCGGCCGGTTCGTCTACCGGATGGCATCACCCGAACAGCTCTGACTCTCACCATCGAACGCTCAACCCATCACGCAGAAGGAACCATCGTGACACGCATCGCAAAGGCCGGACTCGAAGCACTGCTTACCCCCGAGGAAAGCGTCCTGGTGCTCATCGACCACCAGCCCTTCCAGTTCTCCAATCTCAACAGCCACGAACCAACCATGATTGTCAACAACGTCGTCGGCCTGGCCAAGGCCGCGAAGGCGTTCGACGTCCCCACGGTGCTGACCACGGTGATAGAAGAACGTGGTGGCTACCTCGTCAAGGGCCTCCAGGACGTCTTCCCGGACCAGAAGCCGATCAACCGCACGTTCATCAACACCTGGGAAGACCGTCGCGTCGTCGACGTCGTTGAGCGAACGGGGCGCAAGAAGCTGATCATTGCCGGGCTGTGGACGGAGATCTGCGTCGCCATGCCCGCCATCCAGGCGCTGGGTGAGGGGTACGACGTCTTCGTCGTCACGGACGCCAGCGGCGGGGTCAGTGCCGAGACGCACGACATGGCGGTGCGTCGCATGGAGCAGGCCGGCGTGGTGCCCATCACCTGGATGGCCGTGATCAGCGAATGGCAGCGCGACTGGGCTCGCGAGTCAACGACCGACGCGCTCACGCAGATTCTCTTCGACCACGGCGGCGGTAGCGGGATCGCGCTCGCCTGGGAGCTGCAGCTGCTGGCCACACCCACCGCCGATGGTGCTGGCGTGTAGCGCTGGCAGCTGCTGAGCCGGAGGGGGGGGGGGGGGGGGGGGGGGGGGGGGGGGGGGGCCCCCCCCCCCCCCCCGGGGGGGGGGGGGGGGGGGGGGGGGGGGGGGGGGGGGGGGGGGGGGGGGGGGGGGGGGGGGGGGGGGGGGGGGGGGGGGGGGGGGCGGGGGGGGGGGGGGGGGGGGGGGGGGGGGGGGGGGGGGGGGGGGGGGGGGGGGGGGGGGGGGGGGGGGGGGGGGGGGGGGGGGGGGGGGGGGGGG
>NZ_JBIADZ010000052.1:0-39611 GCF_042868035.1 Streptomyces sp. NPDC007875 | reverse complement strand
ATCAACGCCAACCCCCGACTGCCATGGTCATACCTCGCCCATACCGGTCTGACCATCCACCCACCACACCCACCGAACTTACGAAAAGATCAGTAAGGCTGCGGTGAGGATGAGGTGCCTCAATTAGGCTAGGAGACCGCGCAAATAGGCGTGCGTTTATGGGCACCGGGCGTTCGTCCCGGCGATGGGTCGTTCGTGCCCGTCGGGCCGCCCTGCGCAGGGTGATGATTTTGTCAGCGAGGTCGAGGAAGGCGTCGGTGACGGTGATGCGGCCCTCAGAGGAGCGGACCCGGTGGAAGGCGTTCTGCCAGGCTGACTGGCCTGGATCAAGGTCTTCTCGCTCCTGTGCGCGATATGGCCCACATCCCAGGCTGCTCCGAGCAAGGCGCGGTGCAATTCGCGCGCTGGGCCTGCTCCTGGCTCCTGGCTCCGGTGGTGGCGGCGGTGAAGGAGCCTCCCTTCGGTGTTGGCCTGACCCTGTTCACCTACTCAGACGGGCGGTGCGACAGCGTCATCCGCCTCGACGAACATGTCACTGCAGACGGCATGCTCGGATGGGACGTCATCGAGATTCCGCCGCTGAACGGTGAGCCGCTCCCAGCGGGCCGCCCGGTCGGCACGCGCCACTACGGCTACTCCTGCGATTGGGGATAAATTAAGAGGTCGCGCGCATAGACGTGGGGTCATGGCCGGCGGTTCGGGCGTTCGTCCCAACGGTGAGTTGCCCATGCGTGTCGGATCAGGCCGCGGGTGGTGTCCGGGTCGTAGCCGGCGTCCAGGTGCACGGTGATGCCGTCGGGCAACGGCCCGAGATCCTCCAGGCGGTTCAGGGAGGTCGTAGGACTCCAACGCGATCTGCTTGAGCCGGGCGAAGACGCCCAGCCCGATCCACGCGTCGCGACGGTTGCGGATCGTGGTCGCGGGGCGCGGACGCTCAAGGCCGACCCGCTGGTGTGGTCCGCCGCCCGCTGAGGGGCGGCGGGCCGTCCGCGCTACTTTTGGAGGGCGTGTGCGAGGGCTTCGTCGAGCAGTTCCCGCAGGGCCGAGGAGGTCGGCGCGATGGCGGTGGCGAGCAGTGCCGGGCCGCCGGCCAGCGGTGTGAGGACGGCGCGCCCGTCCCGGGAGCCCTCGCGGAGGAGGACGGGGCTGTGGTGAATGCCCATTTCGGGGTCGACGAGCAGGAGTTGGCCGACGGCGCGGTGTCCGTGCAGGACGGCCGGGCCGTCCCAGCCGGGTTCTGGGTCCCCGTATGCCGTCTGCTGGTCGAGCAGTGGTCTTCCGGCACGGTGGACCAAGAGCCGGCTGATGAGGTGGCCCGGATGCTCGTTGGCCCGGCCCAGGAGCTGCTCCTCTCGCAGCAACAGCCGTGCGGTGGAGGCGAGTTCGACGGTGTAAGTCTGCCGGAGGTTGCTGCCGGCGGCGCTGATCAGCGGCTGGGGCAGCCAGTGCAGGCTTGCGTGTTCCCGGGCGGTGAGCCGTACGTCGTAGGTGGCCGGGGCGGTCGTGGGGCCGCGCAGGGCGAGTGTGGCGGCGGCCGTCGTGACCTCCAGTACGGCCCGGTCCCCGGCGGTGACGTCGATGGTGAGCCGGTCGCCGCCGAGCGGGGCGCTCATCGCACCGATGATCCCCACTTTGGCGGTGTTCCCGTCGGTGCGCATGCGTCGTACGTGGAACGGGCCGTCACTGCGTAGCTGCGGAAGTGTGGTGACGCGTCCGTTGTACGTGGCGTGGATGCGGGCTGTGGCACGCACCCCGTCCGGGTGCCCGGCGGGCTCCTCGGCTCCGGAGACGGCTCCGGTCAACCTGGGCCGGTCCGCGGAGAGTTGTGCGGTGAGGCTCATACGGCCGCCTTGGCGCGCCATTCGGCGAGGTGTGCGGTGACCCAGTCGGCGATCTTGCGGATGCCGTCGTCCAAGGTGAGGCTGGTGAAGATGACGGGAAGGTCGCCGCGTTGCCGTTTGGCGTCGGCGGCCATGGTGGCGAGGTCGGCGCCTACGTGCGGGGCGAGGTCGGTTTTGTTGACGACGAGGAGGTCGGCGGTGGTGATGCCGGGGCCGCCTTTGCGGGGGATGTCGTCGCCGCTGGAGACGTCGATGACGAAGATCTGCACGTCGACGAGACCCTTGGAGAAGGTTGCGGTGAGGTTGTCGCCACCGGACTCGACGAGTACGAGGTCGAGGGGATGGAGGGTCGCCTCCAGGTGTTCGACGGCCTCGAGGTTGGCTGAGATGTCGTCGCGGATCGCGGTGTGCGGGCACGCGCCGGTCTCCACCGCGGTGATCCGTTCGGGCGGCAGCACTGCCTCGCGCAGCAGGTACTCGGCGTCCTCGCGGGTGTAGATGTCGTTGGTGACGACGGCGATGGACCAGCGGTCGCGCAGGGTGCGGCAGAGCGCGGCGACGCTGGCTGTCTTGCCGGAGCCGACGGGCCCGCCCAGACCGACACGCAGAGCTCGGCCGCCGCCGTCGGCGAGGAGCGGCTCGGCGCTGTGGGTGTGGCGCTGCGGCATGGTCACGGGGTGGTCGAGATGCACGAAGAACTCCAGGTGGGAAGGGAAGGCTTCAGGAGGCGAAGAGCCGGACGGTCCAGGCGGCGTGTTGTTCACCGGTGATGTCCAGCAGCGGAGAGGACGCCGACGGCAGGACGTCGATGCCCTCGGCCATGACGCGGTCCGCGGCCTGGGCGGCAGCTGTGGCGACGGCGTCGGTATCGGAGCTGAGGCGGGCCAGCAGCCCCGACGCGTCGAGCGGGTCGAGGCTCAACAGGCGCACTGCCGCGGTGGCCGGGCCGCCGGCGTTCTCGTACGCGGCGGCATAGGCGGCGTCCAGCGGGGTGAGCCCGGCGGCCCGGGCGGCGAGGCCCAGCACGAGCGGCTGGTGGGCGCCCTGGGGACGTTCGGCGGCCAGCCGTTCCAGGTCCTCGGACGGGAAGGTGGCACGGGCCGCGCGCATCATCTGCCGGCCGAGCCGACGGGCGACGGCGCGCAGCGCGGGGACGGGGGTGCGTGCGTCAGCGGCTTCGTCCAGCAGCAGCGGGTCGACTCCGGCGGCGGCCGCGGCGGCCAGGCCGGCCATGGTCAGGCCGGTGGTGTGCAGACGGCCGCGGCAGAATGCCTCCAGGCTGTCGGTGTCGTGTACGGCTCCGTGGGCGACAGCGGCTTCGACGCCCCCTGAGTGGGCGTGCCCTCCGGCGGGGAAGCGGCCGTCGGCCAGCAGGAGCAGGGCTGCACGGCTCATGGGTGAGCGGCTGCCTTTCGTAGGGTCGGAAGTCGTGCCGAGCGCGGGCGGGCATGGCCTGCCCGCCCGAGGGCCCGGCCGCAGTGCTGTTGCTCCGACGGCCGGGCAGGTGGCGGTTCAGAAGAGGAAGTACCGCTGTGCCAGGGGTACTTCGTTGACGTAGGAGCGCGGCACGGTCGCACCATTGAGTTCGGTGCGGGCGTCGGTCGTGGTCGCACCGCCGATGGTGACCTCGAAGCTGTTGTGGTCGACTTCGAGGCTTGTCAGCGCACTGCCGTCGTTCAGTTTCATGTCGGCCTTCATGACCTGCCGGGTGCTTGTGATGTCCACGAACTCCTTGTCAAGACCGAGACCCGGAATACTGCTGGTGCCGTCTCCGTTCAGTTTGCCGGCCACGCCCGGAGCCACGAAGTTCACCGAGTTGCGTCCCGGGGAGCGGCCGGTGGAGCCCCAGACCGGGCGCGGCAGGTAGGGCTGCGGCGTTGTGATCGACGCGTTGGCGTCGCCGACCTGCGCGTACGCGAGCTGGCCGCCCTTGAGGAGCATGTGCGGTTTGACGCCGAAGAACTTCGGCTCCCACAGCACCAGATCGGCGAGCTTCCCGGTCTGCACGGAGCCGACGTGGCCGTCGATGCCGTGCGTGATCGCCGGGTTGATCGTGTACTTGGCGACGTACCGGCGCGCCCGGAAGTTGTCGTTCGGCTGCAACTGCTGGTCATTGAAGGAATGGTTTGTGTCGTCGGTGATCGTGTGGACCTTCGCGGCCTCGAGGTCCTCCTTCAGCGCCCCGTAGCGGCACTTCATGACGTGTGCGGTCTGCCAGGTACGCATGATCATTTCGCCGATGCGGCCCATTGCCTGGGCGTCGGAGGACATCATGGAGATGGCGCCCATGTCGTGGAGGAGGTCCTCCGCGGCCATGGTGGACGGCCGGATCCGGGAGTCGGCGAAGGCCATATCAGCCGGAATCTGTGGGTTGAGGTGATGGCACACGATCATCATGTCGACGTGCTCCTTGACGGTGTTGACCGTCAGGGGACGCGTCGGGTTGGTCGAGGCCGGGAGGACATTCGGTTCCTTGACCAGCTCGATCATGTCCGGTGCGTGACCGCCGCCAGCACCCTCGACATGGAAGATGTGGATGGAGCGTGCCTTCTTCTTCGTGAACTTCCCCCCAGCATCCCTGCCGTCGCCCGTGAAGGCCGCCCGTGTGCTCTCCAGGAACCCCGACTCGTTCAGAGAGTCGGCGTGCAGAGCAAGCTGGACACCGCGCTCCTCACAGATGTCCAGGGCCCGGTCGATCACCGCGGGCGTGGCGCCCCAGTCCTCGTGAATCTTGAAGCCACAGACACCGGCGTCAACCTGCGCGTTGAGCTCGTGCTCGTTCATCGTGCTGCCCTTGCCGAGCAGGCCGATATTGACCGGGAACTCGTCCAGCGCCTCGAAGAGCCGCCTGATGTGCCATGCGCCCGGGGTCACGGTGGTGGCCGTACTGCCCTCGGCCGGTCCCGTGCCGCCGCCGATCAGGGTGGTCACACCCGAGGCGAGAGCCTCGTGAATCTCCCCGGGGCAGATGAAGTGGACATGGGTGTCTACGCCACCCGCGGTGAGGATCCGCCCGTTGCCGGAGATGACCTCGGTGCTCGGCCCGACCACGAAACTTGCCGGCGTCACCGGAACCGGCACCGTATTGCCCTTAGTCGTACGGTTCGGCATCTCGAACTTGTTGGTCGGGATCGGGTCCATCGTCTCGGGGTTGTACGCCTTGCCAATGGCCGCGATGCTGCCGTCGCGGATGCCAATGTCGGCCTTGAGCACGCCCCACCAGTCGAGGATCAGCGCGCCCGTGATGACGGTGTCCACGGGCCTGTGGTCCGTGGCGTCGCCTTCGCCGTTCCTCCCGTCCCTGGCGAGGTGTGACATTCCCATCGACTCGCGGATCACCTTGCCGCCGCCGAAGACCATCTCATTGCCGCTGTACGCAGGGCCGCCGCTCCAGTCGGCCTCGATCTCCAGCGTGAGGTCGGTGTCGGCGAGCCGGACCCGGTCCCGCGTGGTCGGCCCGTACAGCGCGGTGTAATCCGCCCGTGTCAGCTCATTGCTCGGCTTCGGCTGGCCCTTCACAGGCTTCGGCGCCTGGCCGCGGCCATGTCCCTGCGGGTTGTTCATCGGACGATTCCTTCGCGCAGTCCCCGGATCTTGGTCAGGTCGCTGGTGTTGCCGCCGCCGGCCGTGACATCACCCTGGATCTGCACCAGTTCCACACAGCACTCGTCGCCCGGTTCGAAGCGCACCGCCGTGCCCGCGGCGATGTTGAGCCGTCGTCCCTTCACCGCATCGCAGTTCCAGAGACTGCGGTCATGGGGGACTGCCTGACCGGCAGGGACCTCGATGCTGACGACCTTGAGCCCCGGGTTGACCTCGGCGAAGTGATAGTGGGAGGCAACCTGAATGGGACGGTCCGACTCGTTCTTCACCTTGATCTTCGTCTTGCCCGGCCCCGGCAAGGTGGTGGCGTCCCTCTGCAGGCTGACGCCCTGCGTGTCCCCGTCGAGGTGCACGTTGAAGTGGATCGCGTCGTACCGGGACAGTGCGTCGTCGTACTGGTCGCAGCTTGCGGACGAGTTGCCACTGTCGTCGCAGTCGGCCGGGGAGCCCGGCTTGCGGGGCGGCCGGGGGTGCTCGACCTTGCCCGGGTAGACCTCGCGCTCCTCTGGGGACTCCGGAAGGGGGTCGTCGATGGTGACCAGCTTGGTGCCGTCCGGGAAGGTGGCCTCCACCTGGACGTTCTTGATCATCTCCGGGACGCCGTCCATCACCTCATCACGGATGAACAGCTGCCGCCCCGAGTCCATGATGTCGCTGACCGTCTTGCCGTCGCGTGCCGCCTCGAAGACGTGCACCGTCAGCAGGGCCATCACTTCTGGGTAGTTGAGACGCAGCCCACGGTCGCGGCGCCTCTGTGCAACGTCGGCCGCGACATGGATCAGCAGGCGCTCCTGCTCATGCGGAGTCAAATGCACGATAAGCCATTTCTCTTGGTCGGACAGTGCATGCGGCCATGGCATGCCGGAGATCACGAACACGTTCCCCAGGACGGCAACCGGGCGCTCGTCGAGCATCAGCGGACAAGATCGGCGAGATGGCCAAAACCACGGATGAACCACACCATCTGATGAATCCGCGATGCGGAATACGCAGTCGCCATCCCGCCGGGCAGGAGCTGACAGCGTCGTCCAGGCAAGCCCCTCACGAGCGGGCGATGGGCCACTCCTCCACCGGAGCAACGACACGATGAGCCACCGCTCCCGCGGACCACCGCCCCTATACCCGGCCAGCGGAAATGCAGTCCTCACGCCCGGAAGGCAGCAGCTTCTAGGGACATGTGCCAGTTCCCCGGACGATGTGTGTCGAGGCTGGTTCTTCTTGAGTCAGGCGGAGCTGTTCACGTAGCGGACCAGCCACGTCAGCACGGCGTCGAGGTCGTCGGCGGCCGCGAGGACCTTGCCGACCGCTTCAGGGGTGTGGAGCCAGTCGTCGCAGCCGAGGGGTTGGGCAGCGATCAGTGAGCGGTGGCGCAGGAGGTCCGTGCGGGAGTGGTCGGAGGGATAGCCCCGTGGGGGGCGCTTCATCACGTCCCCGGAGATGTCGTAGCCCTTCGCCCTCAAGTCCTCGATGATGGAGGAGAGTTCGTGGCCGCTTCTCTCGGCGGCGACGGCCTTGCGGAACATGGTGACCTGGCCAGGGGCGGGATACCACCAAACGCCCTGGATCCGCAGGCCGTCCAGGTCGAACCGCAGACTGATCTCGATCTTGCGGCCGAGCCGGATCACCGCGCCCTGATGCTGCCACCACCAGGAGTTGGTGCGGTAGTGCCAGACAGAGAAGTCCTCGTACCGGGGATCGACGTCCGCCACATCATTCAGCAGCGCGATCATCGGCTGCCGGACAAGACGTTCGCGATCCGCGCGGTACTGCTCGCGCACCACGCGTGATGGCTCGCCCTGCAGGTGCAGCAACACGTCCATGGCTCGCTCCGGCCAGCCGGTGAACCGTCCGCTCATGCCGGCACCATAACCCACCCACGATCCGTACAAGGACGTAGCGGCGGGCAAGATGGAGTAAGCGCGTCGTCCGGCCGGCCGACGCCCTCGCCGTGTGCCTCGGATAGGTCGGGGGAGAAGAAGCGGGCGTATCACCATCGGTGCGCGGAACGTATCGCTGCCGACGCCCACCGCTGTTCAGCCGGTGACCACGGGGGACTCGCCTTCGCCCCGCTCGGGCAGGGCGGCCGCGGCGGCGTGCAGGAGGGCGATGGCCTGGGGGAGGAAGGGGTTGGGGTCGGTGGTACGCCGGGTGGCATAGACCCGACGGGTGTGGGTGGAGTCGGTGAGCCGGACGAGGCGGGTGCCGGATGCGTCGGGTGAGGAGGAGGTGTCCACGACGGCGAGTTCGGGTGCGATCGCCACCCCCAGGCCCTGCCGGACCAGTTCGTAGGGCAGGTTGTAGTCGTTCGTACGGAAGAGCACCTCGGGCAGGAAGCCGCCGGCCGCGCAGATGTGGCGCAGGCAGTGAGCGGCGTCGGTGTCCTCGTGGTAGCTGATCCAGCGCTCGTGCCGCAGGTCGGCGAGGCGGATGTGCTGCCGTCCGGCCAGGGGGTGTTCCGCGGGGAGGAGGAGGTAGAGCGGCTCTTCCCGTACCAGCGTGTGTTCCAGGCCCTCGGGCCAGCTGTGGGGTACCACGCCGTACTCGAAGATCACGGCGAGATCCAGCCGCCCCTCCAGCACCGCGGGCACGGTGACCTGCGGGTCACCTTCCTCGTAGCGGACGTCGACCTCGGGCCGATCGCGGAGGAACCCCGTCAGCACCGTCGGCACCAGCCGGAACCCCGCGGACCAGAAGCTGCCCAGCCGCAGTCTCCCTCGCTCGGCGGCGGCGTAGGCGCGCATCTCGTTCTCCGTCGCCGACAGGTCGGCCAGCAGCCGTCCCGCGCGCAGGGCGAGCTGGAGACCGGCCGCAGTGGGGCGCACGCTGCGCGGTGAGCGCTCGAAGAGCGGGACGCCCAGAGCGCGCTCGACGGTGGAGATCTGCTGGGAGACGGCGGAGGGGGTGTAGCCGAGGCGCTGGGCGGCCGTACGGAACGAGCCTGCGGCGACCACCTCGCATATCGCCTGAAGCTGCGGCGGAGTCAGCATCAAATGAACTTAACACTCCGCATGGAAACGTTCATTCTCCCTGTTCTTGCCCAGGCCGCCGCCATCCCGCAGATTGGGCGTTCACCAGCCCCGCGCCGGTCCTCTGACCAGCGGCCCAGAAGGGAGGCACCGTGCCCGGAAGACATGCGCGAGCCCGCGCCACCGCACTTCCCCTCGCGCTCGCTACGCTGCTCACGTTGACCGTGACGGCCTGTGGCGGCACCGCGACCGTCAATCAGTCCAAGGTGCCCGAGCAGCGCGTCGACCCCGCACTCCGCGCCCTGCTCCCTCGGGATATTCGCGACAAAGGGTCCATCACTTCGGCTGTCGGCAACGACTACCCGCCGCTGTCCCTCCTGGACATCGACAACAAGACCGTCATCGGCGCCGAACCCGACCTCATTCACGCGGTCGGCCAAATCCTCGGCGTCCGCGTGCACCTGGTGCAGGCGAACTTCGACAGCATCATCGGCGGTGTCCGGTCCCAACGCTACGACGTGGCGATCCAGGCCATGCTCGACAAGAAGGAGCGCCAGTCGCAGGTCACGTTCGTCGATTACATGAAGACCAGCAGCTCGATCCTCGCCTCCAGGAAGGCCGCCGGGAACATCCGCTCCCTCACCAGCCTGTGCGGCAGCCAGGTCGCCGTCGAGCAGGGCACCTCGCAGGTGGACGATGTGGCGGCGCAGGCCGAGAAGTGTGCGGCGAACGGCAAGCCGGAGCTGGAGAAACTGGTCTTCCCCGACTCCGTCGGCTGCTTCCAGGCGCTGTCCACGGGCCGCGCCGACGCGTTCGTCGGCGGCACCCCCACCGTCGTCTACCAGGCGGAGATGTCGCACGGCAGGTTCCGCACGGCCGGTGAGCCGTACCGCTTCCTGCCCTACGGAATCCTGATCAACAAGGAGGAGCCGACCTTGGTCCGGGCTGTCCGCGGTGCCCTGCAGAAACTCATCGACAACGGCACCTACGCGAAGATCCTCAAGCAGTGGAACATCAGGTCCGGAGCCCTGAAGAGCGCCACGGTGAACGGGGGTGCGGCATGACCGAGACCCTCATCCGGGCGGACTCCGGCGACGCCGCCGAGTCCCTGCGACCCGTCCCGCCGCGGCGTCCGGGGCAGCGCGTCGCCGCGGTCGTCGTGGCCTTCCTGCTGGTCTTCCTCCTGGAGGGCTGGATCACCAATCCCCGTATGCAGTGGGGGACCGTCGGTGAGTTCCTCTTCTCGCCGGTGATCATGGAGGGGCTGCGGACCACGCTGCTGCTGACGTTCCTCGCCATGGCACTCGGCGTCGTCGGCGGTGTCGTCCTCGCCATCCTGCGGATGTCCGCCAACCCGATACTCTCCCGGCTCAGCTGGTGCTACATCTGGCTCTTCCGCGGCACCCCGCTGCTGGTCCAGCTCCTCTTCTGGTACTTCCTCTCCGCGGTCGTCCCCACCATCGGCCTTGGCATCCCCTGGGGGCCGACGTTCGTGCAGGCGGACACGAACGACCTCATCACCCAGCTCACCGCCGCCGTCCTCGGCCTCGGGCTGCACGAGGCGGCGTACATGGCCGAGATCGTCCGCGCGGGCATCACCTCCGTCGACGACGGCCAGAACGAGGCCGCCCAGGCGCTGGGCATGTCCCGCGGGCAGACCCTGCGCCGCATCGTGCTGCCGCAGGCACTGCGCATCATCATCCCGCCCACCGGCAATCAGGTGATCTCCATGCTGAAGACCACCTCACTGGTCTTCGCCATCGCCGTGCCCGAGCTGCTGACCTCCATCCAGGGCATCTACTCACGCAACTTCCAGCAGGTTCCGCTGCTGGTCGTCGCCTGCTTCTGGTACCTGGTGGCGACCTCCGTGCTCAACGTCGGCCAGTACTACCTGGAACGGCTCTTCGGCCGCGGCACCAGCCGCGACCTGCCGCCCACCCCGCTCCAGCGGTTGCGCGCCGCGGCCCGGAACCACCGTAAGGAGAGCGCACGTTGACACCCTCCGTGATCAGAGCCGAGAGCGTGCACAAGAGCTTCGGCCGCACCGACGTGCTCAAGGGCATCGACCTGACCGTCGCCCCCGGGGAGGTGATGTGTCTGGTGGGCCCCTCCGGGTCCGGCAAGTCCACCTTCCTGCGCTGCGTCAACCATCTGGAGACCATCGACCGGGGACGCCTGTACGTCCGTGACGAGCTCGTCGGCTACGAAGAGCGGAACGGCAAGCTCCACGAGCTGAGCGAGAAGACCGTCTCACGACGCCGCCAGGGCATCGGCATGGTCTTCCAGCGCTTCAACCTCTTTCCGCACATGACCGCGCTGGAAAACGTCATCGAGGCCCCCGTCCAAGTCAGGAAGGTGCCGAAGAAACAGGCATGCGAACACGGCGCCGAACTGCTCGACCGCGTCGGCCTCGCCGACAAGGCTGGCAGCTACCCCGCCCAGCTCTCCGGCGGCCAGCAGCAGCGGGTGGCCATCGCCCGCGCGCTGGCGATGAAGCCCGAACTGATGCTCTTCGACGAGCCCACCTCCGCGCTCGACCCCGAACTCGTCGGAGAGGTGCTGGAGGTGATGCGAGCGCTCGCCGACGACGGTATGACCATGGTCGTCGTCACCCACGAGATGGGCTTCGCCCGCGAGGTCGGCGACTCGCTGGTGTTCATGGACGACGGAGCCGTCGTCGAGACCGGCCCGCCGGCGGACGTGCTGAGCGACCCGCGCCACGAACGCACCCGCGCCTTCCTCAGCAAGGTTCTCTGACCACCTCGCCGGGATCTCCGACCTCCCAGGCAAGGTTTTCCGCCCGTCGGGCGCGCTCTCCGACCGCCCCACACCTGACCGCCACCGAAGGAGTCTCCATGACCCGTGCCCTCGTCATCGGCGCCGGAGTGATAGGCGCCGCCACCGCCCACCGCCTGGCCGAGGCGGGTGTCAGCGTCACCGTGCTCGACGCCGGCGGCCGCACGCCGGGCACCTCCAGCGCCACCTTCTCCATCGACGTCACCCATCTGAAGACCCCCCACTCCTACTTCCTGCTCAACCGGCGCAGCGCCGCGCTCCACCGGGAGCTGGAGCACGAGATCCACGCGGGCACAGGAGCCGTCGGCTGGTGCCATCCGGCGCCGCTCGTCCAGTGGGGCCACACCGAGGAGGAACAGCGCATCCTCCGCGCGCGTGCCGAGCGCCTCGCGGGCTGGGGGCACCCCTGCCGCACCGCTGACCCCGGCGAGCTGCGCACTCTCGCACCTGCCGTCGACCCCGCCTCCTGTCGCGCCACCGAACTCGTCGTGCACGACGACGCCGCCTGGTACGACGCCCCCCTCCTCGCGCGCACCCTCCTCGACCGGGCCGCAGCCCTGGGCGCCGACATCCGCTACGACAGTCCCGTCACCGCCCTGCTGCTGGACGGTGAGCGGGTACGCGGCGCCGAGGCACGGGGCCGGCGCTTCGAGGCTGATCACATCGTCAACTGTGCGGGCCCCGACGCCGGGCGCATCGCCGAACTGGCCGGGGTACGTCTGCCGTTGCGCCAGATCCCCGGTCTGGTGGGCGAGTCCGTCCCGCTCGCCGAGCCGCTGCGCGCCATCGTCGCGACCCCCGGCGTCGATCTGCGCCCCGCCCCGGGCAACCGGGTCTGCGCCATCTCCTGGCCGGTCGACGCCCTCCTCGCCCCGACCGCGTCAACTGATGTGCCGCCCGAAGCGGACCTCCTCAGCCGGTGCGCCGCGATCCTGCCCGCCTTCCGCTCCCTGGGGGGTACCCGGATCGGTGTCCGCCCCGTTCCCGAAGACGGTCTTCCCCTGGTCGGCCCGCATCTCCAGGCTCCCGGCCTCTACACCATCACCACCCACAGCGGCGTCACCCTCGCCCCGCTCCTCGCCGCCCTCGCCGCCGAGGAACTCACCACTTCCATGCCCGAACCCACCCTGGCTCCTTACCGCCCCGACCGCGACACCTCACACCCCATCCGCGACGAAAGCCTGGCAGTGATGAGCGGGCACCGCGCTGAAGCCGGTTGAGTTCTCACGTCTGATGACGCGGAGTGTCAGCCACCGCGGGCCAGGTGACCGCCTGCCCCTCGGAAGACGCTGGGGTGAGGAAGCGCTGCAAAGGGCCGGGCATCCCTGTGAAGACACGCCCCTGAGGCCCAGCACAACCGTCCCCTGGCCCGGGTGCGGTGATCGGGCCATGGCACGGGACACGCGGGGTACTCACGACAAGAGCTACCTCCAGGACAACCGACAGGCCGAGGCGGGGGAGCGGTACACCGCGCTGTCGACGCTCTTCGACCCGTCGACGTTCCGGCACTTCGAGACGGTCGGGGTCGGCGAGGGGTGGCGGTGCTGGGAGGTCGGCGCGGGTGGGCCCACCGTGCCGACCTGGCTGGCCGAGCGGGCCGTCCCGACCGGGCATGTGGTGGCCACCGACATCGGCATCTCCTGGATGCGGTAGCGGCGGGCTTCGAGGTGCTGCGCCACGACGTGGCGGCCGAGGCGCCCCGGCCGGAGGGCTGTTCGACTTCCTACATCGCTGTGGGCGGCCTCGACCTGGCCACCTCGCTGATGATCTCCGCATGGGGCCGCCGCCCGGGGGCCTAAGCGGCCTCCTCATCCCCACTCCGCCATGACGTCACCCCGAACCGGGAACCTCAGTAGCGAAGAGTCATCGGCTACGCCGTTCGTGTCCGCCCGGACCGAGGCCCACCTACCGTTAATCCGGCGCCAACCACCGGTGAATTCCGTACAACCAGCTCCGCCCTTCGACGGTCACACCAGATAACCCGCACCTGTCGACCGAGTGGGAGCCTCCGTGCCACACAGCCGCCGCATCCTGACGTACGCCATCGCAGCCGGCGCTGTGGCCACCGCCGGGTTGGTGTTCCCGTCCGGTGCCACCGCTGCCGCGCCCCGTACCGCCACGAGCGACTTCAACGGCGACGGCTACGCGGACCTCGCTGTCGGCGTCCCGGAGGGGACCGTCGGCGGCCAGGCCAAGGCCGGGTACGTGAACGTCGTCTGGGGCGGGCCGGAAGGCGTCGGCGCCTACGGAAGCATCCGTGTCACCCAGGCCACTCCCGAGGTTCCCGGCACCCCGGAGGCGGGCGACCGCTTCGGCGCATCCGTGGCCCTGGTGGACCTCAACGGCGACGGCATCGCGGAACTGCTCGCCGGTGTCCCCGGCGAGGACGTCACAGACCGCGGTACGGACGCAGGCATGGTCATCGCCATAGGCGGCTCGGCGGACGAGCCGGGACCGGGGTCGACGGTCCTGACCGGGCCGTCGCCGTCGGCTGCGTACGGCAAATCGGTCGCGGCAGCCGAGCTGACCGGCGACGACAACAAGGAGATCGTGATCGGCGGCACGGACAAGGTCCTCGCTCGTGTCATCCAGGGTGAAGACAGCATGATCACCACCGTCGTCGCCGCCCCGATGGGCGGCCGCGCCCCCGTCCTGACCACCGGCGACTTCGACAGCGACGGCACGGCGGACCTGGCCGTGGCGTACTGGACCGCGGGCAACCCCAACACGCAGTCTCACGTGCGCCTGTGGAAGTGGGACGCCGGCCGGTCCGAGATGGCCAACTTCTGGAACACGGACAACGCCGGCGTGACCGCCCTGGCCGCCGGCGACTTCGACGGCGACGGCCACGACGACCTGGCTCTCGGTGAGTGCCGTGAGATCGCCGACGAGAACATCGACGACCCGTGCGGCCCCGAAAAACTCGCCAAGGGGGGCGGCATCCACCTCCACTACGGAAGCCCCGCGAGCGGCTCGTTCGGCAGCCGCGCCCAGACGCTCAACCAGGACACGGCGGGTGTCCCGGGCGTGGCCGAGGACGGCGACCGCTTCGGCGCCGCCCTCGCGGTCGCCGACGTCAACCGCGACGGCCGCGACGACCTGATCGCGGGCGCTCCTGGTGAGGCCGTCGGAAGCAGAGCGGGGGCGGGCGCCGCCTGGCTGCTCTCCGGCAGCGCTCAGGGCCTGCTCGACGCAGGCGGCGCCGCCACATCCGTCTCCTGGAACCAGGACACGCCCGGTGTCCCGGGCGTCGCCGAGGCGGGCGACAACTTCGGCGCGGCGGTCGCCTCGGGTGACTGCAACGCCGACGGTGTACCGGATGTCACGGTCGGCTCCCCCGGCGAGAACGCCTCGCTGGGCGCCGCATGGCTCTTCCGCGGCGGCTCGGCCGCCGGCTCGACGGCCCTCTCGCCCCGCACGCTCGGCCTCCCGTACCTGTCCACGGCTCAGAAGTACGGCAAGCCGCTGAGCAGCCGCTGAGTGCGCCCTGCGGTCGTTGTGCCCACCCGCACAGCGTCGGCTCGCCCGCCGGCGACGGGCCGACACCTCCCTGCCCGGAGCACTCGATGGACGCCTCGACAGCTGTCCAACGCAGAGGCGGTGGCAGACCGCGCTCCGCGGTCTGCCCGTGGGTTCCCTCGTTGAGGCCGACGTCAGCCGCACGAGGCCCTCTTCGTGATCGCTGCCGACCTTCTTCCCCAGCGCCCCGCCCCCGGCTCCACGTGATCGCGGCTGCGTTCCCATCACCGCCTCAGCCAGTGCGGTTGATCCTCCAGCTTGCGATGAGCCGGCCCCGGACGTTCGGAGACGACGGGTCACCCGCGTCCGATTTCTGTGGATCGTCTGAGTCCAGTACAGCGCAGCGGTGCTTCGGTGACCCCGTCGCCCACGCTGCTGGTGACCTGGTCAATGCCACAAACTAGCCCGGCACGGTGGAGACGTCGTTAGCGGTGAGCGTCAGCTGCTCAGCGTGGTGTGCCAGTCCAGTCGTGCGGGGCCAGGTGGCGGTATTCGCTCGGGGCAGGCCGTAAGTGGTGCGGAAGGCCCGGGTGAAGTCGGCGGGACGGTCAAAGCCCCGGCGGGCGGCGGTGGCGTGGGTGGGCCGGGTGACCCGCCTCGGATCGGCCAGGTCGCGGCGGGCGCGTTCGAGCCGGTGGTGGCGGATGAAGGCGGTGCCCTGGCTCTGGAAGAGGCGGTGCAGGGAACGGGACGGGATGTGATGGGCCGCGGCGATCAGGTCCGGGCCGAGGCGGGGGTCGCCCAGATGCCGGTGGATGAAGGCATGGATGCGTATGATCGGGGTCTGCTGGTGGGTCTCGGGCGGGAGCACGCGGTCGCCACCGAGGTGGTGGGCGATCAGCGAGGCGGCCAGGTCGAGCGCCACGCCGCCCAGCCGCGAGGCCTCCGCGGGCGCGTAGCCAGTGGTGTCGGTGGCCAGGGCGTCCTGCCATTGGCATGACAGGACGGGCGCTGGGCGTGGCGCGACAGGCCAGGCGCGAGGGCGGGGCTCCTCTTCACGGCCGTGCCACTCCGCTGTTGCCATCGGCGATGTCAGCGGCTCCGCAGATGCGCAGCATGGTGGCGAGGTGCATGCGGACCGCGTCCAGGTAGTCGACGATGTCGACACGCTCGTCCGGCATGGTGTTGTAGCGTCCGCCCGGACCGCAGACGACACCGGACATGCCGGCGGAGTGCATCAGATGTCCCGCGTCGCTGCCGTAGAAGCAGTAGGGCGTCAGCGGGCCGTTGGCCTGATCGGTTCCGCGTACCTCGTGGTGGGCGGCGGCGACGGCGCGGACCACCGCTGGGTCCAGGTCGGCGGCGAAGGGCGGGAAGTCGGGCTTTCCGGATTCCGGGCCGTGCCGCCCGACCTCGGCTCCGAGGCCGGGGAAGCGGGGGAGCAGCTCGGTCTCGAACAGGCTTCGGATGTCCCCCAGGACATCCTCCGGGTTCTGGCTGGGAGCGAACCGGGCGGCCCCCGACAGGCGTACGATGTCGGCCACTTGAGGGGGCCTGGTCTCATTGAACTCCCGGGACAGGGCTCCGCGGATCACACCGACGTTGGCCCGGTGCACCGAGCGGTGCTCGGCGTTCGCCGCGCCGCCGAACGTCATGGCGTTGATCCGGGGTATCAGTTCGCAGGCGGCCATGATGGCGTCCACCGCCTCCTCCCGCTTGGACAGGTGGCGGGTGGCACCGGTGAGTTCGATGCTGAAGTGCACCGAACCGGCGTGCAGGGTCAGGGCGTTGAGATCCGTCGGCTCGCAGTTGACGAAGTGGTCGGCCCTCAGTCCCTCGCCGATGAGCTTCAGCGTTCCGACGCCGCCTTGGAGCTCGCCCACGACGAAGGTCAGGACGACATCGCCGCGCAGCCGTGTCCCGTGGGCCAGGAGCGTCTCCACGGCGGCGAGGTATGAGGCACACCCCGCCTTCATGTTCGACACGCCCAGTCCGTACACGAAGCGGTCGTCGGTCACCCCGCCCCAGGGGTCGACGGTCCAGCCCTCCGTGAGCGGGTTGGTGTCCAGGTGTCCGTTGAACATCAGGCTTTCCCCGCCGCCGGTCCCGCGCAGCCGTCCGACCGCGTTGAAGCGGCCGGGGGAGACCGGGATCAACTCTGTTTCCAGGCCCGCGTCGCGCATGCGGTCCACCAGGCGCCGGGCGAGTTCGCCTTCCCCCGGTGTCTCGGTTCGGCTGTCGACCTGGATCATGTCCCGCAGCAGGTCGAGCGCGCCGTGCGGGTCGGGGTGGAGGGTGCTGCTCATGGTGTGACGGGGTGTCCTTCGTTGCGGGGGACGGTGGAAGGGGGGTGCCGACTGTCAGCGGAGCGGCTCCAGGCGGCGGCCGGCCCGGAGTCCGGCCGGCATGCCGGCCCGGACCGCTTCGCGGCCCGCGATCAGCACGGTGTGCACACCGGCCGGCGGCACGACCGGGGTGCGGTACGTGGCCAGGTCGGCGACCATGGCCGGGTCGAGGAGCACCAGGTCGGCGAAGGCTCCGGGGACGACGCGGCCGCGCCCGCCGAGGCCGAACGCGTCGGCGGCGCGGGAGGTCATGGCGGCCACTGCCTCGGGGAGCGTCAGCAGGCGCTCCTCCCGGACGTACCGGCCGAGGACCCGCGGGAAGGTGCCGTACCCCCGCGGACGCGGATGGCCGCCGAACCCGGGCGGGGCGGCGTCCGTGCCGATGGTGGTGTGCGGGTGGCGCAGCGCCGCGGCCACGTCCGACAGATCCATGCACTCCACGATCATGTTGGTTGCGCTCGCAGGCCACTATGCGGATCAGCGCTTCGAAGGGATCGCAGCCCGCGGTCGGATCGTGACCGGGGAAGAACGCGGTGGCGATGACGGTGGCCTGGAAACCGTAGACACCGAAGTCGAACCACTCGACGAAGTTGCCGGCGGCTCCGGCCGTGCCGCCGAGCGGCTGGCCATGACCCAGCCACCGGTGAGTCGGCAGGTGCGGGCGCTGGAGAAGGTCGTCGGCGTCCCCCTGTTCGACCGCACCTCGCGCCACGTCGCGCTCACCCCCGCGGGCGAGGTGCTGCACGCGGAGGCGGCCCGGACCGTGACGTTCTGGGGCCGCGCGGTCCAGGAGGCCGCCCATGTGGCCCGCGGGCTTCGCCGCGCTCTGGTGCTCGGCTGCGTCGAGGCGGTCGCCCTCGAACTGCTCCCCTCGGTCGTCAACGGGATCCGCCGCACCCATCCGCAGGACGAATGGGAACTGCGGGAGGGGGACACCTCCGACTTGCTGGCGGGTCTGCACGCCCGCGAGCTGGACTGCGCCGTGGTGCGGGGCCCGGTCGCCGCCGATGCAGAAGTCCTGGTACGGCCGTTGTTCGACGACCCGCTGGTCATGGCGTTGCCGTCCGCGCATCCGCACGGCGGATCGCCCATCGAGTGGTCCGCCCTCGCCGAGGAGGATTTCGTGGTGTACCGGAGGGACGTCAGGCAAGGTCTGCTTCCAGTGCTCCTCGATGGCTGCGCACGGGCCGGTTTCACCCCGCGCATCCGGTACCAGGCCACCGCGACCGAACTGCTCCTCGGCCTGGTGGCGGCCGGTGACGGGGTGGCTCTGGTCTCCTCGGCGGTGGCCCGCTCCCCGCGGGCCGGTGTGCGGTTCGTCCCGCTCGCGGGTGGCGGTGTCACCTCCCCGCTGTTGTTCGTGTGGCGCCGGGGTGCCGCGGTGGGCGCCGTGAAACGGATCGGCGACATGCTGTGGCGGGCGGCGGCGGAACGTTGCGGCGAACCGCGCGATCCCGCGGTGCCGTGACCGAGGTGGCCGACGCGGACGCCGGAATGCCGCTACCAGGCCGGCCAAGACCGGGGTCCGCGTCGCTGCCTGTGGGATCCCCGCTGCCACTGGGCCAAGGCCATCCTCACCGCACGTGCATCCTCACCGAGGTCGACACTGGCAGCTTCGCCAGGAAGCAGTATCCGGCCGAGCCCCGGTTGGCTTCGTTCACGTCAAACGGCAGCATTTGGCCGCCTGTTCGGGCAGCAGGTGGTGATCTTGAGGTTCATTGCTGTTCACGAGAGCCAGCAGCAGTATGGCCGCCTGTGCTCGTGAGGGTGGCGGGTGGTGCGGGTGGTGCGGGTGGTGGGGATCATGGGCCTTGTCAGCCAGCCACCGGGACGAGGGTGGTGCGGTCGAACGGGCCTCCGTGTGAGGCGGCGTATGCGACGGCGTCGTTGACGGCATCGAGGCCGAACGACCGGACGTGTTCGGGGGCGAGGTCCAGCGTGCCCGAGGCGAGGAGCCGGATGATGCCGACGTTGGCTGTGCGCGGGTACATCCACTGCCCGCGCACGGTGACCGAGTTGCGCATGATCCATGGGTACGGGAGTGCGAGGTCGTCGCCACCGAGCATGCCGACGCCGCCCATGAGGACGACGCGGCCGTACTCGCGCACGGTCATGGCCGCCGCGCGCGACGCGGAGCTGGGTGCGCTCGGCGGGAGCAGGTCGATCACCATGTCGATCGGGCCGTCGCCCGCCGCGGACATTGCCGCGCGGTCGGTGGCCTCGTCCCCGGTCAGCGGGACCGGGCGCAGACGCGGACCGAACCGGTCGGCGAGGAGGTCGAGCGCGGCCTGGTTGCGGCCTGGGGCGACCACGCGGCCCGCTCCCATCGCGAGCGCGAGCGCGACCGCGCTGCTGCCGAGGTTGCCGGTGGCCCCGCTGACGAGCAGCGTCTCGCCGGCTGCGAGCCCGCCTGCCAGCAGCCCGCCGTAGGGGATGGTGTGCACGCTGAGTGCGGCCCAGCGGGCCGGGTCGTCCCCTGCCACGGCGGGCAGCGGGAAGACGTTCTCCGTCGGGACCCGCATACGTTCGGCGAACGACCCGTCGTGCAGGTACCGGGCGAGCCGCGCGCCGCCCTCGCCGCGCGAGCTCCAGCCCTGAAGCGTGATGTCGGGCGTCAGGGCGTCGTCCCGCGAGCGCACCGTCGAGTCGCACCACACCAGGTCCCCGACGCGCAGCCGGGTGGCGTCCGGGCCGACGTGGACGATCCGCCCCACGCCGCCGATACCGGGCACGACGGGAGGGACGAGGGGGTAGTTCCGCTTGCCGCCGAAGACCTCGGCCGCGTAGGGCGCCACGCAGGTGGCGAGGACCTCGACCACCACCTCACCGCCGCCGGCCTCGGGGTCGGGCACCTCCCGCACCGTGAGCGGGGCGCCGAACTGCGTCAGAACTGCTGCTCGCACGTGATGACCTCCATGTTCGTCCGTGCTCGTGGGATCGACACTAGGAGCTGGGTGATCATGCGGGAAGCGATGATCTGGCATTCGTGGTATGCGTATGCCGCATGGACATCTCCAGCGCGGAACTGCGGTTCCTGCGCCAGATCGCTGATTCCGGCAGCTTCACCGGGGCAGCTGCCAGGCTCGGCTACACGCAGTCGGCCGTCTCACGCCAGGCCGTCTCCCTCGAACGCGGCGTGGGCACCACCCTGTTCGAACGCCGCCCTGACGGGGTACGGCTCACCCCCTCCGGCTTGACCCTGCTGCGGCACGCCCACACGGTCCTGGCCTCGCTCGCGGCGGCCGAGCGTGATCTCACTGGCACCGTCCCGCGGACCGAACTGGTGCGGCTCGGGATGCTCCTGAGCGCGGGCGCGGCGATCCTGCCCGCCGCACTCGCACACCTCGCGGCGGCCGGCCCGCAGATCACGGTCACCACCAGCGAGGGCACCACACCCACGCTGATCCGGGCGCTGCGCGCGGGCTCGCTCGACCTCGCCGTGCTGACGTCCCGCCCACCCCACCGGCCCTTCGACGGCGACTCGCCGCGCCTGCACGTCGAGACCGTCGCGGACACCGAACTGGTCGTGGCGGTGCCGTCGACCGGGAAGTTCGCCGGACGCACCACGGTGCACGTCGACGAACTGCTCGACGCCGCCTGGATCGCCACCCCGTCATCGAGCTCCGAGCCGCTGCTCGGCGTCTGGCCCGGCCTGCTCGGACGGCCGCGCTTTTCGCGCCCTCGCGGCCGCGAATAACGGCCGCCGGCAGCCAGTCTTCCGCCGAGTCACGCGGGCTTGTTGCCGGTGGACACGCCCAACGTGGCACTGGTCGGGGTTTCGTGTCCGATTCCCCCGGGACTCGCGGCCGTCAGATCGCCGGACGCTTCATCGTTATCCCCGCTACCCCTTTCTCGCGCGCTACCACCACCGACCACGAGGCGTGGCGAGCCCTCGTACGCACGCTGGAGTCCCTGCTCCGGTTTCATGAGCATGCTCCGGGCACGCTCAGCGAGATGAGCGGGCATGAAATCGCCGTCTCCTACGTCAGCCGTCTGGCCGCTGCCCTGTAGATGCCGACCGGCGGTCGGGAAGGCGCCGACACCTGGGTGCGGGTCCGCTGATTCCGGCCTTCGGACGCGTCGGTACAGCGGTCATTTGCGCGATTGATCGTGGAGAGGGCGCCCGTCACGCCGGTCGGCAGTGCCTGGGCGCTACCGGGTGAGAAGAGCGCCGACCGTCTTGCCGCCGGCCGTCCGGTGGTGGGTCACCGCGGTGGTGCGGGCGAGGCGGTTGACCATGGGCCAGCCGAAGCCTCCCGTGCCGCCGTCCAGGTCGGAGGTGCGCATGCGGGGTGCCTGCGGACTGCTGTCATGCATGGCTACCTCGATGCCGTCCGGGTGCGCGGTCAGGTCCAGGGCACAGGTGCCGCCGCCGTGGCACAGGGCATTGGTGACGAGTTCCGAGACGACCAGGGCCACGGTGTCGGCGGCCTCGGCTGCGATCGCTGGAACGAGACCGTCGAGGAAGTCCCGGATGCTCTGGCGTGCACCGGCCACGGATGTCGCGGAGCGGACGGTCGCGACGTTGACGCTCATCGTGTCCATCAGGTCACCCTGGTCTCTGGATCGTCAATGCCTGGTCCAGTCTGCCCGGTGCTCGTGCCCGGGCCTGCGGCGGATTGACCGCTCGAAGCCCCGGCTGTGGAGCGTGCCTGGCCGATCCTCCCCGCAGTCGGACGGGGAAGCTGTGAAGCTCGCGGCATCGAGGCCCGCGCAACGGCGCTGCTCAAAGCGGGTGTCCCCGGCTGGAGTGGGGCCACCGCGGGCCCTTCTGCGGTCGAGGACGACTATCTCTCTGGCTAGTGCGCGGAAATCTGTGTCGGCCAGAGTAGACATTGGGCGGTGGTGTGGTTATGGTTTCTCTCGTAGCCGAGATCAAGCAGGGCCCGGCAGAGACGAACTGCCGGGCAGCAGTACACGCAGGTGCAGTTCGTAGGACGGTGCGGTGGTGGAGTTTCGAAGCCAGAGTTGTTGCAGGACGGCGACGAGGCTGACGACCGGACCGGGTGGCCCGCAGTGATCAGGGGCCGCCGTGAGCAGTACCGCAGTAGCAGTTCAGTAAGTGCAGTTCGCAGTACCAGCAGTACGCAGTTCCCGTTTGGTAAGTAGTTCATCCAGAGGGAAAGAACGGAGGAGTTGAGCGCCATCAGGATCGCCTGGGCGGAAGTCTTGGGCCCGGGTACCGCAGGACATCGATAGTGAGGTGGTCTCCGGTCAAGCAACCGCGATCCCCGCACCCCCGACAGCATTCAGGTCGGGTCTGCGGAAACAGAAGGCCGACGCAGCACCAAGGTCGGCAGATGGTGTAGCAGTTCCTTCGGGGCCCTGGTGCCATATGGCACCAGGGCCCCTCCAAGCGTTCCACAGAGAGGTGCAATGACAGCAGACGACTCGTACAGCCGTCTCGACGACGACGACTACCCCGCCTACACCATGGGCCGGGCCGCCGACATGCTCGGCACCACCCAGGGCTTCCTCCGCGCCATCGGCGAAGCCCGCCTGATCACCCCGCTGCGCTCCGAGGGCGGCCACCGCCGCTACTCCCGCTACCAGCTGCGCATCGCGGCCCGCGCGCGTGAACTTGTCGACCAGGGCACGCCCATCGAGGCCGCCTGCCGCATCGTCATCCTCGAAGACCAGCTCGAAGAAGCGCAGCGCATCAACGCCGAATACCGCCGTGCCGCTGAATCTGTGAATTCACCGCCCGAGGTCTGAGCTGGTGCACGCCCGCCGGGTGCCGGCAGCCCCGCACATGCGGGGCGTGGCGCATGGGTCGTTTCCTTTGGTGACGGAGTGCGTGGACTGCTGCCTGACTTTCCCGCCCGCGCTCGGAGCGTACGGCTGCCCCCGGGCAGGCCCTGCTGTCCGACGGGTTCACCCGAGCAGTCGGCGTCGGCCTTCAGGCGACGGTAGGGGATCTGGGCGTACGGGATCAGGGCCGGGCAGCACAACAGCTGTGCGGCCCTGATCCGTGTTGGGACCGGCATACGGGCCGATGAGGTCGGCGCCGGGCTGAACGGTACCGATCGTGCCACCGGAACAGTCGTGCCCTCCGAGCCGTGAACGGCGACCGCTCTTCCTGAAACCCTGCGCTCCGGGCGGATCAATATCTATGACCGCGACGTGAGGGTTTAACGCGCCATGCGGAGAAAGTTGTTACTACAACGGACAGAGTGGAATCATTTAACGTGCACAGACCGCTACGGCATGCTAGTGTCGATCTCAGTTGCAGTTTGATTCCCAAACTTGAAGCGCCCTCATTGGTATTTTCAGCCGCTGGGGAAGCATTTTGTATTTCCGGTCATTTTCCGGGTGGGGCATCATAGCGGCGACCCGATATCCGCGCATTGCGGATCCCGGCGTACTGCCCCAAAGGAGATATGACATGGCGTCTGGCACCGTGAAGTGGTTCAACGCGGCCAAGGGTTTTGGCTTCATCGAGCAGGACGGTGGCGGCGCTGACGTGTTCGCCCACTTCTCGAACATCGCCGCCCAGGGCTTCCGTGAGCTGCTCGAAGGCCAGAGGGTCACCTTCGACATCGCGCAGGGTCAGAAGGGCCCGACGGCCGAGAACATCGTTCCCGCCTGATGCCGACTCGCACTTTGTAGCTGGGGCCCGCATCCCTCGGGTGCGCGGGCCCAGCTACGGGCATTTCCCGCAGTGGTATCACCTGTGGGACAACATCGCCCGCAGACCCTACCGCAGGGATGCGCGTCACTTCGGAGTCACACCCGTCGACGTCGCGGATTTCACGTACACATGACGTCGCCATTTCATCTCCTGCACTCGCACCAGATTCACTGCAAGCCAGATTCGCTTTCGCATTCTATTCGGCCCGTTCCTGTGATTCCCCGCGCTGCTCTTCCGCTGCGGGAATTCCTTGATACGTGCCGTATCAAGGAAGGTTTTCCATGAATCCCACCCGTACGAACGGCCGCTCCTCCCGCACCCGTACCGACGGCCCCGCTTTCCGCTCCGGCGCCAGTTCGGGCCGGGGTAGCCGTTTCGGCTCGCCCGCCCCGAGCCGTTCAGGTGGTCCGCGCCGCTCGGGCGGCCACGGCCGGCGGCCCGCAACGGCCCAGGGTGAGTTCGCCCTGCCGAAGACGATCACTCCCGCGCTGCCTGCCGTCGAGGCGTTCGCCGACCTCGACATGCCCGAGCAGCTGCTGGCCGCGCTCACCGCACAAGACGTGAACGTCCCGTTCCCGATCCAGGGCGCGACCCTGCCCAACACCCTCGCCGGCCGCGACGTCCTCGGTCGCGGGCGCACCGGCTCCGGCAAGACCCTCGCCTTCGGCCTGGCCCTGCTGGCCCGCACGGCCGGACAGCGCGCCGAGCCCCGCCAGCCGCTGGCCCTGATCCTCGTGCCGACGCGTGAGCTGGCCCAGCAGGTGACCGACGCACTGACCCCCTACGCCCGCTCGGTGAAGCTGCGCCTGGCCACCGTCGTCGGCGGAATGTCGATCGGCCGTCAGGCCAGTGCGCTGCGCGGTGGCGCCGAGGTCGTCGTCGCTACGCCGGGCCGCCTCAAGGACCTCATCAACCGGGGTGACTGCCGGCTGAACCAGGTCGCGATCACCGTCCTGGACGAGGCCGATCAGATGGCCGACATGGGCTTCATGCCCCAGGTCACCGCGCTCCTGGACCAGGTCCGTCCCGAGGGCCAGCGGATGCTGTTCTCCGCCACCCTCGACCGCAACGTCGACCTCCTGGTCCGCCGCTACCTCACCGACCCGGTCGTCCACTCCGTCGACCCGTCCGCAGGCGCGGTCACCACGATGGAGCACCACGTGCTGCACGTCCACGGCGCCGACAAGCACCGGACGACGACGGAGATCGCGGCGCGTGAGGGCCGGGTGATCATGTTCCTGGACACCAAGCACGCCGTCGACCGGCTGACGCAGGATTTGCTGAACAGCGGTGTCCGGGCCGCCGCCCTGCATGGCGGGAAGTCGCAGCCGCAGCGCACCCGGACTCTGGCCCAGTTCAAGACCGGGCACGTCACCGTGCTCGTGGCGACGAACGTCGCGGCGCGCGGCATCCACGTCGACAACCTCGACCTCGTCGTCAACGTCGACCCGCCGACCGACCACAAGGACTACCTCCACCGCGGTGGCCGTACCGCGCGGGCCGGCGAGACCGGCAGCGTCGTCACCCTGGTCACCCCCAACCAGCGCCGCGACATGACCCGCCTCATGACGGCCGCCGGCATCGTGCCCCGGACCACCCAGGTCCGCTCCGGCGAAGCCGCACTCAGCCAGATCACCGGTGCCCAGACACCCTCCGGTATCCCCGTGACGATCACCGCGCCGGTGGCCGAGCGGCGTAAGCGCAGCGCGGCCTCCCGCGGCCGACGCAGCCCCGCTTCGGCTGCCCGGCGCGTGACCGCGCGGCAGTCCTCCTTCGATGCGAAGGCGGCCTAGGACCTTCGTGATCAGAAAACTGGCCCATCTCTGCAGGAGGTACGTTTTGACGCTGGTTCAGATGCAGCCCCGCTCGGCGAATGCCATCCCCGTGCCCGGGACGGAGGCCGACGCCATGGACACACCCGGACCGCAGGTCTGCGACGACATGACCATCGAGGTCGCCCTGTCCGTCATGGCAAGCGCCCGCACCGGGCACCTGCTCGTCTGCGACAACGACGGGCTGTGCACCGGACTGGTCACCCAGGCCCAGCTCGCCGCAGCCCGCGACAGGTCCACGTACACGGACCGGGTCCAGCTGCGCGACATCCTCGGCGACCACGGGCCGTCCACCTCGCCCGTGACCACGATGACCGAAGCCGAGCACGCGATGCGCTACCGCCGGCACGATGCCCTGCCTGTCGTCGACAAACAAGGCAGCGCTCCGGGTGTCCTCGCCCTTGGCCGCTGAACCACCTCACCGCGGCGGAACCATCCCTACTCGTTCTTCTCCTTATGAGGCATCATGCGCTGTGTCATCGCCCGCTTCCCGTTCGACCTCACCAAAAGCGGCGTCCTGGAATCCATGAAGGGCGTCAAGCCCGAACAGGTCACCGGCGAGTCCGTGATCATCGGCCGCCGCGCATACCCCGTCAAGCAGGTCGGCCAGGTCATCACACGCCAGGACCGCCGTGATTTCAGCGCCGGCGAAGTCCTCCGGGCCATGACCCAGCTCGGCTTCACCTGCCGCGGCCTTCCCCAGGCCGCCGCGCCCGCGCGCGTCCCCGACCCGTTGCAACAGGCTTCCGCGATGCTCGGCGCCCCTGCGGCCGTCTGACCGACGGGCAGGCGCGAGCCGCCACCAAAACAGCAGTGAGGGTCCGACCGGGATGCGCCGGTCGGACCCTCATCGCGTACCGAGGGTTTCTCGGCGGGACGGTGGGTCAGTGGTCGGAGTAGCTGAAGTCGCCCATGGTCCAGGCGCTGACGTCCTCGATCGCTACGCGGTACATCCCGCCCGTCTCCGGGATCCCCACCGCGCCCTGCAGAATCCGCGCCACATGGAAGTGCAGATGCGTGGGCGGCCCCTCCTTGCGCGTCGTAGCGGTGAAGACGGCGGAGAAACCGCTCAGGCGGGCCGAGTCCGCCAGGACCTCCGACACCCGCTGCCTCCAGAGGGCTTCGGGAGCCAGCCGGCCCGTGATGACAGCACCACCGGCGACCACGGTCAGAGACATCTGATTGCTGTGCCCGGACTCCACCAGGGCGGCGACATCAACGAGCAGTTCGTCAGGCTTCGACATGAGAGGCGATTATAATTGCCGACCGTCCGGTCAGCTTAAGCAGTGGTGCTACATGAAAAATGCAAGATCGAACTGCGCAGACGGGGACGACGCGGACCATTGCGTTCCTTCTTCGCCCAGCTAGGCCGTGTCCTGTGAATGTCGCTGATCGGTCGACGACAGAGGTGCAATCGCGAGACACAGGGGCCCCGCTTCCCGAGGTCATTAGGCTGAGAGGCGATGGACGAACTTATCGCCCCGCTCTTGAAGCATCTGGACCGAGAGAATCCAGGGGGCCTCGTCGGTGTCTACCTGTACGGCTCCGCCAGTACCTCTGGGCTGCGTGCGGGCAGCGACATCGACCTGCTCATGGTCACCCACCGCTCACTGACGGCACCTGAGCGTGCGGCGCTAGTCTCGCTGCTGTTGAGCATCTCCGGATGGCACGGCCACGCCGAACGCTTCCCCGACGCGGCGCATCGGCGGCCCATCGAGCTGACCAGCATCGTCATCGCCGACGTCCACCCATTGACAGACACGCCTCGCTGCGACTTCCAGTACGGCGAGTGGCTTCGCGCGGACCTCACCGACGGCCACCTTCCTCAGCCCACGAACGATCCCGACGCCGTCGTCCTTCTGGCCACTACTCACTCGGCGTGCCGAGTGCTGCGTGGCCCCGCGTTCGGTGACGTTGTCACCTCTGTCCCGTCCGAGCTGCTCAGGAAAGCGATCCTTGCCGTTATCCCGGACATCTTGGAAGAGATCGGCGGCGATGAGCGCAATGTGCTCCTCACCCTGGCGCGCATCCTCGTCACGCTCGACACCGGCCAGATCGTCTCCAAGGACGCCGCCGCTGAGGCCGTCGCGCAGACGCTCACGACAACCGATCGTGATCTGTTGGAGCGAGCCCGAGCCGGCTACCTCGGCACGATCACCGACAACTGGACCGGTCTCACCTCGCGGGTGACCGAACTCGCCCACACCCTCGCAGACCGAGCACAGCAGCACAGCTCGCCGAGATGTGACCTGTGAGCCCTTGGCCGGGCAGTAACGTGCCTGATCATGGCCTGGCGCAACGACCTCATCGACGAGCAGTGGGCGTTGATCGAACCATTCCTGCCCTCCTCCGGACGGGGTGGACAGTGGCGGGACCACCGGCAGGTGGTCAACGGCATCCTCTGGCAACTGCGCACCGGCGCGCCCTGGAGGGATGCGCCCGAACGCCACGGGCCATGGAAGACTCTGCACGAGCGCCTTCGCAGATGGACCGCTGATGGCACCTGGGACCGCATCCTGTCTCACGTCCAGACCGGACAGGCTGACGCAGGCAAGATCGAGTGGGTCTTCTCTATCGACTGCTCGGTGGTGCGGGCCCATCAGCACGCCGCTGGTGCGCGTAAAAAAGGGGATGCGCCGCAGCCTGGGTTGAAGAGCTCGCGCAGGATGCTGAGGGGCGCGGCCGTTCGCGGGGCGGCCTGAGCACCAAAATCCACCTGGCCACCGATGCACGGGGGCTGCCGGTGGTCGTGATCTGCACGCCTGGTCAGGCCGGGGACAACCCGCAGTTGCTGGCTCTGCTCGACCAAGTCCGTGTGAACACCACCGGGCCAGGCCGACCCCGCAAACGCCCGGACTGCGTACTGGCCGACCGCGCCTACTCCTCGCCCGCCACACGACGGGCACTCAAAAAGCCCGGGATCCGGTTCGTCTCCCCGGAGAAGAAGGACCATGCATCCCACCGGCTGCGCCGGGGACCGAAGGGCGGGCGCCCGCCCGCCTTCGACCAAGCCGTCTACACGGGCAGGAACGTGGTAGAGCGGTGTTTCAACAAGCTCAAGCAGTTCCGGGGGCTGGCGACCCGGTATGCCAAGAGGGCCGCCTACTTCCGGTCGTTGGCCGTCATCGCCGCGATCGCGCTCTGGCCACGCTGATTCACAGGACAGTCCCTCGCCACCGTACACACACGCAGCCTTAGTCCCCATGCCTGCGCCCCTTCGGCGCCGCGCGCTACGTGTTCCGGCGACCTCGTGGTCGTTACCGCGCCCTCGGGCCAGCTTGAGCCGGGTGAGGAACCACTGCTTGCCCGTGGTGCGGCGATACTCGAGCGCCTACGACGTCCACCGCGCGAAGGTCTTCGGCCGCTGCGAGCCGAAGACCGGAGTCGTGCCCTTCATGGCCCTGGTCACCCAGCTCATGGCCCAGGAGCCTCATGCCGGCGCTAGACGTGTCTTCCGGATCGTCGACAACGGTTCCTCCCGTCGAGGGAAGAATGCCATCGAGCGTCTCACCACGGCCTTTCCGAACGCGGTCATGGTCCACACCCCTGTCCACGCCTCCTGGACGAACCAGATAGAGATCTTCTTCTCCATCGTCCAGCGAAAGGTCGTCCAACCCAACGACCTCACGGACCTGTCCCAGGTCCGGAACCGGCTTCGCGCCACTGCTCCTGCTCGCCGTCACCGCCTTCGCCACTCACCGGCTCTCGGTCGCCGACGCTGCCTGAATCCGTCCAGGCGGTGCGGGGTGATTTTCCTTCTTCCGGGTGGTCTTTCCCGGGCTGTGCCGCCGTGCGTGCGTCTGGCCGCGGAAACTCTGACGGACAGGGGTGGCAGGCTGAGGAGGGGAAATGACGGGCAACACGGTTCTGTTCGCGGTCCGGGAGCACCCCGGGGGTGACACGGCCGGGGCTGAGCAGCTGCGCAGGATCCGTGCGGCGGTCGAGGCCGCCGGGTTCGCGGTGCGGTGGGCCGGTACCGGCCCCGAGGCCCGGACGGTGCTGCGCACCGAGGCCGGTCTGGCAGCGGCGTTGGTGGACTGGGAGCTTGATCCGGAGGGCGGGCCGGACGGCGAACCGGGCGGTGCCGCGGTGCTGTGCGACGTCGGACGGCGGTTCCAGGGTCTGCCGGCTTTCCTCATCGCGGCCGACGAGGGCTTCGAGGACCTGCCGCTGTGGGTGTCGGAGACCGTGGTCGGGTACGTCTGGCCGGAGGAGGACACCGCCGCTTTCATCGCCGGACGGATTTGCAGCGCTGCCCGCGCCTACCGCGAGGCCGTTCTGCCGCCGTTCTTCAAGGCGCTGCGCCACTTCGACGATACGCACGAGTACTCCTGGCACACTCCGGCCCATGCCGGCGGCGTCGCCTTTCTGAAGTCACCGGTGGGCCGGGTCTTCCACGACTACTTCGGGGAGCGGCTGTTCCGCAGCGATCTGTCCATCTCGGTCGAGGCGCTCGGTTCCCTTTTCGAGCACACGGGGCCCATCGGCGAGGCGGAGCGGAACGCCGCCCGGGTCTTCGGCGCCGACCTCACGTACTTCGTCCTCCACGGCGATTCGACCTGCGATCGCCTGGTTGGCCACTTCAGCGTGACCCGTGACGAGATCGCCCTCGTGGACCGGAATTGTCACAAGTCGGTGCTGCACGGCCTGGTCATCTCCGGCTCGCGGCCGGTGTATCTGATCCCTACGCGCAATGGCTACGGTCTCTCCGGGCCGCTGCCCCCGGGCGAGATCCAGGCGGATACCGTGACCGCCCGCATCGGGGGAAACCCGCTGGCGCGCGACGCGCTCTCCCCCCGGGCCCAGTACGCGGTCTTCACCAACTCCACTTACGACGGCCTGTGTTATGACGCGGTTCAGGCCGCCCGAGGATTCGCGGCCAGCACGCCCCGGGTTCACTTCGACGAGGCGTGGTTCGCTTATGCCCGCTTCCACCCCCTCTACGCCGGGCGCTACGGGATGTCGGTAGGGCCCGACACCTTCCCGGGCCCGCATCGGCCCACCGTCTTCGCCACCCAGTCCACCCACAAGCTGCTGGCCGCGCTGTCGCAGAGCGCCATGGTGCACATCAAGCCCGCGCCCCGAGCCCCCGTGGAGCACGACCGGTTCAATGAGGCGCTGATGATGCACGGCACCACCTCTCCGCTGTATCCGATGATCGCCTCCTTGGACGTCGCCACCGCGATGATGGACGGGCCACAAGGCCGCTGGCTGATCGACGAGGCGGTGACCGAGGCGGTCCGCTTCCGCCAGGCGATGGTGCGGATCGGCCGTCGCATCAAGGCCGCCGGTGATCGTCCCGCCTGGTTCTTCGGGGTCTGGCAGCCGGAGACGGTGACCGATCCGTCCAGCGGTGAGCGGCTGCCTTTCGACGAGGCCCCGGCCGAGCTGCTGCGTACGGAACCGTCGTGCTGGGAGCTGGAGCCCGGGGCGGATTGGCACGGATTCCCCGGGCTCGGCCAGGGATACTGCATGCTCGATCCCCTCAAGGTGACCGTGACCTGCCCAGGGATCAACGCAACGGGCCGAATGGCCGATTGGGGCATTCCCGCCCGGGTCCTCACGTCCTATCTGGCCGCCCGGAACGTGGTGGTGGAGAAAACGGACAGTTACACCGCCCTGGTCCTGTTCTCCATGGGTATCACCAAGGGCAAGTGGGGCACGCTCCTGGACGCCCTGATGGACTTCAAGTCCCTCTATGACGAGGACGCACCGCTCGACCGTGTCCTGCCCGGACTGGTCACCGCGTATCCGAACCGCTACACCGGCGGGACGCTGCGCGGGCTCTGCCAGGAGATGCACGACTATCTGCGTGCGGTGAGCCTGGTCCAGCTGCTGGACACTGCCTTCCAGGAGCTGCCGGAGCCGGTCGTCCCCCCGCAGTTCTGCTATCAGCGGCTGATCCGCGGCGGCACGGAGCGGGTGCGGCTGGCCGACGCGGCGGGCCGGGTGGCCGCGGCCATGGTCACCGTCACGCCGCCCGGTATCCCGGTGCTGATGCCCGGCGAGGGCATCGGCACCGTGAACGGTCCGCTGCTGCGCTATTTGACCGCCCTTGAATCGTTCGACCGCTCCTTTCCTGGGTTCCGCAGCGAGACCCACGGGGTGACCATCGACTCCGAAACCGGCGACTATCTGATCGAGTGTCTGTCTCGGGGGGAGGAAGCCCACCACGGTGCCCTGGGCGAGCCGCGCGAGATTGTCGTTCCGGCCCCAGCCACGGCGGACCCGGCCACGGCCCTCGCCGATGACGCCGTGCCCGCAGAAGCGGAAGCCCTGTCCTGAGAGCGCCTCCTCCGCGACGTCGGCCCCTTCAACTGCGGATGCCAGCCCGCGTCCACCGCCGCAGGCGACGGGCGTGCCGCGCGAGCAGGTCCGTGGCCAGCTCGGGCTGGGGCGTGCTTCTTGACCTACGCGATCCTCTGGGACGAGGGCTGCGGGCGTCGAGTACGACATCCGGAGCTGGTCATGCAGCGCGTTCGTAGGCGTGGAGAGCTGCCCTTGCCGGAAATCTCATCCGTCCTGGTGGGGCTGGTGCATCGGGTCTCCCGAAACCTGTCCGCGGTCGCTCGAGCCGGCGCTCTCGCGCAGCTGCTGTCAGCGCGTCATGATGATCGATCGTGCTGCTGCGACTGGCCTACCTGGGTGTGTCAAACGCGTTCGCGATGCTTCGCCTGCTGCCGATGACCGACCGGGACAAGGACGCGGAGATCCCCGGCCTGTGCCGCCAGATCACCGTACTGGAGCGCCAGCTCGGCAAGGACAAGGTCCGGTTCACGCCGAGCGATCAGCTGCCCTGGCGGCGGTGCTGCACCGGCTGCCACTGCACGTCCTGCGAGGGTTACGGCCGCTCGTACGCCCACGTACGCCCACGTACGCCCACGTACGCCCACGTACGCCCACGTACGCCCACGTACGCCCACGTACGCCCACGTACGCCCACGTAGGCCCCGGGGGCGCCGCGCGGCGGGCGTAACCGACTGCGCCCACCGCCTGCGGAGCAGGCGGTGGGTTCAGCCTGCCAGCCGCTGCAGCCATTCGCGCAGCAGTGCCGTCTCCGTGTCTCGCAGAGGTACCCCGGTGCCCGCAGCCGGGGGCCCGGTGGTGAGCGCGGTGTGAAGTGCGGCATCGAGGGCGAGCGCGCGCGAGGCCAGATCCGACCCGGATGAGGCGGGCGAGTCCGTGGTGATCGAGGCGATGACGGTGTCCCGCAGCCGTGCCGAAGTGGTCAGGTCCCGCTGCGAGGACGCTTCGCCGATCAGCGCCAGCGTGGCACCCGTTGTCGCCGCGTGGATGACGCGGGTCGCCTGCTCCACCGGAACCCGAAGGCGCCCGGCGTCGGCCGCCCGGCCCAGCAGTCTCACCAGCAGGGAGTGCGCCTCGTCCGCGGCCGGGGGCCGCCGCCCGGGCTGCACAGTGCCGTACATGAGCATGTAGAACGCGGGATGCTGCACTCCGAAGTCGACGTGCAGGTCCCAGCCGCGGTAGAGGTCTGCCACCGGGTCGTCGGGGGTCAGCGCCAGTGCCTCGCGTTTCTCGGCCAGGTACATCTCGAATCCGTAGGCGGCCAGCTCGGCCAGGAGCCCGTCCTTGTCGTCGAACATCCGGTACAGCGCGGGAGCCGTGATGCCCGCGGCTGCGGCGACAGCGCGCGTGGAGACCGCCTCGCTGCCGCCCTCCTCCAAAAGCTTGGCGGCCACCTGCAGCACCTGGCGCCGCGCGGCGCGTCGTCCCTCGCTCATGGAACAACGATATCCCATTTGGCGTAGCGCCGCTCTATCGGTGATACGCTCAAAAGCGGAACGTCGATCCATGCTGATGGTGACCGACGCTGCCCGGGACACCCGGGCGTGCGCCACGCCCTGGCCTGGGCCGCCGGCCCCCTACCCGTGGAGCAGTGCGGCCGACCGCCGCAGCGGGCAGCCCATCGTCCGTCGGCACCACCACCGAACACGCCGCCATCGCGGCAGGAGAGGAACACCCATGTCCGATATCTCGATCGTCATCGCCTCGCACTCCGGCTACGGCCACACCGCGCAGATCGCCACAGCCGTGGCCGATGGCGCGCGCTCCATCGCCGGGACGCACGTCCACCGCGTGGACGTCGCCTCCCTCAGCGACGCCGACTGGGAACTGATGGACGCCGCGGACGCCATCATCTTCGGCACCCCCACCTACATGGGCACCGCGTCGGGGGCGTTCCACGCCTTCGCCGAGGCCACCAGCAAGCGGTGGATGACCCGCGCCTGGAGCGACAAGCTCGCGGCGGGATTCACCAACTCCGGCTCCATGAGCGGCGACAAGCTGCACACCCTGCAGTACCTGGCGCTCCTGGCGGCCCAGCACGGAATGCTCTGGGTGAGCCTGAACCTCCTGCCGGGCTGGAACACCACCACATCCAGTCCCCAGGACGACAACCGTCTCGGCTTCTACCTCGGCGCCGGTGCACAAAGCTTCAACGACACCCCCGCCGTCCACGACTCAGACCTGAACACCGCCCGCCACCTCGGCCGACGCGTCGCCGAGCACACCCGCATCCACCGCGCCGGACTGACCGCCGCAGCGCACTGACACAACGGTCCGCCAAAAATTACCTTCTAGTTTCTTTCAGAGGAGTGAGCCATGCAGCACCGGACACTCGGAAAGCAGGGTCTTGAGGTCTCGGCGATCGGCTACGGCGCGATGGGCCTGACGATGGCCTACGGACCCACCGACGAGGAGGCCGGCGTAGCCGCCCTCCGCCGCGCGCACGACCTGGGCGTCACCTTCTTCGACACCGCCGAGATGTACGGCTGGGGCACCGGATCCAACGAGATCCTGGTCGGCAAGGCGGTCAGGGACTTCCGCGACGACGTGGTCCTGGCCACCAAGTTCGGTGTCGACATGTCCGTGCCTCCCGAGCAGATCGGCGGCGCTCTCAACAGTCGGCCCGACAACATCCGAAAGGTCGCCGACAACAGCCTGCACTACCTCGGCGTGGATCATATCGATGTCTTCTACCAGCACCGCGTCGACCCCGAAGTGCCCATCGAGGAGGTCGCGGGCACCGTCAAGCAGCTGATCGACGCGGGCAAGGTGAAGTACTTCGGCCTCAGCGAGGCCGGACCCGAGACGATCCGCAAGGCGCACGCCGTGCAGCCGGTCTCCGTCCTGCAGACCGAGTACTCCCTGTTCGAACGGGACGTCGAGCAAATCTTCCCCGTCCTGGACGAACTCGGCATCGGCTTCGTCGCCTACTCCCCCCTCGGCCGCGGGTTCATCACCGGCACCGCCAAGCCCGCCGGCCAGTACGAAGCCGCCGACATGCGCAACGTCGACCCGCGCTGGCAGCCGGGCAACTTCGAGAAGAACGTCGAAGCCGTCGACCGGCTCGCCGAGCTCGCGGCGACCAAGGGTGCCACCGTCTCCCAGCTCGCCCTGGCCCGGCTCCTGGCCCGGGGCGAGCACATCGTGCCGATCCCCGGCACCCGCAGCCCGAAGCGCATCGAGGAAAATGCCGGCGCCGCCGACCTCACCCTCACCGCCACCGACCTCAAGGCCATCGACGTGATCCTGCCTCAGGGCGGCTTCGGCGCACGCTACACCGAGGGGCACGTGCCCACCTGGATCTGAGATCCACCCCGGGACAGATGCACTCAGGTCAGCTCCGGTGAGATCAGCGCAGGTCGGCGGGAGCGAGACGGATGGTGTTGCGCGGCTGCATCCGGATGCGTATGGGCATGGGCGTGTAGGCCGTTTTGACCGGCTCGACGGCGTGTGGCGCGGCTCGGGGCGGCCGGGGAGGCCGGGTGAGGCGGCGGACCATGAGGGTTACGGAGGTCCAGGTGAGGTGGGCCTCGCTGTGGGAGATGAGCCTTTCGTAGTCGCGGACGTTTCTGCGCGCTCTCATGACCCACGAGATCGCCCGCTCGACCCGCCACCGCTTCGCCAGGACGGCGAAGTCCACGATCGGGTGGCGCTTGCGCCCGTTGATCAGTTTTCCGCCGTCGAACCCGCGGGTTTCCACAGTGCGCCAGGGCATGCCGAAGTCGACCGGAACGCTTACTCCGGAACTCGGGCCGGTACGGACAGGCATGCCGCGCCGGCGCGGTCGCGAGCATCGGCGCGTGGCTTCGTGGCGGTGGACTTGGAGGCGGCTTGCAGTGTGTCCTATGTGGTGGGGCGGCGGTAGCGTTTGTAGCAGCGCAGGGGGTGGCGAGGCCGAGGAACGCCAGGTAGTTGCGGGGATCGTGTTCGTAGCGGGCGATGAGTCGGTGGTAGCCGGCCGGCCACGAGTGTGCTCGATGCCCCAGCGCTCCTGCCAGGAACCGTATCAACGCGGCGCATCGTCCAATCCTGCAACAGGAGATGCATGAAGAGCCGTGCAATGCGGAGGGATGGTGACCATGTGGTTGCTGTGGCTGTTTCTACTGGCAGGTCCCGTCATCATCGGGATCGGTATCCGCGAGGCCGCGCTCCAACGCCGTCTCCTGCGTGAAGGGATCCACACCGATGGCCTGGTGGTCCGCCACCGCATCAAGCACACCGTAGGAAAGAAGCCCATCTACTTCGCGGTGGTCAGCTTCGGTGATGCACAGGGCAATCAGCACGAGTTCGAGTCCAACCTTTCCGGAGTCGAGGGTCTGCCCGTGAGCGGTCGGGCCCCGGTGCTCTACCTCCCCGGGGCCCCGAAGAGCGCACGACTCGACGTCTCCTCGAAACGGATCGGGGGCATCGTGCTTGCTTTCGCGATCGGCATCGTGTGGACGGCCGTCCCGATCTGGTTGCTCCGGCGGCCGGTAGGCAGCTGGTGGTGTGTTGTACGTGCTGTGAAGCGCCGGTGGTGTGAGAAGTGAGGTTGCCCCTCAAGTTGCCTCTCGGGTTGCTCCTCGAGTCGCCCTTCAGGTTGCCTCGGGCTCCGAGTACGAGAAGATGACGACACTGCAGGTCAGGGCCCGTGGTCAAGGGGTACCGGCCTCGCCGACTACTTCTCACAAGTGCCCCCGTACTTCTGAGCAGTACCTCCCATACCGACCACGCCCGATACAGGAGTGCTCCTCAATGCCGACCAGGTCTGATCAGAACCTGTCGCATCTCGGATGTTGGGCGGGCACCCTCCTGGTGGGCCTGCTGGTCTCGTCCTGGGCGCCCGTGCGCGGCGGGTGCTTCTCGATAGGGTCGGCGTCGTTGCCTACGTCAGCGGAGAGGCGCTGTGGATCGCCATCTTGAGAGGGGCCAGATCTACCGGGCCTGTGCTCCGGTTGACGGGCCGCCCCGGTAGGTGCGGATCCTGCGGCGGTCCAGCGGCCGACGCTACTGGATCGCTGAGGCGGCCACAAGCAAGCGGGAGCGCGACATCGCTGTGGGCCAGCTGCACGGGTACCCGGCCGGCCGGGGCGGCGGCGGGCGGCGCACCGGGTAGGTCCATGTCTCCACCCACGAGCGGTTCATCGGCTTGGTGGACCAGACGCTGCGCGGGCACCCCGTGTCCGGCGCGCCGGGGCTGCTGAGGTCGTAGGCCCGCCCGGCCTGACCGCCTCCCACCGCACCGTGGCCTCCCCCTGGCGAACCGTGCGGCCGTCGGCTGGCCGATGGGAAGAGGTCCTCGAGTGAGACGCACAGCTGCCGCACACCCGCGGAGCCGGACCGGGTGAATCACGCGCTGGCGGCCAAGGTCGCCGGACTCCTTGACAACCGGTACCCGTTCTCACCTGCGCAGCCAGTTGCTCGCCCGACAGGGTGGACAACAGGCTGACTGCCGTCGAGGGGGCCGTGGCCCGGGGAACGGTAGGGCATGGGCGATGAGGAGGACAAGAAGGCTCTGCTGGGTCGGCTTTCTCTGCTGGCGGATGCCGGAACGGCGCTGGCGAGCACGCTGGACCTGCTGGAGGGACTGCGACGAGCGTGCCGGGTGCTGACCGGGCGGCTGGGTGACTGGTGCGTGGTCGACCTGCTGGACGAACGTGGCCGGCTGGAGCGGGCTGTCGTTTCCCACCGCACCCCCGAGGTGGTGGCTTCCGGTGGATACGAAGGACTGCTTCCGCCGGTGCCGCAGGATGCCGCCGGGCCGCTGCCGCGGGTGCTGCGCGGGGCAGGCCCGCTGCTGCTCACCGACATCCCCTCGCCGAACCGGGCAGCGAACCCGCTGCACGCCCGGCAGCTGGAGCTATTCGAACAACTGGCCGCCCGTAGCGCCATCATCACCCCGCTGCGGGCCCGGCGCGAGGTCCTCGGCGCCTTGACCGTGGCCCGCACCGATGCCGACCACCCCTTCACCAAGAACGATCTCCCGTTCATCGAGGCCTTGGTCCGCAGTCTGGCGCTGCAGGTGGACAACGCGCGGCTGCACCAGCAGACCCAGCGCATCGCGGAGCGCTTCCAACGCGACCTGCTGCCCGAGCTGCCGCATATCGACCATCTCCAGATCGCCGCCCGCTATACCCCCGCGCAGGCCGTCGCGCAGGTGGGCGGCGACTGGTACGACGCCTTCGTCCTGCCACAGGGCGATACCGTCCTGGTCATCGGTGACGTCACCGGCCACGACCTGCAAGCGGCGATTGCCATGAGCGCCCTGCGCAACATGCTGCGCGGAATCGCCGTGGACCGCCAAGAGCCCCCCGGTGAGGTCCTGCGCCGCTTGGACCTCACCATCCACACCCTGTACCAGGAGGCGACCGCGACATGCATCTACGCCCTGGTCAAAGGCCCTCAGCAGGGCGGCCTCTGGGGGCTGCACCACGCCTCCGCCGGACACCTGCCTCCCCTGCTGATCACCGCCGACGGCGACACCCGCTACCTCGAAACAGGCGCGGGACTGATGATCGGCGTCGACCCCGCGCACCAGCGCCCGACCGCCTTCGATGTCCTGCCCACCCACTCCACCGTCCTGCTGTACACCGACGGACTGATCGAACGCCGCAGCGAATCACTCGACCACGGGCTCACCCGGCTACGCCAGCACGCCGCCCCACTCTGCCGCGAGCCACTGGAGACCTTCTGCGACGAACTGCTCAATGGGCTGGCCGCCGACACCAATGACGACGCCGCCCTGCTCGCCGTCCGTCCAGCCCCACCGACCCATACTGCGTGAAGGCCACGCGGGCTCGAGGCTGCAGTAGCCGAGGACCGGCGATCCGCCCTTGCCCTACTGCGCCGTACGGCGGCCGCGGAGGCCGACGCCCGGCGAGCGTACGGGACGGCTCTCGGCCCTCACCACCTCCACCATCTCCGCCACGTGGCTCAGCCCCCGCACCCCACCCGCACCCGGTTCGTTGACCCCGGCGAGCTGTCCGATGCACCTCGCGGCTGCCGGCTCAAGGGCGACGGCGTCCACCACGCCGCGCGCGGCATCGCACGCCTGCACAACCTAGCCCTTACCGGATAGTGGCTCAGCATCCCCTTGAATCCGGGCATGCAGATGCATGTCATGCCACCCATCCGCATGCCGAAGTGCACTGCGTCGAACGCCCTCAAATGTAAAACCGGCCTTGTCTGCGACCCTGCAAGACGCCTCGTTGCGGTCAGAGTGCGCAAGTTCCAGACGGTGGAAGTCCACCTCCTTCAGTGCCCAGTCGGACAGCGTGGTGAGAGAGCGCGGTGCGACGCCATGGCCGCGGGCGTGGGGCAGAACCCAGTACGCGCATTCAGCAAGCCCCTGAAAGAGATCCATCCAGCGCAAGGCCACCCGGCCCAGGAGCTCACCGCCGACTGCATGGGTGACCACCCACTGGGCCCCGCGCTCCTCCTGCCACTGTCGGCCGGCAGCCGCAATCCACTCCTCAGCTTCCGCCCGCGAGGTCATGCGACGCATAGACCAGCGCCGGATCGTCGCGTCCTGGAAGGCGCCCTGCAAGACCACGGCGTCCTCTACCGCCCAAGGGCGCAAGAGCAGCCCTTCATCGGACGACAAGAGCGAGGGCTGGACGGAACTGGACAGACTCCCCGCCGGGACGACTGGCGCAATCAACAGACTCATGGCCAACATCATCACCTTGCCGGGAACGGGGTGCCAAACCCCCTCTTCCTGCCAGGCCCGTAGCCAGTGACCAATCATCGAAGATCACTTACTGATCTTTTCGTAAGTTCGGTGGGTGTGGTGGCCGTGTGGGTGGGAGGCTGTCGGGGTGACATATCAACCTTCCCCTTCGGTTGCCGGCTCC
>NZ_JBIADZ010000051.1:40253-40746 GCF_042868035.1 Streptomyces sp. NPDC007875 | reverse complement strand
CGCAAGCAGTTCGGCAAGCCGATCGGCGACTTCCAGGGCGTCCAGTTCATGCTCGCCGACATGGCCATGAAGCTGGAGGCCGCCCGCCAGCTGACCTACGCGGCGGCGGCCAAGTCCGAGCGGGTCTCCGCCGGAGGCGGCAAGGAGGACCTGACGTTCTTCGGGGCCGCGGCCAAGTGCTACGCCTCGGATGCCGCGATGGAGATCACCACGGACGCCGTCCAGCTGCTCGGCGGCTACGGCTACACCCGTGACTACCCGCTCGAGCGGATGATGCGCGATGCCAAGATCACGCAGATCTACGAGGGCACCAACCAGGTCCAGCGCATCGTGATGGCGCGCAACCTGCCGTAGTCCGTCGATACGAACGAGCGGCGGGGGGGGCGGGGGGGCCCGCCGGGGCCGGCGGGACCCCCCGGGGGACAATGTTGGGGGCCCGCCCATGGGCGAGGTTATAAGCAAGCCCCAGACGGGCATGTTCCATGGCCCGGAC
>NZ_JBIADZ010000051.1:0-40243 GCF_042868035.1 Streptomyces sp. NPDC007875 | reverse complement strand
AGCAGGTCGTGGAGTTCCCGGCCCATCGCTGAGGCCACCGGGGCGGGGGGGGGGGGCCCCCCCCCGGCCCCCCCCCCCCCCCCCCCCCCCCCCCCCCACCCCCCCCCGCCCCCCCCCCCCCCCCCCCCCCCCCCCCGCTCGTCTCTCCCGCTCGGATCAATTGCTGGAGACCGTGACCTTGTCGTCGTTCTTCAGCTCGCCCATGAGCTGCTTGACCTTGGCCATGTCCCACTGCACCGCGCTGCCCTTGGAAGTGGACAGGCCGGGGTTGGAGATCGGCATGTTCATCTGCTTGCCGTCACCGCCGGAGACGCTCTTCATCGCGAAGAACATGTCCTTCACGTCCCACAGGCTCATGTCCTTGTCGACGACCAGGTTGTCCAGGCCGGCGCCCATCGTCGGGTAGAGCTTGAAGGGGTTCATGATCGTGCTCGGCGAGGCCGCCTTGTTGGCCAGCGCGGAGAGGAACTTCTGCTGGTTCTTGGTGCGGTCCAGGTCGCCGCCCGCGAGGCCGTAGCGCTGCCGGACGAAGGCGAGCGCCTGCTGGCCGTTCAGTGTCTGCTTGCCCTTCTTCAGGTCATTGCCGGACTTCTTGTCCTTCATGTCCTGCGGGACGTCGATGTCGACGCCGCCGACCCCGTCCACGAGATTGGCGAAGCCGTCGAAGCCGATCTCCGCGTAGTGGTCGATCTTCAGGCCGGTGTTGTACTCGATGGTGCGGACGAGCAGCGAGGGGCCCTCGGAGGAGTACGACGCGTTCAGCTTGTTCTGGCCCGCCGGGATCCGCCGGCCGCTCTCCGAGCCGGTGAAGGCCGGGATGGTGACCCAGGAGTCACGCGGGAGGCTGACCATGGTGTTCCCGTTCTCACCGACATGGAGAAGGATCATGGAGTCGGTGCGGCGGCCCTCGGCCGAGCCGGTGTGCAGCTTCTTCTTGTCCTCGTCGGACATGCCCTCGCGGCTGTCCGAACCCACGATCAGGTAGTTGGTGCCCTTGCCGCCGTCCGGCCGGTCCTCGACCTTGCTGAGGTCGACCTCGTTGCGGAGCTTGGAGTCGGCCCAGATGTAGGTGCCGATACCGACGGCGAGCAGCAGGACGATCAGGGTGACCAGGCCGATGGTTATCCGGCGCTTCCAGTTCTTCGGCCTCACCGGACGCGGGCCGGGGCCGCCCGGACCGCCGGGGCCGTGGGGGTCGCCGCCGCCCGGTCCGCCGGGGCCGTGGCCGTAGACCTGCCCCGTGTTGTAGCCGTCGTCGTAGTCGTCATAGCCCTGGGACGCCTGCTGCCGCGGAATGGTGCCGTGGGGCGAGAGGTCGGGCGGCAGCGGCGGCTCGTTGTACGGCGGCGGACCGCCCGCACCGGGCGCCGAGCGCCTCACTTGCGGCATGGCGCGTGCCCCCTCCGGTTCGGGGCTTCCGCTACCACGTCCGTACCGGCCGCTGCGGTCGCCGGTCGATCCCTGGGGCCATTCGCTCATGCAAGGCAGTGTGCCTGGTCGGGTGGGTCGCCTTACAGGGCGGGTGCCGGATCGGGGCACGGCTGTTGCAGACCTGATAAGAATGCGGTCCGCATAAGGTGGACGGCATGACCAATCAGGCCCACGGTGCGGAACCGGAGCTTCCGGGAAAGCCCACCTCCGCCTCTCGTACCACGCTGTCACACATCATGACGGGCAGTGACACCAATCTCCTCGGGACCGTCCACGGCGGCGTGATCATGAAGTTGGTGGACGACGCGGCCGGAGCGGTCGCCGGACGCCATTCCGAGGGGCCCGCGGTCACCGCGTCGATGGACGAGATGGTCTTCCTCGAACCGGTCAGAGTCGGCGACCTCGTTCATGTGAAGGCCCAGGTCAACTGGACCGGTCGGTCCTCCATGGAGATCGGGGTGCGGGTGCTGGCCGAGCGGTGGAACGAGTCCACGCCCGCCACCCAGGTCGGCAGCGCCTATCTGGTCTTCGCCGCCGTCGACGCCGATGGCAAGCCCCGGCCGGTGCCCGCGGTCATCCCGGAGACCGAGCGGGACAAGCGGCGCTACCAGGAGGCCGAGATCCGCCGGACCCACCGGCTGGCCCGCCGTCGCGCGATCAAGGAACTCCGCGCCCGGCGCGTCGCCCCGCGCGCCGACGACGACACCGAGGACGCCGGCCGGCGGTGACCCCTCGGGTCAGAGGGAGCGAGTGGCGCCCTTGGGACAGACGACCTCGTCGCCGGTGATGGCCCCGAACCCGACTGTGTCGGTCCGCGGCTTCTCGACCCGGACCGGCCGCACACCCGTGTAGTCCGCGCCGATGGTGATCTGCATCACCGCGCCCTGTCCGGCCACCGGCTTCAGCCGGGCCCCGGGCAGCGCGGCGGCCAGCGAGCGCACCGAGCGGTCCCAGACGGGGTCGTACGCGATCACCGTGCGCCGGACGTCGGGGGTCGCGGCGTCGGCCGGTGAGCCGGTGGTGGCGAAGCCGGTGGCGTGCAGTGCGCGGTCCGCGCGGCGGGCGAGCCCCGCCGTATTGGTGCCGTTGAGCACATGGACCCGGACCCGGCCCGGGTCCACGTCGACCGGGGTGGCGCCGGGACGCTTCGGGCGGTGGGCGACCAGCGGCCGGTCCTCGCGGAGCGTGGCGAAGAGCCGCTCGGCCTTGGTCCGGTCCCAGCGGAGCGTGGAACCGGACCCCTTCACCGGGACGCCGGGCAGGATCACCGGGACCGAGGCGAACTCCGAGGACGCGGGGGTGACGCCGCTCATCGCCCGCCCCAGGGCGACCATGTCCGCCGCCCCGAAGCCGTGGTCGGCGCGGACCGAGCCCAGCAGGGCCCCGGCCACCCGGTTGAACCGCACCGGGTTGAGCAGGATGCCACCGGCCGTGGTCTGGTGGACCACGGCGGCCAGGAAGCGCTGCTGGCGCTGGATCCGGCCCAGGTCGGAGGTGCCGTCGACGTGCCGGGAGCGGACGTACTGCAGCGCCTGGCCGCCGTTCAGCACATGGGTGCCGGCCGCCAGGTCAAGGCCGGTGTGGTCGTCCTTGAGCGGCCGCGCGGTGCAGATCTTGACCCCGCCGAGCACATCGACCGTCTTCATGAAGCTGGTGAAGTCGACCTCGAGGTAGTGGTCGATGTGGATGCCGGTCAGATGCTCCACGGTGCGCACGGTCAGGCTCGGCCCGCCCTCGGCGTACGCGGCGTTGAGCTTCCGCGGATGGTGCGGATGGCGCTTGCCGGTGGTGTCGGTGTACGCGGGGATCTCGGCGTACGAGTCGCGGGGCAGGCTGACCGCGCTGACCCGGCGGTGGTCGGCCGACAGATGCATCAGCATGATCGTGTCGGTGCAGCGGCAGGGGGCTCCGCCCAGCCGGTACAGCGCCTTCTCCCGAGGCGTGATCTTCTCCCGTCCGTCCGTGCCGACCACGAGGAAGTTGACGCCCCCGCCGGTGTTCTTCGGCCGGTTGTCCAGGCCGCCGAAGGCATCCACCCGGTGGATCCCGGATTCGAGCTCACTGACCAGCAGATGCCCGATGCCGCTGACCGCCAGCACCAGAGCGGCGCCGCCCGTGGCGAGCCGCAGCCCCCAGCGGGGGCGGCGGGAGCGGGGGCGCGGCGGGCGCGGCGATCGGGCCGGTGCACTCACTCCGGGGACCTCCGTGAACGGGTGGGCTGGGTGGAACCGCCTCACCGTAGGCCCATACGACGATCGCTTTGACGGCCCCACGCCGCCCGTGTGGCGCGCTGCCACCCGGGCGGCGCGCTCCGGTGTCCACCATTCGCGGTAACGTGGGCGCGATATCGCAGTCCTTTGGGGCCCCACCCCCAGTCTTCTGGGCCCGGCCCCCGAATCCCGAGGTGCCATGCCCCCGCATCAGCTCCCGGCCGTCTCCGTGATCATGCCGGTGCTCAATGAGGAACGCCATCTGCGCAATGCCGTGCGGCACATCCTGGAGCAGGAGTACGACGGCGAGATGGAGGTGGTGATCGCGCTCGGCCCGTCCGCGGACCGTACCGACGAGATCGCCGCCGAACTGGTGGCGGAGGACCCCCGGGTGCATACGGTCCCCAACCCCACGGGCCGCACCCCCGCCGCCCTGAACGCGGCGATCAAGGCATCCCGCCATCCGGTGGTGGTGCGGGTCGACGGCCACGGCATGCTCTCGCCGAACTACATCGCGACCGCCGTCCGGCTCCTGGAGGAGACCGGTGCGCAGAACGTCGGCGGGATCATGCACGCCGAGGGCGAGAACGACTGGGAGAAGGCCGTCGCCGCCGCCATGACCTCCAAGATCGGCGTGGGCAACGCGGCCTTCCACACCGGCGGCGACGCGGCCCCCGCCGAGACCGTCTACCTGGGCGTCTTCCGGCGCGAGGCGCTGGAGCAACAGGGCGGCTACAACGAGGAGTTCATCCGCGCCCAGGACTGGGAGCTGAACTTCCGGATCCGTGAGGCCGGCGGGTTGATCTGGTTCTCGCCCGAGCTGAAGGTCTCCTACCGGCCGCGGCCGAGCGTGCGGGCCCTGGCCAAGCAGTACAAGGACTACGGGCGCTGGCGCCATGTCGTCGCCCGCTTCCACCAGGGCTCGATCAATCTGCGCTATCTCGCCCCGCCGACCGCCGTCGTCGCCATCGCGGCGGGCATCGTGGTGGGCGCGGCCGTCACCCCGTGGGCCTTCGTGATCCCCGGCGGCTATCTGGCCGCGATCGTCGCGGGCTCGATCCCGGCGGGCAAGGGGCTTCCGGTGGCCGCCCGGCTGCGGGTCCCGGTGGCGCTCGCGACCATGCACATGTCCTGGGGCTGGGGCTTTCTGACCAGCCCGCGGGCGCTCGCCAAGCGGGTCATCGCCAGCCGCCGCCCGGCGGTCATGGCCCCGTAGCCCTACGCGAAGGGGCCGGACCCGCACTGGGTCCGGCCCCTTCGTCGTGCCGTCACGGGGGCGTCAGAAGGTGTAGCCCGGGTTGACCTTCATACAGCCCTTCTGCTCGCCGTTGAGCGCGTCCGCGCTCTGGGGCGTCTTGTCGCCGTCGTCCGTCGTCGCCTTCGGATAGGCGGTGCCCTCGCGCCAGTCGTTGCCGACCACCACGGTGACGTCCTGCACCGATGTGGACGACTTCGCCGCGGACTTCGGCAGCTTCAGCGCCTTGGCCACGGCCAGGCCGTCGCCCTGCCGGTCCTCGCCCGGGTAGAGGACGGTGGTGTCGGCCTGCGAGATGAGGACCGTGTTCGCGGTGGCCTTGGCGTAGCCCAGCCGCACCAGCTCGGAGGTGATGACCGAGGCCCGGCCGGAGACCGGCCCCAGGACGGTGCTGGCGGTGCCGTTCTGCACCACCACCGGGATCTGCTCCTTGGGCGCGGTGGGCGCCGGCGTCGCGTCGGCCTTCTTCTTGTCCTTGCCGTCCAGCGCGATGTCGTTGCGCAGCAGCGAGAAGGTCTGCTCGGCGTCGCCCGGCTTGGGCAGCACATACTCCCCGCCGCCGCCGTACTCCCAGGGCATGGTGATCATCGTGGTGCGCTTGGTCGGCACCCGCTTGAGATCATTGCCCAGGTCGTACAGCTTCTTCACGGTGCCGAGACCGTGGTCGACGGTGAGCGCCTCGGTGGCGGCCTCCGCGAGGTCCATCAGCTTGCCCGGGTCGCTGAGCTTGGTGCCCGACTTGAGCTGGCGGATCATCGAGGTCATATACATGTGCTGGGCCTTGGCCCGGCCGATGTCGGTGTTGTCCTCGAATCCGTAGCGGGTGCGCAGCCACTGGAGGGCCTGGACGCCTTCGACGTTGTGGGTGCCCTTGGTCAGCTTCAGCCCGGAGCCATGGCCCTTGCTGTCATGGGAGTAGACGTTGTTGTCCACGCACACCGGGACGCCGCCGATGGCGTCCGCCATGGAGACCACCCCGGAGAAGTCGATCATCATGAAGTGATCGATGTAGACGCCGGTGAGCTCCTTCCAGGTGGCGACCGTGCAGCCCGGACCGCCGTGCTGGAGCGACTGGTTGATGGCCCCCTCGGTCTTCGGATACACCGTTCCGTCGTGTGGATCGGTGCACTGGGGGATGGTCACCCGGGTGTCGCGCGGGATGCTGACCACCGACATGTTGCTGCGGTCGGCCGAGACATGCACCAGCATCTGCACATCGCCCAGCGGCTTGCGGTCCGCGTCCTGCTTGGCCCCGCCCAGCTTGACGTTCTCCGCGGTGTTCCGGCCGTCGGAGCCTATGAGCAGGATGTTGAGGGGGGTCTGGCCGGCGGCGTTGGGCTCGGGTTTGCCGATCTTGCTGTCGCCGAGGTCCAGATCCTCCTTCCGCAGATTGCCGTTCAGATGTTCGTAGTAGAAGTATCCGGCGCCGGCCGCGCCGAGTACCAGCACGGCCAGCGTCAGGGCGCTCCAGCGCAGGATCCGCACCCCGCGACTCCGCTTCGGCCGCTCCTTGCCACGCCGCCCGTTGCCGCTCGGCCGCCCGTTACCGCTCGAGCGGCGCCCCGCGTCCGGTGACGCGGGGCGCTCCCCTTCCGACGGGCTGCCGTCCTCACCGTGCTCGCGGGGCTCGGGGACGGCGGCCCGCCGCCCTCTTTCCCCCCGCACACTGCTCTGCCCCATCGGGCCCTCCCCGCACTCTCTAGGTCGTCAGGCCCGAAGGACCCCGGTGGGCGCGATGGGTCCGCCGGCCGGCGACGGTCACTTGGCGCAGACGTTCTTGTCGTCGGCCTCGACCCTCTGAATGTCCTTCGGCGCCTTCGTCGGAGCGGAGATCGGTGTGCCGGCGCCCTTGAAGTCCGCGCCCAGCGTCAGGCTCATCTCCGCCTTCGGCTCGGCGTCCTTGGTGCCTTCCTTCATGGCGGAGGCGGGCAGCCCCATGCTGTCGGCCAGCCGACGCGCCTGGTCGGCCTGGTTGGGAGCGTACTCCAGCGTCGTCTTCTTCAACTCTGCCGGAGCGTTTCCGCCGTTGCTGGTGAGGAGCATCCCCTCGGTGTTCTGCATCCAGTCGACGGTCTCCTGGGCGGCGCCGAACTGCCCGCTGCCGTTGAGCACCTTGACCCGGACATCGGCGGGATCGGACTTCGGCCCCTTCAGCCGCGCCGCCTGCTTGTCCTTGGCCGCCCGCTCCTTCTTCTTGACCTCGGTCAGGGAGACGTCCTGGCGGACCATGGAGAACAGCGGCTCGGCCTTGGTCTTGTCGAGCAGCACGGTCGCACCGTCGGTGTTGTCGACGACCGGGACGGTCGCGAAGGTGACGTTCTTGAGGTCGACCTTGCTCAGGTTCTTCCCCAGGGAGGCCAGCTTGGAGACGGTGCCGATCCCGGTGTCCACGGTGAGCGCCTTGGTGGCGGTCTGGGCCAGGTCCCACATCTTGCCGGGGCTGGTGAGTGTCCCGCTGGACTTCATCTTGCGCATCAGTGAGCTCAGGAACTGCTGCTGGAGCTTGATCCGGTCCAAGTCGCCGCCGAAGCCGACGGCGTGCCGGGTTCGGACGAACGCCAGGGCCTGCTCGCCCTTGACCGTGTGCCGGCCCTTTTTCAGGTTCAGGTGCGACTTGGGGTCGTTGATGTCCTTGCCGAGGCAGATGTCCACCCCGCCGACCGCCGTGGACATCTCCTTGACCGCGTTGAAGTCGGCCATCATGAAGTGGCTGATGTTCAGGCCGGTGATCTTCTCCACCGTCTGCCAGGTGCAGTAGGGATTGCGGCCCTCCTGGCCCAGGCTGGTGTTGAACCGCACCTCCGTCTCGCCCGGGATCGTCCGCTTCCGGTCGTCCTCCTTCACGGTGCAGTCCGGGATGTCGGTGATCATGTCGCGCGGGAAGCTCAGCACCGTCGCGTTGGACCGGTCCTCGGAGACATGGAAGAGCAGCGTGGTGTCGGCGTGACCGACGCTCCCCGCGTCGCCGTACCCCTCGTTCCCCTTGCCGTCGCGCCGGTCGGTGCCGATCAGCAGGATGTTCATCGGGCCGTCGGAGACCGCGGCGTTGTTCTCGCCGACGTCGATCTTGCTGATGTTGTTGTTGAGGTGCTGATAGACGAAGTACGCCGCGGCCGAACCGCCCACCAGCAGGAAGGCCAGGGTGCCACTGCCCCAGTACAGCGCCTTCTTGGCCTTCGACTTCTTCGGCTTCGGCTTGCGACGGCTGACGGGGCCGGTCTCCTTCTCCGACTCCCGTTTGGCCGCGCGTCGGCGCCCCCTCGGCTCGGAGTCGGTGGCGCCGTCACCGCGCGACGATCTGGAGACCCGTCGCAGCTCGGTGGTGTCCTCCGATGTCTCGGCGGGGTTCAGCCGCAGCTCGTAATTGCCCGTATTCGGGTCGAACACCCACTGATCGGCTGGGTCGAAGTCACCCGCCCCGCCAGGGCCTTGCGCGTCCACGGTCGTCTGTGTCCTCCGTCGGTGCCACGCGGCGCCTCCCCCTCAAGGCGCTCCATCTGTCTTCGTGCAGTGCGCGGCCACCTCGTAGAGCGCACCGGATCGCTCACACTATCCGCCCGGATCAGCGTCAAGCGACGCCGGTGACAAATTCCACTTCCCTACAACTGGGCAATCTGCCCAATCCTTATCTCATCCTTCACGATTCATGGTCCGCCCTTAAGGTGCTTTTACTCGCAGATGCCTCGTGCGGCCGTCGTCCCCTGATACGAACTGAGGTTGCCGGCCTTCTGGTCGCCGCCCGTCGAGGCCGTGACGGTGTGGGCCACCGGCACCGGCCGATCCAGCCGCAACTGCCGGAACAAGCGGTCGGCGTCGGGCTGGACGAGCTCATCCCGGTTCTTGTTGTACGTGTAGGGCTGCCGCGGAATCGTGAGGAACCGGATCTTCTCCCGCGGGATGTCCCGCACTCCGCGCACCAGCGCGTACAGATCCTTGAGCGAATCCAGCCCCGGATCCGTGGTCAGCGAGGACGTCGCCGCGTTGAGCACCGGATACAGCTTCGCCGGATTGAGCAGCACACCATTGCTCTGCACTTTCTTCACAAGCGAGCCCATGAACTCCTGTTGTCTGCCGATGCGCTCCGTGTCGCTGCCGTCGCCGATGCTGTACCGGGCGCGCACGTATCCCAGCGCCTGCTCCCCGTGCAGCACCTGACGGCCCGCGGGCAGCTTCAGATGCGCGTCATCATCGTCCACGGGCTCCTTCAGGCACATCTCCACCCCGCCGACCGCGTTCACCAGCCGCTTGAAGCCGCTGAAGTCCACGATCAGATGGTGGTCGACGCGGATCCCGGTCAGCTTCTCGACGGTGCGGATCGAACAGGCCGCGCCACCGGCCTCGAACGCCGAGTTGAACTGGGCCAACCGGGCCTGGGTCCGCTTCCCGTCCGGCTGGTCGCAGGCCGGGATGTCCACCATCAGGTCGCGGGGGATGGAGACGGCGGTCGCGCTCTTTCCGCCGGCCTGCAGATGCAGCAGGATCGTGGTGTCCGAGCGCTGGGTGCCGGTGTCCTTGCCGTACTTGCCGTTGCCCTTGCCGCCCCGGTTGTCGGAGCCGATCAGCAGGATGTTCTGCGCGTCCCGCACCACCGACACCGGCCGCTCGGCCTCGTACTTCCTCAGCTCGTCCGCGGTCCGGGTATCGGTGCGGATATTGCCGTCGAGGCGCTCGTAGAACCACCACCCCGCCCCGGCGACCGACAGCACCAGCATGGCCACGCCCAGCGCGAGAACACGCGGCCAGCGGCGCCTGCGTCTCGGCGCAGGCTCAGAGCTGTCGGTCGTCACGTCCGCGTCCTCCCACCCGTCTTCCGCCCGCGGGCGGAGCGGCATCGCATGCCGGGATACCGATTAACGGAACAGACATGCGAAGCCCGTACATGGTTGTACGTATCCATAGATCATCGCGCGGGGTGGGCGGCACGGCCCGTGGACTCGGCCCGCGGTCCGCCGGACGGGTCAGGGGTGGGAGGGGTGTGGGGTCCGGGCTCTGGAGGTGGGGTGCTTGCGGGGGACTCGGGGCGGTCTCGGGGTGGGGCGGTCGGCCCCAGGCGGTGGGGGCGCTGTGGCCTCAGGGCATGGTGGCGGTGACGCGCTCGCTCTCCTTGCGCCCGGCCAGCCCCTTCTCGTCCAGCCGGTCCAGATGACGGCAGAGCACCACCGAACCGCCGGTGGCCAGCGGTGCGTACAGCCCGTACGACAGTCCCTCCCAGCTGTCGTACGGAAGCCCCGAGAGGATCCGCGAACCGGGCCCGAGCCCCTGCGCGGCGGCGTCGGCGTGCGCTCGCTCCACCACCTCCGCGCTCGTCAGCTCCACACCGCCGACGGTCAGCGCGGGCGCCTCCGGGTCCACCGGGGAGTACGGGGCGAAGCGGTCGCCCTGGCTGGGCACCTCCACGGCGTAGTCCGCGAACCCCTCCGGCAGCTGGGGGAACCGGCCGCCCAGTGGCTGCAGCGACAGCGCCACCCGCTCACCGGAGCACTCCCGTGCCTCCTTGAGGGTGTCCGGGCCGCTGACGACGAGATCGGCGGAGGCCGGGTCGCCCCCGATGTCCACGAGGACCCCGACCGAGGAACAGGCCACCAGCCACACGGCGGTCTGCCAGTGGGCGGGCAGGAGCAGTGCGCATCGGTCGCCCGGCGCGGCGGCCAGATCGTCCTGGAGCAGATTGGCGGTCTTCGCCACCCAATTGGCGAAGGTGGCCACGGAGAGTTCGACACGTTCGCCCGTGGCATCGTCGTAGAAGGTCACGAGCGGGCGGGGCGGGTCCGCGGCGAGCGCGGATCCCAGCAGGTCGGCGGGGGTGCGATCGGTGGCGTTCACGCGCGCAAGACTACGCGCCGAAGATGCGGCGCGGACGGGGTCGGTGGGGCTTGGCCCACCGGACGGTCCGCGACGTGTCCGCTCTTCCGAATGGACAGGTTTGTCCCCTTATGTAGACGATTTCAATCATGCGTGCATACCTGGCATCCTCGATCGGCGTCGCGTGCACCGCCGCCCTCGCCCTGCCCCTCGCCGTCTACCCCGGCCCCGCCCACGCCCGGGCCGAGCGGACCGCCGCCTCCGGCTCCACGCAATCGCTGCCGCTTCTTCCCCTCGCTGCGGACGGACTCGACCGGAGCGCGGCCGCACCCGGCGGTGACGCTCCGGCCCCGGTCGACCGGGGGGTCGCCGCGCCGCACGTACGGCCGTTCTCGCTCGTCGGCGTCGTCTGGGACCAGCCCTCCGCCGAGCTCCGCGGCCGGGTACAGGTCCGCACCCGCGCGGTCGGCGGCGAGTGGTCTCCATGGCGCGAGCTGCTGCCGTACGGGGACGAGGCCCCCGACCCCGACTCGCCCGAACTCCGCGGCGTACGGGCCCACGGCGGCACCGCGCCGCTGTGGGTCGGCGACTCGGACGGCGTCCAGGCGCGGGTCCGGCCCGTAGGGGCGGCGGCGGGGGACGGGGGCGCCGGTGTGGGCGCGGGCGCGACTGCGGATGCGGGCGGGGACGTCGTCGCGGATGCGGGCGCCGGTACCCGGGCGGCGGCTCTGCCGTCCGGGCTGCGGCTGGAGCTGATCGACCCCGGCGAGGCCCCGGCGCCGCCGCCCCCGGACCGGGCCGTACTGCGCGCCCTTCCGGCGCATCCGGTGCCGACGGCGGGGGATGCCGCGAAGACGGGTGCCGTATCGGCGCCGGGGGGTGCCGCGCCGGGCACGAGGCCCTCGGCGGAGTCGTCCGCGAAGCCGTCCTGGGGGCCCTCCGGGCCCACGAGGTGGTCCGCGAAGCCGTCGTCCCCCAGGCCCTCCAGGTCATCCGCCAAGCCACTGCCGCACCCCCCCACCCGCTCCACGCACGCCGCCCCCTCCACTCACCCCACGCCGCCGCCCAGCGCACTCGCCGAGGAGGCGACCAAGGCGAACGCCGCCCGCTACAGCGCACCGCGGCCCAGCATCGTCACCCGCGCGGGCTGGGGCGCCGACGAGAAGATCCGTGAAACGGGCCACGTCTACAGCAAGACCGTGAAAGTCGCCTTCATCCATCACACCGTGACGGGCAATAAGTACAGCTGCTCCCAGGCACCCTCCGTTTTGCGCAGTATCTACCGCTACCACGTGAAGAGCCTGGGATGGCGCGATTACGGCTACAACTTCACCATCGACAAGTGCGGAAAAATCTACGAAGGCCGCTCCGGGGGTGTGACCAAAGCCGTGCGGGGGGCGCACACTCTGGGCTTCAACACCAACAGCATGGGCGTCGCTGTCCTCGGTACTTTCTCCGCCAAGAAGCCCTCGGCCAAGGCCGTGAAGGCCATCGCCAAGCTCACCGCGTGGAAACTGGGTCTCTTCAAGCGAAATCCGCGTGGCACCACGCATCTGGTGTCCGGCGGCGGCAACAAGTACAAAAAGGGCGCCAGCGTAAAGCTCCATGTGATCGCAGGTCACCGCGACGGCTTCGCCACCGAGTGCCCTGGCAAGGACCTCTACAAGAAGCTCGGTTCGGTGCGGAAGACAGCCGCCCGGCTCCAGGGGCGCTGATCAGGCGCGGTCCGGGGATCTGCATACACTGGCCGCCGACCGGCGAGCCCCAGCAGGAAGCAGAGACGTTACGTGACCATTGCGCCAGCAACGCCATCGCCAGAGGCGATCCTCCTGGTCGGCGGCAAGGGAACCCGGTTGCGCCCGATGACGGTGCACACCCCCAAGCCGATGGTCCCGGCGGCCGGCGTTCCGTTTCTGACCCACCAACTCGCCCGCGCCCGCGCCGCCGGGGTCGAGCACATCGTGCTCGCCACCTCCTATCTGGCGGAGGTCTTCGAGCCGTACTTCGGTGACGGCTCCGCGCTCGGTCTGCACCTGGAGTACGTCACGGAGGAGGAACCCCTCGGCACCGGCGGCGCCATCCGCAACGTCGCCTCCCGGCTGCGCTCGGGCCCCGACGACCCGGTGCTGATCTTCAACGGCGACATCCTCACCGGCCTCGACATCCGCGCCCTCGTCGACAACCACCGCACGACGGGCGCCGATGTCTCCCTGCACCTCACCCGGGTCCCCGACCCTCGCGCGTACGGGCTGGTGCCCACCGACGAACAGGGCAGGGTCACCGCCTTCCTGGAGAAGCCGCAGACCCCCGAGGAGATCGTCACCGACCAGATCAACGCGGGCGCGTACGTCTTCAACCGCGCGGTCATCGACACCATCCCCGCCGACCGCCCCGTCTCGGTCGAACGCGAGACCTTCCCCGGCCTGCTGGCCGCGGGCGCGCATCTGCAGGGCATGGTCGACTCCACGTACTGGCTCGACCTCGGCACCCCCCAGGCATTCGTCCGCGGCTCCGCGGACCTGGTGCTGGGCCGGGCCCCCTCCCCGGCCGTCCCGGGGCGCTGCGGTGACCGCCTCGTCCTGGACAGCGCCTCGGTCGCGGGCGACGCCAAGCTGACCGGCGGCACGGTCATCGGCCCACAGGCCCGGGTGGGGGCGGGCGCGCGCATCGACGGCAGCACGGTGCTGGAGGGCGCCGTCGTGGAGGAGGGTGCCCAGGTGCGCGACTCGCTCGTCGGCGCGGGGGCGCGCATCGGCGCCCGTACGGTGCTGCAGGGCGCGGTGGTCGGGGACGGTGCGCTGGTCGGTCCGGACAACGAACTGCGGGACGGCGTACGGGTGTGGTGCGGCGCGGACATCCCGGCGGGGGCGGTCCGCTTCTCGTCCGACCAGTGACGGGTGCGCCTCGGGGTTGCCCTTGAGGCGGGGGCGCCCTTGGGTGCGCGGTGGGTGCCGGGTGCGGGGCCTCCGGGGCGGGGCCCTGGACCGTATATTTACGGCGCCATTGACCGGGGACGTGGAGTGGGCCGGAGATCGGCGCCACAAATACACGTAAGCGTCCAGGACCCCACCCCTGCGACCCCGCCCCCTCCCGTCTCGCCGGCGACCGCGCTCCGGTGGCACAGGCCGCTTGGTCCGTCCCGCGTCCAGCCCGGGGGCCGGGTGTTTGGGTGGGGGTGGGAGCGACTCTGCCTCCTCCCGCCGTATCGCGGCTACCCGCTGGTGGCACAGGACGTCTGCCCGTCCGGGTTCAGCCCGGGGTCGCTGGATGGACGAGGGACGCGCCCCTCCGGTGCGTGACAGGCGGACTGGGGGCGCGGTGGCGACTGGGCCCGGGGGCTACATCGTCCGGAAGTCCCTGACCGCGAAGCGGGGGGCGCGGCGGGGTGGGGTGCGGCCGGACAGGAGGATCAGCCGGGTCGCGCGGTAGCGCTGGCCTGCGTAGGGGGCCAGGAGTTCGAGCATCGCCTCGTCGTCCGCACCCCGCTCTCCGGTGAGCGCGTAGCCGACGATCTGCGGCAGATGCAGATCCCCGACCGTGATCGCGTCCGGGGTGCCATTGCTGCGCTGCAGGGTCTCCGCCGCTGTCCAGGGCCCGATGCCCGGGATCAGTTGCAGCCGGGCGGAGGCGGTGGCGAGGTCCATGGACGTGGCCTCCTCCAGCCGTCGGGCGACCCGGACGGCCCGCAGGATCGTCGAGGATCGCTTGGTGTCCACGCCCGCGCGATGCCACTCCCATGACGGGATCAGCGCCCAGGTGCGCGGATCGGGCATGACCCGCATCCGCATCCCCTCGGCCGGACCGGGCGCGGGCTCGCCATGGCGCTGGAGCAGCAGCCGCCAGGCGCGGTACGCCTCGACGCCGGTGACCTTCTGCTCCAGGATCGAGGGAATCAGGGATTCCAGAACCAGCCCGGTGCGGATGAGCCGGAGACCGGGGTGGCGGCGGTGCGCCTCGTGGACGAGCCGATGGTGGGGCACGAACGCGGACGGGTCGTCGTCCGCCCCGAGGAGGGCGGGCAGGCCGTCCAGTAGCCACTCCGCACCCGGACCCCAGGCCCGGCCCTCGACCTCCGCACCCTTGCGCGCGATCCGTATGGTCCCGGGTCCGGCCGGCGTCCGGCTCGCCCGCCAGAAGGCGCCGTCCGCGCCGACCTGAAACGCGGGATCCCCTGGGCCGCGCTGCAGCACGCCGAGGTTACGCGCGAGGTCGCAGGGCCCTGAAGGGCTCCAGGTACGTCTCACACACACCCCGCCACCCTACGACCCACCGCGTGCGTCGATGGGCGGTACCCGCCCCTGGGCCGGACGCGGGCCGGGCAGGCGGCCTGTGCCACCGGGCGTGGTCGTCGATGCGACGGAAGGGGGCGGGGTGGCTCCCACTCCGGCCAGCGCCCCCGGGTGTCCGGAGCCGGACAGGCGCTCGGTACCACCGGCGGGTGGCCGCGGGCTGACGGCAAGGGGTGGGGGTCGCTCCCACCCCCAGGCAATGCCCGGTCCCCGGGCTGGACGCGGGACGGACAGGCGCCCTGTGCCGCCGACGGGTAGCCGCGGGACGGCGGGAGGGGGCGGGGTCGCTCCCACCCCCACCCAAACACCCGGCCCCCGGGCTGAACCCGGACGGGCAGACGTCCTGTGCCACCAGCGGGTAGCCGCGATACGGCGGGAGGAGGCAGAGTCGCTCCCACCCCCACCCAAACACCCGGCCCCCGGGCTGGACGCGGGACGGACCAAGCGGCCTGTGCCACCGGAGCGCGGTCGCCGGCGAGACGGGAGGGGGCGGGGTCGCAGGGGTGGGGTCCTGGACGCTTACGTGTATTTGTGGCGCCGATCTCCGGCCCACTCCACGTCCCCGGTCAATGGCGCCGTAAATATACGGTCCAGGGCCCCGCCCCGGAGGCCCCGCACCCGGCACCCACCACACACCCCACCGCGCACCCAAGGGCGCCCCCGCCCCAAGGGCAACCCCGAGGCGCACCCCAGTAAACGCTCCCGCACCCGTGCCCCTACCCCGCACAACGCGCGCCCCCCTGCCCCCGCGCACACGACCCCACCGCACAACCGGCCCGCACAACCGCTCCGCTCAGCTCACCCGCACAACCCCCGCCCCGACCCCCCGACCTGCCCCTCCGCCCCGACCCCCAGGCCCGACCCCCTACCGCACCACCACAAACCCCTCGACCCCCCGCTCCGGCCGTGCCGTCGGCCGAACTGCCGCCTGGCCCACCGCGACCGTGCCCATCGGGTCCCAGTCGTCCGGCAGACCCAGTACCTCACGCACCACCGGGCGGCAGAACATCGTGGACGACACCCACGCCGAGCCCAGCCCCTCACCCGCCAGCGCGACCAGCAGGTTCTGCACCCCGGCGCCCGCCGCGACCACGAACATCTCGCGCTCGGCCGTGTTCCGCCGTGGGTCGGGGTAGGTGTGGGCGCCGTCCGCGACCAGGCACGGGACGACCAGGTACGGCGCCTTGCGCAGCACATCACCGCGCCGCACCCGCTTGGCGATGCTCTCCTCCGAGAAGCCGTCCCCCCGCAGGTCGGCGATCCAGGCATCCCGCATCGCGTCCAGCAGCCGCGTCCGCGACTCCTCCGACTCCAGCAGGACGAAGCGCCACGGCGTCGTATGATGCGGCGCCGGTGCCGTGACGGCAGCGGCGACCGCGCGCCGCACCGCCGTGCCGTCCACCGGCTCGTCGGTGAACTCCCGAACCGTACGGCGCAGCGTCACGGCCTCCCGTACGGCCTCGGAGGTGCCCAGCCGGAACATGTCGTCCGCGGCACCGCGCACCAACGCCCGCGCACCTTCATCGACCTCTTGCCCGCCAGACCCGCCAAGCCCGCCAGACCCGCCAGAGCCGCTCGCCCCGTCGGACCCGTCGTCCAGCCCCTCGAACGCCACCACCTGCGGAAGCCCCCGCAGCACCGCCACCGGCAACCCCTCGGCCTTGCCCTTGACCAGGTCACCCGCCGCGGCCAGCTCATCGGCGGTGGCGACGATGGTCGCGCTCAGCGCGTTTCCGTACGCGTCGACGCCGCCGCGCAGATCGTCCAGGACCCGCACCCCCGCGGCCCCGATGGCGACGTCGGTGACCCCGGTCCGCCACGGCCGCCCGAAGGTGTCGGTGACGATGACGCCGACCTCCACGCCGAGCACTTCCCGCAGCCCGGCCCGGATCGCCCGCGCCGAGGCGTCGGGGTCCTCGGGGAGCAACAGGACGGTGCCGGACGGGGTGTTGGAGGCATCGACCCCGGCGGCGGCCATGACCAGGCCGTGGCGGGTCTCGACGATCCGGGTGCGGCCGCGTCGCGCCACGACCCGCACCGTCTCGGCGTCTATGGCCGTCTCACGGTCGGTCGCCTCGACGACGCGCCCCTCCGCCTTGCTGACGATCTTGGAGGTGACCAACAGCACATCGCCGTGCGCGAGCCCCGGCAGATCGCCGGAGGTCGCGGCGTCGGCGATGAGCTTGGCGAGGTCGTCACCGGGCCGAACCTCCGGCATACCGGGCAGGGCCCACACCTGATACGACGGCAGCTCCTGTGTCGCGTCCCCCGACACGCCACCAGCCCCGTCCCGCCACGCGCTCATCCGCGCACCTCTTCCGCCAGCACCAGCGCCTCGGCCGCCATCGCCGCCGTGGCCTTGAGATCCGTCATCATCAGCGGGATCGCCCGGCAGCGGATCCCGGCGGCCTCGACCTCGTCGACCGCGCCCGCGTCCACGGTGTCGACGAGCCAGCCGTCCAGCAGCCCGGAGCCGTAGTGCTTGGCGACGGCGGCGGCGGTGGACTCGACGCCGACGGCGGCGAGCACCTTGTCGGCCATGCCGCGCACGGGCGCGTCGCCCACGATGGGGGACAGGCCCACGACCGGGATCCCGGCGTCGGCGATGGCCTCGCGCACGCCGGGCACGGCGAGGATCGTGCCGACGCTGACGACCGGGTTGGACGGCGGGAAGAGGACGACGTCGGCGTCGGCGATGGCTTCCAGGACGCCAGGCGCGGGCTTGGCCTGGTCGGCGCCGACGGGAACGACGGCGTGGGCGGGCACGGAGGCGCGCAGCCGCACCCAGTACTCCTGGAAGTGGACAGCCTTACGGCCCTCGCCGTCCGGGGCGTCCGGGTCGTCGATCAGGACATGGGTCTCGACGCGGTCGTCCGTCATGGGCAGCAGCCGCACTCCTGGCTGCCACCGGGCGCACAGCGCCTCGGTGACGGCGCTCAGCGGATAGCCGGCGCCGATCATCTGCGTACGGACTATGTGCGTGGCGAAGTCGCGGTCGCCGAGGCCGAACCACTCGGGCCCCACCCCGTACGCCGCCAGCTCCTCCTTGACGGTGAAGGTCTCGTCGGCCCGGCCCCACCCCTGCTCCTCGTGGATGCCACCGCCGAGGGTGTACATCACGGTGTCGAGGTCGGGACAGACCTTGAGGCCGAAGAGGTGGATGTCGTCGCCGGTGTTCCCGATGACGGTGATGTCGGCGTCCGGAGCCGCCGACATCAGACCGCGAAGGAAACGGGCGCCGCCGATACCGCCTGCCAGAACCACAATGCGCATGGGAGACAGTCTGGCAGCAGCCCCGGACATCGCGGGCGTTCGGGGCGGCTCAGCGGCCCGGGACGCCCAGCGTGCCGGGGGCAGTGATGGGGGCAGTGGGGGCGGACAACTCGGCGCTCTGGGTGGGGTGCAACGGCATCTCGGTCAGCCCGGGGAAGTAGATGTGCAGGCTGACGGCCGGTTCGAGGGCGTCGTTGAGGACGTCGTGCACATAACCGGGCGCGAAGACGCGCTGTGCGCCGGCGCGCAGCGTATGCCGCACGCCGCGCGTTCCCACCCGTTCGGTGAGCTCGCCCTGGAGAACGGTCAGCACCCCGGAGGAGCGGCCGTGGTCATGGGCTCCGCTGCCCTGTCCGGGCACCCAGCTGAGCAGCCACACCTCATAGCCGGGACCGGTGCGCAGCCGGTGGTACCAGCGGCTGGTGGCGTCGTACTGGACGAGGGACGCCCAGCCGTCACGGTCGGCCGCGATGGTGCGGGCCAGGCCCGCGAAGGCGGAGACGGTGGAGGGGTGCGCGGGTACGGGCGGCAGCAGATGCGGGATGGCGAGCGGGTCACCGGCGATCTGGACGTCGCTGTTCATGGCGGGGGTTCCTCGGCGGGAAGGGCGCGGAGAGGTGCGCCGTAGGGACGCGGTAAGGGCGCGAAGTGCGGTGCGCACGTGGTCTCAGGACGAGACGCCGTAGGCGAAGCGAGAGAAACGCGGAGAAAGCTGGAGCTCAGGGGGCATCAACAGCTCGAACAGCGACAGCGAGCCTGCACAGCGCAGCGGAACCCGTGGTCACGGGTCGGCAGGGGCGCGTGGGTCACTGACATGCGACCAAGGAGACCCGGATCGTCGCGCCGCTGTCAACTTGATCTCACGTTTCAGCTCAAGGTTCACCTCATCCGGTCGCTCTGGAGGCAGAAAGGTTTGTGCGCGCGTTGTACCGGTGAGACGGCGCACCAACGCGCATCGACGCGCACGACCCCCGCACGACCCCCGCGTCACCCCGCCCCATCTCCCGCGCGATGCAACGGGACCGGCGCCGATGGCGTCCTCCTCAGTGAGCGTGAGAGGAGGGACTCGGGCGTCGAATGGGGAAGGTGTCGCGTTTAGGACGATTTGAACACTTTCCGCGCAGCCTTGGTTCCGCAGAGTGAATAAGAGGCCCAATAGCAGATCTCGGCTTGACTGGCCCGGATCGGCACACTTGTAATTTCACTCGTGTCGTTCTGCCGCTTCATCGGCGGCATCAGGCACGGGGACGCAAAGACAGACGAGGGGCGCACATGACCGAGTTGTTCCAGCAACTGCTGGTCGAAGAGGCGGACGAGGAGCTCGGTTGGCAGGAGCGCGCGCTGTGCGCCCAGACCGATCCCGAATCGTTCTTCCCGGAAAAGGGCGGATCCACCCGTGAGGCGAAGAAGGTCTGCCTTGCCTGTGAGGTCCGTTCCGAGTGCCTTGAGTACGCCCTCGCCAACGATGAGCGGTTCGGCATCTGGGGTGGTCTGTCCGAGCGTGAGCGCCGCCGACTGAAGAAGGCCGCCGTCTGACACCCGCCGCCGGACCCGTCGACTGTCGGACCTGTCTGTCCCGCCCGGCTTGTGGGACCCGTCGGCCGCGCCGGCTCGTGGGACCCGTCGGCCCCGCCCGGCTCGTGGGCCTCGTCGGCCCCGCCCGGCTCGTGGGCCTCGTCGGCCCCGTCAGCCCTGCCGGAACCGTATGACCCGCGCTGACATATCCGCACAGTTCACGGCGGAGTGAGCCACCGCGACCGGTCCGCCCCCCGCCCGCATGGTGACGGGAGGCGGACCGGTCGCATACACAGCCGTTAGTGTGGGGCCCCGTCCGAGACGCTCCAACGCCCCCAGGGGGCGCGCGCGTCCACCGCAGTCCAGCGAACCGGGGCCCGTACCTCGATGTCCGTGCACAGCCACCAGGCGGCCCAATATCCGGCCGCCAACGCCGCGTTTGCACCCGCTCAAGAACCGGTTCAGACACCGGCCTATCCGCGTCATGTCGTCACCGCCGTCCTGGTCGCCCACGACGGCGCCCGCTGGCTGCCCGACGCGCTGTCCGGTCTGCTTGGCCAGGAGCGCCCCGTCCAGAGCGTCGTCGCGGCCGACACCGGCAGCGCCGACGACTCCGCCCGGCTGCTCACCGAGACCCTCGGCGACGAGCGGGTGCTGCATATGGCGCGCCGCAGCGGCTTCGGCACGGCCGTCGCCGAGGCGGTCCGTACGGCCCCGGTGCTCGGCCCCGAGGAGCTGACGTACCTCAAGCGCCCCAGCGGCTGGGACCCCGTCAACCGGACCTGGCGCGACGACGCGTACGACCTGCCGGAGCTGCCGCACGGCGAGCCCGTCCAGTGGCTGTGGCTGCTGCACGATGACTGCGCGCCCGAGCCCGACGCCCTGGCCGAACTGCTGCGGGTCGTCGACGCCGAGCTCACCGCCAACCGCGAGCCCGCGATCGTCGGCCCCAAACTGCGCGGCTGGTACGACCGTCGGCAGCTGCTCGAAGTCGGCGTCAGCATCGCCCGCAGCGGGCGCCGCTGGACCGGTCTGGAGCGGCGCGAGCAGGACCAGGGCCAGCACGACCAGGTGCGCCCGGTGCTGTCGGTGTCCAGCGCGGGCATGCTGGTGCGCCGCGATGTGTGGGAGGAGCTGGGCGGTTTCGACGCCCGGCTGCCCCTGATGCGGGACGACGTCGACCTGTGCTGGCGCGCCCAGGCGGCCGGCCACCAGGTGCTGATCGCTCCGGACGCCGTACTGCGGCACGCGGAGGCGTCCGCGCGCGAGCGGCGGCCCATCGACTGTGTGGGGCGCTCCGTGGCGAACCCCCATCGCGTGGACAAGGCCGGTGCCGTCTACACCCTGCTGGTCAACACCCGTGGCGCGCTGCTGCCCTATGTGATGCTGCGGCTTCTGTTCGGCACGCTGCTGCGCACCCTGGCCTATCTCGTGGGCAAGGTGCCGGGGCAGGCCCTGGACGAGGTCGCCGGTCTCTTCGGCATCCTGTTGCGGCCGGGGCGGATCCTCGCCGCGCGCAAGCGCAGAGGCCGCCCCGAGACGGAGCCGAGCGAGCTGCGGCCGCTGTTCCCGCCGCCCGGTGCGACCGTAAGGGCGACGGTCGAGCAGGTCGCCAGCAATATAGGCGGCCGTTCCGAGCCCGAGCTGTCGTCCGGCGGACGGCACGGCGCGGTCGAGTCCGGGCCCGGCGGCGATGACGCCGACTTCCTGGAGATCGAGCAGTTCGCCCGGCTCAAGCGGATCGCGCGCAAGCCCGGGCCGATGCTCTTCCTCGTTCTGCTGGTGGTCTCGCTGGTCGCCTGCCGGGATCTGCTCGGTGCGGGCGCGCTCGCGGGCGGCGCCCTGCTGCCCGCGCCCGCTCATGTCTCCGAGCTGTGGTCGAGCTATGTGGACGGCTGGCATCCGGTCGGCACCGGCGGGACGCAGTCCGCGCCGCCGTATCTGGCCGCCCTCGCCGCGCTGGGCACGGTCTTCCTGGGCTCCACGGGCTTCACGCTGACCCTGCTGTTGGTCTGTTCGGTGCCGCTGGCCGGGTTCATCGCGTACTTCGCCTCCCGGCCGCTGGTCGAGTCCCGGCTGCTGCGCGCCTGGGGGAGCGTCGCGTACGCCTTCCTCCCGGCCGCGACCGGGGCGCTGGCGGGCGGGCGGCTCGGCACCGCCGTGCTCGCCATACTGCTGCCGCTGATGGCCCGGGCCGCGGCCGCCGCGAGCGGGTTCACCAGCAATGGGACGCGGCTGCCGAGCTGGCGGGCGGCGTGGGCGTACGCGCTGCTGCTGACGTTCACCATGGCCTTCACCCCGGTCGTCTGGCCGATGGCGCTCCTCCTGGGCGCCGGCGTGCTCGTCCTGCGCCACCGGCAGAGCGGCACCGAGCAGCTCATGGGATACGGGCTGCGGTTCCTGACCGTGATCGTCACCCCGCTCGTCGTGCTCGCCCCCTGGTCGCTGGACCTCCTTACCGACCCCGCCCGCTTCCTCGAGGAGGCCGGGCTGGACCGCGGCGCCGGCTCGGCGTCCGCCCTGGACCTGCTCGCGCTCAGCCCCGGCGGCCCCAAGGGCGGCGGCACGCTGCTGCTGCTCGGCTTCGTCCTGGCCGCCCTTGCCGCCCTGATGCGCGGGGAGCGGCAGACGGTGGTGCGCACCGCGTGGGTCGTGGCGCTCACCGGCTTCCTCTTCGCGGCGTTCACGGGCGGCTCCGGCTGGGCCGGGCCCGCGACCCTCGTCTACGGCCTGGCGCTGCTGACCGCCGGTGTGGTCGGCGCCGAGAACGCACGCGAGCGGGTCGCGGCGCAGAGCTTCGGCTGGCGCCAGCCGGTGGCGCTGCTGATCGCGGTCGCCACGGTCGCCGCGCCGCTGTATGCCGCCGTCAGCTGGATGGTGAGCGGCGCGGACGGCCCGGTGGGGCGGCGCGACCCCTCGCAGGTTCCGGCGTTCGTGGCGGCCGAGAGCGCCACCGAGGACCAGGCCCGCACTCTGGTGCTCGGCGGCGGAAGCAGCGCCGCCCACGCCGACTACGCCCTGGTGCGCGGCTCCGGTGCTCGGCTGGGGGAGGGCGAACTCGCGGCGGCGGGCGGCGCCGACACCCGGCTCGACGGTGTCGTGGCCAATCTGATCGCGGGCTCCGGCGCCGACCAGACCCGTCAGCTCGGCGGCTACGCGGTGCGCTACGTGTACGTCCAGAAGGGCGCGCCGTCGGGGATGGAGCGGGTGCTGAACGCGACCCCGGGCCTCACCCAGCTCAGCCGGGAGCACGGCGGGGTGCTGTGGCGGGTCGACCAGCGGGTCTCGCGGGTCTCCATCGTCCCGGCGGAGTCCTCGGGCCGTCCGGCGGGCGGGGCGGCGGCCAAGCCGGTGCATGTGGCGTCCGGCCCCGTCGAGGCGCACACCACGGTGCCCGACGGCACGGCCGGGCGGGTGCTGCGGATCGCCGACCGGTCCGCGCCCGACTGGCAGGCCACGCTCGACGGCAAGCCGCTGAAGGCGACGACGGTCGACGGCTGGGCGCAGGGCTTCGAACTCCCCGCGAACAGCGGCCGGTTGGACCTCACTTACGACACGCCCATCACGCACACCGCGTGGGTGTGGACGCAGGGGCTGCTCGCGGTCGTGCTGCTGGTGCTCGCGCTGCCGGGCCGCCGCCGGAACGTCGACGACGACCTGCCGGACGCGGAGGCCGCGGCCGCCGTCATCACCGCCGAGGACCTGGCGGGCGACGGACGCCGGGCGCGGCGGCTGCGGGCCGCCGCGGAGGCACAGGCCGTACAGGCCGAGGCCCCCCAGGGGCGGCCGGAGGCGGATCCGGCCGCCGCGGACGCCATCCCCCCGCGGCCGGACGAGATTCCCCCGCACCCGGGCGAGCCACCGCTGCAGCCGCCCGCCGAGCCGGCCGCCATGGGTGACCCGTACGGCGACCAGGCGGCGGCGAACGACCCTTACGGCGACCAGGCGGTGGCGAACGACCCTTACGGCGACCAGGCGGTGGCGAACGATCCGTACGGCGACCAGACGGCCGCCGGTGACCCGTACGCGGCGGTGCCGCATCAGCAGCAGGCCGTACCGCATCAGCAGCAGTACGGGCAGCAGTGGGACGCGCAGACGTACGCCGACGCCGGATACGGCCAGTACCCGGCCGGTCAGTACCAGGGGGAGCAGTACCAAGGCGAGCAGTACCAGGGCGAGGGCTACCCGGGTCAGTACCCCGGCGGCCAGTACCCGGCCGGTGACTACCAGGGCGGCTATCAGGACACCGGCTATCCGGCCGGCTATCAGGAGGGCCAGTACCAGGAGGGTCAGTACCCGGCGGACTCGTACGCGGGCGGCCAGTACGCCGACCCTTACGGCTACGACCAGCAGCAGCCCTACCCCGACGGCGGCTACCCCCCGCAGGGCGATACGACGTACGACGGCGCCGACCCCGAGGACCGCCGCGACGGGAGCGAGCAGCAGCGATGAACCGCACCACCCTGTCCCTGATCGGCGCCGCCACGGCGCTGGCCGCCGTCACCGGCGTCGCGGCCCTCACCGGGGGCTCCTCCGATGACGCGGACTCCGCCGCGAAGGCCGCCACCCGGTTGCCCGTGCAGCGCTCGACGCTGCTGTGCCCGACGCCCTCCTCCTCGGAAGTGAGCAGCACCACCTACACCGCGTACACGCCCAAGCGGGACGGCGTGGACGCCAAGGACGGCACCGCCGGACTGCTGCCCGCCCAGAACCCCGCCGATGACGTGGCGGATCCCGGCGGCGACGGCGGTAAGGACGACAAGAACGGCAAGGACGACGAGGAGGGCGGCCAGGCGTCCCCGGGCGGCGACAAGCCCGTACTGCCCCTGAAGGAGCCCGGCAAGCCCGTCACCACCGACAAGGACAGCGAGGGCGCCCCCGCGCTCATCGGCACCGCCGACGGCCGCTTCGCGCCCGGCTGGACCGTCCAGCAGACCACCACGATCGACGCGGGCAGCGGACGCGGCATCCTGGGCACCGCGTGCACGGCGCCCGACACGGACTTCTGGTTCCCCGGTGTCAGCACCGACCGGAACCGCCAGGACTTCGTCCATCTGACGAACCCGGACGACGCCGCCGCAGAGGTGGATCTGAAGCTCTACGGACCGAGCGGCCGGCTGAAGCCCTCGACCGACGAGTCGATCACGGTCCCACCCCGCTCCACCGTCCCGGTCCTGCTCTCGACCCTCACCGACCAGCGGGCGGCCAGCGCCTCGCTCCGCGTGACGGCCCGCACCGGCCGAATCGGCGCGGCCGTACAGGCTGTGGACCAGAAGGCGGGCAGCGACTGGCTTCCCGCCTCCGCCGTGCCCTCGACGAGCGTGGCGATTCCCGGCATCCCCAAGGACGCCACCTCGGCGCGCCTGGTCGTCTTCGCGCCCGGGGCCGACGACGCGGACCTCAAGGTGCGGCTGGCCGGGCCGAACAACTCGATCACCCCCGCCGGACATGAGTCACTGCACGTCAAGAGCGGGATGACGACCGCGATCGACCTCGGCGACGTGACCAAGGGCGAGCCCGGCTCTCTGCTGCTCACCCCGGAGGGCGGCGACGGCCCGGCCACACCGGTGGTGGCCGGGCTCCAGGTGACCCGGGGCAAGGGGAGCGACCAGGAGACGGCGTTCATCCCGGCGACCGGCGCGATCGAGCGCAGCGCCACCGCGGCCGACAACCGTGCCAAGGGCTCGACGCTCTCCCTGGTGGCGCCGGGAGCCACCGCCAAGGTGCGGATCACCGCCTCCGCGGGCGCCGGGGGCGGCAGCCCGGTCAGCAAGACCTACGAGGTCAAGGGCGGCACCACCCAGGCCCTGGAGCCACCGCGCCCGGCCTCGGGCAAGGGCCCGTACGCGGTGACGGTCGAGCGGCTCTCCGGCGGTCCGGTGCACGCCTCGCGAATGCTGGCGCTGCCCCAGGGCGGGGTCCCGATGTTCACGATCCAGCCGCTGCCGGACGACCGGGGCATGGTCGCGGTGCCCGAGGCGGGCCAGGACCTGTCCCTGCTCAACGACGACTAGAGCCGCGTCTGGGGACGACTAGGGCCGCTCCTGGGTCCCTGGGGGTCCCGCGGCCCGCGCCGGGGCGAGCCACGGGGGCTCGCGGCCCGCCTCGGGGTGGGCCGCTCGGGGCGGCGCGTCGTGCCTCGGGACGGGCCGCTGCCCGCTACTCCTGTCCGTACCGCGGGTCCACGGACTCCGGGGCCAGCCCCAGCAGCTCCGCCACCTGCTCGACCACGACCTCGTGCACCAGCAGCGCCCGCTCGTCCCGGTTCTTCGCCCGGATCTCGACCGGGCGGCGGTAGATCACGATCCGGTCCGGCGCGTCCCCGCGGGCCGCGATGAAGCGCCCGAGCGGCACGGACTCGCCGTCCCAGACGTCTGGCCCGCCATGCCCGTCCGGGCCCCCGCCCGACCCCGGGCCGCCGAGTCCCGACGTGGGCACCTCCAGCACCGTGAAGTCGACTCCGGACAGCTGTGGCCAGCGTCTCTCCAGCCGCTCGGCCGAGTCCTGCACCAGATCGACGAAGGACTCCGCGCGGCTGACCGACAGTGGCACCTGGGGCGGCGCGATAGGGCCGCGCATACCTCGTCCGTGGCGGTCGCGACGACGAGGGCGCGGCTCGGACTGATGGGGATGTACGGGCCTGGTCATCACTCACGAGGGTAGCCGTCACCCACCCGCCCCCCGTGCGCTTACCGGACAGCCGTGCCGGATGTCGCCAAATGAGCATTCCAGCCATGCTTGGGTCCAAAAACGGACGTCTCTTGCGTCGCTTCCCTGGCCCAGGATGATCTCTCTCGGTTCGAGTGCTGACCGGATTCGTTGTTGGCGGTTTTTGTCGTGCCGGAAGTCCGTGCTGGTCAACCGGTAAGTTCACGTTTCGGGTGCACGGGGCGAACCAGGACGACACGGCGGAGTGAGCTGGTGGAGAGTCGTCGCGGCCCGCTCAAGAGTGCGGTACCGTCCAACGTCGTGAGCCCTGTACGTCGCTGTTCGCGCACCGCCTGCGGCCGCCCCGCCGTCGCGACGCTGACGTACGTCTATGCGGACTCGACTGCCGTTCTCGGGCCACTCGCCACCTACGCCGAGCCCCACTGCTACGACCTGTGCTCGGAGCACTCGGAGCGGCTGACCGCCCCGCGTGGCTGGGAGGTCGTCCGGCTCGCCGTCGACACCGGGCCGACCCGGCCCAGCGGTGACGATCTGGAGGCGCTGGCCAACGCGGTCCGCGAGGCCGCCCGCCCGCATGAGCGCGCGGCGGGGGCGGCGTCCGGTTCGGGAGGCTCCGGGACCGGGGCCGGGCACGGCGGCCGGGAGGGCGACCCGCGTGAGGTCGCGCGCCGCGGCCATCTGCGGGTCCTGCGGTCGCCCGAGTCCTGATCGGCTCCTCCCCGCACTTCCCCCGCGATCTCCCCGCACTTCCCCCGCGATCTTCTCGCACTTCCCCCGCGATCTTCTCGCGCTTCCCCCGCGATCTTCTCGCGAACGTCTCGCGGTCTCTCCGGCCCCTTGTTCGGATCACTTGCTGACGGAGCATTGACTGTGACTTGGCGCGGACACGACCATGCGTGCACCCCAGGGTCCTCCGTTTCCGCATTACGGATGTGACCTTCCAGGGATGGCCCATGCCGGGAGGCCCGCGTGTTCGTGCAGCAGTTGGACCCCGTCGCCGATTCACTCTCCCTGTCCGCCCTCGTCGCCGCCCTTCCCCTCGTCACCGTCCTCGTCCTGCTCGGCGGGGTGCGGATGCGCGCCCACTACGCGGGCCCCATCGGGCTCGTCGTCGCCGCGCTCGTCGCCTGCCTCCCGTACGGGATGCCCGTCGGCCAGGCCCTCTCCAGCGCCGTCCAGGGGGCGCTCTTCGGTCTCTTCCCCATCATGTGGATCGTCGTCAACGCCCTGTGGGTGTACCGGATGACCGTCCGCACCGATCACTTCGACGTGCTGCGCCGCTCCTTCGGCCGGCTCTCGGACGATCCCCGCGTCCAGGCCCTCGTCATCGCCTTCTGCTTCGGTGCGCTCCTGGAGGCGCTCGCCGGGTTCGGCGCACCCGTGGCGATCTGCTCGGTCATGCTCGTGGCGCTCGGCTTCGACCCGGTGCGCGCCGCCGTCGTCGCGCTCGTCGCCAACACCGCGCCGGTCGCCTTCGGCGCCATGGCCACCCCCGTGGTGACGCTGGCTCAGGTCACCGGGCTGCCGCTGGACTCCGTCGCCTCCGTCGTGGGCCGGCAGACGCCGCTGCTCGCCCTCGTCGTCCCGCTGCTGCTGGTCGCGCTCGTGGATGGCCGGCGCGGGCTGCGCGAGACCTGGGCGCCCGCGCTCGCCTGTGGCGTCGCCTTCGCCGTCGCCCAGTTCACCGTCTCCAACTACCTCTCCGTCCAGCTCGCCGACATCGCGGCGGCGCTGGTCGGCGCGGCCGTGCTGGTGGCCATGCCCGCCGCACGGCGCCCCGCCGAGGAGCCGGTGCGCGCCGCCGTGCTCACCGGCGTACGCAGCGACGACCTGGACCGCGAGGACCCGCGCCCCGAGGTGCTGCGCGCCTACGCCCCGTACGCGCTCATCGTGGCGATCTTCTCCATCGCCCAGATCGGCCCGGTCAAGGACCTTCTGGCCAAGGCCACCCGCACCTTCGACTGGCCCTTCCTGGACGTCGCGGCGCCCGATGGAAAGCCGGTCGGCGCCAATGTCTTCTCGCTGCCGCTGATCGCCACCGGCGGCAGCCTGGTGCTGGTGGCCGGGGTGGCCACCGTCGCCGTGCTGGGGGTGACCGCCCGCGACGCCGTGCGGGAGTGGACGGCCACGGTGCACGAGCTGCGTCATGCGATCCTTACGGTCACCTCGGTGCTCGCGCTCGCCTATGTCATGAATCTCTCCGGGCAGGCCGCCAGCATCGGGCACTTCGTCGCGGCCGCCGGGGCCGGGCTGGCCTTCCTCTCCCCGGTGCTCGGCTGGTTCGGCGTCGCCGTCTCCGGCTCGGACACCTCCGCGAACGCTCTCTTCGGCGCGCTCCAGGTGACCGCCGCCCATGAGTCCGGGCTCTCCCCGGATCTGCTCGCCGCCGCCAACAGCTCGGGCGGGGTGCTCGGCAAGATGATCTCCCCGCAGAACCTCACCATCGCCTGCGCGGCGGTCGGGCTGAAGGGGCGGGAGGGGGATCTGCTCCGTAAGGTGCTGCCGTGGAGCCTCGCCCTGCTGCTGGTGATGTGCCTCATCGTCGTCGCGCAGTCGTCGTTCCTGCTGAGCTGGATGCTGCCGTGACCCGGCCCGGGACGCCCGGCAGCACGCCGCGCGACGGGGCTCACAGTTCCGGCCCAGGTCCTGCGGGTAGGTTTTGAGGTCCGCAGGGACGTCCGCGGGGACGTCCGCGGAGACATCTTCACCAGGACCTCCAGAAGGGGTTGGCTGTGCCCGACTTGTCGCAGATCGTGAAGGCGTACGACGTGCGCGGTGTGGTCCCGGACCAGTGGGACGAGTCGCTCTCGGAACTCTTCGGCGCCGCCTTCGCCCGGGTGACCGGCGCGGACGCGATCGTCGTCGGCCATGACATGCGCCCCTCCTCGCCCGGTCTGGCGCGGGCCTTCGCGCGCGGCGCCGCCTCGCTCGGGGTGGATGTGACCGAGATCGGGCTGTGCTCGACCGATCAGCTCTACTTCGCGAGCGGACATCTCGGCCTGCCCGGCGCGATGTTCACCGCCAGCCACAACCCCGCGCAGTACAACGGCATCAAGATGTGCCGCGCGGGCGCCGCCCCCATCGGCCAGGACAGCGGGCTCGCCGACATCCGCGCCCTGGTCGAGGAATGGGCCGACAACGGCGCGCCCGAGCCCGCCGCCGAGGCCGGCACCATCACCCAGCGGGACGTCCTCGCCGACTACGCCGCCCATCTGCGCTCGCTGGTGGACCTGACCGCCATCCGACCGCTGAAGGTCGTCGTGGACGCGGGCAACGGCATGGGCGGCCACACCGTCCCGACCGTCTTCGAGGGACTCCCGCTCGAGCTCGACGCGCTCTACTTCGAGCTGGACGGCACCTTCCCCAACCACGAGGCCAACCCGCTCGACCCCAAGAACATCGTCGATCTGCAGGCCCGGGTCCTGGAAACCGGCGCCGACCTCGGGCTCGCCTTCGACGGCGACGCCGATCGCTGCTTCGTCGTGGACGGGAGCGGTGAGCCGGTGTCCCCCTCCGCCATCACCGCCCTGGTCGCCGCCCGCGAGCTGGGCAAGCACCCGGGCGGGACGGTCATCCACAACTGCATCACCTCGTGGTCGGTCCCGGAGGTCGTCAAGGAGAACGGCGGCGCCCCCGTCCGCACCCGCGTGGGCCACTCCTTCATCAAGGCCGAGATGGCCCGCACCGGCGCGATCTTCGGCGGTGAGCACTCCGCGCACTACTACTTCCGCGACTTCTGGAACGCCGACACCGGCATGCTGGCCGCCCTGCACGTCCTGGCCGCGCTCGGCGGACAGAAGGGCCCGCTGTCGGAGCTGGTCGCGCAGTACGACCGGTACGCGGCCTCCGGGGAGATCAACAGCACCGTCGACGACCAGACCGGGCGCATGGAGGCGGTCAAGGCGGCGTACGAGGGCCGCGAAGGCGTCGAGCTCGATGAACTCGACGGCCTTACGGTCACCGCCGCCGACTGGTGGTTCAACCTCCGCCCCTCCAACACCGAGCCGCTGCTGCGGCTGAACGTGGAGGCGCGGGACGCGGAGCGGGTGGCCGGGGTCCGCGACGAGGTCCTCTCCATCGTTCGCGCGTAAGCCTTACGGCCGTCCGCGCGCGGACCCCGCGGACTTCCGCGTCCTTACGGCGGTCCGCGCGCGGGGGCGCACGGCGTTGTCGGAGCCCGGGGCGAGCCCCCGGGCTCCGCTGCCCACCGGCCGCGCCCCGCCCCCGCCCGGCGGTACGCTGACCACGCCGGGCCGATGTCCGGCTGGACCCATACCCGAAGGGACGCCCCATGCCGCTCGAAGCCGGTCTTCTGGAGATCCTCGCCTGCCCGGCGTGCCACGCCCCGCTGCGCGAGGAGCAGTCCCCGGAGACCCCCGAGCTGGTGTGCACGGGCGAGGGGTGCGGTCTCGCGTACCCCGTCCGGGACGGCATCCCCGTGCTGCTCGTCGACGAGGCCCGCCGCCCGGCCTGACCCGGCGACCCGCCGGAGCCCCAGCCCCGCGCGGTCCCGCGCGTACCGCCCGCCACGGCGATCGGAGGCCGAAGCACGATGCTCGACGAATCCCTCCTCGACGCCCCAGAGGCCCTGGCCCGCGCCGATAGCCGCGGGCTGCTGCGCGGAGCCGCCGAATCCGGTGCCCGCATCCGCACCGCCACCCGGCACGCCACCGAGGCGGGGATCGGCGATCTCAAGCCGGATGGGCGGCCGCGCGCCGTCATGGTCGCGGGCCCGGGGGCGGCCGGAACCTGCACCGCCGACCTCCTCGGCGCGCTCAGCGGGGGCAACTGCCCGGTCAGCCTGATCGCGCCCACCGGCGTGGCCCCCGCGCCGGGCGCCCTGCGCTGGACGCTGCCCGGCTGGGCGGGCCCGCTCGACCTGCTGGTGGTCGCGACACCGGACGGTACGGAACCGGGCCTTCCGCGCCTTGTCGAGCAGGCGTACCGCCGCGGCTGCGCGATCGTCGCGGTCGCCCCGGCCCAGTCCCCGCTGGCCGACGCGGTCGCGCAGGCACGTGGCCTGATGGTGCCGCTGGCCACGGCGCCGTACGCCTCGGCTCCGTACGCCACGGGTGGGTACAGCACCGATCCCTACCGCAGGGACCCGCACGCGCCCGGCGTGACCGAGGACGACGAGGACGCCCGCGCCGAGGGCGCCCTGGGCGATGCCCCCGGCACATACGGGACGCCTTCCGTTCCGCACCCCGTCGAACCGCCCGGCACCGCTCCCGACGAGACGACCGGCCCCGCGCTGCCCGGCACGCTGTGGGCGCTGCTCACCCCGCTGCTTCTGCTGGTCGACCGGATCGGCCTGGTGTCCGCGTCGCCCGCCGCGCTGCTGCAGGTCGCCGACCGGCTCGATCAGGTCGCCGAGCGCTGCGGCCCGGCCATCGCCACCTACACCAACCCCGCCAAGACGCTCGCGGCCGAGCTCGCCGGGGCGCTTCCGCTGTTGTGGACCGAGGGCCCGGTAGCCGCCGCGACCGGACGGCGCTTCGCGAGGCTGCTCGCGTCGCTCGCCGGGCGCCCCGCGCTCGTCGCCGAGCTCCCCGGGGCACTCGCCGCGCATGGCGCGATGCTGACCGGGGCGTTCGCGGGCGGGGCCGACCCGGACGACTTCTTCCGCGACCGGGTGGAGGAGGCCGAGGCACTCCGCGCCCGGATCGTGCTGCTCCACGAGGAGCCGGTGGGCCCGGTCTCGGCGGTGCCGACCGCCCGGGAGCTCGCGCTGGCGCATGACACCGCGTTCAGCGAGCTGGAACCGGCCGAGGGCACCCCGCTGGAGAGCGCCGCGGAACTTCTCGCCATCACGGATTTCGCCGCCGTTTACCTCGCGCTCGCTTCGGCCGATAGAACTTGACGCCGTCGGAGCACTGACGTCGTCGACCACGGCGACGTGCACGCCGTAGACCTCGACAGCGTGACGCCGTAGACCTCTGGAACCGACCTCCCAAACGTGATGCCGTAAGACCACGCAACGCCGTAAGACCACGCACCACCCGCCCCACGTCCTTCACTGCACAGTCAGGAACCGCACCGCATGGACCGCCTCGTCAACACCGTGCGCCCCTACGCCTGGGGCTCCACCACCGCCATTCCCGAGCTGCTGGGCGTCCGGCCGACCGGGGAGCCGCAGGCCGAGATGTGGATGGGAGCACACCCCGGGGCGCCGTCCCGGGTCGACCGGGGCACGGGCCCCGTCGCGCTCTCCGAGGTGATCGCCGCGGACCCCGAGGGCGAGCTCGGCGCGGACGCCGTAAGCGTCTTCGGGCCGCAGCTGCCGTTCCTGCTGAAGGTGCTGGCCGCCGCCTCGCCGCTGTCGCTCCAGGTCCACCCCGACCTCGAGCAGGCCAAGGAGGGCTACGCGGACGAGGAGGAGCGCGGCGTTCCGGCCGATGCCCCGCATCGCAACTACAAGGACGCCAACCACAAGCCCGAGTTGATATGCGCGCTCACGCCGTTCAGCGGGCTCTGCGGCTTCCGCGACCCGAACGAGGCGGCCGAACTACTGGCCGCCCTGGAGGTCGACTCGCTCAAGCCGTACGTCGACATCCTGCACGCCCACCCGGAGTCGCACGCCCTGCGCGAGGTGCTGACCGCCGTGCTGACGGCCGACCCGGAGGCGTTGACGGAGACTGTAAGGCAGGCCGCGGCCGCCGCCGAGCGGCTCGGCGCGCTGGACGGACCGCACGCCCCGGCGTACGCGGCGTACGCCTCCATCGCACAGCACTACCCGGGCGACCCCGGGGTGATCGCCGCGATGCTGCTCAACTTCGTGACCCTCCAGCCCGGCGAGGCGCTCTACCTCGGCGCCGGTGTACCGCACGCCTATCTCGACGGCCTGGGCGTCGAGATCATGGCCAACTCCGACAATGTGCTGCGCTGCGGGCTGACGCCCAAGCATGTGGACGTCCCCGAACTGCTGCGCGTCGTCCGCTTCGAAAGCGCCGCCCCCGCCGTGCTGCGGCCCGAGGCGGACCCCTCCGGTGAGGAGCTCTACACCACCCCGATCGGCGAGTTCCGGCTCTCCCGCCACGTCCTGGCCGACGGCGCCGCTGCGCGCCCGCTGCCGGCGACCGGCCCGCAGATCCTGCTGTGCGCCTCGGGCGAGGTCTCCCTGCGCGGCGCGGACGGCGAACTCCCGCTGAAGCGCGGGGAGTCGGCCTTCGTACCGGCCGGCGAGGAGGTCGCACTGGGCGGCGATGGCACTGTGTTCAGGGCCACAGTGACCGCCTGACGTACGGCCCGTTCGAGGGGCTGGAACAATGGCCCGCCGTGAGGCGGTAAAGCGCTGGCAAAGCCGCCATGAGCTGTAACGAAGCGGAAGGGACATTCGGCACATATGAGTGCATCAGGCGGAACCAAGGCGATTGTTGCCGCGCTGGGCGCGAACCTGGCTATCGCCGCAGCCAAGTTCGTGGCGTTCGCCTTCAGCGGCTCGTCGTCGATGCTCGCCGAAGGCGTGCACTCGCTCGCCGACTCGGGCAACCAGGGGCTGCTGCTCCTCGGCGGGAAGAAGGCCAAGCGCGAGGCCACCCCCGAGCACCCCTTCGGCTATGGCCGCGAGCGCTATATCTACGGCTTCCTCGTCTCCATCGTGCTGTTCACCATCGGCGGTGTCTTCGCGCTGTACGAGGGCTACGAGAAGATCAAGCATCCCCATGAGGTGGAGCACTGGTACTGGCCGGTCGGGGTGCTCGTCTTCGCGATCATCGCCGAGGGCTTCTCCTTCCGTACGGCCATCAACGAGTCCAACGAGATCCGGGGCAAGCTGAGCTGGCCGCAGTTCGTGCGCCGGGCCAAGGCCCCCGAGCTGCCCGTCGTCCTCCTGGAGGACTTCGGCGCCCTCGTCGGCCTGGTCCTCGCGCTCGGCGGCGTCGGGATCGCGCTGCTGACCGGCGACGGCGTCTGGGACGGCATCGGCACCCTCTGCATCGGCGTCCTGCTGGTGCTGATCGCCCTGGTGCTCGCGGCCGAGACCAAGTCGCTGCTGCTGGGTGAGGCGGCCGACGTCACCGAGGTCGCCAAGATCCGCGAAGCGGTGGTGGACGGCGAGACCGTCACCGGGGTGATCCACATGCGTACGCTCCACCTCGGCCCCGAGGAGCTGCTGGTGGCCGCCAAGATCGCGGTGCAGCACGACGACACGGCGGCGGAGGTCGCCCGCGCGATCGACGCCGCGGAGGCGCGCATCCGCGAGGCAGTCCCCATCGCCCGCGTCATCTACCTGGAACCGGACATCCTCCGGACATCCCCGACCACCTGAGCGGAACAGCCGGTTTGTGGGCATTCGTTCCTCCCCCAGCAACCGCTGGGCGGTACCTCCTGGCGGAACGGGTGGGCACAAACCGGCCACCGGCCCGCACCCGGCAATGCACCTCGGCCGCCGACGGCGCGCGCCGCACAGGCAACCGGGCGGTACCCGGCAACGCGCCCCGGGCTGTCGACGGCGCGCGCCGTAAGAACAACAAGACCCGCACCCGGCAACGCGCCCCGGCCGCCGACGGCATACACCGCACACGCGACCGGGGCGCACCTGCTCAGAAGGGGGGGCCTACTCGATCTCCCCGAGCACCCGCAGAATCGCCCCCACATCCGCCGCCCCCAGCAACCGCTCCCGGAACTCGGCGCTCATCAACTTGCGCGACAGCAGCGCCAGGATCCGCAGATGCTCATCGCCCGCGGCCGCCTCCGGCACCGCGATCATGAACACCAGCCGGGCCTTCGTGCCGTCCGGCGCGCCCCACTCGATGCCCTCGGGGGAGCGCGCGAAGCCGACGACCGGAGCGGTGACCGCGTCCGTCTTGGCATGCGGAATCGCGATCTCCTCGCCGAGACCGGTGGTGCCCTGGTCCTCCCGGGCGAACGCGGCCCGGACCAGCTCCGCCGTATCCGCCACCTTGCCGGTCGCGGCCAGCAGCTCGGCCATCTCGCGGATCGCGGCGTCCTTACCGTCCGCAGCCAGCCGCTCGTTCACGGTCTGCTCGGTGAGATAGCCGGACAGCACCTGGTCCCCGGCCTCGGGAGCGGCCTCGACTGCCTCGGGAGCGGCCTCGGCCTTACCGCCGCCCCGCGGTTCAGCGGCCGGGACGGACACGGTCTCAGGCGCAGTCGCGTCGGAGGCGGCCGCGGCACCGCTCGCCGCTGAAGCCTCAGTCGCACCGCTCGCCGCGCCCGTACCGCCTCCGCTACCCACCCCGGCCAGCACCGGCGCGCCCGTCGGCGACGGAGCCAAGGAGACAGCCTCCGCGGCTTCCGCGGCCTCCGCCACATCCGCATCCGCACCTTGCGCGCCGCCACCCACAGACATCAGCGCAATCGTGACCAGCGCCGTAACCGCCGTACCGACGACGACCGCGACGAAGAACATCGGCACCCCGCCGACCGCGCCGAGCACCGCCACGATCGGCCCGCCGTGCGGCACGTTGTCCTCGACCGACGCCACCCCGGCTATCGCCCCGGCGACCGCGCCGCCCAGCATGTTCGCCGGGATGACCCGAGCCGGACGCGCCGCGGCGAACGGAATCGCGCCCTCGGTGATGCCGAAGAAGCCCATGAAGAGCGCCGCGAGCCCGGTCTCCCGCTCCTGGTCGTCGAACATCCGGCGGCGCAGCAGCGTGGCCAGCCCCTGGCCCAGCGGCGGAACCGGAATGGCCGCCGCACACGCCCCCATGACCTCGGGGTTCTTCGACACCAGCCCGGCACCGAAGAGGAACGCGGTCTTGTTGACCGGACCGCCCATGTCGAACGCGATCATCAGCCCGAGGATGATGCCGAGCAGCGCCGCGCTGGTGCCGGTCAGCCCGCCGAGCCAGTCGGTGAGGCGCTCGAAGACCCAGGAGATCGGTTCGCCGAGGACATAGATGAAGAAGAGGCCGAGCGCCGAGGTCGCCACGATCGGGATCACGATGATCGGCATGATCGGCTGGACGAACTTCGGAACCTTGACCCGCTTGATCCACAGCACCAGATAGCCGGCCAGGAAGCCGGTGACGATCGCCCCGATGAAGCCGGCGCCCGCCTCGCTGTCGTACAGCTCGCCGTGGGCCGCGATCCAGCCGCCCACCATGCCCGGCACCAGCGCGGGCCGGTCCGCGATGGCGTAGGCGATATAGCCGGAAAGGGCCGGGATCATCAGCTCGAAGCCGATGCTCCCGATGTCGTTGACCGTCTTCCAGAAGGAGTCGTCGGGGATGACGATGCCCTTGGACGTCGTATCACCGCCCAGGGCGAGCGAGACCGCGATCAGCAGACCGCCGACCACCACGAACGGGATCATGTACGAGACGCCGTTCATGAGCGCCTTATAGGTGACGCTGCGCCCCTTACCGCCGCCGGAAGCCGCCGAGGCGGCGGCGCCGCGCTCGGTCTCGTGACCGTCGCCCTGGTACACCGGCGCGTTACGCACCTGCTCGATCAGCCGCTCCGGGCGGTGGATGCCGTCGGCGACCCCGACGACGAGCACTCTCTTGCCGATGAAACGGCTGCGGTCGACGTCCTTGTCGGCGGCGATGATGATGCCGTCGGCCTGACTGACATCGTTGTCAGACAGAACGTTCTCGGCCCCGATCGAGCCCTGGGTCTCCACCTTCATGCTGTGGCCGAGTGACTCCGCCGCCTGAGCCAGCTTCTCAGCGGCCATATAGGTGTGGGCGATACCCGTGGGACAGGCGGTCACCGCGAGCAGCTTGAGCCCCGGTCCGCTGGCCCCCGCACCGTTGGGGGGATCGGCTGGACTGGTCACGTGGTTCTCCTTAACAACGCATTGAGCGGGCGCGGAAGGCTGCCAGCGTCCCCGCGCTCGCGGCATCGTGCAATACATCGGGCCAGGATCAAAGCGACGGGTGAGCCACCGGGGCTCCGCGAGCGGCGTGGCCGTCGGCGCAGGTCATGGCCTTACGGCCGAAGATGGCCGATGGGGGCTGGGGTTCGCCGCGCCGATCGGTGTAGATTCGTGACCGAGCCAGACGTCGCTGCTGATGGCGGTCGGGCGGCCCGTACACCGGGTCGGCCGAGGGAGAGAGGGCCTCCGACGGACTGCGCACTGTGAGGTAGAAGGGGACAGGTGTGCCCGCTGTGCGGGGCCTTGCCCAGCGCCTCACATGCCCAGCCGAAACCACTCTCGCTCGCACACGATCGAGGAGGAGCAGCACTCATGACGACAGCCGTCTCCGGTCAGGACTTCAAGGTCGCGGACCTCTCCTTGGCTGCCTTCGGCCGTAAGGAGATCACCCTCGCCGAGCATGAGATGCCCGGCCTGATGGCGATCCGTAAGGAGTACGCCGAGCAGCAGCCCCTGGCCGGCGCCCGTGTCACCGGCTCGCTGCACATGACCGTGCAGACCGCCGTGCTGATCGAGACCCTGGTCGCCCTCGGCGCCGAGGTCCGGTGGGCCTCCTGCAACATCTTCTCCACCCAGGACCACGCCGCGGCCGCGATCGCCGTCGGTCCGAACGGCACTGTGGAGAACCCGCAGGGCATCCCGGTCTTCGCCTGGAAGGGCGAGACCCTGGAGGAGTACTGGTGGTGCACGGAGCAGGCCCTGACCTGGCCCGGCACCCCCACCGGCGGACCCAACATGATCCTGGACGACGGTGGCGACGCCACCCTCCTCGTCCACAAGGGCGTCGAGTACGAGAAGGCTGGCGCCGCCCCTGACGTCGCCACCGCCGAGAACGACGAGCACCGCGTCATCCTCGAGCTGCTGAACCGCACCATCGCCGAGAACCCGCAGAAGTGGACGCAGCTGGCCTCCGAGATCCGCGGGGTCACCGAGGAGACCACCACCGGCGTCCACCGCCTCTACGAGATGCAGCGGGACGGCTTGCTGCTCTTCCCGGCGATCAACGTCAACGACGCGGTGACCAAGTCCAAGTTCGACAACAAGTACGGCTGCCGCCACTCCCTGGTCGACGGCATCAACCGCGCGACCGACGTGCTGATCGGCGGCAAGGTCGCGGTCATCTGCGGCTACGGCGATGTGGGCAAGGGCTGCGCCGAGTCGCTGCGCGGCCAGGGCGCCCGGGTGATCATCACCGAGATCGACCCGATCTGCGCGCTGCAGGCAGCGATGGACGGCTACCAGGTGGCGACCCTGGACGACGTGGTGGAGACCGCCGACATCTTCATCACCACGACCGGCAACAAGGACATCATCATGGCCGCGGACATGGCCAAGATGAAGCACCAGGCGATCGTCGGGAACATCGGCCACTTCGACAACGAGATCGACATGGCCGGCCTCGCCGCCGTCCCGGGCATCGTGAAGGACGAGGTCAAGCCGCAGGTCCACACCTGGACCTTCCCCGACGGCAAGACGCTTATCGTGCTCTCCGAGGGCCGTCTGCTGAACCTCGGCAACGCGACCGGTCACCCCTCGTTCGTGATGTCCAACTCCTTCGCGAACCAGACCATCGCCCAGATCGAGCTCTTCACCAAGCCGGAGTCGTACCCGACCGACGTCTATGTGCTCCCCAAGCACCTGGACGAGAAGGTCGCCCGTCTCCACCTCGACGCGCTCGGGGCGAAGCTGACCACGCTCCGGCCCGAGCAGGCCGCCTACATCGGCGTCCCGGTCGAGGGCCCGTACAAGCCCGAGCACTACCGTTACTGATCGCACCGGCGCCGCCGACCGCACGGTCGGCGGCCGCTGACCCGGCCCCCGCCCCGGCGGGGCCCCAGGGCCCGTCCGTGCCGTCCGGCCGGGCGGGCCCGACGCTCGTCAAGGACCTCACCATGCCCCGCGGCCGTTACTCCCTCCACGACCCGCACGACCACACCCCGCTGGGTGAGGAGCACTTCCAGTGCGCGCCCGGCCCCAGCGGATGGCGCTATGTCGCACAGCGGACCTCACCTTCCGGCGATCACGCCGGGTCCGTGGACCTCACCCTGGACGAGCTGGGCCGGCCGCTCAGGGTCGAGCTGCACGCGGCGAGCTGGCAGGTCAAGGGCGCCGCACTGGACGGGGTCACCTGGGTCCGTACGGATCCCACCGGGGAGCACGCGACCGAGGGCAATGTCGGCGCCCACGCCTTTACCGGTGCCTCTCCGGCCTTCCTGGTCGCCATCTCCCGCCTGCTGCGGCTGGAGCCGGGCGCCGGAGCCGTCCGCGTCCGCCTCGTGGCCTTCACCGATCCGGTCCTCGCGCCCCTGACCCTGGACCAGTCCTGGGCACTTCGCGACCGAGCCGGACACACCACGGACACGGGTCCACTCGTCGTGGATGAATACGAGGTCAGCGAGCTGGACACCGGAGAGGTCCGGACGGTCCATATCGCCGGCGACGTGGTGCTCGCCGCCCCCGGCATCGAGCTCGAGGATCTGGAGAGCCCGCCGTCGTCCTTCGCGGCCTGACCGTCGTACCCCCTCTTACCTGCGACGTTGTGAATCTTCCGCGATTCCCTTGACGCGGGGAGCACGGATGCGTACGTTGGAATGTCGCGGAGGGCGGAGGGCGTAGGCGCTCCGGCTGACGTCACACAAAGAATCTTCCCCGGATCCTTGACGAGGTTCGCCTGGGGAGGTAGGTTTAAACGGTTGTGGTGAGCAGTATCTGCCCACTCATAGACGCTTGATTTGAACTCGCTCCGCAGACGGATGGAAATCCAACGGAGCACCTTTGACACCCGCGGGCATCATCCGGAGCCGATTAGGTTCGGCGGATGCGTGTCTGCTAAAGTCGAAAACACGCCGAAAGGCAAAGGCCCCTCCAGCGGCCACCGGAATCAGAATTCGGACCGGAAACGGACCGAAAAAGAATCTGGTAAGGTTGGAAACACCGAAGGGAAGCGCCCGGAGAA
>NZ_JBIADZ010000050.1:0-48155 GCF_042868035.1 Streptomyces sp. NPDC007875 | reverse complement strand
TCGAAGGTGGAATGGGGCTCGGTCCAGGTGCTGAGGGAGGCCCGTGCGTGGCCTGGGGTGGACCGCCCCCGCCGCGCCGCCGTCTCCTCCTTCGGTGCGTCCGGCACGAACGCACACCTGATCCTCGAGGAGTTCGCGCACGAACCCGTTGCGCCGCCCGAGGCCACGGACAGGGTGATGCCGCTGGTGCTCTCGGCGAGCACTCCGGCCGCGCTGCGGGCCCAGGCGGAAGGACTGCTCGACGCCGTCGACCGCCACGACCTGACCGACCTCGCCCGTGCGCTGTGCACCAGCAGGGCGGCTCTCCGCTCTCGCGCGGTCGTGGTCACGGGCACCGGCGCCGAGGCGCGCACCGCCTTGCGCGCCCTGGCCGACGGGCAGCCCAGCGGCGCCGTCGTCACGGACACCGCGCGTGTGTCCGCACACGACGTCGTCTTCGTGTTTCCCGGGCAGGGGTCGCAGTGGGTGGGGATGGCGGTGGAGTTGCTGGGGTCCTCTCCGGTGTTCGCCGAGGCGATGGAGGAGTGTGCGGGGGCTTTCCAGGGGTTGGTGGAGTGGTCCTTGGCCGAGGTGCTGGGGGATGAGGAGGCGTTGGGGCGGGTTGAGGTGGTGCAGCCCGTGTTGTTCGCGGTGATGGTGTCGTTGGCGCGGTTGTGGCGGTCTTTTGGTGTGGAGCCGTCCGCGGTGGTGGGTCATTCGCAGGGGGAGATCGCGGCGGCGTGTGTGGCGGGTGCGTTGTCGCTGGAGGACGCGGCGCGAGTGGTGTGCGTGCGGTCGAAGCTGATCGCGGAGAAACTCGCCGGGCGTGGCGGGATGGTCTCGGTCCCGCTCGGCTTGGTGGAAGCGACCGACCTGGTCGCCTCCCGGTCCACAGAGCTGGAGATCGCGGCGGTCAACGGCCCGCAGTCGGTGGTCGTGTCCGGCACGCCCGAGGATCTCGACGACCTGATGTCCCACTGCGAACGAGAAGGAGTGCGGGCCCGGCGGATCGAGGTGGACTACGCCTCCCACACCGCACAGGTCGACCCGCTCGCCGACGATCTGCTGCGCGCGCTGAAGACCGTGACCCCCGGGCAGGCCGACGTGCCGTTCTTCTCCACCGTGACCGGGCGGTTCGAGTCCGGAACCGCACTGGACGCCGAGTACTGGCTGCGCAATCTGCGCCGCCCGGTCCGCCTCGACTCCGCGGTACGCGGCCTCGCCGACGAGGGCTTCGACGTCTTCGTGGAGGTCAGCAGCCATCCCGTGGTGATGCCCGGGGTGCAGGACACCCTCGCCGAGATGGACGTTCCCGCGACAACGGTGGGCACGCTGCGCCGCGGCTCCGGTGGCGTGGACCAGTTTCTGCGCTCGGTGTCCGCGGCGTTCGCGGCCGGCACGGCGGTGGACTTCAGCCCGTTGTGGGCAGGCCGCCCTCCCGTCTTCGTCGACCTGCCCACCTACGCCTTCCAGCGTGAGCGCTACTGGCTCACCGACGCCGGACACGGCGGCGACGTGTCCGCCGTCGGCCTGACCGGTGCCGGACACGGCCTGCTCGGTGCCGTCCTGGAGGTCGCCGAGACCGGCGGCGCCATGCTGACCGGCTCGCTGTCCATCGACTCCCACCCCTGGCTGGTCGACCACGCCGTGCTCGGCTCGGTGATGTTCCCCGGCGCGGGCTTCGTGGAGATGGTGCTCAGGGCGGCGGACGAGACCGGCTGCGGGCGCGTCGAGGAACTGACCCTGCACACACCGCTGGTGTTCGACGGCCACGAGCGCGTCGACGTCCAGGTGGCGGTGGGAGGCGACCGCGAGGGGCGTCGCGAGGTGACGGTGCACTCGCGCGCGACGGGCACCACGACGGGCTGGGTGCTGCACGCGACCGCGACCGTGGCCCGCGAGCCCGCCGCCGGAGTGCCGCGGTGGGAAGCGTGGCCGCCCGCCGGCGCCGTCGAGGCCGACCTTGGCGACTTCTACGACGCCCTCGCGGAGGACGGGCTCGTGTACGGGCCGGTGTTCCAGGGCGTGCGTCGGGTGTGGCTCGACGGGGACGTGCGCTACGCCGAGATCGTCCTGCCGGAAGCGGCCTCTCCCGAAGACTTCGTGCTCCACCCGGTCCTGCTGGACTCGGCGCTGCAGGTAATGGCACACGGAAGCCTGGCGGAGGGCCGGACGTTTCTGCCGTTCACCTGGTCGGACATCTCCGTGTCCGCGTCCGGCGCCCGCGCGCTGCGCGTACGGATGGAGCCGCTGGGCACCGACAGCGTGTCGATAGTGGCTGCCGACTCCGCGAACGTCCCGGTCCTGACCATCGGCGAGGTCGTCACCAGGATGGTCTCCGGGGGCAGGCCGGTGTCCACGCACCGCGGGCGGACCGCGAAGCTGCTGCGCGTCGACTGGATGGAGACGCCCGCGGCCACGTCACCCCCGCCGAGGACGGCCGTCCTGTCCGACCGCCCGGAGTCCGGCCGGTGTCTCTTCGACGGCCTGGACGCCGACCGGCATGCCGGTGTGGAGGCGCTGGCCGCCGCGGTGGGCACCGAGCCCGCGCCCGGCATCGCCCTGCTGAGTCTTGCACCGCGGCCCGGCGACACGACGGCCGCCGCCTACGAGCTCACCGAGCGTGCCAGGACCGCGATCCAGTCATGGCTGTCCGACGACAGGTTCGCCGCCATGACGCTCGCGTTGGTGACGGTGGGGGCGTTCCCGGTCGGCCGGCGCCGCGCGCCCGACCCCGCCGCGGCGGCCGCCGCCGGATTCGTTCGCTCGGCGCAGAGCGAGCACCCGGGCCGTTTCCTGGTCATCGACCTCGATCCCGACGCCGACCCGCCGCAACTGCCGCCCGCCGCTCTCGTCGGCGACGAACCCGTCGTCGCCGTGCGGGGCGACCGGCTGTTCGCCCCCCGCCTCACGGACGACGACACCCTGCCCGCCCTCACCCCGCCGCCGGACACCGAGGCGTGGAGCGTGGACCTGAACTCCGCGGACAACCTGGACGACCTGGGCATCGTGCCCGCTCCTGGTGTGCTGGCCCCGCTGGCGGAGGGCGAGGTCCGCCTGTCCGTGCGCGCGATGGGCGTGAACTTCCGGGAAGTCCTCGTCGCACTCGACATGGTGCCCGGCGAGGACCGGCCCGAAGGGGGCGAGGCGGCAGGCGTGATCACCGAGATCGGACCGGGCGTCACCGGATTCTCGGTCGGCGACCGGGTGATGGGCCTGGTCACCGGCGCCTACGCCGGGCCTGTCGCGGTGGCCGATCACCGCACGCTGGCGCCGCTGCCCGTCGGCTGGACGTTCGCCCAGGGAGCGGCGGCGCCGGTCGCCTTCCTCACCGCCTACTACGGACTGACCGACCTCGGGGGTGTCCGGCCCGGAGACCGGGTGCTGATCCACGCGGCGGCCGGCGGTGTCGGCATGGCCGCGGTGCAGATCGCACGGCATCTGGGAGCCGAGGTGTTCGCCACGGCCCACCCCACGAAGTGGCGCGATGTGCGGGCCGGCGGCGTAGACCCCTCCCACCTGGCGTCCTCGCGGACCACACGGTTCGAGGACGACTTCCGCCCGGCGCTCGGCGGGCACGGGATCGACGTCGTACTCAACTCGCTGGCAGGCGAATTCATCGACGCCTCCTTGCGGCTGACCGCCGAGGGAGGCCGGTTCCTGGAGATGGGCAAGACCGATATCCGGGACGCCGACGAGATCCGCCTGCGTCACCCCGCCGCGCGCTACCGGGCGTTCGATCTGCTCGACGCCGGTCCCGACCGCATCCGGACCATGCTGGCCGAGCTGGCCTCCCTGATCGAGCGGGGCGCTCTGAGGCCACTGCCGGTCCGGGCCTGGGACGTCCGCCGCGCCGCGGAGGCGTTCCGATACATCAGCCAGGCGCGCCACGTCGGCAAGGTCGTACTGACCGTGCCCCGGGCGTGGGATCCGGCGGGGACGGTGCTGCTCACCGGCGCGAGCGGCACACTGGGCGGCACGCTCGCCCGGCACCTGGTCGCCGAGCGCGGTGTCCGGCACCTGCTGCTGCTCAGCCGCCGGGGGAAGGACGCGGAGGCGGCGGCCGGGCTGGGGGCGGAACTCACCGCGCTCGGCGCGTCCTCGGTGACCTTCGCCGCCTGCGACGTCGCCGACCGGGCGGCCGTGCGCGACGTCCTGGCCGCGATACCGCCACAGCGCCCGCTCACCGCCGTCGTGCACGCCGCCGGTGCCCTCAGCGACGGACTGGTCGGCTCGCTCGACCGGGCGGACGTCGATACGGTCTTCCGCCCCAAGGTCGATGGCGCCGCGGTACTCGACGAGCTGACCCGCTCCGACGACCTCGCCGGCTTTGTGCTGTTCTCCTCGGCCGCGGGCGTCACCGGCAACGCCGGGCAGGCGAACTACGCCGCTGCCAACGCGTTCCTCGACTCACTGGCCGAACGCAGAGCCGCCGATGGCCTGCCCGCGCAGTCGCTGGCCTGGGGGCTCTGGGCGGACACCAGTGAGCTGACCGCGACGCTCAGCGAAACCGGCCGGGCGAGGATCGCCCGCTCCGGTGTCCGCGCGCTGCCCGCGTCGACCGCGCTGGACCTGTTCGATCAGGCGCTCTCCCGCGACGAGGCGCTGTTGCTGCCCATCGACGTCGATCCGTCCGCCGAGACGGAGCTGCCGCCGCTGTGGCGCAACCTGGTGCGCCGCCGGGTCCGCCGGGTGGTCGCCGCGACGCCGGTCGCCGAGACCTCGACCGCCGAGCTGCTGGCCGGTGTTCCCGCCGCCGAGCGGGTGCGGGTGCTCACCGACCTGGTGTGCGCGCATACGGCCGCTGTCCTCGGGCTCACCGCCGACCGGGTGGAGCCGCTGCGGGCGTTCAGCGAGATCGGCTTCGACTCGCTCAGCGCCGTCGAACTGCGCAACCGCCTCAACTCGGCGACGGGGCTCCGGCTGCCCGCCACGACGGTGTTCAGCCACCCCAGCCCTCAGGCGCTGGCCCGGAAGCTGGCCACCGAGCTGTTTCCCGAGGCCGACGCGGCTTCGGAGGAGGCCGGCGCGGAGCACCGGCGCGACGGGGCGCTGACCGACGTGGACATCGACGGCCTCGACGTGGAGGAGCTGATGTCCCTCGCGCTCGGCACGGCCGACCCGCACACCTCCGAAGGATGACCGACATGACGATCTCACCCGACCGCCTCGTCGACGCGCTTCGCTCCTCGGTCAAGGAGACGGAGCGACTGCGGGAGCACAACCGGGCCCTGACCGAAGCGGCCAGGGAGCCGATCGCCGTGGTGGCGATGGCCTGCCGCCTGCCCGGCGGCGCCGACTCGCCGGAGAAGCTGTGGCAGTTGGTGGACTCCGGCAGGGACGTGCTCTCCCCCTTCCCCCGGGACCGGAACTGGGACCTGGAATCCCTCAGCCCCTTCGCCACGGACGCCTACTTCATCGACGACGTGGGCGGATTCGACGCCGACCTGTTCGGCATCTCGCCCCGCGAGGCAGCCGCGATGGACCCGCAGCAGCGGCTGCTGCTGGAAGCGGCCTGGGAGGTGTTCGAACGCGCCGGATACGCGCCCGACGCGCTGCGGGAGAGCAGCACCGGCGTGTTCGTCGGCGCGGGCCCGGGCGACTACCTGATCCGCCTCCTGGACAACCCGGACGCCGCGGAGGGCTACGTCGCCACCGGTACGGCGCCGAGCGTCACCTCCGGACGGGTGGCCTACACCTTCGGCCTGCGCGGACCCGCTGTCACGGTCGACACCGCCTGTTCATCGGGCCTGGTCGCCCTGCATCTGGCCGCCCAGGCGCTGCGCAAGGGCGACTGCTCGAAGGCGCTGGTCGCCGGTGTCTCGGTGATCTCCGCACCGCACGGGTTCGTCGAAATCTCCAAGCAGGGCGGCCTCGCGGCCGATGGGCGCTGCAAGGCGTTCGCCGACGCCGCCGACGGCACCAACTTCGGCGAGGGTGTCGCCGCGGTCCTCGTCGAGCGGCTGTCCGACGCCCAGCGGCTCGGACACCCGGTACTCGCCGTGGTGCGCGGGTCCGCGATCAACCAGGACGGCGCCTCCAACGGGCTGTCCGCGCCCAACGGCGCCGCACAGGAAGAGGTCATCCGGCAGGCGCTCGCCGACGCCGGGGTCCGCGCCGACGAGGTCGACGCCGTCGAGGCGCACGGCACCGGCACCACCCTGGGCGACCCGATCGAGGCGGACGCCCTGCTGGCCACCTACGGCCGGGACCGCGGGCACCCCCTGTGGCTGGGCTCGGTGAAGTCCAACGTCGGGCACACCCAGTCGGCCGCCGGGCTGGTCGGCCTGATCAAGATGGTGCAGGCGCTGCGCGCGGGCCGGCTGCCGAGGACCCTGCATGTCGAGCGGCCGTCCCGGCACGTCGACTGGTCCACGGGCCCGGTGCGCCTGCTGCGCGAGGCCCGGCCCTGGCCCGCCGTCGACCGCCCGCGCCGCGCGGGCATCTCGTCGTTCGGGATCAGCGGGACCAACGCGCATGTCATCGTGGAGGACGTCCCCGCGCCCGAAGAACGGCCCCGCACGGAGCACTCCGGTCCGGTGCCGCTCATCCTGTCCGGCAGGACCGACAGCGCCCTGCGCGCCCAGGCGGCCCGGCTGCGCGCCCATCTTCTCGAGCGCGAGGAGCCGGTGGCCGATGTCGCGTTCACACTGGCGACCACGCGAGCCCGGTTTCCGCACCGGGCCGTGCTGCCGGTGCACGACCGTGCCGAGGCGCTCGACGCGCTGCACGCGCTCGCCCTGGGGGAGCGGGTACTCGGAGTAGGCCGGCGGGCCCGCGGGGAGCGGGTCGTGTTCGTCTTCCCGGGACAGGGCTCCCAGTGGACCGGGATGGGCGCCCGGCTGTGGGACGAGTCACCGGTGTTCGCCGAGGCCGTGCAGGACTGCGACAAGGCGCTGTCCGCGTACGTCGACTGGTCGTTGCGGGAGGTGCTGTCCGATGAACAGGCGCTGGCCCAGGTCGACATCGTGCAGCCGGCGCTGTGGGCGGTCATGGTCTCGCTCGCCGTGCTGTGGCGCTCGTTCGGTGTCGAGCCCGCCGCGGTGATCGGCCACTCCCAGGGCGAGATCGCCGCCGCCTGCGTCAGCGGTGGCCTGTCCCTGGAGGACGGCGCCCGTATCGTGGCGCTGCGCAGCCGCCTCATCCGCGAGCGGCTGTCCGGGCGCGGCGCGATGATGTCGGTGATGGCCCCGCCGGACCGGGTGCGCGAGCTGCTGGCGGACGACGGGAAGGGCGCCGTGTCGATCGCGGCCGTCAACGGGCCGCAGAACGTGACCATTTCCGGTGACCCGGCGGCGCTGGACGACGTCGAGCGCCGCCTGTCGGCCGCCGGGATCATGCGCTGGCGGCTCGCCGGGGTGGATTTCGCCGCCCACTCGCCCCATGTCGACGGGATCGAGACCGACCTGCTGGCGGCGCTGGCACCGGTTCGGCCCCGCCCGGGACACGTGCCGTTCTACTCCACGGTGACCACCTCCCGCCTGGACACGACGGCGCTGGACGCCGGGTACTGGTCCCGCAACCTGCGGCAGACGGTGAACTTCGCCGACACGATGGACGTCCTCGTACGGGACGGACACGGGGTCATGGTCGAGGTCAGCCCGCACCCCGTGCTCGCGCACACCACCGCCGCGGGCCCGGTGCTGGACACCCTGCGCCGCGACGACGGCGGGCTGCACCGGATGCTGACCTCGCTGGCCGCCGCCGATCTGCAGGGCCTGCCGGTGGACTGGACCGTGGCGCTGCCCGAGGCGCGCGCCGTGGAGCTGCCGACGTACCCGTTCCAGCGCGAGCGCTACTGGGTGACCCCCGCGGAGCGGACGACCAGCGCCCCCGCAGTGGCGGAGAGCCCCCTCGACCGGTTGCGCTACCGGACCGACTGGACGCCGCTGCGGCTGTCCGCCGATCCGGTATTGAACGGCACCTGGCTGGTCGTCACGGACACGCCCGACGCCTGGTCCGACAGCGTCGTCGAAGCGCTGCGGCAGTACGGCGCCGAAGTGGCCGTCCGGGCCCCGGGCGAGGCCGACCTCGCCGCCCTCCCCGAACCGGCCGGTGTCCTCGCGCTGCTGGCCCACGACGAGGACCCCGAGCAGGACCACCCCGCCGTCCCCCAGGGCTTCGCCCGGACCGTGCGGCTGGTACAGCAGTTGGGTGCGGCGGGCGTCGAAGCACCGCTGTGGTGCGTGACCAGGGACGCCACGCGCTCCCCGGCGCAAGCGATGACCTGGGGATTCGGCCGGGTGGCCGGGTTCGAGCGACCGCGCGCCTGGGGCGGTCTGATCGACCTGCCGCAGCCGCTGGACGACACCGGCCGCCGCCGGATCGCCGCCGTGCTGTCGGATGACACCCACGAGGACCAGGTCCGCATCGACCGGCACGGAGCGTTCGGACGACGGATTCTGCGGGCCCCCGTGCGTCCGGAGGACAGCGGCGACTGGCAGGTCCGCGGCACCGCCCTGGTGACCGGTGGCACCGGCGGACTCGGCCGGCATGTCGTGCGCTGGCTGGCGGCCGAGGGCGCGGAACATGTGATCGTGGTGAACAGGCGCGGGACGGAAGCTCCCGGCGCCGGTGAACTGGCCGCGGAACTCGCCGAGTTCGGGACACGGATCAGCATCGTCCCCTGCGACCTGTCCGACCGCGCCGCCCTCGCCAAAGTGATCGACTCCGTCGACCCGGCGACACCGCTGCGCACCGTGGTGCACACCGCCGCCGTGCTGGACGACGCCGCCATCGACGCCCTGACCATGGAGCAGTTCGACCGGGTCCTGGCGGTCAAGACACAGGGCGCGGCCAACCTGCACGAGCTCACCCGTGACCTGGACCTCGACGCGTTCGTGCTGTTCTCCTCGCTCGCCGGCACGGTCGGCGCCTCGGGCCAGGGCACCTACGCACCGGCCAACGCCTACCTGGACGCGCTGGCCGAACACCGGCGTGCCGAGGGGCTGCCGGCCACGTCGATCGGCTGGGGTGTGTGGGCCGGGGACGGCATGGGCGACGGCCCCCTCGGGGAGGCCGCGCGACGGCACGGAGTGCCGGGGATGTCCCCGCAGGACGCGACCGCGGCGATGCGGACGGCCGTGGAACACGGTGACGGCGCGATCGTGCTCGCCGACATCGCATGGGACCGCTATCACACGGCGGTCACCGCGTTGCGGCCGAATCCGGCGCTCTCGCAGATCCCCGAGGTCAGCTCGCTGCTCACCGAGGGCACCGCCCCGGCGGACGCCACCGACCCGCTCGCGGTCGTACGTGCCCAGACGGCGGCCGTGCTCGGCTACGCCTCCGGGGCGCACGTCGACCCGCACCGGCCGTTCCATGAATTGGGATTCGACTCGGTGTCCGCCGTCGATTTCCGCAACCGCCTCAACGCCGTGACGGGGCTCTCCCTGGTGACCACCGTGGTCTACGACCACCCGACGCCCGCCGCGCTCGCCGACCACCTGCGCGCGGAGGCCGGTGGCGGCACACCGGGCGGGGCGACCCGCACGCGCACGGTGGCCGACCCGGCCGTCACCACCGATCCCATCGTCATCGTCGGCATGGCCTGCCGCCTTCCCGGCGGCGTCACCTCGCCCGACGAGCTGTGGAACCTGCTCGCCGAGGAACGCAGCACCGTGGGGCCACCGCCGCGCGAGCGGGGGTGGGACCTCGCAGCCCTGCCCGACGACTGCGTGACCACGGCCTCCTACCTGGACGACATCGCGGCCTTCGACGCGGAGTTCTTCGGGATCTCCCCCCGGGAGGCCCTGGCCATGGACCCGCAGCAGCGGCTCGTCCTGGAGACCTCGTGGGAGGCGCTGGAACACGGCGGCATCGCGCCCGGCAGCCTGGCCGGCAGCCGCACCGGAGTGTTCCTCGGCAGCACCGGCCAGGACTACTACGCGCTCCTCACCGGCGCCGAGGCCGACGACGCCACCGGTCACGTGGGCACCGGCAGCGCGGGCTCGGTGCTCTCCGGCCGGGTCGCGTACTCGCTCGGGCTCGAAGGTCCCGCCGTCACCGTCGACACGGCGTGCTCCTCCGGGCTGGTCGCCCTGCACCTGGCCGCGCAGTCCCTGCGTAACGGCGACTGCACCACGGCGCTCGTGGGAGGGGTGACGGTCATGACCACCCCCTTGGGCCTGGCCGAGTTCTCCCGCCAGGGCGGGCTGGCCCCCGACGGCCTGTGCAAGGCGTTCTCCGACTCCGCGGACGGCACCGGATTCGCCGAAGGCGCGGGCATGCTCGTGCTGCAGCGCCTGTCCGAGGCGCGTGCCGCGGGACGCCGTGTATGGGCCGTGGTGCGTGGTTCGGCGATCAACCAGGACGGCCTGTCCAACGGCCTGTCGGCGCCCAACGGCCGAGCCCAGCGGGAGGTCATCCGCCAGGCCCTGGCGAACGCCCGCCTCTCGGCGCTGGACGTCGACGTGGTCGAGGCGCACGGCACCGGGACACCCCTAGGCGACCCGATCGAAGCACACGCCCTCTCCGCGGCCTACGGGCAGGACCGGACACGCCCGCTGCTCATCGGGACGCTCAAGTCCAACATCGGCCACACCCAGGCCGCCGCCGGCGTCGCGGGCGTGATCAAGACGGCGCTGGCCATGCACCACGGCACCGTGCCCGCGACCCTGCACGCCACCACGGCCTCGTCCCATGTGGACTGGACGGCGGGCGGTGTCCGGCTGGCCCACGCCAGGACTGAGTGGCCCGACACCGGCGCACCGCGCCGGGCCGGGGTCTCGGCGTTCGGCATCTCGGGCACCAACGCACACGTCGTGCTGGAGGCCGACACGCCACCGCCCGCCGAGCCACGGGCCACCGGGGAGACGGCGCTGATCCCGCTGGCCGTATCCGGCCGGGGACCGGCCGCCCTCGCCGCGCAGGCGAGCCGTCTGTCCGCGCTGCTGGACGGCGGGACCGATCCGATCGACATCGGCTGGTCCCTGATCACCACACGATCGCAAGCGTCCCACCGGGCCGTGGTCCTCGGCCGGGACCGCGCCGAACTGGCCGCCGGGCTCACCACGCTGGCCGGCGGCACCTCCGCACCCTCGGTGGTGTCCGCCGTGGCCGCCGGCCAGGACCCGCGCCCCGTCTTCGTCTTCCCCGGCCAGGGCTCAAGCTGGGCGGGGATGGGACGGGCCCTGATCGAGTCCTCGCCCGTGTTCGCGGACTCGATGGCCGAGTGCGCGCGGGCGATGGCCACCGAAGCAGACTGGGACCTGCTGGAGGCGCTCGGCGACGAGGAGATGCTGCGGCGGGCCGATGTCGTCCAGCCCGCCCTGTTCGCCGTCATGGTGTCGCTGGCCCGGCTGTGGGAGTCCTACGGCGTGACTCCGGCCGCCGTGGTCGGGCATTCCCTCGGTGAGTACGCCGCCGCATGCGTGGCGGGCGCGCTGCCGCTCGAACAGGCGGCGGTGGCGGTCGTGCGACGCGGCCGGGTGATCGCCGACCGCCTCTCAGGTGACCACGGAGTGCTGTCCGTTCCGGTCGCCCCCGAGCACGTCCGCTTCGACGGCGTTGAGATCGCCGCGTTCAACGGGCCGTCGTCCACGGTGGTCGCCGGGCCCAACAGCGCGCTCGACCGCGTACTGGAAGCCGTTCCCGCGGCCAAGCGGGTGCCGATGGACTACGCCTCGCACACCTCCGCCGTCGAGGCGGTCGAGGACGCGCTGCTGGGGGAGCTGGCCGAACTGAGCCCGAGCGGCACCGACGTCCCGTTCTACTCCACGGTGACCGGGGAACGCCTGGACACCGCCGCCCTCGACGCGCCCTACTGGTACCGCAACCTGCGCAGCCCGGTGCTGTTCGAGACGGCCGGCCGCCGGCTGATCGAGGACGGGCACACCGTGTTCATCGAGATGAGCCCGCGCCCGCTGCTGGCAACCGCCCTGCACGAGACGGCGGAAGCACTGGACCAGCAGGTGCACACCGTCGCGTCGCTGCGCCGTGACGACGGCGGTATGGACCGCTTCCTGCGCTCGCTCGCCGACGCCCACACCCGCGGGGTGGCGGTGGACTGGAGTCCCGCGCTGCCCGGAGGACGGACCGTCGCCCTGCCCACGTACGCCTTCCAGCGCAAGCGGTTCTGGCCGACGGCCCAGCCACCGCGGCGCCCCGGCCAGACACATCCGCTGCTGGGCCCCGCCGAAGAGCTCGCCGGTTCGCCGGACGTGGTGTTCACCAGCACCCTCTCCACTCGGACCCAGCCATGGCTGGCCGACCATGTGGTGCGGGACTCGGTGCTGCTGCCGGGTACGGCGTTCCTGGAGATGGCGGTCCGGGCCGCCGACGAGACCGGTTGCCGCGGGGTCGCCGAACTCGTCCTGGCGGCGCCGCTGGTACTGACCGGCGGCGACATCCGGATCCAGCTGACCGTGCACGGCCCCGACGAGTCGGGGGACCGGCCGTTCTCGGTGCACAGCCGGGGCGAGCACGACTGGGTGCGGCACGCCACGGGCCGGCTCTCGGCGTCGGCGGCACCGCTTCCTCCGCTCACGCCGGTGCCGCCGCCCGACGCCGAACCGGTCGCGCTCGATGCCTTCTACGCCGAACTCGACAGCGTCGGCTACCGGTACGGCGAGTCGTTCCGCGGCATGCGCGCGGCGTGGCGGGCGGGCGACGAATTGTTCGCCGAGGTGGCGTTGGCCGACGCGGTCCCCGCGGACCGGTTCCAGCTGCATCCCGCCCTGCTGGACGCGGCCTGCCAGGCGATGACGCTCGCCGGCGGGGACGAGCCGGGACTGCCGTTCCTGTGGTCCGATGTCGAACTCCACGCGCGCGGCGCGCGGGAGCTGTTCGTCCGCCTGGCCCCGGCGGGGCCCGACGCGATGTCGATCACCGCCGTCGACGGGGCGGGAGCGCTCGTGTTCCACGCGGGCCGCCTCCTCACCCGGCCGTTCGCCCAGCCCAGCACGGGCGCCCTGCCCGCGGACTCGCTGTTCACCGTGGGCTGGGTCCCGCTTCCGGAGCCGGAACCCGCCGACGACCGCGGGTGGGCGGTGCTCGACGGCCCTGAGGCCGACCACGGTCTCGGCGTGCCGGTGTTCCCCGAGCCGTCCGCCGTGCCCTCGGACACGTCGATCGTGCTGACCGCCGTCGACTCGTCCTCACTGCACCGGATACTGGCCGCGGTGCAGACCACGCTCGCCACCGACCGTCCCGAACCGCTCGTGGTGCTGACGCGCCACGCGGTGGTCGTACGGCCTTCGGACGAACTGGTGCCCCACCAGGCCGCGGTGTGGGGCCTGCTGCGCACCGCGCAGTCCGAGCACCCCGGACGGTTCGTCCTTCTCGACACCGACCGGCCCGTCACCACGGCCGACCTCTCCGCCGCCCTGGCGACCGGGGAACCGCAGATCGCCCTGCGGGGCGCGGACCGGTATGCGCCACGGCTGACCCGGCGACCGGCCGCGCTGGAACCGCCCGTCGGCGAGGCGTGGCACCTCACCGCCTCGCCGACGGGCAGCCTGGAGGATCTCGCGCTCGCCCCGCGTACGGTCGAGCCGCCGGCCGACGGGCAGGTGCGTATCGCGGTGCGTGCCGTCGGGGTGAACTTCAAGGACGTGCTGATCTCCCTCGGCATGGTTCCCGGTGATCTGACCCGGCTCGGCGTGGAGGCCGCGGGAGTGGTGCTCGATGCCGGTCCCGGCGTGCGTTCCCTGCGCCCCGGCGACCGGGTGTTCGGCATCGCCGACGCCGCGTTCGGCTCGATGGCCGTCACCGACGAGCGGCTGCTGGCGCGGATACCCGACGGCTGGAGCTTCGCCCGCGCCGCGAGCGTGCCCGCCGTGTTCCTCACCGCCTACTACGCGTTGCGCGACCTGCTCGACCTCCGGCCGGGGCAGCGGATCCTCGTGCACTCGGGGGCGGGCGGTGTCGGCATGGCGGCGATCCAGCTCGCCAGGGTGTGGGGCGCGGAGGTGTTCGCCACCGCGAGCGAGCCCAAACAGGACGCCGTCGCCGGACTCGGGGTCGCCCGGGACCACATCGCCTCCTCCCGGACGCTCGACTTCGAGCGGGCCTTCACCGAGGTCACCGGCGGCACGGGGGTGGACGCCGTGCTGAACTCGCTCGCGGGCGAGTTCGTGGACGCCTCACTGCGGCTGCTGCGCCCGGGCGGCCGGTTCGCGGAGATGGGCAGGACCGACGTCCGCGAGAATCACCCTGACGGTGTGGACTACCTGCCGTTCGACCTGTCGGACGCGGGGCAGGAGCGGATCGGCGAGATGCTGGCCGAGCTGCTCACCCTGTTCGCCACCGGTGAGCTGATGACCCTGCCGGTCACCACGTGGGACATACGCCGGGCCCCGAGCGCGTTCCGTTATCTGAGCCAGGCCAGGCATGTGGGCAAGGTCGTGCTGACCGTCGGCCGGGACCTCGACCCGGACGGCACGGTGCTGCTCACCGGTGGCACCGGCGGACTCGGCGCCTCGCTGGCCCGGCATCTCGTACGGGCACATGGCGTGCGCAGCCTGGTCCTGGTGAGCCGCACGGGGCTCGACGCACCCGGAGCCCGGGAACTGCGGGACGAACTGGCCGAGGCCGGTGCGTCGGTCACCGTGGCCGCCTGCGACATCGCCGACCGCGCGTCACTCGGCCGAGTCCTGGGCGCCGTCCCGGCCAAGCACCCGCTCACGGCCGTGGTGCACGCCGCGGGAGTGCTCGACGACGCGACGATCGGCGAACTCGACCCCGACCGGCTGGAGACGGTGCTGCGGCCCAAGGCCGGGGGCGCGCACCTGCTGCACGAGCTGACCCAGGGCATGGACCTCAGCGCCTTCGTCCTGTTCTCCTCGGCCGCGGGTGTGTTCGGCGCGGCGGGGCAGGGGAACTACGCCGCCGCCAACGCCGTGCTCGACGCCCTCGCCCAGCACCGCAGGGCGCAGGGGCTGCCCGCGGTGTCGATCGACTGGGGGCTGTGGGACCTCCCCAGCGCCATGACCGCGGGGCTCGACCACGCACGCTTCACGCGGTCGGGTCTGCTGCCACTGGCCGAGGAGCAGGGCCATGCGATCTTCGACACCGTCGCCACCGGCGGGGACGCCCAGGTCGTCGCCGCCCGGCTGAACCTGGCGACCTTCCGCGATCTGCCGGCCCCGCCCCGTCTGATGGCCGGGTTGGTGCGCGGGCCGCGCAAGGCGGCGGGCACCGCCGCCGCGAAGCCGGCGCGTACCGAGGAGGGGCTGCTGGAGATGGTGCGCGCCACGGCGGCCGATGTGCTCGGCTACGGCGGCACCGAGGAGATCGACCCGGCCGGCCTGTTCGCGGAGCTGGGTCTGGACTCGCTGACCGCCGTCGAACTGCGCAACCGCCTTGCCTCGGCCACCTCGCTCAGGCTGCCCACCTCGATCGCCTTCGACCATCCGACCCCGGCCCGGCTCGCCCAGCACCTCCTCACCCACCTGAGCGCCGAACCCGACGCGGCGACCGCGCCCGCACCACCGTCGGCCGACCTGGTCGCCGATCTGTGCGCGGCGGCGTTCGAGGCGGGCGACGGGACGCGGGCGTTCGACCTGCTGCGCACCGTCGCCCGCAACCGCCCGACCTTCCGGACCGAACCGGGCACCCCCGCCTTCACCCCGCTGGGGTCGGGCGCCGAAGCCCCCCGACTGGTCTGCCTGACCCCCTTGGTGCCGCTCGCGGGGGCCTACACCTACGCCCGGTTCGCCTCCGGATTCCGGGGCAGCCGCACGGTCGACGTCCTGGCCACCCCGGGATTCCTCGACGGTGAGCCACTGGCGGAGTCGGGGGAGATCCTGGCCCAGGTGCAGACCGAACGGGTCCTCGCCAGGACCGGGGACGACCCGTTCGTCCTGGTCGGATACTCCTCGGGAGGGTTGCTCGCCCTGGCGATGGCCGCGTTGCTGAGCGAACGCGGCGCGCCGCTTCGGTCGGTCGTGCTGCTGGACACGTATCTGCCCCCGCCGGACCGGATGGACGAGTTCGTCTCCGCGCTGATGCGCGGCATGACGGACCGCCGTGACGTCGTGCGGGGCCTGACCGGTACCGGGCTGTCGGCGATGGCATGGAACTGCGACCTGTTCGCACAATGGACCGCGGCGCCGCTGCCCGTGCCTGTGCTGTCCGTACGGGCCGACGTGCCCCTGTTGGCCGGTGACGGCTCCGCGCCGGTCGTCGCAGAGGCCGATATCCGCACCACGGCTGGTGATCACTACACCCTGATGGAGGAGCACGCTTCCCGTACGGGTGCCCTGGTGGCCGAGTGGCTGACTGAGACCGAGCACAGGGTGCTCTGAGGCACGAAGGTCGCTTCGGCCGGTCGATAACCCCGGTGGCGTGCGGCTGCCCCCTTTGTGCCGCGGCACATCGGCGCGGCGCGCGCCCCGGGGCAGCTCCGCCGGGGCAGCTCCGCCACCGGCGGACCCGAATCCCTGGGGAAACGCCTGGCGTTTGCTGATTCGCCGACGTGATGCCCGCGGCGAACCGGAAGATGTGAGTCAGGCCGTTCCCGCGGGCCTCCGCGTGCGCGAGCCGACAGCCTGCCGGGCACCATGCCGGCGGGCGTGACCGTCCCCTGGGAAAGCGGCGCACACATGTCGGACGACCTTGGCAATATCGATCTCAACATTCTCATCGCCCTGGACGCTCTGCTGGCCGAACGCAGTGTGACAAGGGCGGCGGAGCGGGTCTTCGTGGGACAACCGGCGATGAGCGCCTCGCTCGCCCGGCTGAGGAGCCATTTCGGGGATCCGCTGCTCGTGCGGCAGGGGCGGGGGATGACGCTGACCCCGTTGGCCGAGTCGCTGGTGCGGCCGACGCAGGAGGCCCTCGCGGCGGTCCAGGCCGTCATGGGCGCGAGCAGGACGTTCGATCCCGCCGACGGCCCTCCCCGCACGTTCACCGTGATCGCCAGCGACTACGCCCAGGCGGTGCTGATCTGGCCGATTCTACGCAAAGTGGAGGCGACGTCGTGGAATATCCGCATCAACGTCTTCCCCGCGCAAGCCGACTTCATCGACCAGCTCCGCCGAGGACAGTGCGATCTGCTGATCTGGCCGACCAGTCTTGCCCAGAATCTGTCCGGCTTCTTCAGCGAGACGCTGTTCACCGACGAGTTCGTGGTGGCCGTCGACGAGAACCACCCCGGGGTGGGCGACACCATCACCGTCGAGGAGATGCGACGGCTGCCGTTTCTCGGGGTGAACGGGCCGATGACCTCGATCGTGGAGTCCTACTTCGACCGCCTCGGCGCCCGGCTCCGGGTCGCCGCCGACATCGGGGGTTTCGCCATGGCTCCCCATGTGGTGCCCGGGACCCGTCTGGTCACCGTGCTCCAGGGACTCCTCGCACGTGAGACCGAGGGGACGGGGCTCAGGACGATGCCGCTACCGGTGCCCATGACCACGCTGACCGAGGCCATGTACTGGCATCCCCGTAACAACCAGGACGCGGCCCACCGCTGGCTTCGTCACCAGATCTTGGAGGTCTCCGCGGGACTCAGGCTCTGACCCGGCGCCGACCGGGCCCTTCCGACCGCCCCAAAACGGGCTGGGGCTGTGCCGCCGCCGGACCGGAAGGTCCGGAACTCCCAGAAACCCGGCGGAAGGTCGCGGCCGGTCGCCGCGTGCGGGACAAGGTAGGTGGCCGGCTTGTGACGGCCGAGCCAATTAGCAGATCGGTTGTCGACCGCGCAATCCGTGTGACGCCGACGGCGGCGAATTCGCTTGTGGTGCCTGGGGCCATGGCGACGGGCCACGGCCGATTCTACGGTTCCGGCCATGTCTGGTGCTTCCGGCGCACAGCGACGCGTCGGCGGCCTCAGGAACACCGGGAGCGCATCAATCGAAGGAGCACTTCCATGCCAGTTCCCCCACACCACGCACCGCCACGGAGTCGATGGAGCCGCATCGCGGCCCGGCTCCTCCCCGTCGCCGCCCTCGTGCTCGGAGCCGTTCTCGCCGGGCCCGCGCCCGCCGCGAACGCCGCGGTCACCCTCACGAAGGTGACCAACTTCGGCTCCAATCCTGGGGCGTTGAACATGTATGTGTACAAGCCGGCGTCGCTGCCCGCGAACGCGCCCGTGGTCGTCGCGCTCCACGGGTGCACACAGAGCGCCCAGGTCTACGCGGACAACTCAGGGCTGCCCGAACTCGCGGACCGCGACAAGTTCGTCCTGGTGCTCGCGGAGACCACCTCGTCGAACAACCTCACCAAGTGCTTCAACTGGTTCCAGGCCGGTGACAATCGGCGTGACCAGGGCGAGGCCCTGTCGATTCGGCGGATGGCCGGCCACGCCGTGTCGGCATATGGCGGGGACTCCAAACGGGTCTACGTCACCGGACTGTCCGCCGGCGGTGCCATGACCTCGGTCATGCTCGCCACCTACCCCGATGTCTTCTCCGCCGGCGCGGTCGTCGCGGGCCTGCCCTACAACTGCACGAAAATGAACAGCCCTTACCAGTGCATGAACCCCGGGCTCGACCTCGGTCCGGGCGAGTGGGCCCAGCGGGTGCGCGAGGCGTACCCGTCGTACGAGGGACCGTGGCCGCGGGCCGCCATCTGGTACGGGGACCGCGACACGACGGTCGTGCCGCGCAACGCCACCGAACTGCGCGATCAGTGGACGGCGTTGCACGGGCTGTCCCAGACGCCCACCCGCACCTCCAGCATCGGTCCCAATGCCACCCAGCACGACGAGTACGTGACATCCGACGGCACGGTGGCCGTCGAGGTCAACAAGGTCCCCGGCATCAACCACGGCACGCCGGTCGACCCCGGCACCGGCGCTGAACAATGCGGCAGCACCGGGGCCCCGTACTTCCTGGACTCGATCTGCTCCAGCTACTGGATCACCAAGTTCTTCGGTCTCGGCGGCTAGGGGCACTGTCGCCGACAGCGGCTGCTCCCGCTCGCACATCCGCGGCTGTCGTACTCGGCGAGGTGAAACGGCCCGTCATGGTGTCCGGCACCCCTGTCCGGGCCGCCGCCATGGCGGGCCCGCACATGTCCCGTGTGGTGACCGTGCCCCTAGCCTCCCGCTCGTCCACCACTCGACTCGGAGGAGAATCGGATGTCTCCACCCCGCACAGCCTCCGCCCCACCCCGCGGACGGCCCGGACGGCGTGCCGCTCTTGGAGTACTGTCGCTCGTGGGCGCCTGTTCGCTCGTCGTCGCATCGGTCGCGGCGGTGCCCGCGGCCGGCGCGGAGGGAACACCGGGCGGCCGCTGCTCCGGATACGCCCTGCCGCACGTACCGGGTGCGGCCCACCAACAGGCCGACTGCCTGGACGAGTTGACCACAGCCGGAACGGTGGCCTCGGGCCACACCGATCCGGCCGACTTCGCGGGACTCACCCCCAAGGATCTGCCCACACCGAGCGGCGTTCCCGGGATCCAGATCGATGGCTACTTCCCCGACACATCGACCACCAACACCAACCACGGCTGGAACCACGACGCGCAGTTCGTCATCCGGCTGCCCGACCACTGGAACGGCGGTCTGGTGGTATCCGGTACACCGGCCAACCGCGAGCAGTACGCCAACGACCGTGCGATCTCCGACTGGGTGCTCTCCCGCGGCTACGCCTTCGCCGCCACCGACAAGGGCAACACCGGTCCCGCCTTCTACCGCGACGGCCGCAGGCCCGGTGGCGCCGTCGCCGAGTGGAACAGGCGCGTCACCCAGCTCACGCGCGCCGCCCGAGCCGTCGTCACTCAGCGGTATCGCCGGCCCCCCGTCCGCACCCTCGCCACCGGCCTGTCCAACGGCGGCTACCTAGTGCGCTGGCAGCTGGAGAACCACCCAGAGCTGTACGACGGGGGAGTGGACTGGGAGGGCACTCTGTGGCGCTCCGACGGCCCCAACCCGCTCACCTTCCTGCCGCCCGCGCTGCGCGCATACCCGGCGTACGCCGCCGGCGGGGCCGGAGCCGAGGACGCCCGGAAGGCCATGCGCAAGGCCGGCTACCCGGCGGGCTCGGAGTTTCTGTGGCCGTACCACCACCAGGTCTACTGGGATCTGACCCAGCGCATCTACCGCGAGGAAGCCGACCCGGACTTCGACGGAGCGACCGAGGCGGGCACCCCCTACTGCGCCCCGGGCACCCCCGGCTGTGACGCCGACTACGACTACGCCACCCGGCCGCCCGCGGTCCACCGTGCTGTCGACCGCGTCGCACTGACCGGACGCATCGGCAAACCGCTGATCACCCTGCACGGCACGCTCGACGCGCTGCTGCCCATCAGCAAGGACTCGGACGTCTACGCCCGCATGGTGCACCGGTCCGGTCGGGGCGCGCTGCTGCGCTACTACCGTATCGAGGACGGCACCCACGTCGACTCCCTCGTCGACGCCTACCCCGACAAGCTCCGCCCGGTAGTCCCCTGCCACCGCTCCGCCTTCGCGGCACTGGAACAGTGGCTGACCGGAAAGGGCCGCCCCCCGGCGGACCACACCGTTCACCGCCCGGCCGACGCGGGCCCCGCGACACTGCTCACGAGCTGCCCGCTGGACTAGCGGAGGCGGCGGCGTCTGTCAGCCGAACCAAGTGGCCTGGAGCACCACGATGCGCTCGCCGCGTACGTCGGTGAGATAGGTGAGCATGAGATGGCCCCGGGCCTCGGTGCGCAGCCCGGGGCCGGAACCGGTGTACGAGGCGCCTTCGAGGAAAACCATGGACTCGCGCACGGCGATCTCCTGTGCCAGCTGCTCAGCCTCGGTGCGTGCCCCGGGTGGCAGTTCATCGAGAAGATCGCCCGGGTCGGCTTCCCAGTGCCAGTCAGCCACCGGCGACCTCTCGGTGCGCGGCCCGTACGATCTCCCCTGCCTCGCGGACGGCGCGGGCCCGCACGTCCGCGTCCTCGCTGTCCATGGCGGCCTCGGCCGCGTGCAGCCGTTCGGCTGTCCGGGGATGCCGCTCGATCTCCACGGTCACCCCCCACTGGCGGTAGAACATCCGGATCGGCACGACACTGTCCTCTTCACCCGCCCGGATGAATGCCTCCTGCATGTCTTCGAAGAACTCCGGCAACCGGGAAGGTGCCACTGTGGCCACGGCCTGGCGCAATGCGGGAAGCGTGAGGGCAGGCATGGGGATCAGCGGACCGTCGTTCTCGGTATGCGGCACTGTCATGGTCAGCCCCTTCCCCTGGTCTCGTGCGGGTCCCGCGTCAGCCTATCGCTCATCCATATCGCCGGCCTCTTCGACCAGGAAGGCCTGCCGAAGCCGCTGCCGGGCCCTCGACCGGCAGCGGCTCCGGCCCCGCTTCACCGGGCCCGTCAGTTGCGGAACGGCCCCGTCACCTCATAGGTGATACCGCCTGACGAACTGCCGCTGGTGCCGCGCCGGCTGGAGAAGTACAGCCGCCTGCCGTCGGGCGAGAACGCCGGGCCGGTGATCTCCGAGCCCGACTGGCCGTCGACGCGCAGGAACGGGGCCACCACGTCATCCGGGGTGATGACACAGATCTCCATGTTCCCGCCGTCCTCGGCCACGAACAGATCGCCGGAGGAGGCCCCGGTCACGTCGCCCACACCGGTCAGCGGGGCCGTGCCGCCGGTCACCAGCGAATCGTCATAGGCCAGTTCGATCGTCTGGGCGGCCGCGTCGTACTGCCACACCCGATGGTCGCCCTTGGTGGTGAACCAGCAGGTGTCGTTCGCGTAGTAGCACCCTTCGCCGCCGTTGAACCGCTTGGCCCCGGCCACCTGGTTGCGGGTGGCGGTGGCGCCGGTCGGATCCGGTACGGCCGCCCAGGTCACGGGGCCACTGGTGCCGGAACCGGCGCCCCGTACACGTAGCCGCGGTCGACCTCCTCACAGGACAGCCAGATGTTCCACGGGGTCTTGCCTCCCGCGCAGTTCTGCCGGGTACCGGAGAGGCCGCGGTAGGCGCCCGTGACCGTCCCAGTCGATGAGAACCTCACCGCGCTCGCCCCGCCCGACGGGTTGATCTCCGAGTTGGAGACATGGATCCAGCCACTGCCGTCGGCGTAACAGGCCCCGCCGTCCGGGGCGTCGTGCCAGGTGTACGAGGTGCCGGCGACCGCCTGCCGCGAACGGGCGATGACCCGGCTGGTGAACCCGGCGGGCAGCCGTACGCCGTTGGCGTCCGGCGAACCGAGCGCCCCGTACGGGCCGGCGCCCGGCTGCGCCGGTGCGGCGTACGCGGCGCCGCGCCACAGGGTTCCGCCGAGAGCTGCCGAGGAGCCGCCGATGACGGCGGCACGCAGGAGGGTGCGACGTTTCACGCTGGCTCCAAGGAGTGCGGTGAACGTTCCCCCGCCGTCGGCCGACGCCGAGGTCCCACGGTCGTGAACCCTAGAACAGGCGGCCACTGGGCAGAATTGACAGGGCTTGGACAACACATGACGCGGGCGTGGAGTGCGTCCGGCAAGGGCGTTGGCGCTCCTTGAACATGGCTCTGTCCGCGGTTCCGGGAATCCCCGGGGCGTAGCACGGGCATGATGGCCCAGTGCGGGAAGAACTGATATTGCGGTTACGCGGGACGTGGCAGCAGACCGAACCACCCGACGACGAGCTGGTCGGTACCGCTCTCGCGCCGTTCGGCGCGGACCTCGTCGAGGTGATGCCGGTTGGGCCGGGCGACCTTCGCATGCTGATCGTGGTGCCGGAGACGGCGGACCTGATCGCCGTCGGCTCGGCCGTGGCGGGCGTGCTGGCACTGCCGTCGCCCCGGATCACCTTCGAGCGCGCGGTCTCCGAGGTCCGGGGCATCGCCGGGCGCGGCTACTCCTGCTCCTGCGGCGGGGTCGACGGCGATCACACCGCGGAGTGCCCGAGAGCGGCCGGCACATGAGCTGGCGGCCACCCGTCCCGATGGGCTACCTGGACAGCATCCAGGCGGTCGGCGGGTTCGCCGCCCCGCTGCTCGCCGGAGGAAGCTTCACGCTCGCGGTGGTGGCGCTGCAGTCGGCCCCGGGCCCCGTAGCCGTCAGCCGGTGGCCGGACGCCTCTCTGGCGCTGTTCGTCCTGTCCGGTCTGCTGCAGATCGCGACCATTCAGGCGACGGCATGGTCACGACGTTATATGTGCACTCCGGGCGACCTTCTGGAGTGGTTTCCCGACGAGGTGACCGACGGGGCTCCGAGCCGGTTCCTGACCGGTATGCAGGAGAGCCATCTGCGGCAGGCACAGCGCTGGGCGAACACGGCACGCGGCTTCTACCATGCGGGGATCATCGCGCTGCTCGCCGGGCTGCTCGTCATCTGCGTGCCACGAGGACAGCCGACCGGCGGCCGCTGGACGGTCCTCGCCGTCTGTGCGGCCGGCATTGTGGGGGAACTCGCCTGGCTGGTCAGGGCCGCCTTTCTCGATCGCGCGATCCGCCGCGATGCCTGGCTCGGCATGGCCGTCCTGCTCGCCATCCTGGTATCGGTGTCCGCGCCCGGCATCTGGCAAGGCTGGCCGGTACGTATCGGGGGCGCAGCCTGCCTCCTGCTGTGCCTTCCGCCGCTCATTCTGCGCCGATCGGTCACCTCGGCCTCGATCACCTCGGCGCTGAGCCTGAGTCTCGGTGTGATCGCCCTGTTCTTCCGTACACCTCAGCCGCTCGTCGTGATAGCGCTGGTGCCGGCGTTCTTTCTCGGAGCCCACACGTTCGTGGACCTCACCCGCCGTCAGCGCGCTGTGAGCGGGTGACCAGACGCCACCGGAGACGAACTGATGGACACTCACGCATTACAGGAACTCATCGCCTGCATCAATCGGGTGCACGAGACCGACGACGTCGGGCTCACCTTCGCGGACGAGATGACCAGGCCCCTCTCGGAGGCCTGGCAGAGCTGGGACGACGCGGACACCGAGGCGTCCCAGGTGCTGGGTGTCTTCCTCTTCTACCGCTATCTTGCGGCGCACGACCGAACCGACCTGCTCATGGCCATCCGGACGCTCACCCCCTGCCTCCTGTACGCGGACATCGCCCTGCCGCCCGACATGCTCCCCTTCCTCGCCGACTACGGCGTCTGCGAGGCGGAACGGCTGCGCGAGGACGCCCGCAGCTCACCCGATCCCGCACTTGCCGAGCGTGCGGCGTTCGCCTGGCAACGCATCGTCATGGCGACCGAGGACGGCCATCCGCAGCGCGAGGAGCGCGAGCGGACCCTGCGGCGGGCGCTGCGACTGCTGGCCGCCCGGCGCGGCGACACCGCCAACCTCGACCAGGCCGTCGCCGCGGCACGCGCGGGTCTTGTCCCGCAGGGCCGCCGGGACCGCCTCGCCACCTGTCATGAGCTTCTCCTGGCGCTGGAAGAACGCTACGAGGCGACCGGGAACGCGGAGGATCACGAGGCCGCGCTGCGGTGCGCGGAGGAGCTGGCCGTATACGCACATACCTCAGCGCGCGATGCCATCGGATGTTCCCTCCTCTTCTCCCTCGGCGAGAAGCTCTATCAGCGGTTCCTGCGCGACCCCAACACCACGGATCTGCGCCGCGCCATTGGCTTCCTGCGGGACTCGGTCGATTTTCCCGGCCCGCACCTGCCGACCCGGCTGCTGGTCCTGTCACGCGCCCTCAGCATCTGGTCCGCTGCCGCCCGGGACCCCGGCATCGTGACCGAGGCGATCGCCCGGGCCGAGCAGGCCGAGGAGCTGGTCCTGCGGAACCACCAGGACTACCCGCTCATCAAGTGGCAGATCGCCTCGCTGTACTTCGTGCGCTACCGCACGACACGCTCCGGCGACGACCTCGACCGGGCCGCGGCAGCGATCCTCGAGGCCACCCTGTGCCTGACCCGTGAGCTGCAGATCACCGCTCTCCAGTCCGACATCGCATTCGCCCAGTACGAGCGCACGGAGGACAGCGAGCACCTCTTCACAGTCCTCGCCCTGAGGAAACGCGTACTGCGCAAACTCCCCGACGATGACGACCTCTCCCGGGCGGACGCCCTGTACTCGCTCAGCCAGGCCCAGATGCACTGGTACCGGCGGATGGGCTCGCCCGGGGACCTGGACAACGCGGTCGACAACGGCCGCGCCGCCCTTGACCTCGTGGCCGCGACCGACTCGCGTCGTCGCCCGGATTTCCTGTGCGGGCTCGGCAAAGTCCACATGACGCGCTTCGCCCTGCGCGGTGAGCGAGATGCCCTGCCCGAGGCGATCGACCGGTTTCGGGAAGCCGTCGCTGACGCACCCGACCGCTACCTGCCGCTTGCGCTGCTCGCCGCCGCCCTCGGGTACCGGTACGACCTGACACGGGACATCACCGACCTCGACGAGTCCATCGCCGCGGGCGAACGCGCCTTGGAGCTCGCCCCCGCCCAACAGCGGGCGGGCATCCTGCTCGATCTCAGCGGCGCCCGCCGGCTGCGCTTCGGCGGCACCGGCGACGCCACCGATCTCGACCACGCCAGGGCGGCGATCGCCGAGGCGCTCGCCCTCCCCGCTCTCTCGGCCAGATACCGGATGCGGATCAGTCTGGAGCAGACTGAGCTGGCGTCGCTTTCCACGGTGAATACCGCGGAGCGGCTGTCGGCCTTCGAGGCAGCCGTCGAGTTGCTGTCCGAGGTCGGCCTGAGCAGCCCCTACCACGAGGACCGCGAGTTCATGTTGTCGGTCCACGCCGGTCTGGGTGCGAAGGCAGCCGACGCCGCGGTCGTGGCCAACCGCCCTGATCGGGCCCTGGAACTCCTGGAAAAAGCGCGCGGCATCCTCGCCGACACCGCGCCGACGCCGGGATGGCGCACCACTCCGGACGTCACCGCCCGCGGTCTATGCCGTAACGCCACCCGTGGTCCGATCGTCACCGTCAGCGCGATCGAGACCGGCGGTCTGGCGTTGCTCGTCACTCCGTCGGGTGTCCACCCCGTCGCCCTGCCCGGCCTCAGGCTCCACAAGGCCAGGGCCCGGCACAAGGCCCTCAAGGACGCCCTCGCCTCCGGCGCCTGTGAGGACGTCATCGACGTCCTCACCTGGCTCTGGCACACGGCCGCCCGCCCCGTGCTGGAGGCGCTGAAGGCCACGGGGTGGCAGGGGTCCCGCCTCTGGTGGTGCCCGGTGGGCGTGATGTCCCTCTTCCCCCTGCACGCCGCAGGCGACGGTCACGACGGCGTCATGGACCGAGCGGTGTCCTCGTATCTGCCCACCGTCCGGGCCCTGCCCGCCGAGCGTCGGCGCCCCGCTTCCCCGGGCAGAGCTCTTGTGGTGGCAATGAGCAGAACTTCCGGCCAGGCGTCGCTGCCGGGTGCCGCATCCGAGGCGAACAGCCTCTCCCGCCTGCTCTCGGCCACGATCCTGCACAACGAGCAAGCCACCCGCGACGCCGTCCTGACGGCCCTGCCCAGCACCCAAATCGTCCATTTCGCCTGCCATGCGCAAGCCGACACCCGCGAACCCACCCGCAGCCGCCTGTTCCTGCACGACCAGCCACTCACCCCGAGAGATCTGCCGTTCGGCCTGGACGCCGACCTCGCCTACCTGTCAGCCTGCGCCACCAGCGATGTCATGTTCCTGGGCGCCGACGAAGCCATGCACATCACCGGCGCCTTCCACCTGGCGGGCTTCCGTCATGTCATCGGCACCCACTGGCGCATCGACGACCTGGCGGCGGCCGACATCGCCGACCACTTCTACACCGTCATCGCGGCTCATGGCCCCGACCATGCCGCCCAAGCCCTGCACACAGCCACCGCGGAACTCCGTCGTGCCCACCCCGACAGGCCCGACCTCTGGGCCTCCCACCTCCATGTGGGTCCCTGACACCGGACCGGGTCCGACACTGGGCGAGCGCGGCACCGCGCGGGGCGGGCAGCGCGCCGTCACGACCCCGCGAGAGGGTTATACATCGGTTGGCTGATGTCCTCCATCGCCTCGCAGCCGCTGCGCGGTCCAACTAACCTGCGGATATGGGTTCTTCGGGATCCTGATACGTCGGAGGTCTTCCCTTGAAGCTCATGCGGCCTGCACCATGCCGGTAGTTCACAACCGTCCATGGGAGGCACATACGTGACCGCGCCAACAGGGAACGGGATCTCTCGAAGAGGTGTGATCGGCTCGGCGGCCGTAGCCGGCTCGGCGGTGGCGCTCGGGGCCGGGGGGCGGCTGGGCGGATCCGGGACCGCCTGGGCCGCGCCCCGGCGGGCCGGCGAGGCGGGAAGCCTGTCCGAACGGCTGGCCAGGGCAGCGGCCCTGCGGTGGCGGCGGATGCCCGGTGACTGGAAGGACGGTCCCTTCCTGGCCAACGGCCTGCTCGGGGTTAACGTCTACCGGGGCGCCACGGCCAACTCCGTGAAAGTGATGGTCAGTCACTATCACGTACAGGACCAGCGACCCCAGTGGGCCGCCACGTACGGCTATTCACGGCTGCCCATAGGACATTTCGACCTCACGCTGGCAGGGGAGGTGACCGGTGTCGACTGGACCCTGGACATCTGGGACGCCGAGCTGACCGGCACCGTCACCACCACCCGGGGCAGCGTCCGCTTCTCGATGCTGGTGCACAACGCCCGTACGGCACTCCTGATCTCCACCCGGCCGAGCGCGGGCGAGGAGAGCGCGGCCTGGTCGTTCACCTGGATGCCCGCCGCTTCGCCCCGGACGAAGGGCAAGCCCGCCGACTACACCGGCAACCCCGACCCCCGCACCGGCTCCACGGGCGACACCCACTACGTCGAACAGCCGCTGATCGCCGGCGGCGGGTGGGCCACCGCCTGGCGTGAACGCCGGGTCGGCACCGGCAGGCTGCTCGCCGCGCACATCGTCTACCGCTACCCCGACGACCTGTCGAAAACCACCGAACTCGCCGTGGCCGAGGTGGCGCGCACCCTGGCCGAGGACCCGGACGAACTGGTGGGCGCGCACCGCGGCTGGTGGAACCGCTTCTACCAGCGCAGCCTGCTCTCCGTGCCCGACAAGCGGATTCAGGACTTCTACTGGATCCAGCTCTACAAGGCCGCCTGCGCCACCCGCGCCGGAGGACCCTCGATGTCCGAATGGGGGCCCTGGTACCCGGAGACCGGGGGGAGTTGGACCGCGGTCTGGTGGAACCTCAACGTCCAGATCGCCACCTGGCTGATCCACGGCTCCAACCACCTCGAACTCGACTCCGTCACCTCCACCTTCAAGGACTTCGAGAAGAATCTGCCGCTGTCCCTCCCGCCCGAGATCCCGAACGAGCAGATCTACGCCCTGTCCCACCCCTCCGACTGGACGCTGCGCCCCGGCGCCCACACCGTCGGCGTCCCGGGCACCGCCACCAAGACCGACAACAACGGCAACCTCTCCTGGGCCATGCACAACGTCTGGCTCAGTTACCGCCACACCATGGACATCCGCATCGTGCGCGACGTCCTCTACCCGATCCTCGTCAAAGCGGTGAACTACTACGACCACTTCCTCTGCGAGGGCGGTGACGGCAAGCTGCATCTGCCGCTCACCCGGTCCCCGGAGTACGCGGACGCGGTGGACTGCACCTACGACCTCTCCCTGCTCCGCTGGGGCTGCGCCACGCTCCTGGACTGTCTGCGCATCCTCCGCACCGACAACCCGCGCGCCGGGCGCTGGCGGGAGATCCTGCGGCGTCTGGTCGACTACCCGCGCGATGCGACCGGCGTCACGATCGGTGCCGGCACACCACTGGCCGACTCCCACCGCCACTTCTCCCACATGCTGTGGCTGTACCCGCTGCACGAGCTCACCTGGGACCGGTCGGCCGACCGGGACATCATGCGCACCACCTTCGACCACTGGACCGAGGACCGCAGCCTCTGGGCGGGGTACAGCTACGCGGCGGCCTCCTCGATGGCATCGCGGATGGGGCGGCCCGAGGACGCCCTCGACTTCCTCACCACCTTCACCGGGAACCTCTTCGACGAGTCCTACATGGACTGCTACATGACCGCGAACACCATGTACGCGGAGGACACCAACCTGGGCATCGAGAGCCCTCTGAGCACGGCCCAGTCGATCCTCGACATGGGTATACAGAGCCATGGAGGCGTCGTCCGGGTCTTCCCGTCCGTGTCACGGCGCTGGCCGGACGTCTCGTTCCAGGCCCTGCGCGCCCAGGGCGCGTTCCTCGTCGACGCGGACCGCTCCGGCGGCCGGACCCGGTGGGTGCGGGTCCACAGCGAGGCGGGTGCGCCGCTGGTGCTGCAACACGGCATCGCCGGCGCCATCGACGTACGGGACGAGCACGGCCGCCGACTGCGGTACCGGGAGACCGGACCCGGCCGTATCGAGATCCCGCTCGGCCGGGACGAGACGGCCGTCGTCGCCCCGCGCGGCGCCCACCCGGATCTGCGACCGCGCGACGTACCGGCCGTCGGCGACGCGAAGCCGTGGGGCCTGCCGGACTGAACCGGGTTCCCCTCTCAGCGGCCCGGCGCGACGCCGCATGCCCCGGGCCCGCTGACCATCGTGCCCGGCCCGGAGACGGCGGTCGTGACCCGGCGCGCGCTTGTGGTCGGTGCGGTACAGCCTGAGCAGGGGCGTGTCAGGTGAGAAGCCACATGTAGGACGAGGTGAGGCCGGAGGCCAGCCAGAACGATCCGGAAGCGATCCCGATGATGATCAGTACCGCCAGCGCGCTGTCTATCTTTTCCACCCGCGGGGACGGACGCCGGGGCTCCAGGTCATGTGAACTCACCCGTCCACCATATATGGCAGGAAGTGGGTGTGTGTGGCGGCTTTTTGAGGACTCCGACGAGGCGAAGTGATCGGAGCCCGAATCGACCGGCGGCGTCCGGGCATCCGTCCGCGCTCTTCGTCGCATCGGTCGGAGTCCTTCGTCCTTCTTCCGTGGCGGGGCGGCTGTCAGACGCGGGCGGTGCCGTCCGTCCGGGGTGCCGGGGCCGCGAGGGCGACCGGGGCGTCCGTGGCGGGCTTGCCCGCCGGGCGGCTGGTGGCCAGGAGGAGCACGGCGACGATCGCCTGGATCCCGATGATCATGGACTGGGTCACGGGGGTCCTGACGTCCAGCAGGACCATCGTCGTGTTGACGGCGAAGTGCACCGCTATCGACGCGACGACACCGGCGCGTTCGTAGGCGTAGGCGGTCAGCATGGCCATCGGGATGACGCTGACGGCGAAGAGCACGCCGCTGGGGGTCGCCAGGCCCAGATCGTTCTGGACGGTCCCGTCGATGAAGAACAGCGGCAGGTGCCACACGGCCCAGATGACACCCAGCACCAGGCCGACCTGGAAGCGGCCCATCGACGCGCGCATCCTCGGGTAGGCGGTGCCGCGCCAGCCTGGCTCCTCGGAGAGTGGACCGGAGATCACCATGCTGACCAGGAACGCCGCGGGCCCACCGGCGTCCTTCAAGACATCCTTCGCGTCCTGCAGGCTCAGCGCGGGGTCACCCGCCGCGTGCGCAAGCAGCGCGGCCGACGGTACGGTCGCCGAGGCCAGTACCAGCAGCAGTGGCGCCCACAGCAGGGTCTTCCGCCGGAACCGGACGGCGTGTTCGGGGGCGGGCTCACCGCGTCGGCCGCGGCGGACCCGGATCACCAGGGCGCCGATCAACGGGCCGAAGGCGCCGAACGGATACGGCAGGGCGGTGGGTGGGCTCGTCGCCGATCCGCCGAGCCCGATCGCCGTGAACCAAGCCGCCCAGCTCAGGGCGAAGGCGATGGCCATGAACAGGATCAGGTCGCCTCGGCGGCTGTCGGGAGCGGCCGGAGACACGGGGGATGGGAGAGATGAGGTGCTCATGCCAATATCCTTCGCCGGGTGTCCGTTGGGTTGCCGTGCGTGTGCGGGGGCGGGCGTGCGGGCGCCCGGGGGTCAGGGGGCGGTCGTCCGGCCCTCGCGGGTCATCTCCCCAGACGTGGCGTCCAGTTCGCGGGTGAGCCACGTGGCGATGAGGGTGAGGAGACCGGGGTCGACCGGGCCGCGCAGGAGACGGCGGTAGGAGCGGAGGGTGTGGTGCGCGGGGTCGCGGCGCAGGATGTGGGTGAGGTCCGGGACGCGGTGGATCTCGGTCCTGCCCGGCACCAGCCGGCGGATCTCCTCCAGGTCCGCGGGGTCGACCTGGATGTCCTTGGCGCCGGTGACGGCCAGGGCGGGGGAGTGGACGGCGATGAGGTCGTCACGGGTGTCGTGAACGAGGTTCTCGCGCATCCAGCGGGCATTGACCGGGAATCCCGCGATGCGCGCCACGTCCGTGTGGGTCTTCTTGACCTGGGTGAGGGCCCGGTTGCCCAAGGCCCCCAGGGGGCGCCGCAGGAGGCGGACGGGGGGCGGGCCTGCCCTGGAGGATGGAGCGGGCCTGCCGGCGCAGGGCGTCCTCGCCCCGGCAGGCGTAGCCGGGCAGACGCGCCCGGCACCGTGACCCACCGTCGGGGCAGGCGAGCCCAGGCGCTCCCAGCGGCGCGGGGATGTCACGGCCGGGTACGGGATCCCCGCGCCGGGGCGAGGGCTCCCCCCGGCGAGTCCCGATCCCCGTCCAGTCCCGATGTGAGGGTGTTGTGGCGCGCGCTGGTATGCGGCAGGCACGAGAGGCCGCCATAGCCTCGTGAGGCCAACGGGTCGACGGACTTGGCCGCGACCCGGATCTGTCGGGCTCGGGCCACCCGGCCGGCCGGTTCACGACGGTGATCCCCAAGACGAGAAAAGAGGCGTTCCACGCCGTGACACCCCACCCCAGCAGTGCCCGAGCCGTCCCGACCGAGCGCGAGGTGGACCCGGGGCTCCCCGCCCTCGGAACCCCCGTGCCCACGGCGAACGCAACGGGCCGTCGGCCGCTCGGCCCCAGTTGGTTCGCGGCCGTCATGGGCACCGGCATCGTCGCCAACGCGGTGGTCACCCTGCCCCGAAGCTTCCCCGGACTGCGGGCCGCCGCCACGGTGGTCTGGTCGGGGGCCGGTCTGCTGCTCGTCGTCCTGACGGCCGGCTACGTCCGGCAGCGGGCGCTGCGGTTGCACGCCGCCGATCCGATGCACATGCAATTCTTCGGCGCGCCGGCCGTCGCGCTGCTCACGGTGGGCGCCGGTGCGCTGCAACTGGGCCCGCCGGTGATCGGGACGCGGGCCGCACTGGACGTGGACTGCGTGCTGTGGGTGCTCGGTACCGCACTCGGTCTCGCCACGGCCTGTGCGGTGCCGTACCTGATGGTCACCCGGCATCGCTTCGCACCGGACGCGGCGTTCGGCGGCTGGCTGATGCCGGTGGTGCCGCCGTTGGTCTCCGCCACGACGGGTGCGCTGCTGGTCCCGCACACGCCTGCCGGGCAGCCGCGACTGGCCCTGCTGCTGGGCTGCTACGCGATGTTCGGGCTCGGCCTGGTGGCGGCGCTACTGGTGTTGGCCATGGTCTACAGCCGCCTGGTGCACCATGACGCGCCCACGGGTGCGATGGTGCCCACGGTGTGGATCGGCCTGGGGGCGCTGGGCCAGGTCGTGACCGGGCTGGGCGCGCTGGCCGCGGCGGCGCCGAGCGCGCTGCCCGCGCCGTACGTGCGGGGCGCGGCGGCCCTCGCGCTGCTGGGCGGAGTCGGGGTCTGGGGCTTCGCCATGCTGTGGCTGGTACTCGCCGCGGCGCTGACCCTACGGGAGCTCCGCGCGGGGCTGCCCTTCGCGCCCACCTGGTGGTCTTTCATCTTCCCGCTCGGCGCCTGCGTCACCGGCACCGGCGCCCTCGCCGCCCGTACCGGCTCGCCGCTGTTCACCTGGCCCGCCGTCGTCCTCTACGCGCTGCTCGTCGCCGCCTGGGCCGTGGTCGCCTGCCGCTCACTGGGCCACGCCGCCGCGCACGCGGGCAGGCCGAAGAGCCGGGCGTAATCCGGTGCCGATCGCGGTGCCGTTCAACGGAAAGCCGCCGCACAGGTCTTGACCTACTCCACACGCCACCCGCAGAGTGCTCGGTAATGCGCATAGGTAATGCGCATTACCTATCGGCGGGGAGAAGGAATCACGCGTGGAGCAGTCGAGGAAGCGGGCGAAGCCGGGGCGGAATCCGGGCTCGGTCGGCCGTACGTCACGCCCGCGGCAGGCGGAGGTGGCCCAGCTCGCCGGAGTCTCGCAGGCCACGGTCTCGCTGGTGCTGTCGGCCCGCACGGACGGCAAGGCGGCGACGATCTCCGAGGAGACCCGGCAGCGCGTCCTCGGCGCCGCCCGCAGCCTCGGGTACGTGCCCGACCCGGCCGCGCGGCGACTGGCCGCCGCGCGCAACAACCTCCTGGGCGTCTTCAGCTTCACCGCGACGTTCCCGACGGACGTGCAGCACTCGTACTACCCGTTCCTCGTCGGTGTGGAGCAGGAGGCGGCCGCCCGCGGCTACGACCTGGTGCTCTTCACCGGGTCGAGCGCGGGCGGGCCGGACGCGCTGAGCCGGGTGCGCCTGGCCGACGGCTGCCTCTTCCTCGGCCGTCATGCGCCGGGCGCCGAGCTCAAGCGGCTCGTGGCCGACGGGTTCCCGGTGGTCCACCTGGGCCGCCGCGAGGAACTGGAGGGGCTGGCCTGGGTCGGCGCCGACTACGTCAGCGCCAGCCGCGCCGTCGTGGAGCATCTGGCGGCGCTGGGTCACCGGCGCATCGTCCTGGTGCGCGAGGACGACGACGCCCCGGCGTCCACGGATCGTCAGCGCGGCTTTGTGGAGGGGCTGGCGGCCGTCGGCGGCGACGCGGGACCGGAGGCGGTGCTGCGCTGCGCCGACCCGGCGGGCGAGGTGACGGCGGAGCGGGTGCGCGCGCTGGTCGAGGACGGGGTGACGGCGTTCGTCGCGGAGGAGACGGACACCGGTGCGGCCTGGCGCGCGCTGGACGCCGCCGTCCGGGAGGCGGGTCTCGGCTGCCCCGGGGACGTCTCGCTCGGGCTGCTCGGTGGCCCGCCGCCGGACTTGGCCGCGGCGCCTGTGCCCATGGGATTCGACGTGCCCCGGCACCAGCTCGGCGCGGCCGCCGTCCGGCTCTTCGCCGCCATGGTGGCCGGCGAGGAGACCCACGAACCACTGGTGGCCTGCGCGTTCCGTACCGGCGAGACGGCGGGTCCGCCCGGCCGGCGGCCATGACGCCCCCTGACGCACACCGCGGTTCGCACACCGCGGTTCGGATACGACCCCAAGGAGCAGCGTGATAGCGGAACCGGACATCCTGATCGTCGGTGGCGGCCTCGGCGGGGTCGCCGCCGCGCTCGGCGCCTGCCGGGCGGGCCGGCGTGTGGTGATGACCGAGGAGACGGACTGGATCGGCGGTCAGCTCACCGCGCAGGCGGTGCCGCCGGACGAGCACCCCTGGGTGGAGCGGTTCGGTACGACGGCGACCTACCGGGCGCTGCGCGAGGGAATCCGCGCCTACTACCGGCAGTGGTACCCGCTGCGCGCCGAGGCGCTGGGGCTCGCGGAGCTGAACCCGGGAGCCGGCCGGGTCAGCAAGCTGTGCCATGAGCCGCGGGTGGCACTCGCCGTCCTCGAGGGCATGCTCGCCCCGTACCGGGCCGCGGGCCTGCTGACCGTCCTGACCGAGCACCGCGCCGTCTCCGCAGAGACGGACGGCGACATGATCCGCGCGGTGACCGTGCGCGACCTGCGCTCCGGTGGGCGGACCACGTTCACCGCCCGGTACGTCGTCGACGCCACGGAGACCGGTGAGCTGCTCGCCCTCGCCGGTGTGGAGCACGCCAACGGCGCCGAGGCGCAGGACGAGTTCGGCGAGCCGCACGCCCCCGCCGTGGCGCGGCCCGAGAACCAGCAGGGCATCACCGTGTGCTTCGCGCTCTCGCACCACGAGGGCGAGGAGCACACCGTGGAGCGGCCCGAGGACTACGACTTCTGGCGTGCCTACCGGCCCGACTTCTGGCCGGGTCCGCTGCTCGGCTTCGAGGCGCCCGACCCGCGCACCCTGGAGTCCGTGCCCCGCACCTTCGTGCCCAACCCGGACCTCGACCCACTGGCGGTCAGCGCCGACCAGAGCGCCGACGCCGGGGACAAGGAGCTGTGGGGATTCCGCCGGATCCTCGCCCGCGGACTGCACCGGCCGGGCGCCTTCGGCTCGGACATCACCCTCGTCAACTGGCCGCTGAACGACTACTGGCTCAAGCCGTACATCGGCCAGGAGGCCGAAGCCCTGCACGAGGCCCGCCAGTTGTCGCTGTCGGTGCTGTACTGGCTGCAGACGGAGGCACCAAGGGCGGACGGCGGCACCGGCTTCCCGGGGCTGCGCATCCGCCCGGACGTCACCGGCACCGCGGACGGTCTGGCCAAGGCGGCCTATGTGCGCGAGTCGCGGCGCATCAAGGCGGTGACCACCGTCGTCGAGCAGGACGTCGCGATCGACGTGGTCGGCCCCTACGGCAGGACCCGCTACCGCGACTCGGTCGGCGTGGGCGGTTACCGCATCGACCTGCACCCCTCCACGGGCGGCGATTCGTACATCGATGTCGGCTCCGTGCCGTTCGAGATCCCGCTCGGCGCGCTGGTGCCGCGCCGGGTGCGGAACCTGCTGCCCGCCGGCAAGAACATCGGCACCACCCACATCACCAACGGCTGCTACCGGCTCCACCCGGTCGAGTGGAACGTCGGCGAGGTCGCGGGCGCGCTCGCCGCGCACTGCCTGGACGAGGGCGTGGAGCCCCACCAGGTGCAGGCCGAGGACAAGCGGTTCGAGGAGTTCGGCCGCCTCCTGGACCGGGCGGGTGTGCAGCGCCGCTGGCCCGACATCCGCGGCTACTGATCCCGTCCGACAGCACTTCCGGCCCCCGTCCTGGACTACCTGAAGCACGTCAACACACAAGGAGGTGCCCGCCATGACTCCAGACCGCCGCATCCGCGTCGGCATCGACGTGGGTGGCACGTTCACCGATGCCGTGGCGGTCGACGCCGTCACGCTCACACTGGTGGGCCAGGTGAAGGTGCCCACCAGCCACCACCACGAGGACGGTGTCGCCCACGGCATCGTCCAGGCGCTCGAACAGCTCCTGGCGAAGGTCGACCGGACGGCCGGCGACGTCGTGTTCCTCGCGCACGGCACGACCCAGGCCACCAACGCCCTGCTGGAGGGCGATGTGGCCACGGTCGGGCTGATCGGGATCGGCGGCGGGCCCGGCGCGGTGATCACGCGGCGGCTCGCCGCCTTCGGCAAGCTCGAGCTCACCCCCGGCAAGCGGCTTCCGCTGGTGTACGCGCACGTGGCCGACCCGTCCGCGCAGGCCGAGGTGCGGGCGGCCGTGGAGCGGGTGCGCGCCGAGGGGGCCGAGGTCCTCGTCGCCACGGAGCCGTTCGGGGTGGACCGGCCCGAGGGCGAACAGGCCGTGCTCGACGTGGCGCGGCCCACGGGGCTGCCGCTGGCCGCGGCCCACGAGATCACCTCGATGTACGGGCTGCACAAGCGGACCCGGACGGCGGTGGTCAACGCCGCGATCCTGCCGCGGATGCTGACCACGGCCGATCTGGTGGACGCGTCCATCACCAAGGCCGGGGTGACCGCGCCGCTGATGGTGATGCGCTGCGACGGCGGTGTGATGTCGCTGGACGAGATGCGCCGGCGTCCGCTGCTGACGATCCTGTCGGGCCCGGCGGCAGGCGTCGCCGGGGCGCTGATGCAAGAGCGGGTCAGTGAGGGCGTGTTCCTGGAGACGGGCGGCACCTCGACCGACATCAGCGTGGTGCGGCGGGGAAAGGTGGCGGTGCGCCACGCGACGATCCTCGGCAAGACCTCCTATCTGAGTGCCCTCGACGTCCGCACGGTCGGGGTCGGCGGCGGTTCCATGGTGCGGGTCTCCCGCGGGCAGGTGGCCGGCGTGGGCCCGCGCAGCGCGCACATCGCGGGCCTGCCATACGCCTGCTTCGCCTCGCTCGAGGAACTGCGGGACGCCCGGGTGGCGATGGTGCGGCCGATGGCCGGTGACCCGGACGACTACGTGGTCCTCGACGCGGCGGGCGGCCGGTTCGCGGTGACGATGACGTGCGCGGCGAACGCGCTCGGACGGGTCGGGGAGGAGGACTTCGCACGCAGCGACCAGGAGGTCGCGCGGGCCGCCCTCGCCCCGCTGGCCGCCACGCTCGGCACGGACGTGGCCGGTGCGGCGCGGTCGGTGCTCGACGCGGGGACGGATGAGGTCAGGTCGGTGGTGGACGCCATGATCCGCGACTACCGCCTGGACCGCGACACCGCACTCCTCGTGGGCGGCGGCGGGGGAGCGGCGGCGGTGACCCCGCACCTGGCCGCCTCCGCCGGGCTCGAAGGACGCATCGCCCGCCACAGCGAGGTCATCAGCCCCATCGGGGTGGCGCTGGCGCTGGTGCGCGAGCAGGTCGAGCGCATCGTGCCCGGCGCCACCCAGGAACAGATCCTCGCCGTACGCGCCGAGGCCGAGCGGGCCGTCGTCGCCCAGGGCGCCGCCGCCGACGGCGTCGAGGTGGAGGTGACGGTCGACCCGCAGACCAACACCGTCCGGGCGGTCGCGACGGGCGCCACCGAGCTGCGCACCCAGGACCGGGCGCACCGCGCCGATGCCGACGAGCGGCTGCGCGCCGCCGCCACCAGCCTCAAGACACCCGAGACCCGTGTGCGGACGCTGGCCGGCACGGACGCGTACACGGTCTACGGCACCGAGGTGCGGCGCCGGTTGCGGGCGGACCGCCATCCGGTGCGGGTGGTGGACGCGGACGGTGTGGTGCGGCTCGGCGCGGCGGACGCGCGGGTGGAGACGATGACGGTGGAGGGCTCCGGCGAGGCGCTCGCCGCGCTGGTCCGCGACGCGACCTCCTACGGTGACGGAGGCGTACGGGCCCCGGCCGTGCGGCTCCTGGTGGGGGGCCGGATCGCGGACCTCTCCGGTGTCCTGGAGCCCGAGGCGCTGCTCGCCCTGGCCCGCGCCGAGCTGCGTCCGCGCGGCGCCGGGGAGCCGGTCGTCGCCGTCGTGGAGTCGCGGACATGAGCGGTGACCTTGACGTGGACCTCGCGGTACGGCTGCTCGGAGGGACACCCACGCACGAGGGCCGCGACCCCGTGCTGCTGCGCCACTGGGCGGTGGCGGCGACGGAGTTCGGCCACCGGATGACCCCGCGGGCCGCGACCGTGCGGGTCGTGGAGCGGGACGGCGGGCTGGACGCCGGGCTGCTGGCCCGCTACCGCTCCCGGCCGCCGGTGGTCGAGGTGTACACCGACACCGTCGAGCGGGCCGAGCGGCTGGTCGCCGAGCGCGGCTGGCGGCACTGGTTCCCGGAAGGGTCGGTGCGCGCCGCCGCCCTCGCCCACGAGCAGGCGCACGCCTGGCTCCACCACGCCGCGGTCCGCGCCGAGTTCAAGCGGGCGCTGGGCCACACGGCACTGCGGTTCGGGCGGCGCCGCCTGTACGCGTACGTCGCGGGCGCGGACGAGGTCGCCGCGCACGCCTACGCCCACGCCGTCTGCGGCCTGGGCCGCAGCCCTCTGCTGCTCACGGAGGCGCTGGCCGCCGCCGTGTCCTGTGAAAGCGAGAACTGAACGATGGGTGTCGTCATTCTGCTCGTCATGGCGGCGGGAGTAGCCGCCATGCTCACCCGCAAGCTGCCCACGGCGTTCGCCCTGGTGCTGCTCGCCGTGGTGATCGCGTTCCTGGCGGACGCGCCGCTCACCGGCAAGGGCAGCGTGCTCGACACGGTGCTCCAGGAGGGGGCGCCCGCGCTCGCCGCCACGATGATCGCGATCCTGCTCGGCTCATGGCTCGGCAAGCTCCTGGAGGAGACCGGTATCGCGGGCACCCTGGTCCGTAAAATCGTCGAATTCGGCGGCGATCGGCCGGTGTTCGTGGCCCTCGGCGTGCTCGCCGTGTCCGCGGTGGTCGGCACCGTGACCGGATCGGCGCCCGCGGCGATGCTCGCCGGTCTGATCGGCATCCCCGCGATGATCGCGGTCGGCATCCCCAAGGTGACCGCGGCGGGCACGGTCCTCATGGGGATCGCCGTCGGTGTGCCCTTCGAGCTGCCGGTGTGGCAGTTCTTCTCCACCGCCCTGGACCTGCCCGTCGACACGGTGCGCGGCTTCATGGTGAAGCTGTTCCCGTTCGCGCTGGTGGCCGCCGTCGCCTATGTCCTCGTGGAGTCCCGGCGCCGCGGCGTCGAGCACACCTGGTCCCTGAAGTCGGTGCAGGCCCGGCCCTCGCGCGGCGACCGCCGCCGGCGGCTCGGCGACGCCCCCTGGTACGCCCTGCTCACCCCGGCGGTCCCGCTCACCCTCGCCCTCGGCCTGGACGTGGCCATCATCCCCTCGCTCCTCGGCGGCGTGCTGTACGCGCTGGTGACGACGACGCGGCCACGGGAGATGAACCGCCGCCTGCTGCGCACCCTCTACGGCGGATTCGAGGTGGCCGCCCCGCCCATCACCCTCTTCGTGGCGATCGGCATCCTGCTCGCCGCGGTCAAGCTGCCCGGCGCCGTCGACGCCCTGCAGCCCCTCGTCAAGGCCGTCAGCCCGCAGAACACCGTCCTGTTCATCCTTGTCTTCACCCTGCTGGTGCCGCTGTGCCTGTTCCGCGGCCCCCTGAACGTCTTCGGCCTCGGCGCCGGCATCGCGGGCGTCCTCGTCGCCACCGGCATCTACCCGGCCGTCGCCGTCCTCGGCATGACCGCCTCGTACAACCAGGTCTTCGGCGTGTCCGACCCGACCAGCACCCAGACCGTGTGGAGCGCCCAGTACGCGGGCGTCTCCCCGCACCAGGTGATGCTGCGCACCCTGCCGTACGTGTGGGCCGTGGCCTTCGGCGGTCTGTGCGTCACCGCCTTCACCGAGCTGTGACGGAGCCGGCCCGCCCCACGCCTCGACCGGCCCGCGCAGCCACCCAACCCCGTAGCCACCCAACCCCGTAGCCACCCAACCCCGTAGCCACCCAACCCCGTAGCCACCCAACCCCGTAGCCACCCAACCCCGTAACCACCCCAACCCCGTAGCCACCCAACCCCCGGCCACCGAACCCGCAGTATCCGACCCAAGGAGCCGATCATGCCCGAGCCGCAGTCCGGCCTCGACCGCCGTATGTTCCTGCGCGCCACCGCCGTGTCCGGCGCGGCGCTCACCGTCGGCGGGCTGGCCACGCCGTCCGCCTCGGCCGCGCCCGGCGGATTCCCGGACTACACCTACGTCCGCACGCTGCTCACCCCGTCGAAGCTGAAGTACAACCCGACGGGCGAGATCATCTTCCCCACGATCCGCGGGGTCTACGACAAGCTGGCCAACCCCCTGGGCCGGTACTACCTCTACTACGCGCCGCACGACGCGCCGGGCGGCATCTGCCTGGCCTACGGGAACTCCCTGGAAGGCCCGTTCACCGAGTACCCGTCGAACCCGATCGTGTCCAACAGATGGGACCCGCACTACTCGGTCAGCCACGTCTCCTCGCCGCATGTGCTGTGGAAGGAGGACGTCAAGGAGTTCTGGCTGTACTTCCACGGCGAGAACACCACCACCCGCCTCGCCCGCTCGAAGGACGGGATCCACTTCACCTACGACAAGGTGGTCCTGAACACGTCCATGATGCCCGCCGGCACCACCGAGACGTCCTACGCCCGGGTGTTCCGGCACGAACTGCCTTCCCGTGGCGCCCGCTACGTCATGCTGTTCATGACCAACAACACCACCGACCACCGGGACATCGGCTGGGGCTGGTCCGCGGACGGCCGCAACTGGACCTTCGCCCAGACACCGCTGGTGCGCCACTCGGACGTCGGCGCGATCAACGTCGGTGGCCCGCACCTGCTGACCCGCGGCGGCTCCGCGTTCGTCGTCTACAACAAGGACAAGGCGAGCGGCGGCGACCTCATGATCACCGAAGTGGGGGCGGACTTCTCGCTCCGCAAGCACCTCGGTGTCTTCTACGACTCCCATTCATCGGCACCCGAGAACGGCCGGGCCGCTGCCCCCTCCTTCGGCACCGACGGCGGCGTCCCGTACATGATCTACGAAGCGGGCGAACGCCTCGCCGGATCCATCGCGATGGCCCGCGGATAGACCCGGCCCCCGCCGGAACCGGGTACGCACCGCCTGATCATCCGCCCTCCTGAGGAAGACAGTCCCGCATGGCGCTCTTCGACCTTCCGCGCGAACAGCTGCACCGCTACCGCAGCGCCTCCGCCGAACCGGACGACTTCGACGCGTTCTGGTCCGCCACACTGACGGAGGCGCGGCAGCACGACCTCGACGCCCGCTTCGAGCCCGTCGACACGGGCCTTGTCACGGTGCGGGTGTACGACGCCACGTTCGCCGGCTTCGGCGGTCACCCGGTGAAGGGCTGGCTGACGCTGCCCGCGGAGGCCGCCGAACCGGTGCCCCTCGTCGTGGAGTTCGTGGGGTACGGAGGCGGGCGGGGACTGCCCCACGAGCACCTGCTCTGGGCGTCCACCGGCCGGGCGCACTTCGTGATGGACACCCGCGGGCAGGGCAGCGGCTGGGGCGGGGGCGGAGGCACTCCGGACCCGGTGGGCGCCGCCCCCGCCTACCCGGGATTCATGACCCGCGGGATCGACGCGCCCGAGAACTACTACTACCGGCGGGTGTTCACGGATGCCGTGCGGGCGGTGGAGGCCGCCCGCGCGCACCCGCTCACCGACGCCTCCCGTACGGCGGTCATCGGGGAGAGCCAGGGCGGAGGGATCTCCCTCGCGGTGGGAGGGCTGGTCCCCGACCTGCTGGCGGTCGCCCCGGACGTGCCGTTCCTGTGCGACTTCCCGCGCGCCGTCACCCTGACGGACTCGGCCCCGTACCGGGAGATCGGCCTGTTCCTTCGCACGCATCGCGGTCGCACCGAGGACGCGCTGCGCACGCTCTCCTACTTCGACGGCGTCCACTTCGCCGCTCGCGGCCGGGCACCCGCGCTCTTCTCCACCGCCCTCGAGGACCAGACGTGCCCGCCCTCCACCGTGTTCGCGGCCTTCAACGCCTGGGCCCACCAGGAGAAGTCCATCGAGGTGTACGACTTCAACGGGCACGAGGGCGGCGGGCCGTACCAGTCGGCGGCGAAGCTGAGGTGGCTCAGGCCCCGGATGTGACACGGGCAGCGGCCCGGACTGCCGCACGACCCCCCGGCCGGTGGGCGGCCCTGCCCCCACCGGTCGACGAGACCTGCCCGGAACACCCCGGCCGCACGGACGGCCCCCGCGAAAACCGGTGAACGGCCGACGTCACACCCGTTGACGCGCGGACCGGGACCGCCGAAGAATGTGCGGCGCCCCTCTTCTGACAACGTTGTCCAGACTCCGAGGTATCGCCCCGTGTCGCATCAATCCCTGCCCCTCGACCGCCGCCGCTTCCTGCACCTCGCCGGTCTCACGGGCGCGCTGGCCGCCCTGCCCCCGCTCACCGCAGCCGCGAGCGCTCAGGCGGCGCACGGCCGCACGGACACGCCGCCCGACGCCGTCGCGGCCACCTACCTGCGGGTGCTCCTGGACCACACCCGGTGGTCCGAGACGCAGTGGGACCAGGCCCAGGGCCACTACCGGGCCAAGGACTTCGGGTTCGCCGTGGTCCTCGGCAACGCGGTCCTGCTCACCCACGGCACTTACGACGCGGCGCGCGCGGGCACCGACCGTGAGACCCTCGAGCGGCGCACGCTCGCCACGATCCGTCACTTCGCCGCGTCGAACCGGCTCACCGGCGGCGACGAGTGGGGCCGCACGCTCTTCTTCGACACCACCTTCCAGTCGTACTTCGTCCTTGCCGCCCGGCTGCTGTGGAAGGACCTCGACACCGCGACCCGGCAGAACGTCGAGACCATCGTCCGCGAACAGGCCGCCTACACCGTGTCGTTGGGCAGCGGCGACGACCCCGCCTCGGGCGACTGGACGCCGAACGGCCTGAGCGGCGGACATATCGGCGACACCAAGCTGGAAGAGATGGGCCTGTACGCGCAGACCCTCGCACCGGCGCTCGCGTGGGCCCACGACGACCGCCGCGCGGCCGACTGGGCCACGTGGTACGGCATCTGGTCGCGCAACGAGGCGGGGCTGCCGCCCGCCGACCTCGCCAACCCCGCTCGCGTGGACGGCGTCGCCGTCTCCGAGAACACCGCCCGCAACCTGTACGACACCTTCATCGTCGAGAACCACGGCTCCTTCGGCCCGCACTACCAAGAGGAGCTGTGGCGCACCTCCGGCCGCAACGCCGCGCACTTCCTGGCCGCCGGACGCCCCCTCCCGCAGGTTCTCGCACGGCAGCCGAATGCCCAGCCGCTGTGGCGCACGCTGCTGGGCGTCATGAGCGACGCGGGCGAACCGCTGATGCCGATGGTCGACGACCGCGAACACCTCTACGGCAGGGACGTCATCCCGCTCGCCTTCCTCTCCCAGGTGATGCGCGACCGGGCCGCGGCGCGCGCGGAGCGGGAACTGGCGTCGCGGCTGGAGGCGTACCAGCAGTATCCGCCCGAGTACCGGTTGGCGAAGTTCTCGGGGGAGCCGAAGTACGAGCCGGAGGCACGCGCCGAGATCGCGATCAGCTACCTGCTGCATGTGTGGGCGGCGGCGTCCGGACGGCCCGTCGAGGCGCTCTCGCGCGAGGAACTGTTCGCGCGGGCCTCCGGCGTCACGGACTTCGGGACCGGCCCCGGACTGGTGTCGCACCAGTCGCGCACCGCGTGGGCCGGTGCCGTGACGAAGCCCGGGTTCGTGAAGTTCGCCTGGCAGCCGGGGCATGACGACTGGCTGTTCCGGCTCAGCGGCGCGACCCCGATGTTCCTGCCCGCCACCGACGCGCGGGTTCAGGGCCGTACCGTGCGCGTATACGAGTCCCTGCGCGACGGCTTCGACGGCAGCGCGACGCTGCTGCGCCTCGACGGCGGCTGGGCCGGGTTCGCGACGCTCCCGACGGGCGCCGTCGTCTACGCGAGCAGCGGCACCGCCGACGCGGAGGGCCACCTCGAGGTGCACAACCTGACCATGCCCGGCATGCCGGGGCTCGACGGCGCGCGCACCTACCGCTTCGAGGAGGGCGAGGCGGCCGTCCGCGCCCGCGACACCTCCCGCGACACACCTGCCGGACGGGTCGACGACCTCGGCTTCACCCCCACGACGGTGCGCCACGTCCGCATGCTCGGCGTGCGGCCCGACCCGGCCTACGGGTACTCCCTGTACGCCTTCGAGGTGCGCGACGGGGCCCAGGGCGCGGACCTCGCGCGCGGCGGGTCGGCCACCGCCTCGTCGGCCGACGCCGGGAAGGGCGCGCCGCTCGCGGTCGACGGCGACGCGGCCACCCGCTGGGCGGTGTCGAAGGCCGACCGCCCGCGCGCCGACAGCTGGCTGGCCGTCGACCTCGGCGCCGAGCGCCGGGTCGACCGGGTCACCCTGCGCTGGGAATCGGCGGCCGGCCGCGCCTACCGCATCCAGGGTTCCACGGACGGCCGGGACTGGAGGGACCTGACGACCGGGCCGAGGCCGGCGGTGAGCAGCCGCGGCGGCTGGCTCGACGTCGAGGGACGCGCCGGGCTCGTGGTGCGTGACGGCCGGAACCCGATCGGCGTCTACGACGACAAGATCGTCCTTGGCGACGGTCCGGCGGCACCCCTCCTCGTCGAGGGCTTCCCCGGCACGTCGGCCGGGAAGCTGCGCGCGATCGCCCGGGGGGCCGCACCCACGGCGGACAACGCCGAGGTGCGCACGACGCTGACGGACGGACACCTGACCCTGTTCAACCTCTCCGACGCGTCCGTCAGGACGCGGATCACGATCCCGCGCACCGGCACGGACGTGGTGGTCTTCGAGGGCACGCAGCGGCTGACCGCCGACGGCACCTCCTTGGACGCCGCACTGCCCGCAGCCACGGCGGTCGTGCTCGCCCCGCGCTTCACGCTCACCCCTCTCACGAGCCGACGCCTGCCGTCGGGCCTGCGGGTCCAGGTCGTCGACGGCGCGACCGTGCGCCTGTCCGGGGCCTCCTGCACCCTGCGCGTCCGGGCTCAGGGGCGCAGCGCGGTCGCCGTCGTCAGAGCGGGCCGGACGATCACCGTCGTCCTGGACGGCGCGGCCGCCCACCCGCACGACGACCTGGCCCTCGGCAGGACCGTCTTCCCCACGAGCCCGCTGCCGGAGGGCATGTCCGACCCCGCGGCGGCGGTGGACGGCGACGCCCACACGGCGTGGACACCGGGCGCGCGCGGCCGCATGGTCGTGGACCTCGGCGCGGCCCGCCCGCTCCGCCTGGTGGAGACCGAGTGGACGGCGGGATCGGCGCCGGGCGCGAAGGTCGGTTTCAGCACCGACGGCATCACCTACCGGGACACCGGGCCCCTCACCGGCCGGGGCCGCGTGCGCCGGCTGACCACCTCCGAGACGGCCCGCTACGTCAGCCTCGAGGTCGACGGGTCCGCGCATACGGCGGTGTCACGCCTGCGGCGCCTGACGGTGCGTTGACCGCACCGTGCCCGCCGGGCTGTGCGGCCTTCGGCCGCGCCGACGCGGAGTGACGTGCGGCGGTCCAGTGCAGCCGCGCCGTCGCTCGCCCGGCGGGCACTCGAAGCGTGCATGCCAGATGAGTCAGGGGTCAGTGGCGATGCGTTGCAGCACTTTGGTGAGCTGATGCAGGTCTTCGCCCTGGACGTGGTCGAGGACGTGTCGGCGCACGCTGGCGAGGTGGATCGGCCAGGACTCCGTCAACGCGGCGAGACCGGCGTCGGTGAGGACGGCGTTCCAGCCGCGGCCGTCCTCGTCACACCTCATGCGTTTGACAAGACCTCGCCGCTCCAGGCGGTCGACGATGCGTGTCATGCCGCTGAGGGAGAGGTTGGACGCGGAGGCGAGTTCGCTCATCCGCATCGTCCGGCCCTCGGCTTCGGAGAGATGCATGAGTGCCGTGTACTCGCTGAGTGGTAGCAGCCCTCCGCGTGCCATGTCGTGCTCAACGGCGCGCGGCATCGCCAGCAGCACCCGGCTCAAGGCGCGGATGAAGGCGTCCTCGGCCGCACTCATCGGCTCGGCCGGCTTCTTGCTGCTGCTCATGGGCGAATCGTAGCGCTTGACTCTGCAAGCAGAAAATTGATTGGCGCAGCAAGTGGGTCGGCGCGGGGGCCGTGAGTGTGGGGCCCGTCACCGAGTGCTTCTGCTTGACATGTCAAATATATAGGTTAATGCTTGACTCGTCAATCAAATGACCCGGACGGTCTGCTGCCTGCGGGACCGCATGAGGAGGAGACCATGACGGCCTCTACATTCGAATTCGGGCTCGACTCGTTCGGCGAGGTCGCAACGGACAATGGTCGCGCGCTCGACGACGCCGAGACGGTCCGGCTGCTCGTCGAGGAGGCGGAGCTCGCCGAAGCCTCAGGGGTGGACGTCTTCAGTGTCGGCGAGCACTACCGATCGGGACACGTCGACAGCGCCACCCCCGTACTGCTCTCCGCTGTCGCCGCCGTCACGGAACGCATCCGCCTCGGCACCTCGGTGACCGTACTGAGCACCAATGATCCTGTTCGGATTTACCACGATTTCTCCACTTTGGACGCCGTGTCCGGCGGCCGGGCCCAGCTCGTGCTCGGGCGTGCGTCGGCCACGGAGTCGTTTCCCTTGTTCGGCTACGACATCGCCGACTACGAATCGCTCTTCGACGAGAAGCTCGAACTCTTCATGCGTCTGCAGCGGGAGGAAGCGGTGACGTGGTCCGGGGCGTTTCGGGCACCGCTCGTCGAGCAGCGGCTGCGTCCCCGGATGCGACCCGGCGGGATCCCCACCTGGATCGGCGTGGGCGGCAGCCCGCACTCCGTGGTCCGTGCCGCCCGCTACGGATTGCCCCTGATGCTGGCCATCATCGGCGGACGCCCACAGCGGTTCACCGGCCACGTCGATCTCTTCCAGCGGGCGCTCCAGCAGTCCGGACACGACCCGCAACCGATCGGCCAGCACTCGCTGGGACTCATCGCCGACACCGACGAGGAGGCGACCGAGACCTGGTGGCAGTACTGGGAGCCGGTCGTCACCCAACTGGCCGAGGAACGAGGCTTCTACAAGCCGACCCGCGAACGCTACCTGGCGGAGCTCGACAACGGAGCGCTCTTCGTCGGGTCCCCGGAAACCGTCGCCCGCAAGATCGCCCAAGTGGCCCGCGCTCTGCGTCTGAGCCGCTTCGACCTCAAGTACGACATCATGCACCTGCCTCGTCGAGCCCGGGCCCGCACGATCGAACTGCTGGGCAGTGAAGTCGCCCCGCGCGTACGAGAGCTGCTCAGTAAGGAGTCCACCCATGTCTGAACTCGTTTTCGGGCTGGACACGTTCGGTGACGTGCCCGAGGACGACTCCGGTGGTCTCGTCTCCCATGCGAGGTCGATTCGGCAGGTCGTCGAGGAAGCCGTCCTGGCGGACGACATCGGCGTCGACGTCCTCGCACTCGGCGAGCACCACCGGCCCGAATACTCGGTGTCGACCCCGGAAACGGTACTCGCCGGTATCGCCACACGCACCAGGCGTATCCGCCTCTCCTCCGGCGTCACCGTGCTGAGCTCCGACGATCCCGTCCGGGTGTTCCAGCGCTTCGCAACGGTCGATGCTCTTTCCGGCGGCCGGGCCGAGGTGATCCTGGGCCGCGGCTCCTTCACGGAGTCCTTCCCTCTGTTCGGGTACGACCTGAGCGACTACGACGCGCTGTTCGAGGAGAAGATCGAGCTCTTCGTGCGGCTGCTCCAGGAGAAGCCCGTCACGTGGAAGGGCACCATGCGGGCCCCTGTGGAGAACGCCGAGGTCTTCCCCACCACCGAGTCCGGGCACCTGACCACCTGGGTCGGTGTCGGCGGCTCACCCCAGTCGGTCGTCCGCACCGCCCGCTACGGGCTTCCCCTCATGCTCGCCATCATCGGTGGTTCCCCCGAGCGCTTCGCGCCCTACATCGACCTCTACCGGCGCGCGGCAGCGCAGTTCAACACCGTCGCGCATCCGGTGGGGATGCACTCGCCCGGTTTCGTCGCCGACACCGACGAAGAAGCCCGTGAGGTGTACTGGCCGAGCTACCGGATCATGCGCGACCGCATTGGCGCGCTGCGGGGCTGGCCGCCACTGCGCCGGGAGGAATACGACACCGAGATCGAGCACGGCTCCTTGTGCATCGGCTCGCCTGAGACGGTCGCACGCAAGATCGCTCGCGCCGTACGCGCACTCGGTGTCGGCAGATTCGACCTCATCTACACCGCGGGCTCACAACCGATCAGCGCCCGCCTTCGTGCGGTCGAGCTCTACGGCACGAAGGTGATCCCGAGGGTCCGCGACATCCTCGCCGATTGACCCCGCGAAAGGAGTTTCAATGACTGAGTCAAGCCGCCTGCGCGACTGGTGGGGCGGGGGTGAATACCCGGTTGTCGCGCAGGAGAGCCCACAGCACGCTGGCTC
>NZ_JBIADZ010000049.1:0-48466 GCF_042868035.1 Streptomyces sp. NPDC007875 | reverse complement strand
CGACGCCAGCACCAGGCCCGTGTCAGTCACTACAAACGACGCGGACACAGCCCCTGAGCTGGCCAGCAGTCACGGCAAGCACCGTTGCAGTACTAAGCCGTAAACGACTAGCTGGTGGTCCAGGGGCCCGCGCGCTCCCGGGCCATCAGCCCTGACGGGGACCGTCGAGTTTGATCATCCCGTCGGGGAACAGCCGTGGGTCCCTGGGATCAACCCAGGCCAGCCCCTGGCTGCCGGTCAGTACCGGCCAGTCGTGTCTCTCGTCCATTCCATCCGGCCGGTGCAGACACCGGCCCTCCTCCAGCGCCGCAGCAATCTCCTCCAGCCAGTCCACCAGCGGCCAACCCGCCCGCCCCAACGGGTACAGAGCGTCGCCACCGTCGACCGACCAGTGCCCCAGGTCTCCGTAGGAGGGCTCGCCCCTACGCGCGTCCACATACCAGCCGGACCAGGTGTCCCCTGCCGTCCGCGCGAACGGCAGGATGCCGGCCTCCCGCTCCCAGTCCCGCGTATGTATCCGGTACTCATCCACCAGGTCAGCGAGCGGCAACATCGTCATGCTGGACGGCAAAATCCCAGAACCATGGCCCTCGTCGAAACCGTCATGGACCCGATACCAGGCCGCGAGCGCCGCCGGGAGCTTCACTCCTATGGCCACCTCCGCCGCTGCGATGTCGGCTTCACCAGCCGGAGGGCGCAGCAAATCGGCCGAAGCAGCAGCGTGCTCACGCAGCCACGTCTCGATACGCCCCCAGACCGTGGCCGCCCGTTGCGTATCGTCACTCATGCTGAACACGCTATCGGCCGCAGTCGGCACGACCATGACCATCGCCCGGGTCACGGTTGTGGCGGAGAGGAGTGGCACAAGCACCACGGCAGCCCCCCGTAAATACCCGGATGAGCTCCGCGAGCGCGCGGTTCGCACTACCGGCCGCCCCATTGCGCACGTCGCCAAGGACCTCGGAATCCACACCTAGCCCGGAGCGCCGGCGAATCATCGGCACATAGGGATGCGTTCGAGGCGATGGCGACGGGGGAGTGGGAGCGTATGTGAACTTCGAGTATCCCGCCCGTCGAGCGGCTGCCGGGATGCGCCCACTTCCCCCTGCACCCCCCGGCACCACCCCTCCGCCGGACCGGAGGCCGCAGCCAGTAGACGGTCGTCGTCACACCGGGCCGGGGGAACCGGGCCGCCGGATGTCCGCGTACAGGCGGGCCCGCACTCCCGGCACACCCGCGACCCGCCGCATCAGCCCGACGCCGGACGTCGCCCACAACTCATCCAGCCGTGACATCGCTGCCTCCGCGGTTTCCTGATCCCAGGCCGTGATGTCCAGGACCACCAAGCCCGGATCGGACACCTGCACATCATCGATACGGTCCACGCCTTACACGACGCTGTCGACGCCCGGCCGGTTCACCGGCGGCATGCACACCACCTATACGAGTGACCCGTGCAGGTCAGGGACTTACAGACAGGACGCGTTCGCCTTGCGAGGGGCCTCGCGCCCGGCAGCCTGCCAGTACCGTCCGCAGTACGCAGCGTACGCCGCTACACGTGCTGCGTCCTGGAGAGGGCGGCTGCTGCCTGGATGGCCACGGCACCCGGAAGGCTGGCATTGCCGACGCACCCTTTCAGCATGCCTTGATATGGCTCACCGAACAGAAACGGCGTTGCGGAAGAGCAGAGTTCGGGCGTCTTTGAGCTTGGGGAGTGCGGAGCTTTCCCGCATTGCACCGTGCGGCCGACGCCAACTCGATGAAACCGTGACCGCTGCCTCACTCCGAGAGCGGGGCTGACGCATCCGCGCTGGTTACTAGAACGGCGTCCCGGTGGCCGACGCCTTGCTTTCGCGAGCGCACGTCCAGTGTCCACAGGCCAGCCGGTGCCCGCAGCTCACATCGAAGACCGCCCTGTCCGTCAGGCTGCAGCGGTACGTCAGCGAGCATCTGGTGGCCGTCCTGGGATAGTAGGCGGGCACTGATGTCCAGGGTGGGGTCTGCGTCTGGGGCGGTGATCTCCATCGGTTCCCCGGCCACGGCGAAGTCGGGCAGGTCGACGGCGAACTCCACATCCGTGGCCAGGTATTTCTTGACTTCGACGCTCTGGCAAATCTTGCGCAGGGCATCCAGAACCGGAGCTTCGTTGGCCAGCGTGGCGTGGCGGAAGGGAAACCAATGCGTGTACGCGGTGGATTCCAGCTCGGCTGGCGTGGCAGAGATCGTGGGGACGGTGGAGTCGCCGTCGCCCTGCCAGCCACCTGTTTCGTCGAAGGAGCTGAGGAACCTGATCCGGTCGCCTACCACGGACACACCGTGCACGGTACGCAGCCCGTGCCCGCCCAATGGGACGAGGTCGTAGCCGGGCTTGTTCGCCTGGTCGTTGCGGATTCGGTTGTTCTCGATCTGCTCATGGAAGCGGAACATGTCCTCCACCGTGGCCGTCGGGAGGCTCAACTTGTCGGCGATACCGGTGGCGTTGAGTGGCCGGGGCCTGGGACTGTCGGTCAGCACCGCCCGGTAGCGCGGCAGGAGTTGACCGAGTGATGGGAAGGTCCCGCAGATCTCGGCGAGCCATTCGCTGATCCACCGGGGTGTCCCAGGCACGAACCGGCCCGTCAGGAAGCGGATCGCCTTGGCGCTTCCTTGGTGCGGGGTGCCAAGCGTGGCGACCGTCCTGGTGGTCTCCCGGCCGCCCAGGCACTCGAGGTAGTACTTCACCACTAACCCGCCCATGGAGCGACATAAGAAGACGACCTTGGGCTCCTCTGCGTCCGGATGCTGGAGGCGATCAATCCGCTCCTGCCACAGCGCCAAACGCCGCTCGACGAAGACCTTGAGTTTCTCCGCCGAGTTCCGGTTGGACAGCCGCCAGTCGTAGCGGAAGACTGCCAGGCGCTCGGAAGGCTGGATGCCCAGGCCCGTCAGTAGATCACGGTACCCCAGATGTGAAACAAGGCCGGGCAGAACCCGGGGTACCTCGATCATGTTCCCTAGGGTCAGGGCGGATTCGCCCTCTGGATCGTTGTCCTGGATGCCCTCCGGCAGCATGAGGCGTCTGCGGAGCTTGCCGGGGCGCAGCAGCCCGGCCAGCGCCTCGGGTGAGAGGTTCCATACGTTCCTGCCCTCGTGCAGCAGGGACGTCCCCATGATGCCGGGAACGATGACCACCAAGTCGTGTCGCAAGCTCGCCTCATCTCTCTTCGGTCATGTGTCACTGCTGTCGGCGTCTTCAGGCCAGGTGCTTTGGCCAGGTGCGGAGCAGGTCAGCGAGACGATCGGCCGGGAGTAGCACCTGGTCGCACCGGGCGCGATCCTGGGTTCCGCCCTGGATCATGAGAGTCACTCCCGCCGCGCTGTGCACAGAGGCAACGTCATCCACCTCGTATCCGCGGTGCTCGATGTCCGGCAGCCGCTTGTTGTCCCACACGTCCCACAGGTGTATCCGGCCGGAGCCCCTCCGCCAGCCCAGCAGCAGCGGCCGCTCTGGTGGGCCGGCGAAGGCCAATCCCTGCGCGTCCACCGGCGGCCCGCCGAGAGGATCGCGTGCGGGCCAGTCGGAGAGGCACTCTGCGATCCATACCTGGCCACCGGCGGTGTAGGCCACCACGGGGTGGGCCTGGCCGGTGTCCCGCAGTACGCCGAACGCGGTGGCCGCCCGCCCTGAGGGGTCGATGCCGTACGGCGCCGGTCCCCGTTTAGGCAGGTTCCAGACCCGGACGGACTCGCCGCCGGCCGCGTACAGCCAGGCCGGCCCGCCGGGCAGGGCCCGCACAGCCACCTGCTGCGCGGTCGCGGCTGTGGGGAACGGCCAAGTTTCCCGTGCTTCCCGCCAGTTATCCCAAGCCCGTTCGCGGCACTCCCAGACCCGTAGGCACTGAGTGCCAGAAGCGAACAGCCGGACGGTGCCCGTCCCCGTGACCTGCAGATCTACGGAGGGCACCAGCACGTCGTCCTGACCGCCCAGATCCAGTACGGCCGTAGGCCGGACGGGGGACCGGCCCTCCAGCCGTGGAGGCAGATGCCAAAGGGAAGTTGTCCGGCGCACCACGGTGGCGACAAGCCAGCCGTCGCAGACCCGGGTGGCGGCGAGCGCGATGAACTCGCCGTTGGCTTCGCTGCCGAGGCGCAGCCGCACGGCGCGCAGGCCCGGCAGTCGGCCGGCGGCGCTGTGCAGGGTAACCAGCACCTCACGGCCTTGGGCCCGGCAGAGCAGGTGCCCGTCGGAGTCGGAGCCAGAGGCCAGCCGGAGGAGTGGTCGGCCGCCCTCGGCTCCGTGGTTCCGGGCGCCCGGGCCGTCCGGCCCGGGCTCGTCCGGGGCGGGAGGATCCCACAGCCGTACCTGGATCCCGTCGGCAACCAGCAGCCGCCCGCTGCCCGCGGGGTCGAACGCCAACGAAGGCTGCTGTTCGTCCCCGGGCAGCGGGGTGTGCTCGGTACCGGACAGGCTCCACAGGCGAACGTCACGTCCTTCCCGCACTCCGGCCAGCACGCCGCCCGGACTGTTTCCCAAAGCCACGGCACGCTGCCCGCTGGTGGATACGCTCAACACGAGCCCGACGTCACCCTCCTGGGCCGGGTCCAGGAAGTCCGGCAACTGCCAGATGCGCAGTGCGCCGCCGCCCGCGGCTGCGATCCAGCCTCCGGTGCCGTCTGTGGAGGCCAGAGCAGCCACCGCGCGCGCCGGGCGGCCGTCCCGACGTGTGCCCAGTTGAAGGACGCCGCTGCCGGGCCGGGAGGCCCGGGCCGTGACGTCCCACAGGGTCACGCCATCGGAGTCGCCGAGCACGGCAAGGACCTCGTGGTCCACCGGCAGCAGTGCCGCGCCGTACACGTTGCCGGGCAGCCGGACGTGCCGGATGGTCTCGTGTTCCGGCGGCGCGTCAGCCGGCCATCGCCACAGCCATAGCCCGCCGCCATCCACCGCGGCCACGTACACCGTGGCTCCACACCGTACGGCGCACACCGCCTCCGGTGCCCCGCCCCAGTAGAACTGCTCCACCGGCCAGCGCCCATTGCCCTGCCACACGTGGACCGCGCGTCCGTCATGCGCAGCGATCACTCTCCCGGCCACAGCGCCGGGAGCACCGGGAATGGTTCCGCCCGGTGCTACCGCCAGTCCGCGCAGCGGCCCGGGAGCCGCCCTGCCGGCCGGGCGGGGGAGGGCCCGTCCCCGGTACTCCCGGCCGCCCGGCCCCCAGGACCGGATCTCCCCGACCCCTGCCGCGTGCACCAACCCCTCTTTAGAGTCCTCCCAGGCCACGGCGAAGGCCCCGCCCTCCGGGGCCGGCCAGCTGCGCCCGAGCGGCAGTGGCCGCGCGCTCGTCCACAGGTCGTGCCAGAACAGCTCGGGCGGATGCGCCAGGACCGGCAGCAGGTCGTGCGCCGCGGTGGCCAGCGCGGTCGCGCGCAGCATCGCCCACCGTGCGGTGGGGCGGCGGTGAGCGCGGAAGTGCCCAGCCACCCGCAGATAGAGCACCGACCGGGTCGTCACTTCGAGCTGTGAGGCGACCAGCGGCTCCAGGACGTCCGGGTCGGCGTGGACGACAAAGGCGTCGTCCTTGACAAGATCGGCGAGACTGTCATCCCCAGCCAGCGCGGCATGCGTGGCCAGATGGGTCAGGACATAAGGGTCCGCCCCGGCCCACCCCGTATCCGGCGCCGGGCGCAGCGCCTCGCACACCGCGCGGTGCAGGCGCCGCAGATCGGAGTCTCGGCCGGTTAATTGTCCGCCGAAACTGGGGTGTGCCAGCCGGTAGACGTCCCTGTCAGCTTCCCGGCCGCGGACGACCGGTGCACCCCGCGCGGCATCCAGCACATGCTTCAGGTCCCGCTCGGTGTACTCCCGCCCGGAGGTCAGCCGCACCGCGTTGGCCATGGCAAGCCAGACACCGGGCTGGGGCAGGCCGTGTCCCTCCGCCAGCGCGAGCGGCCGCAGCATGTCGCGGATACGGTCGGGGTCGTCCGGGTCCAGCAGCTCCAGTTCCTCGGCGAACAGCCGGCCGAGGCCCAAGGTGCCAACCTCCCGGTCCGCGTCCAGCTCCCCGGGGCCCTCGGGCAAGCCGCCGCGGCGGGCGACCCGGCGGGCCCACAGCGTGGCGACCAGGAAGATGCCGTTGCTTTCCCGGGCGATGTGCCGGGCTACGGCCGCCATCCGCCGTTCACCATCCGCCGTCCGTACCCCGAAGCCCGCCCGTCGCAGCAGCCGTTCCACATGGCTGGCGATGTCGCTCTCGGTCTCCGGCAACTGGTCCAGCAGCACCGACTGAGTGCTGTCCAGCGCGTCGAGCAGAGATTCCGTAGGCGGACCGCCCGGCAGGTGGCGGCGCGCGTCGACCCTGGTACCGACCACCACTTTGATCGCGGGGTCGACCGCCAGCCGGTTCAGCAGCTGGCGGGCGATGCCCAGGGAATGGCCCGCGGCGGCCTCGTCCAAACCGTCGAAGAGCAGCGTCAGGCTGCCCTTGCGCTTCGCCACCCCCGCCACCGCCTCCACACAGGCGGCCGGTGATACAGAACCGAGAGGGCCGGAGAGAGCCAGACCGAGCGGGAGCAGCCGGTGGCACAGCTCCTGGCAGACCGCCGTGAGTGTCTTGCCGCCGCAGTGGATCGCGGCATGGATGGAGTTGAGACCGGGCTGGCTGCCCGGCCGCCGATCGGCAGGCAACGACGCGGTGAAACGCGGGGTGGTCAGATGAGCCAGGTAGTTCAGCAGCGCCGACTTGCCCGCCCCCCATGCGCCGGTCACGACCAACAAGCCCGAACTGCGGGTGCCCAACCACGTGACCACAGTGTCCAGGACAGTCTCGCGTGGAGTGAAGTCGCGCAGATCCCAGTCGGCAGCCTCTCCCGCGAACACCGGCAGGGTCTTGCCCCGCAGCTCTTCGCCGATCCAGCTCTCGTCATCCGGCGGGCGGGACGCTGGCTTGGCGGCCTCCGACCGGTAGGGATTGTGGAAGAAGTTGAGACGCAGCGGCCGGAGTTCCCTGGCCAGCGGCTCCTGGCTGGCGTCCCACTGCGCACGGTCGTCCACCGCGCGCATCAAGGGCCCGAAGAAGAGATACGGCGTCTCCCGGTCGAAGAGCCGATGGCCGTACAGTTCCAGGCTCGCTTCGTCGAAGAGGGCGGTCAGTTCGGTGACCCACCGCCCCTCGGTAGCCCGCTGGTCCTCCGAGGCCGTAGCCACGACAGCGAAGCCGCCGGCCCCGCCGCGCTTACGGAGCAGTGTGTCCAACTCGTTGACGGTCTGGGCGAGGACCGCGCCGGCGAAGCAGGCGTCCAGGACGAGCAGGATGTCGGCCGGGTCGTCGGCGAGCCAGGAGATCAGCTCAGCGGCGGTGACAGCGGTATGGGGATCGAACTTCCCCTCGCCCGGATAACTATCCTGGCACGCCAGGTGATAGCGGTCGTCGTCGGTCTTCTCGCCGTGGCCGGTCCAGTAGAGGATCTTGCGGGTAGCAGGGTGGGCGCGCAACCGATGCACGGTGGCTTCGATCTCGGCCCTCGTGGTGCTGGCCGCCGGGCCGCCCGCCTCGCCCACGGCGACGCCGTCACCGGTGTTACGCAAAGGGGGCGCGGTGAAACCAAGCCGGGCCGCCACGTCAAGGAAGAAGGAGGCGGTCACACGCAGCTGATGCCGGTCCCGACTTCCCTGGCTGCCCCCCGCGTACCGGTCCACCACTACGGCAGCGACCACGCCTTCCGACTCCACACCGACCCCCGGCGCTCGGACCCGTCCACGACGGCATGCTATTTACGAAATAAGCTGAGAACTATAGTTACCCATCCGACTCCCGATGGGGGAGTATTCGGGAAGAGCGAGCCATGCTCGAGGCTCGCCCCGGCGGCAGGGCAGGCGAAGGGGAGCGAATGGCGCAGCGGGACAAGTTCGTCGTGGGATCCCGGACCACCGACTGCCACGTGTTCGAGGGGGACGGCACTCGCCCCATCCTCGAAGAGAATGTCCACATCCTGTACGAGCGCGGGCGCCGACGTGTAAAACTGCCCGCAGTAGTGCAACGCTGGCGAGACGAGACCGCAGAGCAGGAAGCCCGCAAGGAAGCAGCGGGGCTTCCCCACCGCTGGAACAACCCCAGGTTCGCCGTAGAAAGCGTAGAAATCGCACGCACGCACGAGCGCGAGGAACCCGTAGTGCGGATGCAACTGTGCGATGCCGACTACTTCGACTTCCTCGCGACATCGCACAACCTCGACCGCCCACTTCGGGAAGGCTCGGCGGAGACCCTGCGCACCCAGTATCTGGAGAACACCGATCCAGTAGCCGTGGAGCCGTTCCTGTCATGCAGCTTCGGGGTGAACATCGCGGTGGAGACGGGGCCGGACCGGAAGATGGTCTTCTCCCGGAGGAGCGCGCAGGTCGCCGGCCGGTACACCGATCACTGGAACTCCTCCGCGAACGAAGGACTGGCCAGCATCCATGACGCGCCCGAGGACGGCTCCCGCATCAGCCTCCATGCGGTGGCACGCCGGGCACTGCGCGAGGAGTTGGCGATCCAAACAGACGACGCGGTGGAACTGGAGCTGTTGGCCTTTGCCCTGGATCTGAGCAACCACCAGTGGGCAGCGTTCTTCCGCGCGGTGACGCAAGAACTCACCGCAGACGACCTGCTGGCCCGGCGGGCCCGCGGGGTGGAGGACAAGTGGGAGCACGCAGGCCACGAGTTCGTTCCCGCCGACCCGGACAGCGTGCTGGACTTCATCCTCGGCAGGCCGAAAGAGGAGTGGACGCCGTGCGCGCCGGCGCTCTTCTATCTGGCGCTGGTCCGCGGCGCCGTCATCGCCCGAGGCGGGAATCCGTCGGGGCGGCTGGACGTCGAGGCGGCCGAGCGGCGGGCCCTCGCCCGCCTCGCCGCGGCCCCAGGACGCTGACCCGCACCAGACTGCCCGGCGACGCACGGCACCAGCTCTACGACACCCGTCAGAAGATGTTCTTTTCCCGGTGCTGGCGGCGCAGCGTCGTGAACTCCTCCCGGAGCTCCTCGACGGTCAGGCCATGCCTGCCCCGGACGATCAGATCGGCCAGAGTGTCCCGAGACTCCATGAAGCCCTGCCACTTCTGCTGAGGCTTGAGCCAAGTGTCGAGCGCGGTAAGCACGGCCACGACAAGGGCCAACAACGGCACCCACCCGACCAGAAATCCCCCTTTGCCGCCGCTGAGATTCTGGTCGGCTGCCACGATGGCGCTGGCAACGATGAGCAGAATGCGCGACAGGTAGTAGGTCACCCCGTAGTTGACCGTCGCCACCCTCCACCGCCGCATCTCCCGCTGGATCTCGGCAGAGAGCCCCTCCTCCAGCCCGTTGGACCTGGTCTCCGCCCCATCCCCGGCGCCACCGACCGTCTGTTCGCTCACCTATCTCCCCCAGGTTCCGCCTACGGGCATCGCCAGCACGCGCTGTCGTGTCCTCCACTGCCCTTTACCCTTGGCCCATCACGCGTACGCACGTAAGTGACGGCACATCAGTAGGTCAGAGACGCACAGACGATGCGGAGATGCACCCCGCCCGGTGAAACGGCGGCACTACGGCCGCATAGATCTATCGGGCCGACCTGGGTACGACACCCTCACCCTGCCACCGCGGCACCTTTAGCACCCCGGCCTGCGCGCGAGGCGCCCGCCAGCTCGGCGGCGACGTCAGCCCCCTCGCATCGGAGAAACTCGACCACTGTCGGACCCGTTCTGCCGCCAGTCCTTCCTGCGGGTGAATCACCCACTCTGGTACCGCGCTGCCCCGTGCACCCGTCCGGGTGAACGCAGGCCGTCTGCCGCGGTTGCCGGTCCGGCACTCTCGAGGGGCGGAGGCAGCTCAGCCCCACGGCCACCGATCATCCGGAGCCCGACCGGGCCCGTAGACGGCCCCCAAGCGGCCGTGCCGGATATCGCGACCACGGCATTACGATCTGCGCCGCTGGGCCGATGCACCGATGCCTGCCTTCATGCACGGACCTGACCTGCAGGTATGCCGCTATGCAGACGGTGCGGAGGCCCGACTGTTCCGCACGACGACGGGGAGAGACACGTACATGGCGCAGCAGCGGGGTAGCCAGGACCGGGAACAGAGCGCGGGGGTACAGCTGGCGCGGCTGCTGCGCCGCTGGTGGGAGGAGGCCGGGAGCCCGCCCGGCGGCACTCGACCGACCCAGCAGGCGCTTGCCGCAAGGCTGGGGGTCGACCAGACGACGCTGTCGCGCTACCTGAACCCGAAGCACCTGTCGACCGCTCCTCCGCGGGTGGTGGACGCTCTGCACGCCCAGTTACGCGCCCCGGCGGCGGAGCTCGAACAGGCACGGGCGCTATGCCGGGCCGCGCTGAGGGAGAACGGCCGTCAACGGGCCACCGACAGTAGAGGGGAGCACGCCGCGCAAGGGAGAGCCGCGGACGGATCCGACGAAGCCCCCGCACCCGGGAAGGAGGGAGCGGATGCCACCCCCAGCACCGCCGCCGAGCCCGGCACGAATAGCCGTGGCACATCCGGCTGGACCCACTCCCAGTGGCTCCGGCCGGTCCTGGTCGCGGTGGCCATGATTCTGGCGTTCACCGCCGGAATGGTCGTCCACGAACGGCTCTCCACTCAGGACCGCAGAGCCACGGCCGACGGTGCGGCCGGTGCCGTCTCCGCGAGCGAGAGGCCGTACGAGTGGCCATTGCTACGCATCGGCAAGGAGGACCAGTTCACCCGTGCCCGCGCCGTGCAGAACCTGCTGAACGCGCACGGCTACAAGGTGCGGGCCGACGGCTTCTTCGGGGAGGAAACCCGGGACGCCGTCATGGACTTCCAGCGCAGGAAAGAGCTGACAGTCGACGGCAAGGTGGGCAGGAACACCTGGCCGGAGCTGGTGAAGGAGGTCGGGCCCGGATCCGGAACCTTCGAGGTGCGGGCCGTGCAGGAACTTCTGAACAACGTGGGTCAGGGCGGCACGGCCGTGTCGGGGAGGTTCACCGCGGCGACTGCCGAGGACGTGAGGTTCTTCCAGCGCACTCATGGCGTATCCGTGACCGGCCGGGTGAATGCGGACACCTGGCTGGCCCTGCTGGTAAAGCAACTCCCTCCCGTCACGGCACCGGACTACCAGAAAACCATCAGCCCACCGCCCTCCGCCTCCGAGTGAGAAGCCCGGCACGCCCGCCGCCCATGCATGGCGCACGCGCCCCAGGCACGCTGGCCTATCGTGCAGTTCGCATACATCGGCCATACTCCCAGGCCAGAGCCCTGCCATGCAGGACGCATCGATGCGCCTCGGCAAACAGCCGGGATCGACTTCTCCCACCCCCTCGGCCTGGCAATGCTGGTTCCGCCACCGGCACCATCGGACGGCCCGCCCCAACGACGGGCGACAGATCCTGGTCCCGGTCCGCTTTCCTGTCAGCACGCCTCCCGAAAGGACACCCATGTCCGCTATCCGCAAGAGCATCACGTCCGTTGTATCGGCCACCATCCTCGCCGGTGGCCTCGCCATCGGCGTCGCCGGGCCAGCGAGCGCGGCCACCTGCCCGTCCTCCGCGTCCCCAGTGATCGATGGCGCATCGGCCAGCTGGACCCTGCGCTGCTCGGGTGGCGGCGTGAAGGTCTCGGGCTGGCTCCAGGACACCCGCATGGACAGCAAATGCGCCGTGGTCCGCATCAACGCCGGCAACGGTGCCTACCGTACGAAGTCCGCATGCAGCTCCGGGGGCCGGGAACAGTTCTCCTTCACCTTCGCCAGGACGAACTCGGCACAGGTACGCCTCGCCATCGCCTGACCGCGCACCAGGGGCAGGCCGCGCCGCTCGCCCCTGCTCGCGCCGTAGGCGGGGTGTGCTCGCACCTATCGGCCCGGTGTCATGGGCACCCGCCGCTCACCCACGCGTCACGAACACCACACACGCCACACACGCGCGGCCGGGGGCACCGAGCCGTGCGGGAAGAACGAGGTAAACGCATGAGCAGTAACAGACGTCACCTGCTCGGCGCCATGATCGCTGGGGCCGTAGCGACCACACTGGCCCTGGCACCGGTCGCCACCGCACAGGAGCCTGCCGAGGCGCCGTCGGCGGCCACGGCGACCGCCCTGGTCTTCGACAAGAACCAGGACGACCCCACCGACTCGCGGCTCTCCGTCTACCAGGGCAAGAAACTCTGGGCCACCTACCGGGCCGGCTCGGGCCTCGGCATCAAGGACGACTGCGTGCCCGCCAAGGGCTGGTTGCCGAACGGCAACTGGAAGATCAGGCTCAAGTCCCGCACCTACAACGGCCAGCTCATCAAGGGCTACGCCATCTACCTCCAGGACATGAAGTGCTCCAAGCGCACCCTGACGCGTACGGAGATGTTCATCCACTCCGAGATGAACCGCGACGGCAGCCAGGGCGGCAGCGAGCCCCGCCGCTGGGACGGCGCCAGCGACTACAAGTCCAACGGCTGCGCAAAGCTGAACCCGACCGACATCAAGAAGATGTTCCGGCTCCTCAACCGCATCGGCTGGCCGACCTACCTGCGCGTGATGTCCTGACGCGGTGGCGCCGGAGAGGGAAGCCACTACGCCGCCACCGGCTGCGGTGGCGGCGATCGGCACCCAGCCGCAGCAACCTCGAGCGAGCCTTCCCGGCCGCGAGGGCATGTCGGCCCCAGCCTCCGGAACGAAGCGTCGAGAGGGCAGGACACTGACGTGGGCTGCTGGTGATGGCCGTCCCGATCTGATCCTGGCAAGTGACCTTCTGCGCCGCCTACAGGCAGGACGCCACCGACTGGGCCGGATACGGCATCCTGGCCAGTCCCGGGAACTGCGCATGGTCACGTACGCGGCCCAGCACGCGGCGCCGGGACGGCAAACATGCCCGCCACGCTGCCACTCCAGCGGGACTCGCCCTCCTGTCCGCTTCCGCCGTCCACTGACCCGATTGAGGTTGATCCCCGGGAGTAGACACCGGGTTTCATGCGGCGAGTGACAGCGTAGTTGCTGTGATCAGTCGCTGTTCGAATTCGATCGGTGCGAGGTAGCCGAGGGCGGAGTGCCGTTGACGCCGGTTGTAGTAGGCGAGCCAGCGGAACAGCTCCAGGCGCGTCTGCGCCTTCGACGTCCAGCGCCGTCCGTGGAGCAACTCCCGCTTGAGGCCCTGGAAGAACGACTCGGCCAGGGCATCGTCGTAGCTCGATCCGACGCGCCCCATGCTGCGGCGGATGCCGTGCCGGCGGCAGGCATCAGCGAACGCCCGGCTGACGTATTGCGCACCCCTGTGTGCGCTTCTTGCATCGCAGGTGTCGGCCGGCGATGCGGTTGATCCGCATGAGCCGAGCCACGCGCTTGCGGTTGATCTTCCGCCCGCGCGAGCGGAGTTCGGCATGCACGCGCGGGGCGCCGTAGGCACCGCGGTGTTCGGCGTGGATGGCGCGGATCTCAGCGACTGCCCGGTCCTCGGGCGCCTGGCGCTCCGCGCGGGCCGGTGCCGTGGCGTGGTGTTGGTAGTAGCCGGAGCGGGACACCCCCAGGACCCGTCACAGCCGCTGGACGGCGAAGTCAGCGCAGTTTTCGGAGATGAAGTCCCAGCGGCGGGTCTTCACTTCACCTCCCGAGCGAAATAGACGGCTGCCCGACGCAAGATTGTCGGATCCCAGCTGATGTTTGACGTTGTGGTCCCGGGTGATCCTTGACGGTGGGCCTAGACAACGTAGGGAGCCCCGTGGGGCTTGTTCGCTTTCACGTTACGGACCGGGACGTCGGTCGTGCGCCGGATCACCCGGACCTGGCCGTCCAGCTCGACGCTGATCGTCGTGTCGGACACGTGGACGGTCACGGTCTGCCCTGCGTAGGGACGGCCGAGGGAGACGACCTGCCGACAGACCATGACCGTGCCCACCGCGCTGACCCGCCGCTGGACCCGCACGGGCTCGACGCCGGGCCGTGGCGGCGGTCCGGCCGGACGCAGGCCCCGCAGCCTGCGGACTTCCTCACTGGTCAGCGGGTTGGGCCGCACCCGCAGCAGTTCCCGCGAGGACGGATCGAAGAACGACAGTGTCTCGCCGTCGATCCGGATACCCACCTGGCGGCCGCCGAGGATCTCCGCCGCCAGCACCTGGTGCCCGCCCAGACCGACCAGGCCACTGTTGTTCACCACCCGGTCCACCTCGAACGCCGCCCCGTCGCCGCCCGGCAGCGGGGCCAGCCTCGCAGCACGTCCGCCCCGGACGGCCAGCCGTCCCAGATCGGCCACCGACAGGTGCGAGCGGCAGTTCTGACGCAGTTCGGCGTCCCGCTCAGGGTGCGGGAGGTGCCCGACCCCGAGGCCGGCGGCGGTGAGGTGGTGGTCGAGGTCCTTGCCACCTGCGTGGCGCCCTACGCGGCCGAGGTCTTCGGCGGCAAGCGGAACTACCCCCTCGTCCCTCCCGTCGTGCCCGGTATCGGCGGCGTGGGGCGGATCGTCCACGTCGGCCCGGACGCCACCCGGCTGCGCGTCGGGGACCTGGTGTGGTGCGGCTCGACGGTGCGCTCGCGGGACGACGCCCTGACGCCCGACATCACGCTTCAGGGCTGGAGCTCGCGCGGTGAGGGCGGCGCGCGGCTCGCCCGGTACCTGCACGGCGGGTCGTTCGCCGAACGTATGCGGGTCCCGACGGAGAACGTCTTCCCGCTGCCCGCCGTGGCAGGGGACGACCCGGCCCGCTGGGCCGCACTCAGCGTGCACGCCATCCCCTACGGCGGGCTGCTGGCAGGCGGGCTCGCAGCCGGCGAGACGCTGCTCGTCAGCGGGGCCACCGGCAACCTCGGCAGCAGCGCGGTCGCGGTCGCGCTCGCGATGGGAGCGGGCCGCGTGGTCGCCCCGGGCCGCAACCAGGCCGCGCGCGGCGGCCATGACCGTGCGCGAGTACGGCCGCGCGACCGGCGCGCAAAGATCATTCAGCTCACCCCCGGGGGATGTGACCTGCGCAACCGCGTCATGGAGCACACCACCGAGCACTCACCGTTCGACCGCCTTGACCGCGAGAGCCGACTGCGCCTGCACGCACTGCTGCGCGAAGTCGTCGACGGACGACACCGGCCGGCGAGGCCGCCCAGTGACGGAGCACCCGGACAAGGAACGGCAATGGACAACAAGACCACGGTCATCACCGGCGGCGGTTCGGGCCTGGGCCTGGAGACGGCACGCCACCTGGTCAAACTCGGCCAGAGCGTCGTGCTCGTCGGCCGGGACGAGGTACGCACTCGTGCCGCGGCCGACAGCCTGGCGGCTCTGGCCCCCGCCGGCAGCAACGCCACGCCGCCCAGGACCTACACGGCCGACCTGGAGCAGTGGTCGCAGGTCCGCTTCCTGGCCACGAAGCTGACGGCCGACGGTGTCCCTGTGGATGTCCTCATCAACAATGCGGGCGCGGCCTTCCCCAAGTACCAGCAGACCGCGGACGGTGTCGAGCGCACCTACGCCATCAACCACCACGCCCCGTTCCTCCTTACGCACGCCCTGCTGGCCGAAAGGGCGCTCACCGACGAAGCGCGGATCATCAATATGTCCCCGTTCGTGGAGAAGCGAGGCAAGCTCGACGCCAACAACCCGGATGTGGGCGGGACTTCGTGGGGCAACCGCTTCTACAACCAGCCGAACGTCTACGCCACCAGCAAGCTGGTCAGCCTGCTGGCTGCCCGCGAGCTGGCCCGCCGCCTGCCGGACGGGATGTACATGTACAGCGCCAACCCGGGGATGGTGAAGGGCACCGCGATCAACAGCAATGCCGGTGGCCTGATGTGGCTGACCGCGCCGTTGTTCAAACCGTTCGCCATCCCGATCGAGGAGGGCGTGAAGACCCCGGTATGGCTCTCCAGTGCTCTGCCGACGCCGCAGCCCAGCGGCGGCTGCTTCACCAAGTCCAAGGCGGACATGCCCTCGCGCCTGGCCCAGGACGATGCGCTCGCCCGCTGCGTCTACGACAAGACGGCAGCCCTCCTCGGGATTGAGCCCCTCAAGAGGTAGGCGGGCCGGGCCTGTTGAACTCCGCCGCCCCGCCGCATTCCGCGCTCACCGGCCTGGAATTTCTCTGGTACATACCCAACACCGTCGAACCGGGCCATCGCGGCGACGACCCGAGACGGTGCACGACATCCGTGCACAGGCGGACGGCCCGCCTGGGGAGACGAGTGCGCAGATCTACCTGTCCGGCACCACGGCCATCAACATCGGCTTCTGGCAGGTTCTCAACGATGCGCTGCTGCCCTACTTGGCGTTTGTGGTCGGCTTGGTCCTCCTTCGGCTGATGCTGGTGTTCCGCTCGATACTGGTGCCGATCAAGGCGGTGCCCGGCTTCCTGCTGTCGGTGTTCGCGGCGCTCGGCGCGGTAGTGCCGGTGTTCCAACTCGGGTGGGCCTGCGGCCTGTTCTCCGGCTGCATCGGAGCCGACGACATCATGGTCATGCGCCTTGGGCGCTTCCGCGCCCCATGCCGGGTCAAGTCTGCGGACCAGGTGGCCTTTGCTGAGGGGGTTGTCTTTGTAGAGGGGGTGGCCGGCTTGCTGGGTTTCGGGGAGGCGGGGGTCGAAGCGCCAGTCGTCGTTGCGTGGCACGTCGATGAGGTTCGCGCCGTTGATCGTGACGGCTGTTGCCGCGGCCGGCCGCCGGTCCGGGGGGAAGACGACGCTGGAGTTGGTGTATGGGAGGTTCGCGCTGGGGGTCAGGCAGGTGAGGTGTGCTGTTGGTGCTGGCGTGGGCTTCGGTTCCGGGCCGTACTACTACGGCCGGCTGTTACGGGTGCTCGTGCTGCGACTACGACCCGCTTTGGGGGCTGGTGGGGACTGGAGCGGGTGCTCCAGTCCCCTCTCGCCCCGGGCCCGCCGTGACGTCGCGGCAGTGGTCAAAGAGGTGAACGTGCGCGTCCTCAACGCGGCCTATGGTGGCCAACCCGGTACTCCTGGCTGGTGGGAGCAGCGGATCTGGCCGTGTCGCCGTGCGTTCGGTGTCTTCAGCGCGCGGGGGAGGTGGCCGTGGGGTGCTCGAGGTCGATGTCGTGGCGGGGGCCGCGTTCGCGACGTGCTCGGATAAGGATTTCGGTGAGTCCGCTGGCTCTTTTCCGGATTGGCGGATTTCTGGTGCAGTTTTGGCGCGGATGGGTGATCATCGGCTTACTTGAAGTTCGATCACGGAGGCGTTCATTCATGAGACCGATGCGTGCCGCTCTGCTTGTCGTGGCCACCGCCCTGACACCAGCTCTCCTGTTCACCGTCCCGGCGTTTGCCGGCGGTTCGGCGGCCGGGGCCACCGCTACTACGGTGGCGGTCGTGTCCGGCACGCCGGTGGACGAGATGTCGGAGGATGAACTGCGTGCCGCGATCGCCGTCATCCTGGCGGACGAGGACAGCGGCCGGGGGGTCGTCCGGGAGGCTAATGAGGCCCTCAACGGCACCGTGGAGGACATGCGGGCCTTCTTGAAGACCGGCTATCGGCTGGCTCAGGCCGAGGACGACCGGGTCGCCATCGCCCGTATCCTGCACGTGGCAACACAGAACCATGACAAGCGGGTCATGGAGGAGGCCAACAAGCTCCTCGACAGCGATTCTCCCGAGGAGATGCGCGCCTGGCTGGAAACTGGCTATCGGCTGGCGCAGGCCGAGGACGATGCCGTCTATATAGTGCGCATGCTCGCGAACCCGGGCATCAGTGATGCCCTTCGCGCCGCTGTCAACGCAGCCCTGGACGACGGTTCCCCGGAGGCCCTGCGGTACTTCCGTGAGGTGGGGCAGTACGAGGTGGACGGTTAGGCCGAGCGGGGGTGCTGCCGCCTGAGGCGTCCTGCGGTACTCCGGTGATTGGCTCGGTGGGGTCTGTCGGCGTACTGGGTCACTGCGGTGACCGGCGCGGCCGTGGGCCCGGCGAGGTAGCCCTGGACCTGCGGGGCGGCCGCGGCGACGGCCTGCCGCAGGCCGGGGGTCTCCATGACCGTGTTGTGCACGGCCTGGCCGTGGGCGGTGAGCCGGCGCAGGTCGGCACTGATGGCGTGGGGGTCGCGGAAGTGCTCCCGCAGGTCGAGTGCGATGGTGGCGTGCTGCAGCACGTTGGCCCACTCATCCTCGTCCTCGTCGTGCAGGCGGCCGGTGGGCACTATGGTGACGTCGGCTGGTGTGTGGGTGAGGGTTGGGTCGGGGCGGGAGTCTTATCCGGTGCGGTGTTCGTGTGCCTTCCCTTTGGTGTTGCGTACGGTGTTCTGGTAGGAGGGGCAGTCCTTGCGCGGGCCGTGAGCGCGGATGCGGAGGAGGCTGTCGACCATGCTTTCGAGTAACTCGCGGTGTTCTGGCTGGCTGTGCTGGTCCAGTTGATGCCCGAGGCGTAGGTGTGGAGGGTGGTTGGGAGGTCCCTGTCTGCAGGCTGTGTTCATGTAGTCGGTTCTGCTTGTCTCGGTGTCCGTTCCGGCGCCCGGCCCGCGTCCGTGTCTGCCCAGTCGGGAACGGCTTCGGTGGGGGTTCTGGTGGTTCTGGAGGAGCCTGCGTTGAGGCTGGGGCACGGTCCGGCCTGTTCCGGCGAATGATCACGGCTGCGGTGGCGGCGTCTGCCTCATCGGGTCTTATTCCATGATGTGGTTCGGGCTCAACGGGGTGGCTGGCGCGATCGTGGGCGGTGGCGGTCGGCGTACTTTCACCGTGACTGTGTCCCGGACCACCGGCGCGGTGGTCGGCGCGGAGGGGTGGTCATGGTGCGGTGCCGCAGGCTGCGGTTGCTCCGGGACGCTGGGGTGGCGCGGGTTTTTGGGTGTGGTGGTCGTCTGGAGGTCGGGGTGGGGGTGTCGCTAGCCCCCTTCGGGGTGCTGGGGCTGGCCCCCGGTGTGGCCCGGGTGTTGACGCCATGGCGCCGCATGGTCCCCGGTCCGTACGTTTAGGCAGGTCAGAGCGTTACTGGCCGATTCGCTGACCGGAGTCCTTCATGTCCCAGACCACCGCGTCGCCGTTCACCGCTCCCGTCGGTGCCACCGGGCAGCAGGGGAGTGAGTTCACTCCCCTGCTGCGGAAGGTCAGGGGACAGGGGCTGCTGGAGCGCCGCAAGGGCTGGTACGCGCGGATGATCACCGTGAACTTCCTCGCCCTGGCCGCTGTGGTGACGGGGTTCGTCCTCGCCCAGGACACGTGGTGGGCGCTGCTGCTCGCCGTGCCGCTGGCCATCTGGTCCGCCCGCACCGCCTACGTCGGCCACGATGCCGGGCACGCCCAGATCGCGGTCGGCCGCCGGGCGAACCGCGCCATCGGACTCCTCCACGGCAATCTGCTTCTGGGCATGAGCTACGCGTGGTGGAACGACAAGCACAACCGGCACCACGCCAACCCCAACCACATCGGGAAGGACCCGGACGTCGGCGCCGGCGCACTCGTGTGGACTGCGGAGCAGGCCGCTGTGCGCCGCGGTTTCGCCCGCTGGGTCACCCGCCACCAGGCCTGGCTGTTCTTCCCGATGCTGCTGCTGGAAGGCATCGCCCTGAAGGTGAGCAGTGTCCGGGACCTGTGGCGGCAGCCGGTGCGCGAGCGGGCTGTGGAGGGCGTGCTGCTGGCGCTGCACGCGGCAGGTTACGGTGCCCTGCTGCTGACCTGTCTGCCGGTGGGCAAGGCCGTCGCGTTCGCTGCTCTCCATCAGGCGCTCTTCGGGCTCCACCTGGGAATGGCCTTCGCGCCCAACCACAAGGGCATGGACATGCCCGACCCGGCGGGCGAGCGCTGGGGTCATCTGCGCCGCCAGGTGCTGACCTCGCGGAACGTCCGGGGCGGGCCGGTCACCGACTGGCTCCTGGGCGGGCTGAACTACCAGATCGAGCACCACCTCTTCCCGAACATGCCCAGGCCCCACCTCAGGCTCGTACAGCCTCTGGTCCGGGAACACTGCCGCGACCTCAAGCTCCCGTACGCCGAGACCGGGCTGCTCGACTCCTACCGGCAGGGGCTGCGGCACATGCACACGGTCGGCGGTGCGGCCCGGCCCGAATGAGAGCGCCGTCGGCTGCGGGGTCACGGGGCCGGTCCGGGCGCGTGGCGGTCGGTGTGGGGTGAACGGGGCGGCCACCACGCGCCGTCCTCGTTCGTCCGGATGTGGCCGGCGAGCTGGGCGATGACCTGTTGTAGCTGGAGACCCGCTCGGGCTGCGATGGCACGCAGGCGGCGGCTGGTGTCCGGGGACAGCCGTACCTGCGCCCGCAGTTCGTCTTTCACCTCCAGACGCTCACGCACCCACACGGCGTGCCGGTCCACAGCGCTCTGCCGCCTTGCTTCACGCTCCTGCGCCCAGGCCACGCCCTGAGCGTCCTGCTCGGCGTCGTACGCCTGCTGTCCAGTTCCCTCCAGGCAGCAATGCGGTGATCCGGTGTGAGGCGTGCCCGGCAGGATTCCTGCGCAGCGTGCGGTGGCGGGTCTGCGTGACCAGTCTGGTCGGCAGAACGCAGAAGGTGCGGATCGTCGGAGGGGTGGGGCGGGAATGGCGGACAGCCGGCAATGCGGATAGGGGTGGCGGTATCGTGTCTACTGGAAGCGTCGGCGGGTCACTCTCAACTGGGTGGAACAGTCACTGCCGATGTTTCTGTCTGCCTGTCACATCCCGAGAGCGGTATGGTTTCGCGCTACTGGATCGCGATCGACGAAGCCGAAGCGGTCTCGGAGTCCATGATTCCGGGGTTTGCTTCGTCCGGACTTCATGGGGCCATCTGGGCGGCGGCTGCGCACTGACTGCCCGCCAGTACCGGGTCGGGGTGCGGGAGGCCTCGGAGGCGCTGACCGTGCACTGGAAGGGACGTCTGGGCCGCGATGACGTGAGCGGCACCTTGTTCTGGCAGCAGACCCTCTCCGCGGGTGAGCCCGAGATCGGCAAGCCCAGGTTTGCCTGGCCCGGCTCGGCGGAAGGCGAGACGGTCAAGTGCATGCGCGGAGGTCTGGCACCGCTGGCTGGCGCGCTCGATAGCTCCGCGACCGGACTGAACCTCACGGTCTGGAACGTCGCGACGCACACCCGCGATGAGCTGACCGAACAGGAGGGCATGGAACGGTTGGCCGTCTACAGCTACTTCGCCCGTCTGTTCGATCGGTGCGAGATCCGGCGCGCGGAGGAACCCGGAGGCGCGTGAGCCGCTCTCGCCGGTCGCCGCTTCCTGTGCATCGGCTGTGGGCCTCCCGGTCCTGGCTCCTAGGCTCTCAGCATGACGATGACTCCGGCCGAGGTCGAGGCGCAGAAGGACACGCTGGAGCTCCTCAGCAACGAGGTGGCCCTCGTGCCTGACACGCCAGTCGGAGTCGCTGGCGAAGATCGACACCAAGGCGGTGTTCCTGATCGGGTGGTTCGGGGCCACGGCCGCGCAGTTCCTGGCGACGCACAAGCACCACGACGTCCTCCTCTGCTGCGCTAGCGGCGCCTGGAGCACGACGGCGGACACCGCCACTCCCGATCCGGCCTCCGGCCCAGGCGACGCCACCACCGCGGCGATGTCGCCGGCGAACCCGGTGGATGACGGCCAGGCGGTGGGGTTGCGCGGGGCCCGCGGACACCACCTGCCGGACATCACCCTTGCTGCGCTGCGCTACGTCCGCGCCAGCGGCCCCACGTCCCCCGGCTCGGTCGACAAGCGCGGCGCCGAACTTCTCTACCGCGTCCGCGATCTCAAGAAGTGGGCCCGCAACCGGCCCCGTGCCGCGTCAGGAATCACCGGCCTCGGCTGACCTTCCCGGTTGGGCCGACGCACGCGAACCGATCCTGTCCGGTCCGGCCGACACGATCCCCCCAGTTCTGGAGAACACCCGGCGCGCCCGACTGCTTTCGGCGGAAAGGGGCCCCTGGGCAACCTCCAGCTAACGGGGGCTTCCCCGGGCCACTTGGTCGGCGCTGGGCTGGACACCGGGAGCCGAACAGCCCGGCCGCGGTGAAGGAGGAAATGAGTGCGCAGCTTCGAGACGGGACCGGCGGTGGTGCGGCGCGACGTGGACCGCTCCGGCAGGGTGTGGAGCGGGCACGCACTGCGCGTCGTCTCCGGCACGAGCGAGGCCCTGGTGGCCGCCTGCCCGCCAGGCGCCGAGACCCGATGCCCGCCCTGTGTGGCAGGGCCCGCGCCGACGGTGACCGCGCGGTGCGCACGGAGGCGTTCGACGCGATGGGCACCGGCACGTGGGAGCTCGCGGCCGCGGTACTGAGCACCAGGCCGTGGACGCCGCCCGCGATCAGGCCCTTGAGAGGCCGGGACGTGTTCCGCTGCGGGCGCAGGGTGGGCGGTGACAGTCCGGTGCGGTTGCGTGAGCCGCGCCAGGCCGGCCATCTGCGGGATTCACTACGGCGATACAGGTCTGTGCAAGTCGGTCCGCGGTTGCTGTGGTGCCGTCGCCATTGATGACGGCATCACAGCCGGGAGCTGTCCATAGGTGCGGCGGTATCCCTGTCCGGCCTTCTTCCGGCCCTGTTGCAGGAGGCCTGTATGGCGTCTGCGCTCAGGGTCAGGGTCCTGCGCAACCGCGGCTCAGTTGGCGTTGGGCTTGACTGTGAGGAGGTCGGTGAGGCCTACGCGGGTGAGGAATTCGCCGCGGATGCGGTCGGCGACGTTGGAGACTTCCTCGGAGCCGTCGTTGGCGGGGTCGATGTGGACGCGGTAGGGGCGCTGGCCGGGGGGCATGGCCACGATGCGGGCGATTTCGTCGGAGACCATCGAGGCGTCGGCGTCGGCGGGGGCGAGGCCGGCGAGCTTCTTGGCGACCTGTTCGACCAGGCCGGGGTACTTGGTTTCGTAGGCGGCCTCGATGTCCGTGTCCTCGGGCTTGCCGGAGTGGGCGAAGTGGTTGGTGCCGCTGGTGAACGATCCGGGCACGACGATGGAGGTTTCCACGCCCCAGCGGGCCAGTTCGGCGGCGTAGCTGACGGCGAGGGAGTCCATGCCGGCCTTTGCGGCGAAGTAGGGGCCCAGGTATGGCGGGGTGCCGCCCTTGACGCTGGTGCTGGATACCCAGATGACCAGTCCGCGGCCGGCGGCGCGGAGGTGGGGGAGGGCGGCGCGGTTGACGCGCTGGGTGGAGAGTACGTTCACGTTGTAGAGCTCGGCCAGCTGCTCGGGTGTGAAGGCCTCGGCGGGGCCGGTGACCATGTGGCCGGCGTTGTGGATCAGGACGTCGATGCGGCCGTGCTCGGCGATGACGTGGGCGACGGCGGTGTCGACGGATTGCTGGGAGTTGACGTCGAGCTCGATGGAGCGCAGGTCGACGCCGTGCTCACGGCTGTAGTCGGCGGCGGCCTGGACCTGGGCCGCGTTGCGGGTTGTGGTCTGGCGCATGCCGGCGTAGACGGTGTTGCCGCGGTCGGCCAGGGAGCGGGCGGTGAGGGCGCCGAAGCCGCTGGATGCGCCGGTGATCAGGACTATGTTACTCATGGAAAGCTCCTTGAGGCGGTCGTGTGCAGGTATGAGCGGACGGGGGAGCGGTGGTCTTTGGACCGGCCGTTGGGCGCGGACACGCTCAGGCGATGCCGCCGTTGGCGAACAGGACCTGACCGTTGAGCCAGCGGGCGGGACCGGCGAGGAACGCGACGGTCTCGGCGATGTCGTCGGGGGTGCCCAGGCGTTCCAGCGGGGCGGCCTTGGCCAGGTTGTCGATCGCGGCCTGGTCCTTGCCGTCCAGGAACAGTGGGGTGGCGGTCGGGCCGGGGGCGACCGCGTTGACGGTGATGTCCCTGCCGCGCAGTTCCCGGGCGAGGATCATGGTCATGCCCTCGACCGCGGCCTTGCTGGCCACGTAGGCGCCGTAGGTGGGGAACTGGAGGCGGGTGACGGAGGTGGTGAGGTTGATCAGCGCGCCACCGCTGCGGAGTCGGCGGGCGGCCTGCTGGGAGACGACGAAGGCGCCGCGGATGTTGGTGCGGTGCATCCGGTCCAGGTCGTCGAGGTCGAGGGTGGCGATGGGGGAGAGCAGCATGATGCCGGCGGTGTTGATGACGACGTCGATGCCGCCGAACTCGCTCTCGGCGGCGTCGAAGGCGGCGGTCATCTGGGTCTCGTCGGCGATGTCACCGCCGACGAGCATGGTCTTGGAGCCCAAGGTGGCGACGGCGTTGGCGGTTTCCTGGGCCCGGGTCTTGTTGCCGGCGTAGTGGACGGCGACCGTGTAGCCCTCGCGGGCGAGGCGTTCGCAGACGGCGCGGCCGATGCCGCCGGAGCCGCCGGTGACCAGTGCGACGCGGTTCGTGGTGTCAGTCATGACAGACGTCCTTCGAATGGGTGAGGAAAGGGGTGGCTGGGCTGGCTGTCCTGGGCCAGCCGGGCGTTCGGGGTCAGCGCTCGCTGTCGAGCGTGCTCATCAGTGGGGCGGCGTAGCGTTCGCCGGCTGCGGCTCCGGCGGGGACCGCTGTCTCGATCTCGGCCAGGGTCTCGGCGTCGAGCTTGACGTCGGCGGCTCCGAGGGACTCGGCCAGGCGCTCGCGCCGACGGGCGCCGACCAGGGGAACGATGTCGCTGCCTCGAGCCGCGACCCATGCGATGGCCACCTGGCTGGTGGTCGCCCCCAGACGTCCGGCGACTCGGCCGAGGGCCTCGGCCAGGCGCAGGTTGGCTTCGAGGTTCTCGCCCTGGAACCGGGGGCTGTGGGCACGGAAGTCATTGCCGCTCAGTGCCCGTGAGGGGGACCAGTGGCCGCTGAGCAGGCCGCGGGAGAGGACGCCGTAGGCGGTCAGCCCGATGCCGAGCTCGCGCAGCGTCGGGATGATCGTCTTCTCCGGTCCGCGGGACAGCAGGGAGTACTCGATCTGCACGTCGCTGATGGGAGTGACGGCCGCGGCGCGGCGGATGGTGTCCGGGCCGACCTCCGAGAGCCCGATATGTCGGATGTAGCCGGCCTGCCGCATCTCGGCGAGGGCACCGACCGTCTCCTCCACCGGGATCTGCGGATTGAGGCGGGCCGGGCGGTAGATGTCGATGTAGTCGGTGCCCAGACGGCGCAGGGAGTAGGCCAGGCGGTCCTTGACGGCTTCGGGGGAGACGTCGTAGGGGACGGGCTGGAAGCCGCCGTCGGGAGTGCGGCGGGAGCCGAATTTCACACTGAGGACGACGCTCTCGCGGCTGCGCGACTTCAGCGCCCGGCCGATGAGCATCTCATTGTCGCCAGAGCCGTAGAAGTCGGCGGTGTCGATGAGGTTCATGCCCGCTTCGAAGGCCGCGTGCAGTGTGGCGATGCTCTCGGTCTGGTCGGAGGGGCCGTACAGGTCGGACATTCCCATGGTGCCGAGGCCGATGGCGGAGACTCGGGGGCCGTGGCCGCCCAGGGTTCGGGTTGCGAGGGTCATTGGTCTTCCTTTGGCGCGGACAGGTGTTCGGGGGTGGTCGGCGGTCAGGCGCGCTGGAGCAGCGTGGTGACGCCCATGCGGCGGGCCAGACGCAGCCGCAGTTCCTCGGCGGCGCCGTTGACGATCTCGGCGCCGTAGTCGGAGCCGTCCGCGACGGCGCGCCGGGGCCGCCGGCCCTCGGGGAGATCGACGATGCGGACGATTTCATCGGCCACGATCTGAGGATCGGCGGAGACGCCGTCCACCATGAGGCGCTCGGTGTCCTCGCCCATGGAAGCGAGGTACGGGGCGATCTTGTCGTAGGCGGTGGTGCGCTCGGTGTCGGCCGGGAAAGCGGCGTTGGTGAAGTGGGCGGTGCCCTGGGTGAAGACTCCGGGCATCAAGATGGTGGTCTCGATGCCGTAGACGGCCACGTCCCAGGCGGTGGAGTCGGCGAAGGCGTCGAAGGCGGCCTTTGCGGCGGTGTAGGGGCCGAGGAATGGTGGGATCGCCCGGGTGGTGCCCGAGCCGACCCACAGCAGCAGACCGGATGCCTGACGGCGCATCACCGGCAGGACGGCCCGGTTGACGCGCAGCGCACCGACGGCGTTCACATCGAAGGCCCGCAGTACTTCCTCGGGGCTGAACGCCTCGGTGACGCCGACGAGGAGGTGTGCCGCGTTGTGCACCACCACGTCCAGGCCGCCGGCCTCTTCCCTGATCTCGGTGACGGCGCTCTGTGCGGATTCTTCGGACAGGACGTCCAGCTCGACGACGCTCAGGGATCCGGCGGCGGTCTTGGCGGCGTCTCGCAGGGCCTGGGCCTTGGCCGCGTTACGGCCTTCGGGGTCGCGCATCGAGGCGAAGACGGTGTGGCCGGCCTCGGCCAGGGAGACGGCCGCCAGGGCCGCGATCCCGGTTCCGGAGCCGGTCAGCAGCACGCGGCTGGGCCGGGTTGTGGTCATGGCACGCCTCCAGGAGTGGATGGGGTTCTGTGGGGATGTGCATCACTGAGCTGAATCACATCGATGCTCACCAGTTCGATACATCGACGCTAACACATCAGTGCTCACTGTCAACTGTTATCGTTGATGCATGACAGAGGCTGAAGCGATCCCCCAGCCGCGCGAGCGGATCCTGCAAGCGGCCGCCGACCTGCTCACCCAAGGGGGTAGGGAAGCGGTGTCCACGCGCGCTGTGAGCGCCGCGGCCGGGGTGCAGGCGCAGACGATCTACCGCCACTTCGGCGATATGCGAGGACTCCTCGACGCCGTCGCGAGGCGCGGTTATGCCGACTACCTCGCGGCCAAGCAGGCTCATATCGGTGCGGGCGACCCGGTGGAACAGGTGCGGGACGGCTGGGATCTCCACATCGCCTTCGCCCTCGCCAATCCTGCCGTCTACCGGCTCCTGTACGCCGACCCCCGGCCCGATGCGGAGTCCCCTCTGACCGGGGAGGCACACAAGGTTCTGCTGGGACTGGTGGAGGGCATCGCGAAGGCCGGCCGGCTGCGCACGAGTGTCGAGTCCGCGGCAGCCATGGTCCACTCATCCGGTGTCGGTGTGGCGCTCACACTCATCGCCGCACAGGCGGGGGGGCAACTGTCCCAGTACGAGGGCTTGGCCGACAGCGTCCGCGATGCCGTGCTCGGCTCCGTCCTGGTGCAACCGCAGAGGAGCCAAGCCGGCGACCTGGCGGGCAAGGCGGCTGTCCACGCCATCGCGCTCAAAGCCCTGCTCGGCGACGGCGTGCGGCACCTCACCCCCGGTGAACGCATTCTGCTGGGCGAATGGCTGGACCGGATCGCCGACGATGGCACCGCAGCTGAGACGGCGGACTGAGCACGTACCCATTGCTGGGGGAATGCCGCAGCCGCCCTCGGAGGTCCTCGCAAAATCATGGGCTCATCCTTAACCTCGATCTTTCGTGACGGTCCGCCGACGGAGTCGGCGGACCGTTTTCGTGCCGTGGGCGAAGGCTGTGCAGGCCGAGGGCACGAGTGTCGCCTCGTGGTGGGCGCCGGGTGTGACGGAGCAGTGATCTTCATAGGGCTTGGTTGCTTTGGTCTGGTGTCCCGTCTTTGAGGTGGGACTCGGGATGGTCGGAGCCGCTGCGTCCGGGTGTGATGGGCGTGGCTTGGCGGGATGTTCGGTTTGGTTGTTCGGGTGGTTGGCCTGGGGTCCTGTAGTTGTGTAGGAATGATCTTGGTTTTCCTGTAGGTGTAGTGGTGCGTCCAATGGCAACTGCGCCATCTGGGCTACAGTCCCGCATGGGCATCGCAGACACATCCATCGCGGCCGCTTCAGCCGCGTTCAGCGGACTCGCTGCATTCGGCGCTTGGAAGGCTTCACGTCAGGCGAACGACACCGCGGCATCCGTCGCTCAGATCGAACGGGACCGCTGGCACAACGCGCTGACTCCACAGCTTCGGCTGAAACTTGAGCAGTCAGATGGGCTGCTCTACGTCCGCTTCGATGGTCCGGCCCAGCTGGGCCGACTGAGCATACGACTCACCATTCGCGACGACTTCGACCGCACTCGAGTACCCGGACTCGCTGGCGGTCCGACGCCGGACGAGATCGCACAGGCCGTCTGGGGCCCCTACCGATTCCGGCCCGGAGTCGACGGCGCCGACCAACTCGGTCGGACCGTCATGCCGTTCCCGCTGGAAGCAGGTGACCGCACTCGGCTCGCCCTTGACCCTTCCGTAAAGCCGGTCTGGTACGAAGGCACTGATGGTGAGGAACGCTGGCGGCGGCAGTACCAGAACGCGACGATCAGGCTGTGGGCCGACTGCGAAGCCGAAGGGCACAAGCCTTGGCGGCTCAGCTTCGGTGTCACTCAGGATGGCCGGTGGGCGCAGGCCGGCCGCACCGTCGGCAGCTGAGGCCGTACGACGCGAGTCAACCCGCTGCAGCCTGGGCGGTCATGATGCTGGTCAGTGGCGCGTGTGGGTGAGGAAGACGCGGAGTGGGTCGTTCGCGTTGGGGGTCAGGCGGGTGAGGCCGAGCCGGTGGGCGATGAGAGTGAGGGCGTCGTTGGTGATGCGATGTGGCCGGTTCGGGAGGGTGGCGAGTGCGCGGGCGAGGGCAACGGTTTCCGGATAGATCACCAGGTCGCAGGTCAGGAGTGCGGGGGAGGCGCTGCCTGTACTGGTCAGGTGGGGGTTGGCATCGCATAGCTGGTTGAGGCGGAGGTGCCAGCGGTGGGTGAGGTGTTGCTGGTGCTCATACCAGCGTGTGGTGATGGCGCGTGCTGTGGTCCAGGCGGTGGCGGCTCGGGGGTGGCGTAGCAGGCGCTGGTGGGCGTGGTGCGCGGCGGCGAGTTCGGGCACGCCTTGGGTGCGGACGGTGGAGGTGAGTCGTGGGTCGGGAGCGGCTTGCTGGTGGCGCGGGCACATCAGCCGGTGCGGTGGCCGATGGACCCAGGCGGTGCCGGTGGCGTTGTGGCTGCGGTGGCGGGTGCACAGGGTGCAGGCGCGGACGGGCTGTTGCCCGACCTCGAGCCGCTTCCAGTGCCCGACGGCCTCGGTGCTGTGGGCGGCGTCATTGGCGGCGAGGCGGGGCAGGGCGCGCGTCAGGTGGGGGAGCGGGGTGCCGGCCAGGGCGGCGAGGTGCCGGGCCGCGTTGTGATTGAGGTGGAATTCGGCTGCCGGCAGGGTGCCGTGGCCGTGGAGGGTGATGCCGGCGCCGTCGAGGAGCTGGGGCAGCGACAGCCGGTAGGCGTCAGCGAGGCGTTGGACGTATGAGGCGGTCGCTTCGCCGGTCAGTGGCCGTACGCGGAACACGCCCGGTGCTGCTGACGGGGTCCGCAGCCATGCCTCTGCGGTGAGGACGCCGCGCTGCGCGGGGGCGATTGCGACCGCGGTACGGGCCGCGACGTCTGTCCGGCTCACGGGGTGCTGGTATTCCGGCTCCGGGGCCGGGTGCCGGGTTGGTAGTGCTGTTCAGCGAGGTGATCGAGGCGGATTGCGTCGAGGGTGGTTTTGGTGATGCGTTCGGTGCCGTCGACCAGGGCGGTGATGGCGGCTTGGCGGATGAGGCGGGCGAGGCTGCCGATGCGGCCGGCGGTGCGTTCGTGCAGGTACGGGGCCAGCTTGGGGAGGGTTCCGAGCCGGTGGTGGCGCAGGTCGAGCGCGGCCTCCATCGCCTTGACGAGGTCGCGGAAGGGCTCTTGGTCGCCGAGGCGGGCGGGGAAAGCGATGCAGTCGATGAGGGAGGCGCGTCCGGCGAGCTGGGCGCCGCGTACTCCGGTGAACAGGGGTGTGGTGGTGACGTCGATGCCGGCGTAGACGAAGGTGGCGCCGATGCGTTCGGTGAGGTCTTTGAGAAGGTCCGCCGTCTGGGCGCCGGTGGTGGTGCGGGGGTTGAGCCGGTGGACCTCGTCGATCATCACCAACTGGACTCCGGCAGACGTGTAGGTGTGGCAGACAGCGTTGGTGATCTGGGCCTGGGACATGCCGGCGGCGACGGGGATGCCGAGGTAACGGGCGAACCCGGTGGCCAGGGTCTTGGCGCTGGCGGCGGGCGGGACCAGGACGTAGGCGACGGGCACCTGCCCGGCTGTGGCTGTGGGGCCGTGGCGTCGGGTGTGGGCGAGGTGGCAGGCGCGTCCGACCTGGAGCAGGGCGGTGGTTTTCCCGGCGCCGGCGGGGCCGGTGACGATGAGGGACGGCCGTGCGGTGACCGTCTGTGGCGGCCGAGGATCATCAGGGTGCGCACGTTCTTGGCAAGCGCGTCGATGGCCGGGGTGCGCACGGTGACGAACCGCGAGTGGTAGGCCAGGCGTTCCTCGAGGCTGCGGCGCGGCGCCCCGGGTAGGGGAGGAGCCGCCACGGGTGTGGTGGCGAAGGCCAGGAAGCCGTCCCACGTGGTCACCGACTGAGGCTGCGGATCAGGGGCGTCGCCATCGGCGCTTGCCGCGGCACCGGGAGACCGGTCCGCTGTCGACGGGGCCCCGCCGGCCGGTGCATCGCTCGTGCCCGGAGAGGCGTTCACCACTGCTCGGCTTCCGCTTCGGCGTCCCACAGCCCGTATCCGCCTGCCTCGGTCGGCCGCATGCCCGCACCCTCCGGCTCGCTCGTGTCGGTCTCGGCCGCCGCCTCGATGCCGATGAGGTCGTCCAGGCTCTCGCTCCAGTCCGGGGCTGGGGCCGGTGCGGTCTCCGTGTCGAGGGGGCGCCGCTGGCCTGGCAGATCGGGCAGCTGTGCTGCCGTACTTGCGGAGCGGGGGGTTTTCCGGCGGCGGGTGTTGTGCTCGGTCCCGGCGGGGCTGCGGGTGTGGCGCAGGAGCTGGTCGAGGGCGTCGGCGAGGTCGGCTTCGTGCGTCTCGCGGTCTCCGCGTTGTTCGACCTCGGTCTGCATGTGGCGCCAGAGGGCGTCGTTGAAAGGCTGGTGGACGTGGTCGCGGTGGATCCAGCCGATCTCGTGGAGCTTTCCGTCGGTGAGGCGGACCCAGATCTGGCGGGCGTCGTGGGGGTTGTGGTGGACCTCCCACTTGCCGTCTTTGCTGGCGACACCAGAGCGCTGGCCGCGGTGGGGGTCGAGGACTTCGTGGTTGTAGGTGCGGTAGTCGAGGCGGATGCCGCGTTCGGTGATGGGCTGCCAGCGCACCGGCAGCAGTTCCAGGTAGTCGGCCCCGGTAAGCGGCACGGGTACGTAGCCGCTGATGGTGATCAGCGCGGCCCACATCTGGTTCGGCGTGAGGGCGGATTTGGGCAGGACGGGGTGGCGCAGACCGTCGTGGGGCCGGTTCTGCCAGCCACAGGTGATCCATTCGTCGAGGAAGTCCTGCAGTTGCGGGATCGTCCACCGCGCCTCGGCGGCTACGTCCTTGCCGCGGCGGTGGGGGTTGGATCCGGTGTGGCCGGCGACGTGCTGGCAGAACAGGTCGTTGATCGCGCGGAAGGTGCGCTCCACCACGGCCTTGGCCTGCGGACGGCGGGGCGGCGCGGGCTGCACGCTCACCCCGAGCGTCTCGCAGGCGGCGACGAAGCCCTGCGAGAGGTAGATCTTGCCGCGGTCGACGACACGATCGTCTCCGGCACGACCACCGGGCGGGCGGCCGCACCCTCCAGCCGCTCGTCCAGCGACAGCATCCGCTCAAAGGGCACCTCGGCCCGCGACAGATGCAGCGTCTTGGGCCAGGCGGGACGGGCGGGATGGGGGACGGCCATTTCCGCCAGCAGCAGGGCTGCGTCGACGGCTTTGGTGCTGTGCGGGCGCAGGACGGCGGCCCAGGCATCGAAAGAACTGGGCGGCGGAGTGGCGCAGGTGCAGAAGACGGTCAGCAAGGCCCAGCAGCTCATCTCCCGCGAGTTCCTCACCCGCATCTACGACGACGACGGCACCCCGACCGGCGTCGAACTGTCCACCACCCGGCCCCGGCAGGTGGTGGTGATCGGGAGCCTGCGCGAGTTCACCCATAACGGCGCCGTGAACCCGGAGAAGATCAACTCCTTCGAGCTGTACCGGACATCGATCCAGGACGTCGAGGTCATCACGTTCGACGAGCTCTACCAGCGGGCGTGCTTCATCGTCGAAGATCGCTAAGACTCCCATCCACCGGTCTGGGTGGCCTATGGGCGTGTCCAGTAGACGGCTGCTGCTACCCGCGCATGCCGAGTGCGTCGAGTTCCGCGCGCCGCTCGGGCTGAGCTTGTCGGCGCGGTGCCAGCAATTGTCGACGAACAGCCCCAGTTCTACGGTGGTCTGCGACCCGTCCGGCTCGGTGAGCTGGACGACAGCCTTATAGGTGGCGCTGTCCCGTCACCGACCGGCGTGTGCTCCGCTGGTGGCCCCGGCCTCGGGACCGGGACCACCAGGTCGGGGGAGAGGGGATCAGCGGGTGCGCCGGGTCAGCGCTGCTGGATCCACCAGATGATCCACCCGGTCCCGCTCGCGCCCACGGCGCCGGCGGAGCCGCGGACGATGCCGTGGCCCGCCGTACGGGCGAGGGCGCGCAGGCGACGGCGGAGGCCGCCGTTCAGCAGCTGCCGCAGCCGGGTCCGGATCGCGGACCAGATGTGGCGCAGCTTGCCGTTGCCCTGGTGATGCCGGGTCGACGCCGGCTGGACAGTGCCCTTAGGCTCGTTGGACATGCTGATGGTGCCTCCTTGGGGAGTGACTGTCGGTTTCTTCACTGGGCGGCTCCCTGCTGGAACAGGGGGCCGTCGCCCGTTTGCGGGGCGGCGGCCTGCGCCGCGCCCGACCCGGGTGTGCCGGGCCGGGAGTCGTGGGGCCGGGGGCCGTAGCGCCCCGGCGGTGCTCATCGCGGAATCGCGGCCCCCGAGAGCGCAGGGATACGGGAGCCGATCCGCAGCGCGGTGCGGGTGACGCCCTCAGGAGTCCAGGCGGCCTCTGCCGCCTCGCGCTCCGTCTTGTTGACGTTCAGGTCGAATGGCGCGGCGAGAGCCCAGCGGACGTGCGTGCTCTGCCCGAGGACGGAGAAGCCGTCCAACTGCTGCTCGGAGAGGAACTCGTACAGCAGGCGCTTCTTCTTCAGCTCCTCGATGCCGCGCCCGACCGTTGACGGGGAGACCCCGTACCAGAGTGCGTACTCCCTGGCCTTGTGCAGGGCGAAGGACGGGCTGCGCTGGCTCATGAGGATGAGCAGCATCGTCTTCGCCGGCATCGAGAGCGACCGGTAGTAGTGCTGCTCCCAGTACGCGAACGGCACCTTGAAGTAGGTACTCTTGCGGGAGCCCTCCTTGTCGCCCGACGGCAGCGTGTACGGGTCGCCGGAGCCGTCCTCGAGCAACTTGGTGATTTTCGTCATCCGGCCGTACGGCTCGGTGCTGATCAGCTTCAGTTCCTTGAGCTTGTGCAGGTGCCGGGAGACCGCAGCGCTCGCCGTGCCGTTGGTGGCGAAGGAGATCCCCGCGGCGCGGCCCCAGGTCTCGGACCGGTGAGTGACGCCCCAGTCGGCGCGCGCGGTGACGCAGTGGATCAGGAGGAAAAGATCCAGCCGCTCGTTACTGCGCAGCATCTTGGAGAACGGGCCGGGCCGCGTGACCAGGCGGAGGCCGGGATCGGCATCCTGGACGAAGGCACGCCGGATGAGGACGGCACGGCCGGTGCGCTTGGACTGCTCCAGCAGCATCCGTATCGTGTCGTCCTGGCTCACGGCCATGTCCCTCTTGAGCACGGTCAGTTCGGTGTTCACGGAGTCCATGTTCACCGATCGGTCGTACGAAGCGGGTGTCGAATTCCGGTGCGACCGCTTGGCCGCCTCCCGTTCAGACCGGGCTATCGGAAAACATGGGATAACAGATGACCCCGATAGGAAACCATTGGTGCCCGAAGCTGCAGGCAGGTGCGTGCTTGGCACCTGGAACCTTTAACGCTTCAGACGGTGATCTTTGATGTTCTGGAGCCCAACTCTTGGATAGTTCACGCCGTGACTCCGTACCTGGGAGAACACGGCGGCGAGTCCGGTTCGAGCCGGTCGCTGGTGACGTCTCTTCCCGCGGCTGCCAGCGGCCTACGCGGTCCGTACGACTGCGCCCGTCCCGAACCCGACAGCACGAGACCCCAGGCCTGAAGAAAGGGCCCGGGGTCCGGCGTGGTGGGGAGGGTGCAGTCAGGGAAGGCTCAGTAGTCGTCCCGTTCGGAGGGCGGCCCGTACTGCTCGATGAGGTCGCAGGTGCAGGTGCCGCCCTCGTACAACTCCTTCTCGCACTCGTCATGGTGGTCCCGCTCCAGCAGCGGCTTCGCCGGAACGGGCCGCGCGGTGACTGCGGCGGGCCGAGCCAGGGCTGGCCGGTCAGCCGCGCGGAACTCGATGTCCACGACGGCGGAGGCGATTTCGTCCTTGCGCCACTTCTCGGGGGAGTTGTGGTTCACCAGGCCGCCCGCGTAGGCCATGCGCAGCAGTTCGGCCTTGGTGTGCTTGCGCATCAGCTCGTTCATGCGCGACATCCGCGCCCTGCCCCGCGCCGCCTGAGCCTCGCCCTCCGTCACGGTGTCGGCCTGGTCATCCTCCTCCTGCGCCTGCGCGTCCGACGGCGCGGGCTGCACGGAACCGTCGTCCACCGATGCCGGGCTGGACGGGGCCGGCACCGCTGCCTTCGCCCAGGGCACGCCCAAGGCGGCGAGGGCGGCCTGCTGCTCGGAGGTGAGCTTGTCCCACCTCGCCCGGGTGTTCGAATTCCATACGCCCAGCTTCACGACCACCGGCTCCGCCTCGCCGTGGACCACGATCTGCTCGCTGTGCCCGCGCGGCGTGGGCCGGTCCGCGCCTTCCCGTTCGACCCACTGCGCGAGGGCCGCCAGGCCCCGCTGGAACGACTGTTCTGCCTTGCTCGGGCCCTTCGCCGTACGCGTGGCCGCCGGGGCGGGAGACGGCGCCTGGACGGGCTTCACGCCCAGCTGGGACAGCCGCTCCTGCTGCTCGGTGGACAGCTGCGCCCAGGTGCTGGCTTCTCTCATCCGGGCGAGCCATTTGCCGAGGTCGTCGCCTTCGAAGGTCACGCCGGGCTGGATGTCGGGGAGGATGCCGCCGGCCTCGGTGTCGGCGAGGTCGGCGAGGATGCGGTAGTGGCGTTGCCAGTCGAGTGGCCAGGGGCAGTTCCAGTCGGGGTCGATGGCGGCGAGCTGCGCGGCGCGCTTCTCGGCCCGCTCCGCGTTCTTGCCCAGGCCGCCGTTCCTTCGCAAATTGGCGGTCAGTTGCCCAAGGGGGATCAGGTCGGCGTCGTTGTCACCCCAAAGGGTGTCCTGCCGGGGTGCGAGGTGGTGGTGGGCGCGGTGGTAGCTGCGCAGGACGGCGAGTTTATTCTCCCAGGCTTCGTCGCCTGGTTCCCAGACCATTCCGGCTTCCGGTGCGTCGAGGAGTTCTTTGCGGTGGTCGTCGAGTTCGCCGGCCCGCAGGGCCTTTCTCTGTTGGTGTGTCCATCTGCCCAGGGGGAACGTCTCGGTGACGCCCACCCGGGTCTCCACGTTGTAGGGCACGGCGTAGAGACCGGTGATCCCGTTGTCGGTCCGCCAGCGGATGAGTGCTTGGTAGCCCTCGAGCCAGACGAGGCTCTCGGGCCGGTAGACACGGGTGCGCAGGAAGGCGGCGACGGTCGCTGGGTCGCGGGGGCTGGAGAAGTGCAACAGCTCCGATTCGACCGCGCCCTGCGCGCCGTCCTGTTCCTGGTCTTTGCCGTCGCCTTCGCCGTCGGCGCTGATGATCTGCCCGTCTTCGTCGCGGATGAGGTGGTGCCGTTTGGTCTGTGGCTGCCTGGTCAGGGCGCGTGAGGCGAGCTGCTCGACGAGGCGTTCCGAGTGTGAGCGCAGGCCTTTTATCTCCGGGAGGGCTGTTCGGTAGGCGCGTTTGTTGTGGGGGAGCCTGCAGTCGTAGAGGATCATGCTTTGGCTGTTTTGTGATGGTCTGCATGGTTGTCGGTTGGTGGGAGTAGGGTCGCGTGGCGCGGTTCCCGAAAGGGTGAGAACCGATGGGATGTCCTGGGGGAGTGAGGCTGGGTGGGGCTGGCGGGTGGGGCTGCGGATAAGGCGGGTAACCGGTACGAGGACTGGTGGACCGCGCTGAGGGTGGCGGAGTTGCTGAGGGGGCGGGCGTCACGGATTCGTCTGGAGCCCCCGGGGCCGGCGGGCGCCGGGATCGAGTTCGAGCTCGAGGCGGACGACGGCACGTGGTGCGAGCAGGTGAAGGACGTTCCCTCGAAGGGGCCGTGGACCCTGGATGCTGCGGGGAAGATCCTCAAGGCGGTCACAGGGCATCTTGCGGAGGGCAAGAAGGTGCGCCTGGTGCTGTCCACAGGGGCCCCTGAATTGCACGATCTTGCTCAGCGGGCCCGCGCCGCCGAAACACTCGCGGAGTTCGAGGGCATCATCACCAAGGCCCAGCTTCCCCAGTTCGTACAGGTGCTCGGGAACTGGTCTGTGAACGAGGTGCCGGTCGACCGGGAGGTCGGCTGGCGGTATCTGCAGGCCGTGCACGTGGAGCATTACTCACCGGAGGCGCTGCGCCGCCTGGTGGTCTCCGAGTATGAGCTGCTGTTCGTCGGCGATCCGGAAGTGATCGTCAGGCAGTTGCGCGGCTATCTCGACGAGCACCTGCACCAGCGCCTCACCGGCTCCCAGATCCGCAGCCACCTTTTGACCGTGTCGGGAGTACGCCCACGCCTGTTGGCCGGTGACACAGGAACGCTCACGGCGCTGGCCGGGACCATCGAGCGCTTCGTGCGGCGCGTGCGGCGGGACGAGCCTGTGTTCGGGATGGCGGCTCGCCCGCACGTGGAGCAGTTGTATCAGCGTCTGGTGGCCGAGGACGGCCCGCAGATCGTGGTCTGCGAGGGCGGCGCTGGCCTGGGTAAGTCAGCGGTCGTCACGGACGTCCTGGTCCGGCTGGCCGAGCAGGGATGGCCGGCGGCCGCGGTCCGGATGGACGGCGCCGACGCGAGCGTGCAGACGGCCAAGGATCTGGGGACCAGGATGACCCTGCCGGACTCGCCGGCGGTGCTGCTGGCTGGGGTCGCGGACGAAGCGCCGGCGCTGTTGGTGATTGACCAGCTGGATGCGGTCAGCACCTACAACGGCAGGATGTCGGACGCCTACGAGGCCGTGGAAGACGTACTTGCGCAGCTGGTCATCGCTCCGAACGTCAAGGTGCTCCTCGTAGCGCGCACTGTCGATATCGACAACGACCGGAGGCTGTCCCGTCTGGTCGCAGACCCCGCCCGGGCGGTCCGGTTCCCCCTCAGCGTCCTGGACCTGGAACAGGTGAGGGTTGTCCTGTCCGCCAGCGGGACGGATCCCGACAGCCTGGGGCTGGTGACGCTGGAGTTGCTGCGAACTCCGTTGCACCTGTCGATCTTCAGCCGGCTGTCGCCCTCCGCACGGGCCGCTTCGTATCGGACTTTGCAGGAGCTGTACGCGCGCTACACCGATGAACGGCGCGAGGAGATCGAGCGACAGGCCGCCGCGCTGGACTGGCGGGGGATCACGGGCATGCTGTGCGCGTCCATGAGCGAACGGGAAACGCTCCAGGCACCCATGGCTCTCCTCGATGGTTTCGCCCGCCAGCACATCAAGGTGCTCGAATCGCACGGTGTGCTGGTGCGCGACGGGGAGCAGATCGGGTTCTTCCACGAGACGTACTTCGATTTCCTCTTCGCTCGGTCCTTCATCTCCGCCGGAGAGGACATCCACAATTTTCTGGCCAATTCAGGCCAGTACCTGTTCCGTCGCGCTCAGACTCGGCAGATCCTCGAACACCTTGCTGGCACAGACCCTGAACGTTTCCGCGCCACAGTGGCCCGGCTCCTGGGCTCCGACCGGATCCGCCTGCACCTGCATGATGTGATCATCGCGGTCCTTGGGCAGCTCGATGCCGCGCTGCCTGACTGGAAGGCCGTCGAACCGGTCGCTTGGGGTCAGGCTCCTGTGGCGGGCAAGGTACGAGGCCTGCTCGCCCTGCCGCAGTGGTTTGACGCTGCCGACCACGATCAGAGGTGGGAACGCTGGCTGGGCACGCCGCAGAGTGCCGATGCTGCGTTCCCTGAACTGCTGGCCGTCGCGCGCCACCGACCCGAGCGTGTTGCGGAGCTGGTGCGACCGTATGTGGGCACCACGCCACAGTGGGGACAGAGGCTTCTGCGGCTGATTGAGTGGGCGCTCACACCCGGCCTCATCGACCTCGCCGTCGACCTGGTCGAGAGCGGACATGCGGACGAGGCGCGTGGACCCATCGCGGTGAACAGTGACTTCTGGTCACTCCTCTACGGTTTGGCCGAGACTGCTCCCGCTCCCGCTGCGCGTCTTGTAGGTGCCTATCTGCGGCGTCACCTTGTCCGAGCGCGCGTCGATGGCTCCGGTGACCCCTTCGAATCCGGGCACTTGTCAACGTATTCGCAGGTTGCCGACACGGTCCTCTCCCGCATCGCGGAGGCCGAGCCGGAAGCCTACGTGAGCCAGGTCCTGCCCTTTGTCATCGACGTGGCTACGGCAGGCAGCACGGGGCGCACCGACGCCTACGCCCCCAGCGGCCGTTGGGCTCACCGCCTTGTGGGCGGCCACGGCGTCGACGCTGCACTGCTGGCCGCCCTCGACACAGCACTGCGCTCTCTGGCTGCCAACTCCCCGGCTGCCGCTGCGGACGCCTTGCAGCAACTGACTCCCTCACCGGTTCACGAGCTGCGCTTCCTCGCCTGCCGTGTCTACGCCGTCATGAACCAGGCAGACGAGGCGATCGCCTGGCTCCTGAACGATGAACGCAACCTGCGCCTGGGATGGCTGAGCAGCGCGCGCTGGGCCTCGCGTGAACTCATCGAGGCAACTACGCCCCATTGCAGTGACGAGATGTTGGAACGTCTGACCGTGATGCTGCTCGACTTCTACCCGGCGTGGGAACGCCGACGGCAGAAGGGGCAGCGCAGCGCCTGGGGCTGGAGCCAGTACGAGCTGCTGTCGGCGATCTGTCCCTCGCGCCGTAGCGCCGCGGGACGCCGCCGACTCGTCGAATGGGAACGCAAGTTCCCTGGCCAGGTCCCGTCGCCACCGACACCAATCCAGACCGGGGTCGTCGGCTCGCCGGTCAGTGACCATGCGGCCCGGCACATGACCGATGAACAGTGGCACCGAGCCCTGAACAAGTACGCCGAGCCCCAACCCGAACGACCCTGGCCTCCTCAAGGGGGCGCTCACGAACTGGCCCAGACGCTGAGCAGCCGCGCGCAACAGGAACCCGAGCGCTTTACCAACTTCGCCTTCACGCTTGGCCCGGACGCACCAGCCACCTACCTGTGCGCGATCGTGGGAGCGGTCACGCCTCACCTGGACGCCGGCCGCTGGGGGCAGTTGGCTCTCCACACCCACCAGGCCCTCGGCTCCGCCGCCGCGCCCACAATCTGCCGCGCCCTGCAGTCGGCTCCGCAGAACTTCACCGCTGCTTCGCTGCCAGCCCTCGACAGCTACACCATGGATCCCCACCCCGAGCAGGACATCCGCGATGCCGATGCCAAGGGAACCCGAACGGATCTGCTGACCGCTGGCATGAACGCCACCCGCGGCCAGGCAGCGCTCGCTGTTGCCGCCCTGCTCTTCCACGGTAGTGAGCACCTCCGCGCCTTGACGCCCCTGGTCGCTCGCCTGGCCAACGACCCTGTGCTCGCGGTCCGAGTCTGTGCCGCCCAGGCCGTGCTGGCCCTGATGCATCATGACCCTCAGATTGCGCTGGATACCGCTGAGCAACTCCTGAACCACCAGGACGCCAACGTCTACAACGCCTCCACCACCCAACGGCTGCTCATCAACACACTGGTCCGTGAGTCCTCACGTTTCGCTGCCCACCTCGCCCGGGCCCTCCAAGGGCCGGGCGATACGGCCGAACTCGCCGGCCAGTCTTGGGCTGTTGCCACCATCCAGGGATGCCTCACCCCGGACCTCCCGAATAGCACGCACGAACTCAACGCCCTCGGCCGCCGTGGGGCGGCAACAGTCTTCGCCAACAACATCGACCACTACCCGCACCTTGTCCCGCTGTTCAACGACGCAGTCCCCGACGTGCGAAAGAACGCCTCCCAGGGCATGCGGCAGGCATTCGACCTGCTTCCTGCGCAAGCCGACGAACTCGTCAGGGCTTTCCTCGACAGCGACGCGTTTCCCGACCACCTCGAACATCTGGCCTTCGCTCTCTACGACCACACTGGCCCCCTTCCCGCCGTGGCTATTGATGCCTGCGAGCGCATCGTCCAGCACGCGGGCAAAGACCTCGGCGACCTGAGAACCCACCGAGCAGCGGACGGCCACTACCTGGTTTCGGCGGTGCTCCGCCTCTACCGCCAAAGCCCGCGGCTCCAGCGGATCCGATGCCTGGACATCATCGACAGTCTGTCGCAAGCAGGTGCCCACGGGTTGAACGCGGCTTTGGAGAACGAGCGCTGACCCGACGAATCCCTGTCTCTGGGCTTGCCGAGAATTATCTGGGGGAGGGCCAGGGGCGGGGGATGTTTGTTCTGGTCGTCGCCTGCGGGGATGGTGCTGGCCGGAGTGCGATACGCGTCGCTGGGCGTGGTGGTTGTGTTTGTCCTGTGGATGCCGAGTTTGTGGCGGAGCGTGCTGTTTCTCCGGTGACGGGTGTGGTGCGGTGGGCGGTGGTCGATGCCCGTTCGTTTGATCTGCAGGCGGAGGCGGTGGCGTTCCTGGCGTCGTTGCGGGCGCGGGGGTGTTCGCCGAACACGGAGCGCGCGTATGCGGGGCGGGTCGCTCTGTACTTGAGTTACTGCTGGATGCGGCGGCTGGACTGGAGGACTCCCGGCTTCCTGGATCTGGCTGGGCTGCAGCGGTGGCTGGTCGAGATGCCTGTCCCGCCCCGTGTCGGCCAGGTGCGGCCCGGTTCTGTTCGCTACCGGTCGCGGGGGACGGCGAACGTGATCATGACGGTGGTGGGGGAGTTCCTGCGGTTCGGTGCGGCGCACGGCTGGGTGCCGGCCGACACGATAGCGTTGCTGTCGCAGCCGAAGCTGCTGCGTTTCACTCCGCCCGGCTTTGACAGCGGGGAGTCGGGACAGCAGCACCAGGTCGAGGCCGCCGCGTTCCGCTTCAAGGCCACCGAGCCTGGCTATGAGGACCTCAGTGACGAGCAGATCCGCCGCATGATCGCTGCGGCTCCGAGTGCCCGGGACCGTTTCCTGATCGCGTTGCTGGCCTGTACCGGGATGCGGATCGGTGAGGCGCTGGGCCTGCGCCGCGGCGATATGCACCTGCTGGCCTCGTCCCGCGTTGTGGGCTGCGGTGTCGAGGGCCCGCACGTGCATGTCCGCCGCCGCATGGACAATCCCAACCGGGCTCTTGCGAAGTCCCGGCATCACCGCTTTGTGCCGGTCACGGCCGACTTGGTCGCGCTCTACACCGACTACCAGTACGAACGCGACCAGGTACCCCAAGCCGCAGAGTCGGAGATGGTGTTTGTGAATCTATTCCGCCCGCCACTGGGCCGGGCGATGTCGTATCCGAACGCCAAAGAGATGTTCGACCGGCTGGCCCGCACCGTGGGGTATGCGTGCCGTCCGCACATGCTGCGCCACTCGGCGGCGACCCGCTGGCTGCGCGACGGCGTGGACCGCGATGTGGTGCAGCGGCTGCTGGGCCACGTCTCCCCGTTGTCGATGGAGCGCTATCGGCACGTTGACGACGCCGAAGCACGGGCAGCGGTCGAGCGCGTCGGTTCCCTGACGGAGCGTCCATGAGCATCTCGTCCGCGCTCTCGCGACTGCCCGCACCGCGCACTGAGAACGCGGGGGATCTCAACAACGGGGGATGGGCGGCGTGGCTGCAAGGCCATCTCGATCCCGCCTGGCGGCCGAGTGAGTGGCGGCCAGAGTGCTGGCTGTTCACCGGGAGCGTGCAGGAGCCGCGCAGCTCGGTGTCGCTGTGTCGTACGGCCGCGTGCGACACGGTGGTGTCACCGGCCAACATCTTCTGCCCTTTCTGCAAGGAGGGGCAGAAGAGGTCGCCGCTGCCCGTGGCAGAGTTCGCGCGGACCTTCGTGCCGGTGCGCAACCGGGTTGCCTTCGGCGGTGTCCCGGAGCAATGCCGCTTCGCGAAAGGCGGGCAGCGCTGTGTCCGGCCCCGCCACTGCAAGGGGCTGTGCGTTATGCACTACACCCAGTGGAAGACCCACACCACCCGCAAGCTCGCCGGCCAGTGGGAGGACACCGCCGTCCCCTACGCCGACACCCCCGCCTGCCCGGTTCCGGCCTGTCCGCTGCCGAGCCTGCAGGTCCGTGGCCTGTGCCGGCACCACGCGCAGCGCTTCCGTGAGCACCGCCGCACGCACCCGGACGCCACCGTGGTGCCGTGGGCGGCGCAGCAGCCCCCGTATCTCGCCCCGCACCAGTTCAGCCTTCTTCCCCTGCCCGAGCCGCTGCGCTGGGAGGTTCTTTACGGCCTGCAGCAGGCGGACCCGTGGCTACGTATCTTCAACCCTCCGCACATTCGCCGTATGGTGCGCGATCTGAACGGCGTCACCACGCTCATCAGTGACATCACGGACCAGCAGATGTGCCCGCGTTCCACCAGCGATGTGCTGCGGATGCTCGGCCGTGTCCGTACCGCGGTGCGGGCCGCTCACGCAGAGCACATCGGAACAGCGCCGGCGAAGGACGACGTCCTGGATTTGCGTGCGCTGGGCCAGCGGTCCCGCACACCGGCGGGCATCAGGACCCCCAAGACCGTCGATCTGCGCACGATCAAGCAGCGGTGGCTGCGCGATCTGCTGCGGATCTGGACGATCCAGCAGCGCCCCGGCGCGGACGAGTTCGGCCGCACTCTGCGCGGTGTCGAGCTCGCCTCCCGGGCTCTCGCGCTCCGCCCCGGAACCGACGACCCCGCACGGCTGCGCTACGACGACGTCACCGCCGTGGTCGAGGCGTTTCGCACCGCGCTCAAACTGGACGGCGAGCGAGCCGGCTGGAACTACCGGATGTCCATTGCGAGCCACTTCTTCGCCCTGATCGACTACGGCCGCCGCTCCGGAGCGGCGAACAACCTTTCCGCTGCCTTCGTCCGCGACCCCGCGGCCCACCGGATCCCGCAGGAAGAGGCCAACGAGGACGAGATCGGCAAGGCGATCCCCGAGCCGGTGATCCGCCAGCTCGACGCTCACCTCGACCTCCTTGGCCGAGGGCGGGCCCGCGGCCGGCGCACCCTCGCCTCTGAAGACCTGCAGCTGATGTACCGCACGCTGTACATCCTGCTCAGGGACACCGGACGGCGGCCCCTGGAAATCCTCTCCCTGCCTCGCGACTGCCTGGAGATCCGCCACGACCAGACATCCCTGGTCTGGAACAACCACAAGGCCCGCCGCCACCGCAGGCGCCTGCCCATCACCGCGCCCACCGCCCAGGCCATCCGCGCCTGGCGAACCCGCCGAGACCAGCTCCAGCCCAGTCTCCCGCACGCTGGCGCCGACTACCTCTTCCCTGCCCTGACCCCTCTCGCCACCCGCCCCTACCTGCACACCAGCTACCTCAGCGAGACCCTGCGCCACTGGGCCGACTCCATCCCCCACCTGCACGGCGAAGGCACCGACACGGACACGCAGGGCAATCCGCTGCCCTTCGACCGTTCCCTCATCTACGCCTATGCCTTCCGTCACTCCTACGCCCAGCGCCACGCCGACGCCGGCACCCCCCTTGACGTTCTGCGCGAGCTGATGGACCACAAGTCGGTCAGCACCACCCAGCGCTACTACACCGTCTCCCTCAAGCGAAAACGCGACGCCGTCACCAAGCTCGCGGCCCACGTGGTCGACAACCACGGCCACCCCAGCCCCTGCTCCGACACCGCCTACGAACTCCGCTCCGTGGCCGTCCCCTATGGCGGCTGCATCGAACCCAGCAACGTCAAAGCCGGAGGCAGCTCCTGCCCGATCCGTTTCCAGTGCGCCGGCTGCGGCTTCTACCGCCCCGACCCCTCCTACCTCCCGGCAATCGAGCAGCACCTCAACGAACTGCGCGCCGACCGCGAAACAGCCCAGGCCATGGACGCCGCCGAATTCGTCATCCTCAATCTCACGGCCCAGATCACCGCATTCGAGCACGTCACCGACCGCATGCGACGCCACCTCGCCTCTCTCCCCGCCGCAGAACGCCAGGAGATCGAGGAAGCCAGCACCGTCCTGCGCAGAGCCCGTGCCGGTGACACACACTCCCTCCTGCCGCTTACCGTCATCTCCAGCACAAGCCCGGCATGAACCCACACGGCAACCCGCACACTCTCGCCGAGGCCCGCCGCCGCGACAGTCTCGACAAACGCCAGCGTGTCCTCACCGCCCTCACCGCCCTGGAACAACAGGGCAAGAAGATCACTCACACCGTGGTCGCCCGAACAGCCGGCGTCTCCACCTGGCTCACCTACGCCGAAGGCATCCGCGAGCACATCAAGGCCGCTCAGCAACGCCATCAGCGCACCAACCCCCGGCCCGCGGACACCCAGAACACCACAGCCACGCTGCGCACTGAACTCGAGCTGGCCAGGCAGGAGGTCCGGACCCTACGGGAAGACAGAGACCGGATGCGGCAGGCCATCCAGCACCAGCTCGGACAGCAACTCGACGCCCTCAGCACCGCGGACCTGACCGAACGCGTCGACGAGCTCACCGGAGACAACCAACAACTTCAAGACAGGCTTCGGCAGGTCACCGAAGACAACCACGCGCTCCGCAGCCGGGTGACGAGCCTTGAGGCCGACCTGGGCGCAGCACGCACCAGCCTCCGACGAATGATCCGAGAAGAGAACAGGGGCCGTTGAACGATCGGTCATACCTGCTGCCTCGCTGTCATCCTGCCGGTGACGTTTCCTCGGCCCGCCCCCGGCGCGGGCCGGATTGAACCCGCGCTGCGGGCGCTGGTATAGCCGGTCAGCACACCGGCCGGGATGATGTCATGCCCATCGGATGCCGAGTTCGGCAAGCGCGGCGCGTTGTTCCTGGGTGAGCTTGTCGCGCCTCGACTTCGTGTTGGAGACCCATACGCCGAGCCGGACCGCGATCGGCTCGGCCTTGCCGTCGACCGTGATCTCCTCACTGTGCCCCCGCGGCACCGGCCGGTGGGCGCCTTCTCGCTCGACCCACTGCGTAAGGGCCGCAAGTCCGCGCTGGAAGGCCGCTGACGCCTTCCCCGTCGTCTTCCCGGCGCCCTTGGCCGCCGGGACCGGGACGTGCCTCTCAGCGGGCTTGATGCCCAGTGCGGACAGTCGCTCCTGCTGCTCGGTGGACAGCTGCGCCCAGGTGCTCGCCTCTCGCATCCGTGCGAGCCATTTGCCCAGGTCGTCGCCCTCGAATAGCACGCCGGGCTGGATGTCGGGCAGGCGGGCATCCGGCTCCTCTTCGGCGAGGTCGGCAAGGATCCGGTAATGCCGCTGCCAGTCCAGTGGCCATGGGCAGTTCCAGTCCGGGTCGATCGCCGTCAGCTGCTGCGCGCGCACCGTGGCCCGCTCGGGGTTCTTCCCGAGACCGTCTTTGCGGCGGAGGTTGGCCATGTGCTGCCCGATGGGCACCATCGCCTCGTCCTCGCCCCAGACCGCGTCTTGCCGGGGTGCGAGGTGCCCGGTGGCTCGCCGGTACGACCGGAGCGCGGCGAGCTTGGTCTCCCATGCCTCTTCGCCGGGTTCCCAGACCATTCCGGCCTCGGGTGCGTCCAGCAATTCCTTGCGCCGCGGCTCTAGCTCTCCGGCGCGCAGCGCTTTGCGTTGTTGGTGTACCCAGCGCCCCAGCGGGAAGTCCTTCGTCAGGCCGACTTCGGTCTCTACGTCGTAGGGCACGGCGTGCAGGCCGGTGATCTCGTTCTCGGCCCGCCAGCGGATGAGGGCCTGGTAGCCCTCCAACCACACCAGCGACTCGGGCCGGTATACCCGCGTACGGAGGAACGCGGAGATCGTCGCCGCGTCCCTTGGAGAGGAGAAGTGGAGAAGAGCCGATTCGGCGGCGGCCTGGGTGTCGTCGTGCTCCTGGTCCTCGCCGGCGCCGATGATCCGGCCCTCTTCGTCCCGCTTCACGTGCACCTTGCGCGCGTGCTTGCCGCGGGTGAGGGCACGGGAGGCGAGCTGCTCAACGAGTCGTTCATCATGACTGCGGAGGCCCTGGAGCACAGCGACCAACCCGGCATACGAGGCGGAGGCGACCATGTCGGCGGGGTCCTCGCCGGCCTGGAGGAACACCGGCACGATGATCCGGGCGACCTTGGTGGAGCCGTCGCGGTTGAGGCGCAGCGCGCGGCCGATGTTCTGCACGATCTCTACCTGCGAGCCGCGGGTGTCGGCGAAGCAGATTGCCTCCACCCCGCGCTCGCCGGTGATGTCGACGCCTTCCCCGAGGACCCGCACGGAAGCGAGGAACGCCCGGTGTACGCGCCGGTTGTTCGCGTCGATCCCGCCTGCGAACTGCCGCAGCACCTCCCGGCGTTCGGCGACGAGGTGGTCGCCGCACAGCCACGCCGACCACACCCGGTCCGGCGGGACGTGGCGGCCAGCCTCCAGCTCGTAGAACTCCGCCTCGATGAACGACCTCGGCAGCCGGTCGGCCTGGGCCAGGTCGTCGTCGGAGGCGTCGTTGACGTACAGCTCCGCAGCCGTCTCGGGGAGCTTCCCCGCGAACGCGGCGGCCTCTTCCACCTTCTGGTGGAAGGTCATTACGGTGCGCAGGTTCCACTTTGCTGCGTGCTCCAGGAGCGCCGTCTGCAGGAGCGCGAGGCGCCGGCCTCGCTGCGCCTCCTCTGACTCCCCGAGTACGGGGGAGGGGTCGCGGATCTCCAGGACGTCGATCTCGAATCCGGCGAGGATCTCGCGTTCGATCGCCTCCGAGAGCCCCAGTTCGGCCAGCCACGGCCCGTAGGTCTTGGAGTCCTGGCCCATCGACGCGAGTACCAGTTCCTGGCCGTCCGCGCCCTTCTGAGGCCGGGGCGCGGCGAGGATGCGCGGGGTGGCGGTGAGGTAGAGCCGGAAGTCGGCGGGGATCCGCTGGTTATCGTGGATCGCCGCCCACGGTCGGCCGAGATCACCGGCGGTGCCGTGGGCCTCATCCACGATCGCGAGGTCGAACGGGGTCATCTGCTGGCCGTACAGCCGCTCTCCGCCCGCCAGAGCGGCCTCCAGCGGCCCGCGAACCTTCCGCCGACCCGTCGGGTCCTCCGGGTCCTCGCGGTCCACCAGAGAGGCGTACGTGGCGAACACGACAACCGGCCCGGACCCCGCCCACAGGGCGAGCCGGATCGGGTTGGTGGTGGTGCGCACGCCCAACTCGTTGAGGACCGGGTCGTTCTCCAGCGAGCACACCGCGACCATCGGGGCTCGGTGGCCCACCAGGCGCCACGTCTGGGCGGTCTGGACGAGCAGGTCCAGGGTCGGCACGGTCACGAGGATCCGGCCGTCCCGGAAGCATTCCAGCGCGCACGCGGCGGCCGTGATCGTCTTGCCCGAGCCGGTCGCTGACACGATCGTGCCCCGGGCACCCTGCGGGGGCATAGATGACCTTGCAGGAAATCCCACCCACCTGCGAAACGCCGAACGCTGGTCTACCTGGTGTTCCTTGAGCTGAATCGCTGACATTTCCTTGCCTCTCCGATGTCTGAATTCCCGTGGTCTTTCAGATGGCCGCGTGCGGAATGCGGGCCGCACTCAAGTCGTTCCAGATCGACGCACCCGCCTTGTGTCAGCCGCCGGGCTCCCCGTCCTTGAAGGGCGGCTTGTCGTCCGGGTCGTAGTGCCCGGCATCGAGCGTGCGCACGACGTAGTCCCCGTCGCTGTTCACCGTCCGCGCCGTGCACAGACCGCCGGCCTCACCCAGCGCCTCCAGCACCCGGCGCCGCTCCGTGGTGTACGGATGCGTGCGCGGAAGAACCGTCTCCCGGACGTACGCTTCCAGGCGCACCAAATTGGTCCGCTCACGCTGCCTCACGTCCGCGATGTGTACGGCCAGTTCAGCGGCCCCGGCCGACCGGCCGCCGCGCCGTGACCAGTCCCGGTCCGCGATGCCCACCAGGGGCTCGCTCACGGCCGTCACGCCGTCATCCCAGCCGTTCGCGAACACCGCGCCCCGAGAGGCCGGCGCCATGCCGCCTAGCTCCACCACCTCGCACTGCGCCCCGGCCACCAGGTCGTCAGCCTCGCTCGAGGGCACGCCCTGCGCCTTCAGGAGTGCGAACCCCTTCAACCGGGCGTTTACGCCCCTGTCTGATAGCGCGTCACCCGACCCCCGGAATCGCTGTTCAGCGCGGGGTCTGGTCCGGTAGATTCATGGTGACCGGTCATCTGCGGTCGTTCCTCTCGTAATTCTGGGGAGGTTTCCGGGTGGTTGGGAGGTGTTTCGTGTTTTCGCCAACAGTACATGGTGCATCAATCTGATGCACCCACTACACTCGGACCTACACGAACGAGCGACCCTCACCCCTCGTAGCCAGCCCGGCCCGCGCCAGCGGGCCCTGACGGTCCTGGAGGCGCAGCCGGAAGGACCGTCAGGCGGGGGAGCGCAGCGGACCCGCCCAGGAGTGCGCAGCACTCCCCAACTCCCTTACTGGAGACCCGACTAGTCGCACCTGACACCCCACCAGTCAGGGCCGCCGCGATGCGCGGCCAGCCGGGCGCGCAGCGGCCGGCTTCACCGGTCTCTGGAGCGCAGCGGAGAGAGACCGCCCTCGCATCTGCGAGGGTGAGCGGGAGCGCAGCGACCGCAACTGCCCGGGCGCAGCCCGGGCAGTTCGCTTGCACATCGCGTAGCGATGTGGTACCCGCTCCGCGGG
>NZ_JBIADZ010000048.1:30881-51312 GCF_042868035.1 Streptomyces sp. NPDC007875 | reverse complement strand
CCGGCAACCGAAGGGGAAGGTTGATATGTCACCCCGACAGCCTCCCACCCACACGGCCACCACACCCACCGAACTTACGAAAAGATCAGTAGGGCTCCTAACAAAAGTGGTGGGCTTGACCTGGTCAGCGGTCGGTGTCCGGCACGAGGACGCCGGGTGGCGGGACGCAGTCAGCCGCGCAATCGCACGCGATAATCCCGGCGACGTGGACGGTAGTCCGGGATACTGGTCGCCCATGGATGAGGTCCAGGTCGTCGTCGCCCATTCCGAGCGCGCGACCCTGCGCGTCGGCGACATGTTCCTGAAGGTGGACGCCGATCAGGCGCGCATCGACGTCGAGGTCGAGGCGATGGCCCTGGCGCCGGTCCCGACCCCGAAGGTTCTGTGGCGCAAGCCGCCCGTGCTCGCGATCGCCGCGGTCCCGGGGACGGCACTCGGCCGCCTCGGCGAGCCGTCGACCGCGTCCCTGGCGGCGTGGGCCGCGGCGGGTGCCGCCGTCCGGAAGTTGCACGACGCGCCGCTGCCGCCCTGGCCCGGCCGGGGCGGCCGGGGCCTCGACGAGTTGGCGGCGGATCTCGACGGCGAGTGCGAGTGGCTCGTGAGGAACGGCGTCCTGCCCTCCGACCTGGTCACCCGCAACCGCCAGGTCGCTGAGGCCGCGCTCCGGCCGTGGACTCCGGTGTTCACGCACGGCGACCTGCAGATCGCTCACGTGTTCATCGACGGCGACGAGATCACTGGCATCATCGACTGGTCCGAGGCAGGCCAGGGTGATGCCCTGTTCGACCTCGCCACCTTGACGCTCGGACACGAAGAGCACCTCGGCGACGTCGTCGCCGGCTATGGCGCCGACGTCGACCTCGACGTGATCCGCGCGTGGTCGTCCTTGCGAAGCCTGCTGGGGGTTCGCTGGCTGATCGAGCATGGCTTCGACCCGACCGCGCCGGGCTGTGAAGTCGACGTGCTGAGATCCCGGATGTGAGGCTGCGCGGGCCGACTGCAATGAGTGCCTTCTGACGCATCCAGCAGGCCATCTCCTGGGGCGCATTGTCTGCCCTTACCCCCGGCAAGTGCGGTGCGGAGTCGTCGCCAGCGGATGACGGCGCGGCCGAGGGTGACGAACGCGTGGTGGATGTCGTCGCGGATCTCCCAGCGGACGCGCAGGAGGCGGAGCCAGCGCAGCAGCGCGATCGCTCCTTCCACGACCCGGCGGTACACGCCCGGGCCGGAGCCGTGCCCGGTGCCGCGCCGGGCGATGTGCGGGGTGATCTGGAATCGGCGGACCTTGTCCCGGAAGACCTCGTGGTCGTCGCCGCGGTCGGCGTACAGGTGCTTGGGGCGGCGCAGTGGCCGGCCGCGCTTGCCGCGGATCGGCGGGACAGCTCGGATGAGCGGTATCAGTTGGGTGACGTCGTTGCGGTTGCCGCCGGTGGTGATCGCGGCGAGCGGGATGCCGTGCGCCTCGACGATCAGGTGGTGCTTCCTGCCGTCCTCGCCCCGGTCCACCGGGGACGGACCGGTGGCCGGCCCGCCCCTCATCGCCCGGATGTGGCTGGAGTCGACCGCGAAACGGGAGAAGTCCAGCAGGTCTGCGGTCCGCAACTCGGAGAACGGCAGCTCGTGCAGGCGCTGCCAGACCCCGGCCTCGTTCCAGTCCCGCAGCCGTCGCCAGCAGGTCATCCCCGAGCCGAAGCCCAGCTCCTCGGCAGAGACTTCCAGCGGATCCCGGTGTACAGAACGAGCAGGATCCCGCACAGCACCTTGCGGCTGTCCAGACGCTTACGACCCGGACGCCACGGATTACGCGGGACGGCTGGCAGCAGCGGCTCGGATGCGCGCCCACAACTCGTCGTCGATCTCCCACGGTCTGGCAGCGGTCTTCCTGTCTCGACAGGCCCGCCCCTACTTCGGCCAGCTTCAGAGGATGAGGCTTCTGGGTCTCCGGAAATGACAGTGCGTCATTTCGCCTTGTTGACGGGTCAGGGCATCGACCGGCGGGGAGGAGCGACCGTCTGTCCTTCTTTCGGGGGGTTTAGGGCATACGCTACGCCCTGGGGAGTGAGAGCCCGGGACGATGGCGCTCTGAGGGCTGCGCCGTGCTGCCCTGGGGAGGATGACAAGCCGATGAGTGCGACACGACGCACCGTGCTGGGTACTGCCTTGGCTGGACCCCTGCTGGGCCATTTGGCCGGCACAGCGGCCGGTGCGGATAAGAACGACCGGTTCGGCACGATCTCGGAAGGGTGGGTGGAGGTCCGCTGGACGCCGCAGGCGCAGGCGCAACTCGATCGGTTCCAGGCCACATTGCAGGCCATCGCGCCCGCTCAGCTCATCGAGGACAAGGCCGGGACCGCCATCCGGTTTCCCGTGCGGACAGCAACCGGCGACCCGGCGTTGACCAACCTGCCCAAGGCCCGGGGCAGTGGCCGCCTCGACGGCGGCGTCGTGGTGCGTACGCCGATGGGCGAGTTCCGGGTCACCGAACTGGAGAGTGTGCTGGAGTCCGGGCAGACGTCCGGACGGTGCGCCGTCAACGGGGCCCAGACCAGCATGCAGTCGCTGTTCATATGCGGTGCGGGCGAGGGCCGTCTGGTCGCGCAGCCTGTGCCGGCCGGTCAGCCGCTCAAGGTCCGGATCAGTGATGTGCCGCTGCGGCCGACCCCTGAGTCGCTGAGCGCTTTCACGACGGCGTTCGGCGCACCTGCCTTCACCACGGACACGGTCATGGCGTACGTGACCGGTGAAGGCGTGTACACCCCGCCGGGGCGCTGACCACACCCCGTTCCGGCCCGGGCTCTTCAATCCGCCCGGGCCGGCTGCACAGGTCGGGCCTGTCCGGGCAGGTCCCCGCCGAATCGGCGCCGGCGGCCTGAGAACTCTCTGACAGCGGCCTCCAGGTGCCGGTAGCCGAAGTCGGGCCATAGCGCTGGGGCGAACACCATTTCGGCGTAGGTGAGGTGCCACGGAAGGAAGTTGCTGATCCGCTGCTCACCGGAGGTGCGGATCAGCAGATCGACATCGGGCAGATCTGGCACATACAGATTCCGGGCGATGTCGTCCGCCTCGATGGCTTCCGGCCGGATCCTCCCGGCTGCCGCCTCGGCGGCCAGCGCGCGGGCCGCCGCGACCAGTTCATCGCGGCCGCCGTAGTCGACGCAGAAGGTCAGCGTCATGACGCTGTTGGCCGAGGTCATGCTCTCGACCAACGCCAGTGCGGACGCGGTCGACTCATCGAGCCGGTCACGGCGCCCGCACCAGCGCACTCGCACACCGCACTCCTGCAGCCACTGGATGTACCGGGTCAGCCCGTCGGCCGCGGTGTCGAACAGACCGGCCACTTCTTCCTGGGACCGGGCCCAGTTCTCCGTGGAGAAGGCGAATACCGTCAGGTGCCGGATCCCCACTCTCAGGGCGGAGTCGATCAGCCGCATCACCGCCCGGAACCCGGCAATGTGACCGTCAAGCGCCGACAGACCGCGTGCTCCGGCCCAGCGTCGGTTCCCATCCATGATCACCGCAACATGTTCGGGAACGGCTGCCAGGTCCTCGACCGCACGACGCCGAGCCGAACTGGCCAGGGTCAGCGGTTCCAGACCACTGACCATTACCCTGGCACCCAGCATCTCCGCCTCGTCGAGCTGCAGTTGCGCACCGAGGATCAGCGCCTGCATGAACGCCTGGTTGGGTAGATGCACCATCCCAGCCACCGGCATCGCCTGCTCCAGCAGCTCCCGGGCCCGGCCAACCTGGATCTTGACCAGCTCGTCCAAAGCTTGCTGGTATCGCTCCACGCGCTGAAGGTCGCCGACCTCCAGGCCCAGCCGCTTCAAGTCCTCGCGCGGCAGATAACACCGGCCGGCGGCAAGGTCGGCCGGGAAGTCTTCCAAGAGGTCCAGTACGTGCATCGCCTCGCCCAGCAGCGATGCACACCGCGCCAGCTCCTGATCACGCGGTCCCAGCATCAATGAGAGCAGCTGATAGAAGGTCCCGTTGACTCCGCGCAGATAGCATCGAAGGTCTGCGAAGGTGGCGAACGTCGGCTGCGCCTCGCTGTCCACCCGCTCGGCGGCCAGCAACCTCTCGATGAGCGTGACATCCAGATCCCACCGTCGCACCGTGTCCGCGAACGCCCGTAGCACCGGGTGCTCGGTTCCTCCCGAACGCACTGCTGCCAGCGTCTGCTCACACCAGCGGTTCAGCAGCCGCTCGCGGGCGGCCTGCTCGCTCTCGTCGGAGATGCGGTCGGTCCACCCGTAGAACGCGATCACCGCATGGAAGTGGGGCCGGACCTCGTCGGGCAGGACCTCGCCCGCGGCCCACGCCTCGGGGTAGTACCGCTGCGTCTCACGCGCGCAGAACGCGTAGGACTCACCCAGCTCCGCCGTATCCAAGCCTGGACGCTCACTCGCCAACACCGAACCCGCCTTCGTTCAGGTCGCCTGCCGTCATCACCGTGGCTTGCCTGGCCCATCACCCTCATGCCGTCCGTACACCGGCCACGGAACCTATAAACAGCTTTAACGACCCGCCGGTGGATAGGTATCGCCGGCCAAAGCGCTCGACTACCGCCCGGAGGCATACGTTCCCACGTCGCGCCCAACGTGTTCTCGCCGTTCCCCGCCCGGGCGCGCCGGTCCGTGGCGCAGGACCTGCGCGCAAGCCCCCTCCGTCCCGCAGGCAGTTGGAGGACCTCACCACCGAGACCGAGATCCACGCCCTGGACCGTGACCTGGCCACCCTCGCCGTCGGCTCAGACGGTCGCGACGCTATCCCCTGCCGGAGGGGAGTCGGCGGTGAGTCAGGTGACCAGCTCGTTGGGGTTGCGGCTTTGGGTCCAGCGCCGGCCGGGGCCGGCTGTCAGGCGGCTGACAAACATGGACTCGCCGCCCAGGCGGGGTGCACCCTCGAAGGTGCAGGAGCCGAATTCGGTGATCGCGAGCGGTTTGCCATGACGCTGGTACGTGCGCAGTTCGCGGATGTGCCCGAAGCGGCCCGGAAACCAGCTGTAATAGTCGATGCACACCAGGTCGAACAGGTCCCGGTCCATGTCCTCGTCCTGTGCTGCCCCGTACGACAGGGGCCCGCGGAAGACGAGCGGCCGACGGCGGCGGCCCGCGAGGTGAAGCGGCGCAGCCGCTGGGCCGTCTTCACCGGGTCGTAGACGTCCTCCGCATCGACCCTCCACGGCGACCGAGCGGCAGGACGCGACCTTCCGTGTCGGCCACAAAGGACCGGAACCCCGTGTCGTCGCAGGGCCCCGGGGACACCAGCGCGTCCGGACCGGGCACGGGCCAACTCCAGGCACGGGCCAACTCATCGCCACGTCCGGTGAGACGTCGGCGGACGTCCTTCCGCTTCCAGCGGTGCAGTGCCGTCCACTGGCTGATCACCCGGTGCCAACGCGAAACTGGCCAGGGGGCTTCCGAAGCACGTTTCCCTTACGGCCAACCGTGCCTGCCGGCTGTCAGCCGGTGCGATCCGGGACCGGCGTGCGCAGGCGTGGCGAGTACTCGAGACCGTCGGCGGCCGTGAGATGGGTCGGTGGCCTGGGTGATGTCCAAGCGCGGCGATGTCTTGCGCCGCATCCGGACGGCCGCTCACGCAGACTGCCGCCGAATGAATCGATCTCGTGCCACGCCGCAGCGGCCCGGGCGGGCGATGGAACGTCAGCCTATGTGGTCCGGGGGCGCGGTGGAGTCCCTGGTAACCAGCCGCGCGGGCAGCAGACTGGTCGCCGGTTCGCGGGTGGGGTCCGCGATGGCGGCCAGCAGGTCCTCCGCGGCGGTGGTCCCGATGACCTCCGTCGGCTGGGCCACCACGGTCAGGCGGGGCCGGACCAGGGGTGCCCACTCATGGTCGTCGAAGCCGATCAGCGACACCTCCTGCGGGCAACGCCGCCCGCTGTCCTGCAAGGCCGCGAACGCGCCGACGGACAGCACATTGTCCGTGCAGTAGATCGCCGTGACCCCGGGCGTGGCCTGCAGCAGCTTGCGGGTCGCCGCATAGGAGGCCGTGCTGGAATACGCGCTGTGCGCGACGTGTTCGGACCGCACTGTCAGACCCGCGTCGGTCATCGCCCGCACATAGCCGGCGAGCCGCAGGGTGCTGGGCCGGTCGACGGTGGGGGCGGGCTCCGCATCCCCGGCCGACGCGGCGTCGTACCGCGCCTCGCTGATGATCCCGATATGACGGTGCCCCAGTCCGATCAGGTGGTTCACTGCCAGCCGGGACGCCTCGATGTTGTTGACGGAGACGAAGCTCGCTCCGGTGATCTTCGGAGCCGGGCGGTCCAGCAGGACCAGCGCGGTGCCGCTCTCGGCGAGTTGCCTCAGGTGGTGGGCGTCGGCCCCGCCCACAGGTGCCACGATCAGCCCGTCCACCCGCTTGGTGGCCAGCACCTCCACCGACCGGCGTTCCAGCGTGGGCTCCCCCTCGGTGCTGCTGACCAGCAACTCATAACCGTGCTGACGGACCGTTCGGGCGATGCTCTGCAACGCGGCGGAGAAGAACCGGTTGCTCATGTCCGGGATGACGACGCCCACGGTCTCGGTGTTTCCCGTGATCATGCTGCGGGCCACACCGTTGGGCCGATAGCCGAGCTCCGCCGCTACCCGGGCGACCTTCTCCCTGGTCCGCGTGCTGACCTCGCCGGCACCGGTGAGCGCGCGCCCGGCCGTGGACTTCGACACCCCTGCGGCCTTCGCCACATCGATGATGGTGACGGACTGCTGAGCGGGCCGTGTCACGACAGCTCCCACCTCGTTCTCCCACCCGTCACGCGGTCGGCCGCGCAGCCGGACCACATTCAACCACCGATCGTTGATGGATCTGCTCTATCAGCTCGATCAACCCGGACCGCCTCCCGCGGATCCACCGGCAGCGGACCGCCGCAGAGCAGGGCATCGGCCAGCCGGGCGTAGAACCGCGCGTAGCTGCCGGCCAGCGTCGGTACGGGCCGGGCCGCGCCGTCGACGCCCAGCAGCCCCCACGCCGACTCCGGTTCGCCGCCGAACGACGGGTCGGTGGGCGCGGCGCCGGCCTTGAGCGCCGTTTCCTGCGGATCCAGCCCATACTTGGTGTACGCGCCCCGCGAGCCCAACACATGAAAGCGCGGGCCGACCTGAGCCGCCAGACGCTGCGACCTCCGCCCGGCGGCCCTCGTCCCGGGTGATGACCGCGCTGAGCTCGTAGTGCGGATCAGCGGCGATGAAGGGGGCGTGGAAGACCCGGCCCGCCGTGCCGAAGCCGATGATCGCAGTACGGATGGTCATCGGCGGAACCTCTCCGGCCGGAAGGCGGCCAGCAGCGTGTGCGGCCGGCCGGTGACGATCTCGTCGGCCAGCAGTTCGCCGGCGATCAGGCCGAGGGTGGCACCGCTGTGGGTGAACGCGACATGGCAGCCGGCGATCTCCTCCAACTGTCCGAGCACGGGCTGACCGTCTGCGGGAATCGGCTTCGGACCGGCCGCATACGACTGGAGCGGGAGCACGGGCGTGCCCGCCAGCACGGCTGACGCCTCGGCGAGAAGGCCCTCCACGGTGGACTGACGCACCTCGAAGGTGCCGTCGTCATGCCGCACGATTTCCTCCTCGGACCATCCCGAGTCCAGGAGCAGGGCCCCATCCGAGGTGGGCCGGATCGATACGCGCGGGGTGTTCAGCACGGCGCGCAGCGGGGCGTTCACCCGTGCGGTGCGCACCAGCAGCGAGATGGGGGTGCGGTCGCCGAGAGACACGCCGAGCTCGCTCAGCATGGCCGGTGTGGCGGCGCCGGTGGCCAGGACCACCGCGTCGCAGTCCCAGGCCAGCCCGGACCGGGTGGCCACGCCGGTCACCCGGCCGCCCGCGGTCCGTACGGTGGCGGACCCCGCTTCGGTGACGACCTCGCCGCCGAGTGCGGTGAACTCCTTGGCCAGCCGTTCGATCAGCGGCGGCAGGTCCACCCAGCCCTCACCCGGATTGAAAATCGCTCCACACTTCGGCGCCGCCGCCGGGTCGACACCGGGCGTCACCGTCGCGATCTCCGCCGGGCTCAGCCAGTCCGCCTCGTAGCCGTTGGCCCTCTGGTGGGCGAACCGCTCGCGGAAATCCGCCTCCTGCTCCGCCGTACCCCAGGCCAGCCCGCCGTCGAAGCGGAGCCAGTCCAGGCCGGGCTCGCGGGCGGCCAGCGTGCGGTAGCGGTCGATACCCAACACCCGCAGCCGGTGGTACTCGGGCGAGCGGACGGCAGCGGAGTTCAGCCAGGCGAGCGAGCGTCCGGACGCTCCGCCGGCCAGAGCGCCGTCCGACACCAGCGTGACGACCGCGCCGCGCCGGGCCAGCTGGTATGCCGTGGAGACGCCCAGAATGCCGCCGCCGACAACGACGACGCGAATCTCCTGTGCTGTGGAAGTCATGCCTCTTCTTCCCTTGTCCGCCGGCTGCGGGACCGCCGTCCGGAAACCTGCCCTCATTCCGGGAACGTTCCCGGAGCCTCTGTGCCGACCATATGCATCGCCATCGAGAGCGGTCAAACGGCAGTGCCGTGATCGTTGCGTTATCGACATGTTTCATCGCACTGCAGGGTCCTGCGCGGGTCTTGACCCCGCAAATCAGGTCCACCTAGAGTGACGCCACTCTTCCGGGAACGTTCCCGGAACGGAGCCGCGCCACCAGCATCCCGGCGCATTGGAAATCTCACGAGGCAAGGCATCCATGAGCCTGAGAATCGGTGTGGACACCGGCGGCACCTTCACGGACGTGTGCGCGTACGACGAGGCGACCGGACAGATCCACGTACGGAAGGTCTCGTCCACGCCGGACGACCCCGGCCGGGCCATCGTCCGCGGACTTCATGAACTGCTCGATCAGATCGGCGGCCGGGACATGGCCGAGGTCGGCTATTTCGCGCACGGCACCACGGTGGGCACCAATGCGCTGCTCACCGGGCGGGGCGTGCGCACTGGCCTGATCACCACCGGGGGCTTCCGTGACCTGCTCGAACTCGGCCGCGGGCGCCGCCCGGACATGTACGACGCGCAGGCGGACAAGCCCACCCCCTTCGTGCCGCGCGATCTGCGCCTGGAGGTGACCGAACGGGTCCGGCACGACGGCCGGGTGGAGATCCCGCTGGACCCGGCCGAGGTGCACGAGGCCGTGCGCGTGCTGAAGGAGCAGGGTGTGGCAGCCATCGCGGTCTGTCTGCTGTACTCCTACGTCCGGCCGGACCATGAGCGGAAGATCGGCGAGATCATCCGCGCCGAGATGCCCGACGCGCACGTCTCGCTCTCCTGTGAGGTGCTGCCGGAGTTCCGTGAGTTCGAGCGGCTGTCCACAGTGGTCACCAACGCCTACATCGGCCCCGTGGTCGCCGACTACCTGGCGCGGCTGCGCTCCACCCTGACCGCCTCCGGGCTGCGCTGCGAACCGCATGTCACCCAGTCCAACGGCGGCATCATCCCCTTCGTCACCGCCGAGCGGCTGCCGGTCCGGCTGGTGCTGTCCGGGCCGAGCACCGGGGTGGTCGGCGCCGCGGCGGTCTGCTCGGCGGCCGGCTTCAACGACATCATCACCTTCGACATGGGCGGCACCTCCTCGGATGTGTCGCTGGTGCAGAACGGCGACCCCAAGGTCACCGCGAGTCTGGAGATCGACGGACGTCCGGTGCGCTCGCCGATGCTGGACATCCACACCGTGGGCGCGGGCGGCGGTTCCATCGCGTGGATCGACAGCGGCGGGCACCTGCGGGTCGGGCCGGCCAGTGCCGGCGCGTTCCCCGGACCGGCCTGCTACGGCCACGGCGAGGAAGCCACCGTCACCGACGCCAATGTGGTCCTGCGGGTGCTCAACCCCGAATATCTGCTCAACGGCCAGCTCAAGATCGATCACCGCGCCTCCCACCGTGCCGTGGGGCGCCTGGCGGAGCGGCTCGGTCTGTCCGTACCGGAAACCGCGCAGGGCATCATCGATGTCGTCACCGCCAACATGGCACGGGCCATCCGGGTGATCTCCGTCCACCGCGGCTATGACCCGCGCGACTACGCGCTGGTGCCGTTCGGCGGCGCCGGCCCGCTGCACGCGGCCCGACTCGCCGCCGAGCTCGGCTGCACCAACATCGTGGTCCCCGAAACCCCGGGCGCGCAGTCCGCGCTGGGGCTGCTGATGACCGATGTGCGCAGCGATTTCATGCGTACCTGTCGGCTGCCCGTGCACCAGGGCAACGCCGGTCAGCTGTCCGAGGTGCTGGACGAGCTGGTCACGAGCGCGACGCAATGGTTCGACAGCGAGGGCATCGGCCCCGCCCGCCGGAGCATCACCCGGGCGGTGGACATGCGCTACCGCGGCCAGAACTACGAACTCGGCGTGGACCTTCCGGACAACGGCCCGGTCACCGTGGACACGGTGCGCCGCCTGCTGGCGGACTTCGGCGACGCGCACAACCGGATGTACGGCTACCGGCTGGCGGAGGAGTCCGTCGAGGCGGTGACCTTCCGGGCACAGGCTGTGGGCGCGGTCTCCCGCGCCGAACTGGTGCGCTCCGCACCCCGGGGCGGCACACCCGAAGAGGCCGTCACGACCCGCCGCCGAGTGCATCTGAAGGAGGCCGGCGCCGAAGTCGACTGCGCCGTGTACGACCGGGCCCGGCTCGAGGTGGGACACCGCCTCACAGGGCCCGCGGTCATCGAGCAGATGGACAGCACCACCCTGCTGCTGCCCGGCGACACCTGCGAAGTGGATGAACTACGCAATCTGATCATTCGAACCCGAGAGGTCTGACCGTGACGACACAGCGGGAACTGGACGGTGTGCTGGTCGAGGTCATCGGCTCGGCACTGGCGACCGTCGTGGAGGAGATGAGCGGCACCCTCGTCCGGGCCGCGTTCTCCACCAACATCAAAGAGCGCCGTGACTGTACGGCCGGACTGTTCGACACCACGGGCAACGGGATCGCCCAGGACGAGGGCGGCTCACCACTGCACCTCGGTTCGCTGATGGGAATCGTCGGCAGCATTCTGGAACGCTTCCCGGTCGGACAGATCGAGGACGGCGACGTCTTCATCGGCAACGACCCGTACAACGGTGGCGGCTCACATCTGCCGGACATCGTGCTGGCCACCCCGGTCTTCGTGGACGGCGAACTCACCGCGTGGGCGGCCACCCTGGCACACCACGCCGACTTCGGCGACCGCGGGCACGCGCACATCTTCCAGGAGGGGCTGCGCATTCCGCCCGTGCGTCTGGTGCGCGCGGGCGTGCAGCAGGACGAACTGCTCTCGCTGATCCTGCTCAACTGCCAGGTGCCGGACGAGCGCCGCGCGGACCTGCGCGCGCAGGCCTCGGCGAACCGGCTCGCCGTGCTGCGCTACCGCGAGCTGTGCCACCGTTACGGCCGGGACACGGTGATGCGTGCCGGGGACGAGTTGCTCACCTACACCGAGCGGCGTACCCGCGCCGCGATCACCGCCATCCCCGACGGCTCCTATCGGTTCACCGATCTTTTCGACTGCCCGGAGCTGGACGAGGAACTGGAGCTGCGGGTGGCCGTGCGCGTGGCGGGCGACGAGATCTTCTTCGACTTCGCGGGCAATCCGCCGCAGGTGCGGGCCAGCGTCAATGTGGTGTGGACCGCGCTCTACGCCACGGTCTACTACTCGGTCAAGAGCCTGATCGACGCCGACATCGTGCCCAACGCCGGCATGTACCGGGCCATCCATATCGATGCGCCCATCGACTCGATCGTGAACTGCGGCTACCCGGCGGCGGTGAACGGGCGCAGTGAAACCTGCCAGCGCATCGTCGACCTGATCCACGGTGCCCTGGCAACCGCGGTCCCGGCCCAGGTCACCGCGGCGAGCAACGGTGCGAACACCGGCGTGCACTTCTCCGGACACAATCCGCTGACCGGAAAGGAGTTCGTCTACCTGGAAACCATCGGCGGCGGCTCCGGCGCACGGGCCACCAAGGACGGGCTGGACGGAGTGCAGGTGCACATGACGAACACCTCCAATCTGCCGGTGGAGAGCCTCGAGACGGAGTACCCGCTGCTCATCGAGGCGTACGAGCTGATCGACGACTCCGGCGGTACCGGTGAGTTCCGCGGTGGTCTCGGCATCAGGCGACGGGTTCGCGTGGAGTGCGACGACGTGCACTTCTGGGTGGACACCAGCCGGCAGAAGTCCCACCCGTGGGGACTGTGCGGCGGTACGGAGGGAGCCACCGCGAACGTCGTCCTCAGCGACGGCGCCCGGCCCGTCGACCACGGATACACGGTATTGCAGCCGGGCCAGACCGCGACCATCGAGACGGCGGGGGCGGGCGGCTACGGCCGTCCGGAAGATCGCAGCCCGGAGGCCGTCGACCGGGATCTCGCCGAAGGCAAGATCTCCGATCGCACCGCAGGACGTCACTACCCCGGGCACCGCACCTCCTCTGAGGAACGCTGATGAGCACCGGCACCCCCGCGAAGAGCACCCGCCGCCGGGTGTACGCATCCACCATGATCGGCAACATTGTCGAGTACTACGACTTCACGCTGTACGGCACCCTCGCGGCCGTGCTGGCCAAGCTGTTCTTCCCGTCCGACGACCCGACACTCGCGCTCTTCTCCACCTATGTCGGGGTGTCCCTGTCCTACTTCATCCGCCCGCTCGGCGCCCTGTTCCTCGGCCCGCTCGCCGACCGCAGGGGCCGCCGGACAGTGTTGACCCTCACCATCCTGCTGATGAGCATCGGCACCGCCGGGATCGGTGTACTGCCCACCTACGCGGCGATAGGCGCGGCCGCTCCGATCCTGCTGCTGTTCTCCCGGGTGCTCCAAGGGCTGGGCGCCAGCGTGGAGTACACCACCGCCTCCCAGTTCCTGCTCGAACACGAACCGGGCAGCCGCCGCCGCAACTACCTGGCGGGCCTGATGAACGCCACGTGCTCGGTCGGCTCCCTGCTCGGCTCCGGCGTCTCCTTCGTCCTCATCATCACCATGCCGGCGTCGGCCTTCGAGAGCTGGGGCTGGCGCGTCCCGTTCCTGCTCGCCATCCCCATCGCGGCCATCGGCTTCTACATCCGCAACAAGCTGGATGAGACACCGCAGTTCGAGGAGATGAAGCGCCAGATCGCCGCCGCCGAGGCGAAGCAAGCACCGCTGAAGGACGCGGTGCGCCTCTACTGGCGCGACATGCTCAAGGCCATCGGCCTCGGCGCGGGCCAGCGCATCGGCTCGTGCACCATTCAGGCGTACTTCGTCACCGCCCTGATCACCGCCGGCTTCCCCACCTCGCTGGCGCTGCTGGCTTCCATGCTCACCTACGCCGTCGGGCCACTGCCCAGCATCTGGGGCGGCGTACTCGCGGACCGCTACGGCGCCCGGCTGCCGCTGCTGGTCGGCTACGGTTTGTTCGTGGCGCTGACCGTGCCAACTTTCATGGCCATCGACAGCAAGTCCATCGTCCTTGCCGCCGGAGCCGTCGTGGTGTTCACCATCATCAACAATCTGGTGGCCGCGCCCCTGAACATCGCCTATGTACTGAGCTTCCCGCCCGAGGTGCGCTCCAGCGCGGCCGCGCTCAACTTCAACATCGGCACCTCGCTGATCGGCTCGACCGCCGGCCTGGTCGCGATCTGGCTGCACGACCTGACCGGCAACGACATCGGTTTCGGCTGGTACATGACGGCCGCGTGCGTGGTGTCCATCCTGGTCGCCCTCTTCGCCCTGCCGGCATCGGTCGACTACCGCGAGCCCGACTGGTCCAAAGCTCCCCCGGCGATGCGAAAGCCCTCACTGGAGTCCAACTCCTGAAGAACCGGCCTTTGAGGCTCTGCCGCCCGATTCGTGGGAGGGCCTGACGCTACCGGGCGGCTGCCGGGCGGCGCCCCGCCACCCAGCTCGCCAGGAAGGCCCGGTCGCTCGGAGTGAATCGCGGCCTGTCCTGGCGGAGTTGCCGCTCCAGCACCATGATCTGGTGGCTCAGGGCGAGGATTTCCGCATCTTCGTCGCGGTCGCTCATCGGCAGCAGGCGAAGCAGGGCGAACGCGTGAGTCACGGCCAGGTAGCTCCCGGGACGGGTCTGTCGGGCTCCCCGTCGTCACGCGCGGGATGGCAGCTGCCCGGCCTCCATGGCGTCTTCCTCCACCATCCTGAGCAACTCGTCGACATCGAGTTCGTGGATGGCCGAGGCGAGCTCGCGTGCCACGGCCGCCGCCCGCGCCGCACGCTGCGTGATCGGCCCATGCTCGAGCCGGGCTCTGACGCTTCGGGAAGCGCGTTCGAACATGGCGAGTGCGAAGTCCTTCGTCTCCGGCTCTTGGACAACGAATGACACATGGGTGCTCGACTCGTCGGTCGCCCGCGCGGTGTGGGCAACCCCCGGTGGCATGTAGAGCGCCTCACCGCGGCGGAGGGTGACATGGGCGAGGTCGGTGTCGGGACCGTCGGTGACGAGGGGGCCGGAGGTCCACCAGTGCGACGGGGCGCTCTTCTCCACCCGCCATTCCTTCGAGCCGGCGATCTGCACGGCGACCACGTGCTGGCCGTCCCGGTGCCAGCCGAGTCCAGGGTTGTGCGCCGGTGTGTGGAACACAGTCGTGCCGCAGGAGGCGCGCAGCGCCGATGAGAGGTGCGCGGCGATCGCGCCGAGCGAGTCGATCAGCTGGTGGGCCTGGTAGACCATCACGGTGGCCCCATCGGCCACCAGGGACCGGGCCTTCGCCCGGTCCAGGCGCCCGGCGTCCGAGTTCGCCGTCGGCGTTCCGGTGATCACCTCCCGGTCCGGAAGCTGTCTGCTGTTCCGGGCGAAGGTGATGTTCGGCGGCCGGAGCGACCTCTCCTCCAGCAGCCGGTCGATCGTCACGCGGTCGAGGGAAGCGAGAAAGGACGGTGTGATGGAGAGCGGAATCATCCGATCCCCCCAGGCTGTTTCGATGTTCGAGCTCTCGGCCGTGAGCAGGTCGAACCCGTATGACCTCGTCATTTCGACGGCTCCTCACACGATCGCGGTCGGATGACGACCATTCTGTGGAAGCGCTCGAGCTGCTCCGTATCCTCGTCTATCGGTATGCCGTCCACCTGGACCCAGGCATGAGCGGTGAAGGGCTCCGTGCGCACTCCCACACACCATTCGGGCCAGGTACCACAGATGCGGCACAACAGCGCGGTGGCTATCGACCGCTGCAGACACCACGGTCCCGTGCACATCACGCTGACGAAGATGACAGCATTGCGGGCCCGGCGGGCTTCGTCCGCCTGACTCGCACGCGCGCCGAGACGGAAGACTCCGAGCAATGCGAACTGACGCTCGGGCGACAATTTTGCGATGCCCCGGGCCAGCAGAACCGCCGCTCTCGCCAGCGGGCGGATCCACAGTGGCGGCGTTGAAACCGCCCGCTCGTTGACCATCGACATACTCATCGGGCAAGCAACTTCGCAGCCTGGAGCTGGCGCACCAGCGTGTGGACGTCAGACACGGTCTGATCGGACGCGTCGGGGTACTTCTCCTGTAGCCGGCTCGCCGCGGACTCCACGGTCTCACCGCTCAGCAGCGCACGGACGACCTCCGACCCCGTGCCGTTCAGCTGCCAGTATCGTCCAGTCCGTTTGTTGAGGAACACCAGTCCATCCTCGGACTCGACCATCGTGACGAAGGGAGAGAGGGCTATGCCTGTCATCCAGAGCCTCCTGAATAGTTGTGTCAGCGTGACTGCGCGCTGGCCTTCGCCGGAAGGGAACGGAGCCATGCCTCGCAAGCCATCGTCTTTTCGAGCGGGCCCAAGTGCATGGGGTCCGGCATGATGCCCGAAAGCACGCGGCGGAAGCCTTCGCGACCGATCAGCCCCAGCTCGGCAAGCCGCGATTCCTCACACATCTCCCGCATCTTCGCGAGGCTGCGCTTCCGGCCGGCGTAGGTATCCATCGTGAAATGGCTCTTGGTGGTCCGGTCGAGGACGTAATCCGGCACCGCTCCGCGCAGTGCGGCCGCCAGGACCGGTTTGTGACGGCCGGCCACATACCGGTCCGCCAGCCGGACGGACAGCGCCGTCTCCACAACTCGATCATCGAGAAACGGAGCCTCGAAACTCACACCGAATCGCTCCCCGAGCGTGTTCGCGAAGCGAACGATCCAACCGTTCACTCGGATACAGCGCAGGATCTCGTGATGTGTGGAGATCGACGACATCGGTTGGGGTTCCGTCGCCGCCATACGGCGCATCGTGTCCTGGACCAGTGCGGCGGCTTCCCGGGAAGCCCACGGAGGAAGCCGCGGGACCGGCTCCCAACCCACTTCCGACTCGATATCCGGCGGACAGAGCAGTTCGCCGGCGGATCGGCGCAGCCACTCGGCGTAGCTGGGAAAGGGCCGGACGACGCGCAGGGTCGTGGCAAGGGACCAGCGCCGCCGGGCGCGCATCGCGCGGACCATGCCCAGGGATCCGAGCAGGCTTAGCTGGGCCATGGCGTTTATATAGGTCGTTCCGGTAGCCGCCAGTTCATCGCTGCCGTGGCCCTGGAGGTGCCTGGTGACCCCGTGCGAGGCCATGATCCGGGCGACATCTTCCATATGACTCGTCATGGCGATGAACGGCGGTGGTTCGTCCATCGCGAGATCATCGCGGTCCGGCGAGTCGTAGTACGGCGATGCCGTGTCCTTGTCGAGCACGATGTGCTCCGCGCCGGACAGGTCCGCCGCCGCCCGGCCGGCGACGGAGTCGTCGCAGTTCACCGGGTCCATGAGCTGGCGCCGTATCGTCACCAGCCGACCGCCCTGCTCGGCGGCAAGAAAACAAAGGCTCGTCGAGTCCATTCCGCCGGAAAGATCGGCACCGACGGCCGACGATGCCCCCGTTCGTGCCGCAACCGCCGCGACCAGCGCCTTGCGGAACCCGGGAGCGGCCACATCGACCGGAAGCTCCGGAGCCGGAGGAACCCACCACCGGACCTGCTCAGCGGTCCCGTCGGGATGAAGGGACAAGTAATGCGCAAAGGGAAGGGAGTCGACCTCCCGCCACACACTGCGCTCACTCAAGGGCCACGGCGGCGTGAAGGCGAGCAGATGCATCGCGAGCTGCTCCTCGGCCAGGGTCAGCCGCCGCAACTCGCCCAGCACGGATATCCGATTCGACGCCACCGTGATACCGGCGAACGATGTGGAGAAGAGCTCCCGAGCGCCGGAGAGGCTGCCCTGCGCCCTGACGACGCCGTCGATGGAAGCGATCAGGTGGAAACAGCCTGCGGTGCGTTCCACGATCCCCCTGAGCTCCCGCACCGTGCGGACCTTCCCGAGCCGCGCCAAGAGTCCATGTTCCGTGGTGTGCGCAGCGCCGAAGAGCACGATCTTCGACGGACCGGCCTCAACACAGACGGCCGCGCCCGCGGGCCAGTTCCCGACCACCCAGGGGCGGCCGGAGTGATGACGGAGCGTGTTCTTCCGGTACTCCTCAGGGAGCCGGGCGCTCACCCTGTCCGCAGCAGGGTGATCTGGCAAAACGACGAACTTCATGAATGGCTCCCAACTGTGTCGGGTGGTCCGTGTCAGATGCCGGGCGGTCGGTGCCGCGGCCCGGTCGCCAGCAGCCGCTACAGGGCCACCACGACCGGGCCGCGGTCAGGGCATCAAACGATGTACGGGAGAACGAGGTCCGGAAGCCATCCGCCGCCGGCCCAGCGTGTCTTGTCGCAGAATCCACCGATCTCGAACAGCGCGGGCACCTCGTAGCGCATCGTTTCCATGCTCCTTCAGCTCCTTTGCTCGGTGCTTCAATGCGGGGTCACGAATCCGCGGTCTGCGTCGATGCCAGGTGCTCGGGGCCGCCGAACTCGCGTATGGCGCGCCCGTCCGACCGCGGCGGCACCGCGGCGCGGTCGCCGGCGGCCGGAACAGGGCAACCGACGACCGAACCGCGGTCAGGACATCAGCCGCCGAACGTGCACAGGAGGTCCGGGACCCATCCCACACACACCCAGCGCGTCTTCTCGGAGAATCCACCGATCTCGAACAGCGCGGGCACCTCGTAGCGCATCGTTTCCATGTTCCTTCAGCTCCTTCGTGAGCGGGCTCGGAAACAGCCTCTGATCTTGTGCCGGGGGTACGGGTTTGCTCCCCAGCGCTTGCAACATCGATTTCAGCGGTCGCCTCAAATGTTTGGCAGTCCTGTTCGGCGGCCAAACAATGGCTTGAGGTGATCTCGTCGCGCATCATGGGCGCGCCTACTGTGACCGTCGGCCTGGTCTGTGGGACTGGTTGAGGGGCGGGGAGTATGGCGGGGCGTCGAGAAGTGCCGGTGGATCCGGATGCGGGGCCGGTGCAGCGCTTCGCGTTCGAGCTGCGGAAGCTTCGGGCGGAGGCGGGCGGCCTCACCTACAGGGCCATGGCGCAGCGGGCGGGGTTTTCGATCACGACGTTGTCGCAGGCGGCGGGTGGCGATCGCGTGCCGACGCTACCGGTGGTGCTGGCCTATGTGCGGGCGTGCGGGGGTGACGGCGCGGAGTGGGAGGCCCGATGGCGTGAGGCGGTGGAGGAGGCCGCCATCGAAGAGGGCGGCGCCAATGGCATGGATCCGCCGTACCGGGGGCTGGCCCGGTTCGAGGCAGGTGACAGTGACAGGTTCTTCGGCCGTGAACGACTCACCGGTGACCTGCTGAATCTTGTGCGCCGGGAGCGGTTCGCCGCGGTGTTCGGCCCGTCCGGCAGCGGCAAGTCCTCCCTGCTGCGCGCCGGGCTGATCCCCGCCCTTCGCCACAACCAGGCGGGGGGTCCGCGGCTGGCGGCGATCCGGGTCCTGTCTCCCGGCGAGCGCCCTTTCGGCACCCAAGCCCGTCTCCTCACTCCCGCGGATACCGGCAGCGCTGCGGACACCCTCGTGCTCGTCGACCAGTTCGAGGAGATCTTCACTCTCTGCCACGATCCCGAGGAACGCGTCCGCTTCATCAATCTGCTCCTCGCGGCCCGCCGGGAGGAAAACCGGCTACGCGTGCTGATCGCGGTCCGGGCCGACTTCTACGGCCGCTGTGCCGAGCAGCGCGACGTGGCCGAAGCCCTGCGCGATGCCACCATGCTGGTCGGTCCCATGACACCGGCCGAACTACGGGAAGCGGTGGTGAAGCCGGCCGCAGCCCGCGGGCTGACCGTGGAGCAGGCGCTGACCGCCAGACTGGTCGATGAGGTCGCCGGTGCGCCCGGCGGATTGCCACTGCTGTCGCATGTGTTGTTGGAGACCTGGCTCCGCCGCCGCGGCGGCAAACTGACGCTGGAGGGCTATCAGGCCGCAGGCGGCCTGGACGGCGCGATCGCCAAGACCGCCGAGGACGTCTACACCCGCCTCACCTCCCAACAGGCGGACGTGGCCCGCGGCATCCTGCTCCGCCTGATCAGCCCCGGCGACGGAACCCCGGACACCCGCCGACCCGCCCGCCGCGCCGAACTCGACACCACCCGCCACCCCGAACAGACCGCCCTGGTCGTCGAACGCCTGGCCCGTGCCCGACTGCTCACCCTCGACGGCGGCAATGTGGACCTCGCCCACGAAGCGCTGATCACCGGCTGGCCCCGGCTGCGCGGATGGATCGAACAGGACCGCGAACGTCTGCGCACCCACCGCAAGCTGACCGAGGCAGCCACGGCCTGGGCCGAGCTGGGCCGGGACAGCGGTGCCCTGTACCGGGGCGCCCTACTCGCCGCAGCCGAGGAGGCGTTCCCCGCATTTGACGCCGACAGCGGCCTCACCTCCATGGAACGTGACTTCCTCAGCAGCAGTTCCACCGCCCGCGACCGCGAAGAAGAAGCGGCCGCCCGCACCACCCGGCACCTGCGCCAGTTCGCCGCCACCTTGTCGATCCTGCTCATACTCGCCCTGACCGCCGGGCTGATCGCCTGGAAGCAATACCGCACCAGCGAGCAGCAACGACACCAAGCGGGCACCGCCCAACAGATCGCACTCTCTCGACAACTGGCCGCGCAATCGGCCAGCCTCCTGGAGTCCAACCCTGATTTGGCCTCGCTCTTGGCGGTCCAGGCATACCGGACCAGTCCCACCAAGGAGGCCACCGCCAGCCTTTTCACCGCGGCAGCCCTCCCCCTCCAGCGTCGGCTGACCGGGCACACCGAGGCCGTGAGGTCGGTGGCGTTCAGCCCAAATGGCCGCACCCTGGCCGGCGGAGGGGAGGATGGGAAGGTCCGGTTGTGGGACATGGTGACGGGCAGGCCACACACCGCCCTGACCGAAAACACCGAGGGTGTGGGAGTGGTGGCGCTCAGCGCGGATGCTCGCACCTTGGCCACCCAAGGGTTGGATGGGAAGGTCCGGTTGTGGGATGTCGCGACCGGCAGACGGCGCACCACCCTGACCGGACACACCGAGACCGTGGGGTCGGTGGCGTTCAGCCCGGACGGCCACACCCTGGCCACCGGTGAGGAATTCGGGGAGATCGGGTTGTGGGATGTCGCGACCGGCAGACGACGCACCACCCT
>NZ_JBIADZ010000048.1:0-30783 GCF_042868035.1 Streptomyces sp. NPDC007875 | reverse complement strand
CTGACCGGACACACCGGCACCGTAAGGGCGGCGGCGTTCAGCCCAGACGGCCACACCCTGGCCACCGCCAGCGACGACAAGACAGTGCGCCTGTGGGGCATGACGGCGGGAGAAACGCGCACCACCCTGACCGGACACACCAAGACCGTAGGGTCGGTGGCGTTCAGCCCAGACGGACGCACCCTGGCCACCGGAGGCGAGGACAAGACGGTGCGCCTGTGGGACTTGGCGGCGGGAAAAACGCGCACCACCCTGACCGGCGACATTGTGGGGGCAGCGGCGTTCAGCCCGGACAGCCACACCCTGGCCACCGGAGGCGAGGACAGCAAGGTTCGGTTGTGGGATGTGACGACCGGCAAACGACGCACCACCCTGACCGGACACACCGGCACCGTAAGGGCGGCGGCGTTCAGCCCAGACGGCCACACCCTGGCCACCGCCAGCGACGACAAGACAGTGCGCCTGTGGGACATGACGGCGGGAAAAACGCGCACCACCCTGACCGGCGACATTGTGGGGGCAGCGGCGTTCAGCCCGGACAGCCACACCCTGGCCACCTGGCAGTGGGATAGGGCCACCTGGCGGCGGGACAGGAAGGTCCGGTTGTGGGACGTGAGGACGGGAAGGTCACGCATCACCCTGACCGGGCGCACCGGCACCGCGGGGTCGGCGGCGTTCAGCCCAGACGGCCACACCCTGGCCACCGCCAGCGACGACAAGACGGTGCGCCTGTGGAATGCGACGACCGGCAAACGACGCACCACCCTGACCGGACACACCGGCACCGTAGGGTCGGTGGCCTTCAGCCCGGACGGACGCACCCTGGCCACCGGTGAGGAATTTGGGGAGATCGGGCTGTGGGATGTGACGACCGGCAAACGACGCACCACCCTCACCGCACACACCGAGGCTGTGACAGCGGTGGCCTTCAGCCCGGACAGCCACACCCTGACCACCGGAGGCGAGGACGGCAAGGTTCGGTTGTGGGATGTGACGACCGGCAAACAACGCACCACCCTCACCGCACACACCGACGCTGTGACAGCGGTGGCCTTCAGCCCGGACAGCCACACCCTGGCCACCGCCAGCGACGACAAGACGGTGCGCCTGTGGGACGTGACGACCGGCAAACAACGCACCACCCTCACCGCACACACCGACGCTGTGACAGCGGTGGCCTTCAGCCCAAACGGCCACACCCTGGCCACCGCCAGCGACGACAAGACGGTGCGCCTGTGGGACGTGACGACCGGCAAACAGCGCACCACCCTCACCGCACACACCGAGGCTGTGACAGCGGTGGCCTTCAGCCCAAACGGCCACACCCTGGCCACCGCCAGCGACCACATGACGGTGCGCCTGTGGGACGTTGCTCTTCCTGACCCGGCTTCCTCCATCAGGAAGGTTTGCCAAGCGGTCCATAGGTCCTTCACCCGAAGTGAACAGTCGCTCTACCTGGAGAACCGCCCCTCTCTCTCAGCATGCGAGGAATTTCAGACGGACCGTCGCCGGAACCGGTAGTTACGGCAACTGAACCGCTCCGGGTCTGATGGAGGCTCGATTCCCTGAGAGGATCGAGTCATGGCACGTTCCGTCCCCTTATCCTTCTGAGGTTCGCGAGCGTGCGGTTCGCATGTTGCGGAGATTTGCCCGAACTACCCAACCGAGTGGACCGCGATGAAGGCGGTCGCGGCGAAGCTGGGGATCGGCACGGCCGAGACGGTGCGGACCTGGATTCGCAAGGCCGAGGTCGACGCTGGCCAGCGGCCGGCGTCACGTCCGAGGAGGCCGCGGAGATCAAGCGGCTGCGGGCCGGGAACGCCGAGCTGCGGCGGGCGAACGAGATCCTCAAGGCGGCCTCGGCTTTCTTCGCGGCCGAGCTCGACCGGCCGTGGAAACGCTCGTGGCGTTCATCGACGCACACTTTGCGGGCCACAGTCATGCGTGCGGACTTGGAACGCCGGCAACGGTCATGGTTTCGGAGAAGACCCCGTTCGACGGGTCTCCCGAGGACGCCCAGAGCTGGCGTGACGCCGCCGCTTCGTTCGCCCAGGAGGCACCCAACCGAACGCTCGTCACCGCAAAGGGCACCTCTCACGAGGTGCCGGCGGAACGTCCCGATCTCGTGCTCAAGGCGATCGAAGACATGTTCGCCGCACAGCACTGACCCCCAGGACGCGATCACCCCATCGACCGCAGATGCCCCCGCTGCGTTCGGTGAGCGGTGTGCATCGTGTAGCTGCTGGTCACGGGGCTGGCGTGCGCTGTTTTCAGGATGCTCAGGCTGGCCGGGGCGTATGACTTCGGTCAAGGCCGTCGGTCAGCGGGCGACCTCGCAGTTCGTCAGGACCAGCAGTGCCCTCACCGGCGCAGTCGCCCACTTAGGCTCGATGCGTACCTTGCCGAACACGCCTCAGTTCTGAAGAACTGGCGCCCATCCTGACCAAGCTCCGCACTGACCCAGCCCGCGCCACCCACCTCCTGCGCGGCCTGGTCGTCCTGACGAACCTCGAAGACCGCCGCCAGATGATCTACTCCGCAGGCTGCCGCCCACGATCAGCTCGAGGACTCCGACAGACCCGCACACCAGCCATGTGACCTACGAATTCAAGTTGGCGGAGGCTCATGGACCTGCTACCTCCGCACACCGACGACGGCCGAGGCTTGTCCGAGCCGGCCACCATGGCGACCGACGATTTCCGCGCCGCGCTCGGGTCGGCACTCGAACGCGCCCAGAAGGCCGGGGCCGCCCGCCCGGATGCCACCGTGGAGCAGGTGTCCGTGCTGATCCGGGCCCTCGCCCACGTGGCGACGCCCGACCGGGACGAGGCTCTCGACCAGGCTGTGGACATCGTCCTCGACGGCCTCGGCGTACCGCACTCGTAAGACCACGTCGCGATTCCGAGCCAGGCAGTGTCCTGGCGATCACAGGCTTGGTCGGGACCGGTAGCCAAAATCACCGGACCCGCAGTCGGCGATGGCCGAGTGACAGCAGGCTTTACGATCAGTCCATGACAAACTCTCCAGAGTCCTGGACCGTGCGCCACTTCTCCCAGGCCAACCCCGCTGGTCCGGGCTGCGACAGCGTCCCGGCGCTCCTGCGGAGGCTGGCCGATTCCATCGAGGCGTTGGGCCCCGTCGAGATTCAGGACGTCGTCATCGAATCGGAGACGACCGAGCATGGCCCTTGGCGCTCGGGGACCGTCTACTTCCACCTGCCCGAAGACAGCTAGAGACGGATCCTGGCGATCACGAGCGGAGCCAGATCACGAGGGCCGCGGCGGTGACCGTGCCGGGGAAGGCACAGGCGCCATCGGGGCACCGGCATCAGCCAGTACCGGGAGGCCATGGAAGCCGTCATCGAAGCACAAAGCCGAGGGGCACGCGCCACCCGGGATGGAGGCGTCGGCCGAGGCGAAAGGCCAGGTCGTCGACCTCATATCCGCCTTCCAGGACAGCGTGCGGGCCGCGAAGCAGGCCCGCGGCGAGGAAGGCGGCGAAGGCGAGGTGCGAGAGATGCGGCCCAAGAAGAAGGCTCCCGCCAAGAAGGCTCCCGCCAAGAAGCGGCCCGCGTCCTGACCCCGTCCTGCGTCACCCGCCGAAACATGGGTATACGAGAGTGGACCTGAGGGGGGACCTCCCGAAGGAGCACCGCCGTGATCAAGAAGCTGCACGACATCGGCCTGCGCTCGGAGCACGCCTACACCGCCGCCGTCGCCTCCATCGGCCTGTCAGTCTTCACATGGGCCACATCCCTCCGCGCCGAAACCGGTAAGGGCCTCGACCGGGCAGACCGGTGGGGCATCTTCATCGGCGAGTGGGCACCCACCTTCTTCTGCCTCGGCCTCGCCCTGTCCCACTACGAACAGGAAGATGGCTCGCTGATGGGCAAGGCGCACACCGACGGGGAGCGGCAGCGGCATATGGCGGGCGCCTCTTAGCCCGACGCTCCACGGCTGTCAGCGTGAAGCGAAGGCTGCAGTGCATGTGGGCGCTGGCACCAAGCATCCCCACCGCTTTCGTGCCAGAGCCGACTCACTGACGAACCCTGGCCAGGTTGGTACCCACCATCCGCGTGCGCCATAGCGCGGCCCGGTGGTTCACCGGGCCGCGTCGAGGCGGGGAGTTCAGGCAGTGGGTCGCCGCTCGGGCTCGGTGGTCGCGGTGGGTTGTTCCTTGGCGGCCTGTCGGCGGGTGATGAGGGCGCTGCCGGCGAAAACGGCAGCCAGCGCGCAGACGATCAGTCCGATGACGGCCACGTGGCTGATATGGACGGCGCTGCCGAGGAGGAGGCCGGAGACTCCAAAGTCGGCATCGGAAAAGGTGGAGTTCTGCAGCCCGACGTCGCCGAGGAAGGGCAGGACCAGAAGCGGAAGGAATGTAATCATGATGCCGTTGACCATGGCGCCGAGCACTGCGCCACGTCGTCCGCCCGTCGCGTTGCCAAGGACACCGGACGCGGCGCCGGTCATGAAGTGGGCCACGATGCCGGGGATGATGATCGTCCCCCCCACTGCGACGAGGATTCCCATGCCGATGAGTCCACCGACGAAGCTCGACAGGAAGCCGATCAGCACGGCGTTCGGGGCGAAGGTAAAAACGATCGGGACGTCGAGCGCGGGCCGGGCGTTGGGGACCAGCTTCTCAGAGATGCCCTTGAAGGCGGGAATGATCTCGGCCAGGACCACGCGGACGCCGGCCAGGATGATGAACACGCCGGCGGCGAACTTGCCGGCCTGCATCACGGCCCACAGCAGATACCACTGGCCATTGCTCAGCTTGTCCTCGACATAGCCGGCCCCGGCCACCAGGGTGACGAGCAGATAGATCACGCCCATGGAACTGGCGATGACAACGGTGGTGTCCCTCAGGAAGCCAAGCCCCTTGGGAATCTTCAGGTCTTCCGTGGACTTCTCGGGGTTGCCGAAGAGCTTGCCGATCAGACCACTGGTGGCGATGCCGAAGTTGCCGGTGTGGCCGAGCGCGACATTGTCGTTCTTGGTGGCCTTGCGCATCCAGGGCTGGACGAGCGCGGGCGAGAGAGTGGTGATCAGACCCTGGGCGAGGGCACCCCAGAGGACGGCCTGCCACGAGCTGAAGCCGTTGGCGATGAGAATCACGGCGATCATGGCCGCCAGGTACAGGGCCACATGCCCAGACATGTAGATGAACTTGAACCTGGTGAACCGCGCCAGGAGCACGTTCACCACCATGCCGAAGAAGAAGATCAGCGCGGCCTGGGAGCCGTAGTTGGTGAGCACCTTGCCGACGATGGCCTCGTTGTTGGGCACGACGCCCTGGACACCGAAGGCATACTGGAACATCTCGCCGAAGGGGGTGAGGGCATCTGAAACCACTCCGGCACCCGCCGCCAGGACAAGGAAGCCGACGAACGCCTTGGTCGTCCCCTTGATGGTGTCAGAGAGGGACTTGCGCTGCAGCAGGAGGCCCAGGAGAGCGATCAAGCCGACGATGACGGATGGTTCACGGAAGACATCGAGAAGGTTCTGCAGAACGCTGTTCACTGACAACGCCTCTCTTCGGGCACGACGAGGCCGTGACTGCGGGGATGTGGGTGCCGGACCAGGCGGCGGGAAGACGCATGGCCGGACTGGCTGGTGGCGCACCCGGATCGACGGTGGGATGAGGGGGACGTCGAGGGCGGCGGGCCAAGGCGCACGGGGCGGCTGCCCGACGGGTGGTGTGGCGGGCGCTGCCACCGCGTCGGGCCGCGCCGCCCCGGGACGAACGGGTGGGCCCGGGTCAGAGGAGCCCGTGCCGAGCGGCGGCGGCCTTCACCGCTTCGCGCAGTTCGTCCATGTCGATGATGCTGTTCAAAACGACCACGTCGCCCAGTCCCTGAACGGCGTCCTCCAGGTCCTTCGCCACAAAGAACACGTCTGCGCTGCCCGGTCCGGCGGAGCTGATGTCGGAGTGCTCGACTGTGACGGCCGAGAGCCCCAGCTCACCGACGATGGTCTCGATGTTCATGCGCACCATGAAACTGCTGCCGAGGCCGGTGCTGCACATGGCCAGGAACTTCATTGGGACTCCTCGAACCGAGTGATCAACTTGATGACATCGGGCGCGGAGGCCGCGTCGCGCAGCGCTTGACGGGTCTGGGCGTCCGACAGGATGCGGGCGAGGGAGGCCATGGCACTCATGTGAGCGTCGGCGTCAACGGCCGCGAAGCAGAAATAGAGGTCGACCGCGTGCTCCGGCCGACCGAGCAGCGGGGCGGGCTCCGTCAGCCGCAGCATCGAGATGGCGGTGCGCACGGCCCCGTTCTCGGGCCGGGCGTGGGCCAGGGCGATGCCGTGGCCCAGGTTGATGTACGTTCCGCCGGACGCGATCGACTCCAGCATGGCCTGGACGTAGCCGGGGGTGACGTCACCCGCGTCGAGGAGCGGCCGGGCGACCAGGGTCACGGCTTCCCGCCAGCTCAGCTTGTCTGCGGAGAAACGTATCTTCTCCTCGGTCAAAAGATCACTCAGCATGTGCACCTACGTGGTTGTTCTCAAGGCCGGTCGGAATCGCTACTCGACGTCGGCGACGATGTCGAAGGAGAGTTCCGCGGTCTCGGGGAGGAATTTCGATGTGCCGTGGATGACCGGTTTCCCACCCGGTTCGAAGACAGATGAGGTGGCCAGCAGCAGCGGAGACCCATCGGCCACGCCCAGCAGCGCTGCCTCGCGCTCGTCACACATGTGCAGGCCGACGACGATCTCGTTGCGGGCGAGCAGCAGGTCGTGGTGCGCGCGCAGATAGGCGTAGAGCGAGGTGGAGGTGAAGTCGGCCGTCAGGACGTCCGGGAACCGCTCCTCCTCCACATATGACTCGGCCAGATGGTGCACCACTCCGTTGACCCGTCGCACCCGCTCCAGCCGGATGACGGAGGTTGCCCGGCTGATGTCGAGCGCGGCCGCCAGCCGCGCCCCGGCCCGCATGCGCTCCTGGGCGACCACCTCTGAGGTGACGGTGTGACCTTGGCGGGCCAGCTGCGTGTGGAAGCCGGTCACCTCGTTCACGAACCGCTCGCGGTGCTTCAGGTTGTAGCGCGGGTGGGTCACGAAAGTGCCGCGGCCGTGCTCCCGCACGAGGTATCCGTCCTGGACCAGCTCGTCCACGGCACGACGCAGTGTGATGCGGCTCACTTCGTACTCCGCGCACAGCACACTCTCGGCGGGCAACTGTCCGCCCACGGGGAGGTCGCGGATGCGGTGCAGGAGGTGGTCGCGCACTTGCGCGTACTTGTGCCCCGTCATCTCTGATCTCCTCATCGAGTTCATGTGTCGTCGAGACGTCATGATGACTACAAGCTGCTGAACGCGTCAATAGCCGCAACCGAAGCGAAATACGAGGACAGGTCGGCAGCCGTGCGGCGGATCTTCTCCCCGTACCCTTTCGCTGAGCTTTGAGGTTCCACTCCCGAAGCATCCCTGGTGCTTACACGGAGACATCGGCTACGTTTCCAAAGTCATCATGACGTCATGATCTATCCAAGGAGTCTCCGTGTCCTTCGCAACAGAGCAGACGGCCAGGCCCTCCCCCGGCCGGGCCAGGCAGGTGCTCGACGAGGCGGACGAGCGGGCCATCGCGGTGGCGCGAGCCCTGGCCGTGGACGCGGTCGAGGCGGCCGGCTCCGGCCATCCGGGCACGGCGCTGGCGCTGGCTCCCGTAGCTCACCTGCTGTTCCAGCGCCACATACGGCACGATCCCGCGGACACCTCATGGGAGGGACGCGACCGGTTCGTGCTCTCGTGCGGGCACGCGAGCATCCTGCAGTACACGCAGCTCTACCTCACCGGCTACGGGGTCGAACTGGAGGACCTGCGGCGCTTCCGGCAGCTCGGATCCCTGACCCCGGGACACCCCGAGTACGGGCACACCACTGGTGTGGAAACCACGACCGGGCCGCTGGGCCAGGGGGTCGCCACCGCGGTCGGCATGGCCATGGCCCTGAAACGGGACCAGGGGCGGCTGACCGGGGCCGACGCGGCCGCAGACGGGGTTCCCGACCGCACCGTATGGGTGCTGTGCTCCGACGGCGACCTCCAGGAGGGAATCTCCTACGAAGCCGGGGCCCTTGCCGGGCGCCACCGTCTGGACAACCTGGTGGTGATCTGGGACGACAACAGCATCCAGATCGAAGGGTCAACGGACCTGACGACCCGTGAGGACACGATCGGCCGCTTCACCGCCCAAGGCTGGTTCGTGCAGACCGTGGGCCTGGCCGCCGACGGTGACATCGACACCGACGCGCTCGACACGGCCCTGAGCAGCGCCCGCGCACACACCGGTCAGCCCAGCCTCATCGCACTGAAGTCGCAGATAGCCTTCCCCGCCCCGAACGCGGTCAACACCGCCGCCGCGCACGGCGCTCCGCTGGGACCGGCCGAAGCCGCCGCGGTCAAGGCCCAATTGGGCGTCACCAGCGAGCCGTTCACCGTTCCGGCGGGGGTTGTGCGGCACACCAGGCGTGCCGTCGACCGGGGAGCTGAACTGCACCGCGCCTGGGACACGGCACTCGCGAAATGGACGGCGGCCCACCCTGAGCGTGCGCAGGCCCGCGCACATGCCATCCGGCCCGTCGACACCGCCGCCGTCGCCGATGCGCTCCCGACGTTTGATCCCGGTGCCCCGGTCGCACCACGTGACGCGTCAGGGAAGGTCATCCAGACCCTGGCCGAGACGCTGCCGCGGCTGTGGGGTGGCTCGGCCGACCTCGGCGACAGCAACCGCACGACCATCGCGCCCGGTGGTTCGTTCCTTCCGGCCGACGAGGACGGCGGGCGGGGCCTGAGCGGCCGCAACGTCCACTGGGGCGTGCGCGAACACGCGATGGCCGCCGCCATGAACGGCATCTCCCTCGTCGGCTACGACACCCCGTTCGCCGGCACCTTCCTGGTCTTCAGCGACTACCAGCGGCCCTCCCTGCGACTGGCCGCCCTCATGAACCTCCAGGTGGTCTACGTCTGGACGCATGACTCGGTGGCCCTCGGCGCGGATGGCCCCACCCATCAGCCGGTGGAACACCTCGCCGCACTGCGGGCCATGCCAGGGCTCTCGGTGGTCCGCCCGGCCGATGCCACGGAAACCGCGGCCGCCTGGCTGAGCGCACTCGGCCGCCCGGGGCCCGTCGGGCTGGCGCTGGCTCGTCAGGCGCTGCCCGTGCTGCAGACGCCGATTGACCAAGTGCGAGAGGGTGTGGCCCGCGGTGCCTATGTGGTGGCTGACACCGACGGCGCCCCAGACGTGGTACTCCTGGCCAGCGGCAGTGAGGTACCACTCGCCCTGAAGGCCGCGGAATCGCTCGCACAGCGGGATGTAGCGGCGAGGGTCGTCTCCGTTCCGTGCAAGGAATGGTTCACCGAACAGAACACTGCCTACCGTGATGCAGTGCTCCCGCCGTCCATCCGTGCTCGTGTCGTCGTCGAGGCCGGGTGTGCGTTCGGCTGGCACGACCTGCTCGGCGAGCACGGCCGCACCGTGACCGTCGACGGCTTCGGCACCTCCGCGCCCCCGGCACAGGCGATGGCCTCGGTCGGCATGACCGAACCCGCCGTCGTGGCCGCTGCCTTGGCTTCTCTCTCGGCCGCACGGTCCTGAACACCGCCGGCCCTCCAGACCCGAACGGCAGGGGCGGCCCGCACTCCGCCCGCGGCCACACCCCGCAGTCCGACTCCCCCACCTCTCAGACAAAGGAGCACTCACGATGCCCCAGCGTGTCGTCACCATCGGTTCCCGCAGCGGGCTGCACGCCCGGCCCGCGACCGCGTTCGCCCAAACCGCCGCCAGGCAGCCGGTCCAGGTGACCATCGCCCGCGACGGCGGGAACCCCGTCGACGCGCGCAGTCTCCTGTCCGTACTGGCGTTGGGAGCCGGCCACGGCGACTCGGTGGTACTGGCCGCCGAGGGAGACGGCGCGGAGGCGGCCCTGGAGGAGCTGGCGGTCCTGCTCACCCGCGACCACGACGCCCGGGAAGAGGGATGACACCCGGGACCGACATCGGGCGACGGCCGCCCGGACTCGTGCCCAGTACCCGCTCTGCCGCTGACAGCGGCAGAGCGGGGCGCCGCCGTCGCGGCGCCCCGGCATCCCTCTGCGATGTGAGGTCATCGTGAACACGCGCCCGCGCCGTGCCCTGCGCGACACCCGACTCGTCATCTTCGATTGCGACGGAGTACTGGTGGACACCGAACGCATAGGTCCCGCGGTCGTGGCGGAGATGGCCGCAGAAGTCGGCTGGCCCCTTACCCCCGAGCAGGTACGGCAACGTTTCCTCGGCCGACCCGAATCGTATCTGTACGAGCAGGTCCGCACCCACGCCACCGTCACCGTCGGCCCCGACTGGCTTGACGTATACCGGAACAGGGTCCGCGACGCGTTCGCCGCCCGACCGGACACCATGCCCGGCGTCCAGGAACTGTTGGACTTCCTTGACCTCCGTCAACTCCCCTACTGCGTTGCCTCCAGCGGCAGCCACGAGCGCATCGAACATTCCCTGACAGCCAGCGGACTCATCGACCGATTCACCGGACGGGTGTTCAGCGCCGATGACGTCCCCCACGGCAAACCCGCTCCGGATCTCTTCCTCCATGCCGCCCGCAGCCAAGGCTGCCCGCCTGCCCACTGCCTCGTCATCGAAGACAGCCCAGCCGGCGTGGACGCCGCGCTGGCGGCGGGCATGCCCGCCGTCGGCTACTGCGGAGGCCCCACCGAGCCCGGTTTTCTCTCACACGCCACGCTCGGCGTCATCCCAGACCTCACGCACCTCATGGGCGCCGCGGGCGGCTGAGAGCCGAAGTTCCCATCAGACCCCCACGAGGTCCTCCTCCCCGACGGCCAGACACCCCCAGGGAACCGTAGGAGCCCGAACACCTCACGGCCGAAGCCAAGAACCCCCATCCGGGACGTGCGGGACGATCTACACTCCAGCCTCCCGCCCTCGACCAGCACAAGTACGCCACCCACCACCCACGCCAGCACCGCTGACCAGGACGGGTTCAGGCTGTACAGGTCTCAATGAGGCAAACCGGACGTAGTTTGGTGGCCCATTGCCAAGCCGCGCCACGGTCGGCGTCACCGACCTGGCCCTGGACGCAGCAGTGGAAATCGACGTGATCGCCGCGATCCCCGAGAGCACCAGCATGGCTGGCACTCCCCAAATCGCTACCTGACTTTCGCTCTGCCCTCGGCCTTTCGTGTTCGGTCGTCAGCTTCGGTTGCCGCCCCATTCGTCGTCGCGGTGCGTGTGCGGGCACCCAGGCGGCCCGCTCGTCGCATCGGGTGCGCGCCGGTTGCCACGGTCCGGTCGGTGGCTCTGCTGCTCGTCGGGGTTCGAGGAGATCGACATCGCCGACATCCCCGACGTCCCGGATCTTCCCCGGGCTGTTGTCGGTCAGCCTGGGTCCGGGAAGGTGCCGAGCCGACTGATCGTGTCGGTGATCTCTTCCGTCCATGGCCAGTGGCGGGCGAATCGCAGGCGCCGTTGGCGTGCGGTCGCGATGAGTTGGGCAGCGGCGGAGAACAACCGCAGCCTGCCACGGCAGCAGCGACCGGCAAGTCAAGGTCCGGGGCCTCCGGGTCGAGGCAGCGTGACGGCCGTGGTGCCGGTCGGGCCGGCACAAGCCGCGGTCACCTCATCACCCCACCGCTCGCTCCCGGGCTGTTGGATCCAGGACCGGCCTTCGGGGACGGGCCGTGGTCTCGGACATAGACGGTGACTCGCGCCCCGTTGACATGAGTTGTTCCGTACTCGTGGAAGTGGCGCCGCAGCGTGCTTGTTTTCGCTTCCTCCCGCGGGTTGGCCAGCGAGTGCGCACCCGCCGCGCGGACCGCGACGATCCGGTCGAATTCCAGCATGCGTGCCGCAATATCCTGGGCGGGAAGCTCGACACCTGCAAGTGTGTTCGACGAAACGGGATCCTGTGCCAGGGCCAGATCCGTCAGGAAACGGGTGTCCTCGGGGTTGGCCGCGGTCAAGATCCGGTGCTGGCCGGAGAGATAGAGCAGCCCGTCGCCGGGACGGCCTTCCTTGCGCACGGTGGCGCCGATGGCGGTGACGTCATCGCTCCGGCTCTGGGGCGTCCTCAGCGACAGGCTCGACGGGACGAGCGCGGCCAGCACGGCGACCGCCGCGATCCACGCGTTGCGGGAAGACCGCTGCCGCCGGTGGAAGTCATCCATGCAGGCACCCAGCAGCAGGGCGATTCCGATATTGCTGTAGAGCACATACCGGTCGACGAAAAGGGGCTTGACCAGTGAGGTGATCAGCAACAGAAGGCCCGGAAGCACAAGAATGGGCACAGCCAGCACGGAAAGCCGCACGGGCCCCCTCACCCCCAGGGGTACCAGGGCACACGCCACGCCCACGACCGCCACAACCAGGAAATAACGAAGCCGCACCGGTCCGCCGATCCAGGACACCTGCCCCGACTGCCCCGCACTGCAGATCGCCAGCGGCAACAGCCCGGCCACAACGCCCGCGGCAGCCACACTCCACGCCCTCAGCACCGGTCGTGGAACACGGGAGACGACCAGTGTGACGCCGTGTGCGATCAGGGCGAGGACCGCGAACTCATGGAGCAGACAGGCCAGCAGCATGGTGGAGCCGTAGACCGCCCACCGCCACCGGGCGCGATGCGGGACGCTGACCACGAGCGCATAGGTGGCCCAGGTGACCAGGGCACAGACCATGGCATACGAGCGGCCTTCCTGCGCGTACTTCTGCACCTGGGGAAGGAGCGGAAACACCAGCCCGGCCAGCAGCCCGGCACGGGGTCCCGCCAGGCGTAGCCCCAGAAGCCCGACTCCGCTCGCCGCCACGGACATCGCCAGCACAGACGGCAGCCGCAACGTCAGCAGCCCTCCGCCGAAGAGACCGAAGATCTCATGCATCACGGCGTAGTAAAGGGCATGGACCAGATCAACATGCTGGGCGGTGAGCCATATCTGCGAAAGATCGCGGTGCGCGAGCTGATAGGTGACGGACTCGTCCCCCCACATGGTGTTCTTCCTGCGGATACCCCAGAGCCCCAGAGCGATGGTCAGCGACAAGGGCGCGATGACGACAACGGCTTTGGCCGGGCCCGGTGATCGTCGACGGGCGGGTACGGGAAGGGAAACCGCCTTGGCCACGGCGGGGACACGTTCATCAACGGACATCGGCGACAGGGCCTTTCAGCAGTGGCGAAGAAACTCCGCCAGCGTGCCCGGACCTCATTGACCGGATGCTGACCCAACCTGACCGGCCGATCAGGAAGGCGGGCCGGCACTGTGCGAGGCTGCACCACATGCGCATCCTGGTGGTCGAAGACGAGGTGGACCTTGCCCACACCCTGCACACCGGTCTGACCGCCGAGGGCTACAGCGTCGACCTCACCCATGACGGCCGGCACGGACTGTGGATGGCCCGGACCGGCGAATACGCCCTTGTCGTACTGGACTTGATGCTGCCCGGGCTCAACGGCTACAAGGTCTGCGCCCAACTGCGCCGGGAGGGCAACGCGACCCCCATCCTGATACTCACCGCCAAGGACGGCGACTGGGATCAGGCAGAGGCCCTGGACACAGGGGCCGACGACTACCTGGCCAAACCCTTCTCCTACATGGTGCTCGTCGCTCGGCTGCGGGCCCTGGTCAGACGAGCCGCCGCGGTCGCCCCGCCCGTCCTTGCCGTGGGCGACCTCTCGTTGGATGTCGCCGGCCGGGTCTGCCGCCGGGCCGGGACCCGGGTGGAACTCACACCCCGGGAGTTCGCCGTGCTGGAGCTGCTGGCCCGCCGGGCGGGCCAGGCGGTCTCCAAAACGGATCTGCTCTATCACGCGTGGCCCGACGAAGCCCACGATCCCAACCTGGTGGAGGCGCGCGTCAGCGCCCTCCGCAAGAAGGTGGACGCCGCGTTCCACCGCAAGTCCCTGCAGACCGTACGGGGTACCGGCTACCGGCTGGTGGACGACCGTGAACGCGACTGAGCCGCGACGCCGCTGGTGGCCGCGTTCGGTACGAGCCCGCGCGGCCCTGGCCGCCGCCTCGGCCGCCGCCGTCATCCTGGTCGGTATCGGCTGGTGGGTATACCGCGACGTCTACCGCGAGGGCACGCGGATCGCCGAAAATCAAGCCCAGGAACAGCTCTGGGCTCTCGTCGGCCAGCTGAACGAGGGTGTGGTTCCCGTTCGCAGAAGCTCCGTGCCGTACGAGGTCGTCGCGAGCGGCCGGCGCTCCGCTGTCGCCTACGGCGGAGGTATGGACGACTTCGATCCCGGCACCCGCCATGTGCTGCCCGCCCCATCGGAGGCCAGGGAGCCCAGGCTCTTGACGATCCGCCCCATCCGCATACCGGTGCGCCCCGACGACGACCCCGGGGACAGATTCGATATGGCCGGCGGGACCTACATGGTCATGTCCACCGATATCCGCGCCGATGAACTGAGCAGCGACAAAGTCGCCGCTCTGGGCGTCGCCGCCGACGCCAAGCTGCGGGTCTATGTGGTGGTGCTCCCGCACACAGCCGAGGCAATCACCAAGACCACCGACCGCCTGCTGCTGCGGGCCGGGCTCGTCAGCCTCGTACTGATCGCCGCCGTCGCCTACTTCGCCGTCCGCATCGCGCTGCGGCCGGTCGAAGCCATCCGCGTCCTCACCGCCTCGGTCACCGCGAGCGACCCCCGCGAACGCGTCATCGTCCCGGCCACGGGACACGAGATCACCGCCCTGGCCACCACCATCAACACCACCCTCCAACGCCTCGACAACGCCGCCGCCCAGCAACGCCGCTTCGTCGCGGACGCCGCCCACGAACTGCGCAGCCCCCTCACCACACTGCTGGCCAGCCTGGAAGTCGCGCTCGCCTACCCGGAACGCACCGACTGGCCCGCCGCGGCCACCACCGCCGCACGACAGACCCGCCGCCTCCAAGCCCTCGCCGAAGACCTGCTGCTCCTCGCCCGCCTCGACACCCGCACCCCCACAGCCGGCGCCGAAACCGTCGACCTGACAGCCCTCGCCTCCCGGCTGACCGAGCAATACCCCCTCACCGAAAGACCGTTGACCCTCACCTGCGACAGCACCGCCCCCGCACACGCACACGGAAACCTCGACGAATACGAACGCCTGCTGCGCAACCTCATCGACAACGCCGCCCGCCACGCGGCACACCGCATCCAGATCACCATCCGAAACCAGGACGCTTTTGTCATCCTCACGGTGCACGACGACGGGCCGGGCGTGCCCACCGAGGACGCCGAGCGCATCTTCGAACGCTTCGTCCGACTCGACGACGCCCGCTCCCGCGACCACGGCGGCACCGGCCTGGGCCTCGCCATCGCCCGCGACCTGGCCCACCGCCACCGAGGCACCCTGACCCTTACCCCCCGGACCCTCGGAGCATGCTTCCAGCTACGCCTTCCCCAAGCCCCCACCCCGGCCGAGAAATAACGCGCTTCACCGCGGCAGCCCTTCGGAACCGGAAGACCACCGGATGACCACGCCCACTGCCACTGCCACTGCCACTGCCACTGCCACAGAAACGATCACCCACTTCACCCGCCACCTGGCTGAGCCCGGCTGCTGTGGACCTCCACCGCCCGACCCGCGCGCGGCTGGGAGATCACGGCCTGCCGCCACGACGACCTGGTCGGCCGACTCTGTGCGGCCGGCCTCGCCGCGATCGCCGACCTCGGCTTCGTCGGCCTCGGCGGTGGTGGCGACGACAGCAGCGACCCGGCGGTCGTCACCGGCTACAAGAAGCCCGAGGGCAAGAAGCTCCCGCCCGCGAAGAAGCAGGTCAACCAGCTGATCGCCGCAGAACGAGCCGTCTGCGAACACGCCTTCACACACCTGAAGAACTGGCGCGTACTGACCCGGCTCCGCCTCGACGTGAAGTGGGCCACCCGGCTCGTCCGCGCGCTGATGGTCCTCAACTGGCACGAGATCGCCCGCTGACCGACGATCTTCACCGCGGACAGCCGCCGCCGACCAGCACGAGCATGACCTCACCCATCCATGCCACCCCCGTGACCTGCACGTTCAAGATGAACACAACTCAATGCCACCCGCGCGCTCCTGATGGCCTAGGTGGACCAGTTGGTCACCTCAGTGGTCACCTCGAAGGGCGTACCAGAGCCGGTGGCCGGGACGTCGGGGCTGATCAGGACGGAGGCGGCCGGGACGTCGTCGCGCTTCAGAGCCTTGATGGCCTTGGCGGCGCCCTTGGCCTTGAGGTTGACGAACGCCGGGGTGACGCCGAGCGGCGCCGCGTACCCCTTGAGGGTCTTGGGGCCGCGGATGACCGCGCCCTGGTTGACGTCGTACCAGGTGCCGGGCGGCAGATGGATGGTCCGGGTGGCGCCGGTGCTCAGCTTGGGCGCAGCGAGCACGGCCGGGCCGAGCATCCACTCGTCGGTGACGGCGTAACTCTCCTCGTCCTTCGGGAACTCGAAGAACAGCGGGCGCATGATCGGGTCGCCGGTCTTCAGGGTGCTCTGAACCTGGTCCCAAATGTACGGGGCGAGCTTCTTGTGCGTCTCGATAGCCTGCCGGTAGAGGTCGACCGTCTCCTGGTCGTAGTCCACCTTCTGCCCGGTGGTGGTGTCATTGGTGTCCACCGGTGATGTCGAGGCGTACATCAGCGGCATCAGCGAGGCGGACTGCGCCCATCGCACCAGTACGTTCTTGAACGGTGCGGGCTGACCGCCGGAGCCACCGATCATGTCGGACTCGACGAACGGGTAGCCGATGGTGGAGATCGCCAGGTTCTGGGTGACGGAAGCGCGCAGGGAATCCCAGCCGGTTCCCTTGTCGACCTGGCGGGTGACGAAGCCGGCCTCGTGAGCCGTCTGGTTCCAGTGCACCCGGATGCCCGCGCCCTGGAGGTCGTACTCGTCGGCGAGCTGCGTGCCGAGCTTCTGGTAGTCCGTGGCCTGGTGACCTTCGCGCGGCGCGCACTTCTCGTCGAAGAAGCGGGTGTCGAACTTCAGCCCGTCGATGTCATAGGTGTCCATGAGCTTCTTGAGGTTGCCCTCGTACCAGGCCTTGGCGTCGGGGTTCGCCAGGTCGATGATTCCGGCCTGGCCGTTCCACCAGGTCACTTCGCACGGCTTGCTCGTGTCCATGGCGTCCATGAGCAGATAGCCGTGGTCCACCGCGTACTGGTAGTTGTCGGAGTCCAGGTTGATCCACAGGGTGACCCAGAGGCCGAAGTCGAACCCCATGCCATGGATCTTGTCGGACATGCCCTTGGGATCAGGGAAGGTCTTCGGGTCCCAGGTGAGATTGCCGTAGTTCGACTCCCACTTGTCATCGAGCTGGATGGTGTGCCCGTCCAGACCGTTGTCGTGGAGGTCGGTGGCGTAGTCGAGCAGTTTCTCCTGGTCGACCTTTGTGTAGAACTGCGCCCAAGAATTCCACAACGGCTTGGCGTACTGCTCGTACGTGGCATCGCTCTTGCTCGGCTTGCCGACGATGCCAATGTAGTCGCGGTAGACCTCCAGCGGGGTCGACTCGACGAACACGGTGGCCTTGTAGGTGTCGGGCGACTCGACCGTGAAGCGCCCCAGGCCGTCCTTGTCCGTGTCGAGCGTCACGTCCATGACACTCCCGGTGTCGACCCGGAGACCGGTCGAACTGGAGGTGTACCAGAACGGGTCGATCATGTTGTACGAGGCCGGGCCGAAGGTCTCGTGGTCGACCTCGCCGGTGTCGAGCGGCCAAGGCTGGTTGACACCGGGGCCGCCCTGCGGGGTCTCCGCCTCGCCGTGACCGTACCAGTGGCCTCCCGATGACAGGTCGTAGGCGAGGCCGAGTTGGTCGGGGCTGCCGCCCTCGACATCCCAGTCGAGCTGGTAGCGGTCCGAGGTGGGCGTCAGCCGCGCCGTGACGGTGGCGCCGTCGAGTGTGGTGTCCGCGGTGAGGGTGAGGACGCCGTCCTTCCATCTCCAGTCGGTGACCTCGGTCGCGTGCTGCCAGTGGCCCCCGGACCGGAAGCGCAGGCCCCCCGTGTCACCGCGTGCGGTGCTGAGCACGGCCTTACCGGCGCGCTCGGTGCTGAGGGCGAACTCGTCGGTGGCGATGTCGACGGTGTAGCCGGGGGTCTTCCTCGTGGCTGGCACGGACACGGCGAGGACACCTGGGTCATGGGTCACCTTCGCGCGGACAGCGGGGTCCGCCCGCGCCGGCGTGGCGAGGGGGCCGGCCACGGACGGCATGAGCGTCAGGGCGAGAGCAGCGGCCGGGAACATGACGAACCTACGGGTTTTGCGCAGTCTGCGCGGGCGGGTGCGCACTCACGTCCTCCTGCGGGCGGGCATGACGTCGTGGGGCTGCACTGCAAAATCATGCTTATTTCTGTTCATGTTCGAGCGACTACTGTCATCTGTCAACACTCGCCTCCATGATTTCCCGGCCTCACCATCGTTCCCCGTAACTCCTGGAGACGGGGGTCTCTCCGGGGCTGCGAGCCCATTCACAAAGCAACGAACCGGGAAAGAGGCAATGGTAAATGCTGCGTCAATCACGCCCGTTTCGAGCGGCTTCGCTACCTCAGCGGATCGAGTGCGCGGGGCGGACCGGGTTCAGCTCAGGATCACCGACCGGGTCAGACGCCGGAGTCTCTCCGGCGGAGGGAGCCGGCGCGGACGGCCGTCCCCGGCGGCTTGTCTGGCAGGCGGCCACGCTCGGGCTGTGGCCAAGCGCGTCGAGGTCCTCGAAGAGTTCGCCGATCAGCAGAGCGCACCGTTGCTCACGTCGGCGGAGTCACAGAGGCGGAAGACGAGACCCTGCGAGTCGGACTCGAGGCCCGCAGCCAGGCGCACCATGGTCCCGACGTGGAGCGCCCGTGCGCCGAGGACCTTGCAGCGCAGGGAGAATTCTTCCCTCATGCCGATTATCGCGATCCCCCACGGTCTCCTGATACTGCGGCCCATGACGAGGACATGGTGAATGACACCGACGCCGCCACTGCGTTCCCAGACGCAATCGGTGGAGGCGCAGACAGGACACAGCAGGCGGCGGAAGACCGCGGTCTGACACCAGCTGCAGCGCTGGAAGTACAGCTCCCCTTCCCATACCCCTCTGTGCGGCATCGGGTCACGGCAGTCCAGGGCGACGGGCGCTACGGCGTTCGGGCCATCTCGTTCAACGGCGGCGCCGTCCGCGGTTTCGATCGGTGCATGGAACACGATATGTCTCCCCGCCCCCGTCCTGAGGAATCCGGACAGCCGCGCGCCGGGAGGCGAAGGGACGCCATGGTCACGGCTGTGGCACGTCAACACCGCCGCGGTGAAGTGCACAGCAGACAGAATATGGCACTGAGTCCCACCAGTAAAGAACGCAGTTCCGTCTTACGAAGGGTGCAGCAGGATAAACGGGACCGCGGAGGGTCGAGACCCTGTCCGTCCCCTTCGCCGCCCAGGCCACCGGCACCGAGGTCACCGGCCGCACGCCGCGTGAGTCGACGGGGCGTCCGGAGCTGGCCGAGGCCGCGATCGTGGTCTCCGGCGGCCGAGGCGTGGGCGGTGCCGAGAACTTAACGATCGCCGAGGCCTCGCCGACCCCTCGACACGGCTGTCGGCGCCTCGCGTGCCGCGGTGGACGGCAACGCCCTCAGGGTGGCCGATGCTTCCGTAACCACCCCGGTCACGGAAGCATCGGCCCGTTCAAACCAGGCTCACCGACTCCGGCACCCCGGCGCCGCGATACCGCCTATGGCTGCTCCACCGCCACCTTCAATGGCGCTCTGAACGACAGGAGGCCGAGCATGCGTGGTTCCGCCGTCCCGGCCGCCGGTCGGATGTCCGGAAGGCCGCGTGCTGCCGCCCGCAGAGCCACCGCCGCCTCCGTGCGTGCCAAGGAAGCGCCAGGGCAGCGGTGGCGACCGGCACCGAAAGCCAGGTGGTGGCGGATGTTCGGCCGGTACGGGCACATCCGTTCCGGCTTCGGGAAGACCTCGGGGTCGGATCCGCTGCCCATGAGCATCAGCAGCACCTGCGCGCCCGCCGGCAGCCGTACCCCGCCCAGTCGAGTGGCCTGCGCGGTCACCCGGCGCCATGTGGTCACCGGCGGCTCGCGCCGCAGAACCTCTTCCACCCAGGCCTCGGCCAGGCCCGCTTCCCCGGCCACGCGGGGCCACATGCCGGGCTCGGCCGACGCCCGGTGCAGCACGGTGGCGATGAGTTGCCCGGTGGTGGACTGGCCGGCGATGAAGACGAAGAAGCACGCGGCGACGGCGGTCTCGACGTCCAGTGGCCTGCCGCCGGGCAGGCGGTGGCGAGCGAGCGCCGCGATGAACGAGCCGGAAGGGGCCGTGCCGCTGCGTACTGTCGCGGTGAGCCACTGATGGAAGTCCGCGACCAGCTGTGCCAGCTCCAGTTGCCGTTCGAGTGGCGGCCTGCCCCAGAACAGCTCCAGTGCGGCGTCACTCCAGCGGACCAGAGTGGCCGGTCCGACGCCCTGGATGCCGAGGAGTTCCATCAGCACCCTGCACGGAAGGACCTGCGCGAATGAGGTGAACAGGTCGCAGCCCCCGGTGGAGCCGAACTGGGACCGGACCGCGTCGAGCAGTTCGTCGGCGATACGTTCGATCACTGGTACGGCGGCTGCGACACACTGTGCGTTGAAGAACCGCGTGACCACTCGGCGCAGTCCGGAGTGGCTCGGGGTGCCGTTGTTGGCAAGCGCCGGCGGGAGGGTGAAGCCGACGCGGGCGAGGACCCGGAGCACGGCGACGGGCAGCGGGGTGACGGCGTGCTGGGCGTTGTCCGGAAGGAACCGGTCCGGGTCGAGCAGGACCCGGCGTACGTCCTGGTGGCGGCTGACCAGCCACAGCCCAGTAGCAGGGTCTTGGTGCACGGGAGACTCGGACCGTAGGAGGTCCAGCCAGGGGTAGGGGTCGCGGACGAAGGGGTCGCCGAACAGGTCGAGCAGACCCAACGGATCACGGGTGTCGGAAGATCCGGGGCCGGCCGCCGGGCCGCGCCCGGCTGCTCCGGTACCCCCTGCGAAGGCGAGAGCCGGGGAAGTCACGGCCGGAAGCTAACACGCGTCGGGCATGGTCCCCGGCCCTATGTGCGCGGCATCACTCGGTTACTCGCCGGTCAACTCTACCATCCTGACGGCCCCGTCGGTCATCGCAGCATCGGCGGCCAACTACAACGGGCCGCGGGTGCCCCTCATGACCGCCGCGCGGCTCTCCGGAGAAGCCTTCCCCGTGGCCGCGCGCACCGCGCTGACGCACACGGCGACCCGGCCCTTCACTGCCCGGCGCCGCCCTCGACGAGGCGTCGCAGCGAGGGGAGCAGGGCGTCGAGGTCCTGTCCGGTCCTGAATGCGACGACAGTGCTGCCAGCGCCAGACTCCGGCGGGGAACCGGGCGCCGGGAAGAGGGCGAGCACCTCACGCATCGCCTCGTCCACCTCGGCGACCGGGTCGGAGGACTCTCCTCGGAGCCATCGGCGCAGTACGTGGTTGTGGGCGGCGACCACCGCCGCTGCCATGAGTTCGGCCCTCAGGGACGCCGACTCCGTCGGGTCGCCCATCCAGTCCGCGATGAACTCGCGGAACAGCCGCTGGTAGCGGGCCACACTGGCGATCTCCCGGTCACGAAGGGCCGCCACCTTGCTGGTGAGCGCGTATCGCCGCCTCGCGAGATCGCCTTCGTCGAGGTAATGCAGCAGCACCAGGCGCACGGCGTCCGACACCGCGATCAGGGCGGTGCTGTGGCTGGAAGTCGCCAGGCGATCCCCCATCAACGCCAGAAGGCGGTCGTGGTCGGGAAAGATGACGTCTTCCTTGGAGCGGTAGTTCCGGAAGAACGTCGTACGCCCGAGCCCCGCCCGCTCGGCGATGTCATCGACGGTCGTCTGCTCGTATCCGCGCTCGTCGAAGAGGGCGAACGCGGCCTCTGCCAGTCGGATCCGCGCAGGTGGCTTGCTCATAACCGCTCATCTTTCCTCGTCTTCCTACCCAGACGCCACTTGCCCCACATGGCGGTACTGAGTACCTTCCAAGAGATATTGAGTACCGAAGGGGAGGTGGTGCCGGCGTGGATTCCGTTGCACGGAGCGAGTCCGACCTGCCGATCCAGCCGCTCTACGACGGCTGGGCGCTCGCGGGCTTCGACGCGGACGCCGAGCTGGGCGCCCCGGGGCAGTTCCCGTTCACCCGCGGTGTGCACCCGACGATGCACATGGGCCGACCCTGGACGATGCGGCGGTACACGGGATTCGGCCCGGCGAAGGAGCCCGACAAGCGCTACCACGAGCTGGTCCGCGCAGGCACGGGGCCGCCCGAGCGTGGCCTTCGGGCCTGCCGACGCGGAGGAGCTACGCGCAGACGTGCCCGTCGACGCGTTCTGACCAGGAGACGGCCCCGCTTGCGGGGATCGTTGCCATCGACTCCGGAGGCCCTTCCATGGCCCTTGCGTACGGCCTGCCACGCCGACCCCCGCTACCGAGCGGTGCGTTCCGGCCCAAGACGCCCAGACGCGAAGACGTCCGGGTACCGCCAGGCGCCGGACTGCCCGCCTCGCCTCACCCGCAGGCCGCCCCGCCGCACTGTTCACCGACGCCGATGGCCAAGCGGTTCCCATCAGGGGAAGCACACATGCCTGTGCCCACCGCGGGCCGAGTCGCCGACCGGATCGCCCAGAAGGGAATCACATGGTGAGTGCCCCCGCAGAGCCGACAGGCATCGACATTCGTACCACCGCGGGCAAGCTCGCGGATCTCCGGCGCCGCGTCCAGGAAGCGACACGCGCCGGCTCGGAACGCGCCGTCGAGAAGCAGCACGCCAAGGGCAAACTGACGGCTCGTGAGCGGATCGAGCTCCTTCTCGACGAAGGGTCCTTCGTCGAACTCGACGAGTTCGCCCAGCACCGGTCCACCAACTTCGGGCTGGAGAAGAACCGCCCCTACGGAGGCGGCGTCGTCACCGGCTACGGCACGGTCTACGGGCGCCCCGTCGCCGTCTTCTCCCAGGACTTCACCCTCTTCGGCGGCGCCCGCATCCAGGAGGGTGTCGCCGCCCTCGGCGCCTACGGCGAGATCTTCCGCCGCAACACCCAGCCTCCGGAGTGATCCCGCAGATCAACCTGGTCGTGGCCCGTGTGCCGGCGGTGCGGTCCACTCCCCCGCCATCACCGACTTCACGGTCATGGCCGACCAGACCTCGCACATGTTCATCACCGGCCCCGACGTCATCAAGACCGTCACCGGTGAGGACGTCGGCTTCGAGGAGCTTGGCGGCGCCCGCACCCACAACTCGACGTCCGGCGTGGCGCACCACATGGCGGGAGACGAGAAGGACGCCATCGAGTACGTCAAGCAGCTGCTGCCGTACCTGCCGCCCAACAACCTCTCCGAGGCCCCGGTATACCCGGAGGAAGCGGACCTCCTGGTCACCGACGAGGACCGCGAGCTGGACACGATCGTCCCGGACAGCGCCAACCAGCCGTACGACATGCGCACCGTCATCGAACACGTCCTGGACGACGCCGAGTTCCTGGAGACGCAGCCACTCTTCGCGCCGAACATCCTGACCGGCTTCGGCCGGGCCGAGGGTCACCCGGTCGGCAGTGTCGCCAACCGGCCGATGCAGTTCGCCGGCCGCCTCGACATCGACGCCTCCGAGAAGTCCGCACGCTTCGTCCGCACCTGCGACGCCTTCAACATCCCGATCACCACCTTCGTCGACGTCCCCGGCTTCCTCCCGGGCGTGGACCAGGAGCACGACGGCATCATCCGCCGCGGCGTTAGGCTCCTCTACGCCTACGCCGAGGCGACCGTCCCGCTCATCACGGTCATCACTCGCAAGGCTTTCGGCGGCGCCGACGACGTCATGGGCTCCAAGCACCTCGGCGCCGACCTCAACCTCACCTGGCCGACCGCCCAGATCGCCGTCATGGCGCCCAGGGCGCGGTCAACGTCCTGCACCGCCGCACGATCGCCGAGGCCGAGGCGAACGGCGAGAACGCCGAAACCGCTGAGGCGGTCCGCGCCCGCCTCATCCAGGAGTACGAGGACACCCTCCTCACCCCCTACATCGCGGCCGAGCGCGGCTACATCGACTCCGTGATCATGCCGTCCGACACCCGCCGCCACGTCGTACGCGGCCCGCGCCAGCTACGCACGAAGCGCGCGTCCCCGCCGCCCAAGAAGCACGGCAACCTACCCCCTGTAAGGAGCCGCTGTGACGATCAGAGTCGTACGGGGCAACACGAGCCTCGAGGAGCCGGCCCGCCCGGCCGCGCCCGGCATTGTGTCCGACGCCGCCACCCCCGCCTGATCGCACGGAAGTGGGCTTACCCACACCGAGTCGGCCGTCCCATGGTCGGCTCGACGTCACAGGCCTCAAGTCCTTTGTCGTGCAGGACCGCTGCCCTCATGCCCCTACTCCGTCGGCCAGCCGAGGCAGGTCTCCTCGGACCGTGGCAGACCGGAGGTGCTGCGCTCCGACGCCAATCCGGGCGGCTTCGGCATGCGGCGCTATCTGACCGAGGACGTCGACCTCGACGGAACGCTGCTGCCCAGCGGCACCACCGCCTTCTGTGGCCTGTCCGCCGCCAACCGCGACGGGCGGGTCTCCACCGACCCGGACGGGATGGACCTCATCCGCAGCCCCAACCCCCATCTCACCTTCGGCGCCGGAGCCCACTCCTGCCTCGGCCAATGCCTGGCTCGCACCGAGATGAAGGCCCCTCTGCCTGTCTCCACACAGGCGACAGCACACCGGCGAGGTAATTTTTGCAGACTCTGCATTTTTACGTACCATGCAATGCATGGCAGAGGGAAGTTCCGCCGGGGGCGGGCTGAGGGAGCGCAAGAAGCGGGCTACACGTGCAGCCCTGGTGGAAGCGGCGGTGCGGCTGGCGGCGGAACACGGCGCCGAGCACGTCACCGTCGAAGCGATCAGTGCGGCGGCGGGGGTCTCTCCGCGCACGTTCTTCAACTACTTCGATTGCCGTGACGACGTCTTCGTCATGATCGGCGCGGAGTCGAGTGCTCGTGTCCGGCGCGCGGTGCTCGAAGCGCCGCCTGGCCTTTCCCCGTTGGAAGCGCTGCGCGAGGCCTTGGCGGCAGAGCTGGCGGAGGTCGAGGAGCAGCACCGGCTGTGGAAGCTCTACGGCGTGGTGCTGCGCAGGTCGCCGCGTCTCCTCGTGCGCGCTCTCGGCGTCCACACGGCGGACGAGCTCGCCCTGGCCGAAGCACTCGCCCAGCGTATGGGCACCGGCTCGCCATCTCACCCCGGCGCCTCTGCTACGCCCCCCGCGTCCGAAGAGGAGGAGCGGAGGCTGGCGCTGGACCTGTACCCGCAGCTGCTGGCCGCTGTCGGCGTCATGGCTGTCCGGATCGCCGGCGAGTACTGGTGCGTCCGGCAGGACGACATCGCCTTCTTGGACGTCTTCCAGGAGGTGTTCGAGCATCTTGCCGCCGGGCTGCCGACACCGTCCGGGGACGCCCGACGGTACTGACCCTCTTCGGAGCGCACACCTGGCCCCGACCGAGCCCGCGCCCCCTGTATGCCCGAGCACACCGCGGTATGGCCCTTGTCGGCGCGTACGCGAACAGCCACCGAACGTGAGAGAGATGTTGTGAACTCATTACCGGCGCCGGAGCAGGCGCCCCCCGCCCCCATGTCCAACCGGCAGATACTCCAGGCCATGTCCGGGCTGATGGCCGGTATGTTCGTCGCCATTCTGGCCGGAACCGTGGTTTCCAACGCGCTGCCCCGGATCATCGCCGACCTGGGGGCCAGCCAGTCTTCCTACACCTGGGTCGTCACCGCCGAACTGCTGGCCATGACGGCGACGGTACCGTTGTGGGGCAAGCTGTCCGACCTGTACAACCAGAAGCTGTTGCTCCAGCTCTCCCTGGGCATGTTCGTGGTCGGCTCGCTGCTGGCGGGGTTCTCCCATGACGTTGGGCTGCTGATCTTCAGCCGGGTCGCACAGGGCATCGGCGCGGGTGGGCTCACCGCCCTGGCCCAGGTCGTGATGGCGGCCATCATCCCGCCCCGCCGGCTCGGCAAGTACTCCGGCATCTTCGGCGCGGTCTTCGCCGTCGGCACCGTGGCCGGGCCGCTGATTGGTGGCGTGCTGGTGGACACCTCGTGGCTCGGCTGGCGCTGGTGCTTTTTCATCGGCGTCCCGTTCGCGCTGCTGGCCATCGTGCTGTTGCAGTTCACTTTGAAGCTGCCCACCCTCCGCCGCAAGGTGCGGATCGACTTCCTGGGTGCCTTCCTGATCGTCGCGGGGATCTGCTCGCTGCTCATCTGGGTCTCGCTGGCGGGGAACCAGTTCGACTGGGCCTCCTGGCAGACCGCCGCCCTGACCATCACGGGCGTGGTGCTCCTCGCTGTAGCGGTGTACGTCGAGTCGCGTGCCGTAGAGCCGATCATCCCGTTGGACATCTTCCGCAACCGCACCGTGGCCCTGACCACCGTCGCCAGCCTGCTGGTCGGTGTGGCCATGTTCGGCGGCACGGTCTTCCTCTCGCAGTACTTCCAGGTCTCCCTCGGCAAGTCCGCGACGGTCGCGGGCCTGATGAGCCTGCCCATGATCCTGGGGCTGCTGGTCTCCTCCACGGTCGCCGGGCAGCTCATCAGCACGACCGGCAAGTGGAAGGTGTATCTCGTGGCGGGCGCCGCGGTGATGACCGTGGGCCTCGGTCTGCTCTCCACGATAGGAGCTGACACCCACTTCGGCCTGCTCAGCCTCTACATGGCGGTGCTCGGGGTCGGCGTCGGCATGCTGATGCAGAACCTGGTGCTGGCCGCGCAGAACGACGTCCCCGCGGCCGAACTGGGCGCCGCCACCTCCGTGGTGTCCTTCTTCCGCAGCATGGGCGGCACCATCGGTACCAGCGTGCTGGGCGCGATCCTGGCCAATCGCGTCACGGACGAGATCACCAAAAGCCTGAAGGAGACGGGCGCCCCGGCCGGCGCCGGCCAGTCCGCCGGTCACGGCGTCCCGGACATGAGCACTCTGCCGGCGCCGATGCGGGCCATCGTGGAGCACGCCTACGGGGTCGCCACCGGCGACCTCTTCCTTGTCGCCACGCCCTTCGCACTGCTCGCCCTGATCGCCGTCCTGCTCATCAAGGAAAAGCCGCTCAAGACCACCAGCGGCATGGAGCGGCTCGCCGAGGAGTCCGGCGACGCCACATCCGGCCCTCGCCGACAGGCCGACAGCGCCACGGAGACCGGCACCAGCCAGGTAGCCCACGCCAACTGATGCACGCCTACGGCATAGAGGCGCCCCGGCCCCCGCGAACATCGGCCGGGGCACCTTGCGCCACGCCAACTGCGACCGCCCTGCGGTCCTCGGCCTACCACCTTGCCGAAGTCCACGCGTACGGACTCGCCGAGGGCCCGTGCTTCGACGCCGCGCTGCGCAGCCGTCCGGTCCCACGCGGGAAGAGGAACTCGACTCCCTGAATCTCTACGCGCGGCGGCCGCGGCGTTCACCGAGGGCAGCGAGACCACGGGCCGGCTGCTGGCCTCGCACACCGCGGTCGCCTTCTCCAGCGCCCCGCACCGCCGACCAGCTCCAGCACGCCCTGGCCACCCGGCGCACCATCGGCGAGGCAATGGGCATCCTCATGGAACGCCTTAGCGAGGACGAGGCCTTCAGCCTACTGCGGCGCGTGTCCCAGGAACGCAACATCAAGCTGCGGGACATCGCCCGGCAGATCTGCGAGCGAGGCGACATCGGCAACAGAGACTGACGGGATGGCGCCGTTGCGTTACTCCGTCCACGGAGCCGGGCCCGTGCTTGCCCACGTGGCGAGCTCCTGCCCGTCGACGCACAGGATTCCGCACTGCGTGGCGTACTCGGCGGCGGGCTTGGTGAACTCGCTGGTCGTGACCACCGCGGCGATCTGGGCGTCGTGAACGGCGAAGCACGTTCCGCCGAAGCGCTGAACATCCTGCGAGCCGACCTTGTGAGTCGAGTCGTACCGCTTGCACTGGATGACGATGCGCCGGCCGTCGGGGGCGGTGGCGAGGACGTCCGCGCCCAGGTCGCCCGCGCCGCCCTCCACGCGGCTGACCTGGCAGCCGTCCCGTTCACACAGGTCCGCCACCGCCTGCTCGAACTCACTGGCCGTCATCGCCTCGAAGTCGGCTGCTCCGAGGGAATCCTCCTCGGGGGAAGCGGTGGCCGTACGGCGGTGGCGCATCATGACGGCGGCCAGAAGAGTCAGCAGTCCCACGGCCACGGCGGCAGGTTGGGCGTCGGTCGCGCCGCCGGCGGCTCTTACGGTGACCCCCACCGCGAAGACGACGATGGCGATCAGCCCGAAGCAGACTGAGAGATTCCGCAGGCTGAAGGCGTACTGACGCTCGATGCGCGGCCGACGGCCGGAAGTGGCCATGGGTGACGGTCCCCCTCGCGTGGTGACATCAAGATCGTCACTGCCGACTGCCCCGGTACGCCGCCTCCACACCCGCTGCAAAATCAGCGGTGTGGCGGGCCGACGTATCCACCACGCATAGCGCGTCAGCTGAGGGGAAGCCGATAGTCGGGTGCCCCGACATGTTCGCCATTCTGACGATGGGATATCTGCCATGACTTCCGCCCTGCACCGCCTGGACCGGGGACTGCGCCTCATCGGGTTGTCCCGGAGGAAGCGCCCGACCGGCGCCCCGTCCCGGCTCGGCCGAGGTCCCCATGGAGTGTCCGCCGTGGCGGTCATCCGGCAGGCCGTGCGCACACTTCGCACACGGTCCGGTTCGATCCGGCGGAGGTAACCGCATCGACTGGTGCGAGTGGGGTAGCCGTGCGACGTGCTGAGACTCGTATTGATGACTGGTCCTGCCCTGACGATGGCGCTCGGCGCGGCGCTCGCGTGGTGGGTATCGCCGTGGTGGTGGCTTCTGGTCGTGGTGGCGGCGGCCATGACGGCCGTGGCGGTCCGGGATGTGGTGCAGCGCGAGCACTCCGTCCTGCGCAACTATCCGCTACTGGGCCATCTGCGGTTCCTGCTGGAGGCGCTACGGCCGGAGCTGCAGCAGTACTTCATCGAGCGCGACTACGACGGCCGCCCGTACGACCGTGATGTGCGCAGCATCGTGTACGAACGGGCGAAGGGTGTGGACGCCGAGGAGCCGTTCGGGACGGAGCGGGACGTCGGTGCGGCGGGGTACGAGTTCCTGGTCCCTTCGCTGGCGCCCAAGGCCACGCCGGACCAGCCGCCCAGGGTCCGGGTTGGCGGGCCGGACTGTGCCAAGCCTTACGAGATGGCGCTGTTGAACATCTCGGCGATGAGCTTCGGATCTCTGTCGGCCAACGCGATCCTCGCGCTCAACCGTGGTGCGGCCCTGGGTGGTTTCGCGCAGGACACGGGTGAGGGTGGTCTTTCGGAATACCATCTGCGCCACGGTGGCGATCTGATCTGGGAGATCGGGACCGGGTATTTCGGGTGCCGGACGGACGACGGTGACTTCGATGCGGCCATGTTCGCCGAGAAGGCGGCCCATGACCAGGTGAAGTGTGTTTCCCTCAAGCTGTCGCAGGGCGCGAAGCCGGGCATGGGCGGAGTGCTGCCGGGCAGCAAGGTCAACGCGGAGATCGCGAAGGTGCGCGAGGTGCCGCGGGGGCAGACGGTGGTGTCACCGCCGTACCATCGGGTGTTCTCCACACCCCGCGAGCTGGTGCGGTTCATCGGCCGGATGCGGGAGCTGGCGGGTGGCAAGCCCACCGGCTTCAAGCTGTGCCTCACCTCGCGGCGGCAGTTTCTGGCCGTGTGCAAGGCCATGCTGAGCGAGGGCGTCACTCCGGACTTCATCGTGGTGGACGGGGCCGAAGGGGGCACCGGCGCGGCCCCGCTGGAGTTCGCCGACCATGTTGGCACGCCGCTGACCGAGGGCCTGATCACGGTGCACAACGCGCTGGTCGGCACCGGGTTGCGGGACCGGATCAGAGTCGGCGCCAGCGGCAAGGTGGCCACCGGGAGCGACATGGTGAAGCGGATGGTGCAGGGGGCGGATTACACCAACGCGGCGCGGGCGATGATGTTCGCCACCGGGTGCATCCAGGCCCAGCGCTGCCACACCAACACCTGCCCCGTCGGGGTGGCCACGCAGGATCCTCGGCGGGCCCGTGCCCTGGACGTGAGTGACAAGTCGGCGCGCGTGGAGCGGTTCCAGCGGGCCACGGTGTACGGCGCGATGCAGATCATGGCGTCCATGGGCGTCCATGACCCCGCCGAGCTGCGTCCGCACATGCTGCGGACGCGAGTCGACCCCTTCACCGTCCGCTCCCACGCGGAGCTGTACGAGTGGCTGGCTCCGGGGCAGCTGCTCACCGAGCCCCCGGCGACGTGGGCCGAGGACTGGGCTGCCGCCAACCCCGGCCAGTTCACCGTCTGACCCGGCACGGCACAGGTCCGCAGAACGCGGTGCTGCGTCGTCAGATTCACGGCATGGTCCGGCATGAGCCCGTTGACCGGTTCTGGCTGGCTGCGTTGTCGGGCCTGATACCCCGCTGCCGGTGGCGTGAGGTCTTCCCGGTCACGCCCGCCACACTGTTTACCTGGCATCGCAGGTTCATCGCGGCGAAATGGGACTACAGCGCGCGGCCGGACCGGGCGACCACAGATCAGGGCGGCGCTCAGGAAGCTGATACTGCGCCTGGCCCGGGAAAACGCGGGGTGGGGTCACAGGCGGATCCAGGGCGAGCTGCGGTACCCGATCTGAGGTTCCCCCGAGATGCGGGGAGAGGTGACAGCAGGTCAGATGGGGCTCACGAGAGGAGCTCTGACGATGCCTGCCCCGAGGAAGTACCCGCT
>NZ_JBIADZ010000047.1:0-52848 GCF_042868035.1 Streptomyces sp. NPDC007875 | reverse complement strand
CTCCCTATGCGCCGCATCTGGCCCTGCTGGCATGGGTGTGGCACCGGACCGTGCCCGCGCCGAGGGCCACCGGCGGGGCGCGGGTGCGGCGGCGGATCCGCGAGGGAATCAGCGCGACGTGCGCTCGCCCGGTGGAGGTGCCGGCCACCGCGTCGTGGGACGAGCGGTTCGCGATCGCGGTGGTCCTCGGCCGGTGGCCGGCCCGACGACGTGGCGTGGCCGGGTTCCTCGCCGGCCCGGAGGCCATGTTCCGGCAGGAATCCGACATCGGTGTCGACCGTGCCGAGTCTCGGCCCATCAACCGGTCGCTGGTCGTAGGTCCCGTGCCTCATGCGCGCTGTGAGTCCGCTGGCTAGCGTCGGTTCCCATGCAGACCACGGGAAACGTTCGTCGCCAGGCGGCGGAGCGAAGGCGCGACACACTGGACCGGCTCGTCACCGAGCGGGATATATGGGTGTCGACGGGGCATCCTGAGCGCGGACCGCACCAGGTGCCGCTGTGGTTCCTGTGGGATGGGCAGGCCGTTTGGATGTGCACCAGCGCCACTTCGGTGACGGCGCGGAACCTCCGCGAGGAGCCGCGCGTGCGCCTGGCACTGCCGGACACCTTCGATGTGGTGCTGCTCCAAGGGGAGGCGGAGCGCTTCCCGGATCAGGAGGTCCCCGCAGACGCGGCGGAGGCGTTCACCACCAAGTTCGGGTGGGACCCTCGCACGGAGGAGGGTCCCTTTCTGTACGTCCGCGTGGTGCCGAAGACGGTGCTCGCCTGGCGTGGCGAGCCGGAACTACGCGGGAGAGCCATCATGCGCGACGGGACGTGGCAGGAGTAGCCGCCGCCTCCGGGGACGCGACGCTCACCATGACGGCGGCCAACTGAACGGGCTCAGTGGCCGACTGGAGCACGCCGTCCCCAAGTGCTGCGCTGTACCGGGCCGTTGACAAAGTCGATGGGCAGTAGAAATCTGTCGTCAAGGCACTGCAAAAGATAGACGAAATTACTCAACTCTTGCACTGCGGCTGGCTCGGCTTCTTCACCGCGACATCGTCCGGGCCCGCTGAATACCGTCATCGTCCACCAGGCGCACCGCTCCCTCATGCCTGCGTGCTCCCTGCCCCGAGAAATCCTGCGCGTCTGTGGGCGGCGGGTGGCGGGGCCGGTTGCGAGCGCTCAGGGGAAGGGATCGAGAGGGCCTCATGAGAAGAAGACAACACGGTCGGCGGTTAGCCGCCGGGCTTGTGACGGCGGGTCTGCTCACGGTCGGGCTGCTGCCCGTGGCAGCCCATGCCGCAGAGGGAGCGAACCTGGCGCTGGGCAGGCCGGTGACGGCCAGTGGGGCACACGGCTCCTACCCGGCGAGCAATGTCACCGACGGCAGCCAGTCCTCGTACTGGGAGGGTCCCGCGGGCTCGTTCCCGCAGTGGGTGCAGGTCGACCTCGGGAACAAGGCGGACATCGACGAGGTGGTCCTGAAGCTCCCCGCCTCGTGGGAGTCCCGCACCGAGGGCGTGAGAGTCCAGGCCAGCGCCGACGGCCAGAACTTCACCACCGTGGTCGCCGACGCGCGCAAGGACTTCTCGCCGTCGTCCGGCAACACCGTGGCGCTCGACGTCACGGCCGAGGCGCGATACGTGCGCGTACAGGTGACCGGCAACACGGGCTGGAACGCCGCCCAGCTCTCCGAGGTGGAGGTGCGCGGGGAGGCCGGCGGGGAGGACCCCGGGGACCCGCCCGCGGGCACCAACCTGGCCCTGCGCAAGCCGATCGAGGCGTCGTCGACCGCCCAGAACTACGTGGCGAGCAACGCCAACGACGGCAGCACCGCCACCTACTGGGAGGCGAGCGGCCAGTCCTCGACGCTGACCGCGAAGCTCGGCGCAGACGCCGATCTGACCGGCGTCGTCGTCAAGCTGAACCCCGATCCCGTCTGGAGCACCCGGTCGCAGAGCATTCAGGTGCTGGGGCGGCCGGCCGGGGAGTCCGGTTTCACCTCGCTCAAGGGCCGGGCCGACTACACCTTCAACCCGTCGCAGAACAAGAACACGGTGACCATCCCGGTCACGGGCCGATACGCGGACGTACGCCTGCAGTTCTTCGGCAACACCGGCGCCGGCGGGGGACAGGTCGCCGAGTTCGAGGTCGTCGGCGCGGCCGCACCCGCCCCTGACCTGACCGTCACCGATCTCTCCTGGTCGCCCGAGTCCCCCTCCGAGACCGACGCGGTCACCGTCGAGGCGACGGTCCGCAACACCGGGCCGGTGGCCGCACCCGCGACCACGGTGAACGTCAGCCTCGAGGGCGCGGTCGCCGGCAGCGGCGCCGTCGACGCGCTCGCGCCGGGCGCGTCGCTGAAGGTGCCGGTCAAGGTCGGCAAGCGGGCCATGGGCAGCTACACCGTCTCCGCCGTCGTCGACCCGACCGACACGGTCGCCGAGCTCGACAACACCAACAACAGCCGCAACGCGGCCACGAAGCTGGTCGTCGGCCAGGCCCCCGGGCCGGACCTGGAGGTCACCGGCATCACCACGAACCCCTCCAGTCCGGCCGTCGGCGCCAAGGTCACCTTCACCGTCGCGGTGCACAACAGGGGCACGAGCGCGGTGCCCGCCGGTTCGGTCACCCGGCTCACCGTCGGTGAGACCACGCTGAACGGCACGGCGGGCGCCATCCCGGCCGGTGGCACCGCCACCGTGGCCATCAGCGGCGACTGGACCGCCACCAACGGGGGAGCGACGCTCACCGCGACGGCCGATGCCACCGGCACCGTCGCCGAGACCAACGAGGACAACAACACCTTCGCCCGCTCCCTCGTGGTCGGACGCGGCGCCGCCGTGCCGTACACCGAGTACGAGGCGGAGGACGGCCGGTACGACGGGACCTTGCTGAAGACGGACGCCAAGCGCACCTTCGGACACACCAACTTCGCAACCGAGTCCTCCGGGCGCGAATCGGTCCGGCTGGACACCACCGGTCAGTACGTGGAGTTCACCTCCACCACGCCGTCCAACTCGATCGTCGTCCGCAACTCCATCCCGGACGCGGCAGCCGGTGGCGGCAAGGAAGCGACCATCAGCCTCTACGCGGACGGGAAGTTCGTCCGCAAACTCACCCTGTCCTCCAAGCACAGCTGGCTCTACGGCACGACCGACGACCCCGAGGGCCTGACCAATCGGCCCGGCGGCGACGCCCGGCGACTGTTCGACGAGTCCCACGCCCTGCTCACCGACTCCTACCCGATGGATACGAAGTTCCGGCTCCAGCGGGATGCCGGTGACGACGCGGCCTTCTACATCATCGACCTGGTCGACCTGGAGCAGGTCGCGGCACCGGCCACCAAGCCCGCCGACTGCGTCTCCATCACCGACTACGGGGCCGTGCCCAACGACGGCATCGACGACGCGGACGCCATCCAGCGCGCCGTCACGGCGGACCAGGAAGGCCAGATCCCCTGCGTGTGGATCCCCGCGGGCCAGTGGCGCCAGGAGAAGAAGATCCTGACCGACGACCCGCAGGATCACGGTCAGTACAACCAGATGGGTATCCGGGACGTCACCATCCGCGGTGCCGGGATGTGGCACTCCCAGCTCTATTCGCTCATCCCGCCCCAGGAAGCGGGCGGCATCAACCACCCCCACGAGGGCAACTTCGGCTTCGACATCGACGACAACACCAAGATCTCCGACATTGCCATCTTCGGCTCCGGGACCATCCGCGGCGGCGACGGCGGCGCCGAGGGCGGTGTCGGGCTCAATGGCCGCTTCGGCAAGAACACCAAGATCACCAACGTGTGGCTCGAGCACGCCAACGTCGGCGCCTGGGTCGGCCGCGACTACTCCAACATCCCCGAGCTGTGGGGGCCCGGTGACGGCCTCGAATTCAGCGGCGTACGAATCCGCAACACCTACGCCGACGGCGTCAACTTCACCAACGGCACCCGCAACTCATCCGTCTACAACTCCTCCTTCCGCAACACCGGCGACGACTCACTCGCCGTCTGGGCCAACAAGTACGTGAAGGACACCTCGACGGACATCGGCCACGACAACCACTTCCGCAACAACACGATCCAACTGCCCTGGCGGGCCAACGGCATCGCGGTCTACGGCGGCTACGGCAACACGATCGAGAACAACCTGATCTCCGACACCATGAACTACCCGGGGATCATGCTGGCCACGGACCACGACCCGCTGCCCTTCTCGGGCCAGACGCTCATAGCCAACAACGGCCTGTACCGCACGGGCGGCGCGTTCTGGGGCGAGGCGCAGGAGTTCGGCGCGATCACCCTGTTCGCCCAGGGGCAGGACATCCCGGGGGTCACGATCCGCGACACCGACATCCACGACTCCACTTACGACGGCATCCAGTTCAAGACGGGCGGCGGCACGATGCCCGGCGTCCGGATCGAGAACGTCACCATCGACAAGTCCACCAACGGGTCCGGGATCCTCGCGATGAGCGGGGCGCGTGGCAGCGCCACGCTGACGAACGTGACGATCACCAACTCGGCCGAGGGCGACGTGGTGAAGGAGCCCGGCTCGCAGTTCGTGATCAACGGCTCGGCGAACCGGTCCTCCGCATCCGCATCGCGCGACTGAGCGTTCCACAGGGTGTACCGGTTTCGGCCCGTGACCGGCGGATCTTCTGATCCGCCGGTCACGGGCTTGACCTTGACACGGTGATAACGTGTGCCCTGGGTGCAGGAGGTGGCCCCGATCAACGCGACAATCGGAACCCCGCAGAACACCCGCGTGGCCAACGCCCTGAGCGCCCAGGACTCGTCGGTCCGGCTTCAGGCGGCCCTGGCGGTCGGCTCGAATCCCGATCCCGGCTTCCTGGAAACGCTCGTCGAGCGGTGCGCGGTCGAGCCGGACTTCTTCGTACGGGACATGCTGTCCTGGGCGCTGACCCGCTTCTCACCGGAGATCACCCTGCCCCGGATTCGCCAGGAACTCGACTCCGAGCGAGCTCAGGCCCGCAGCCAGGCGTTGCACACACTCTCCAAGATCGGCGACAAGGGCGCGTGGGCCTGGATCACCCGCGACCTGCTGCGCGACGCCCACGACGAGGTCGCGCGGACCGCGTGGCGCGTCGCGGTCGTCCTCGTACCCCAGGCCGAGAAGGAGGACCTGGTCGACGAACTGGTCACGCAACTCGGCCGCGGCGACCGCGATGTGCGGCTCAGCCTGAGCCGGGCCCTGGTCGACCTCGGCGATGTGACCGAGCCCGCCCTGGAGCGGGCCGCGGCGAACGACGACCCGGAGGTGGCCACGCACGCCCGTGCCACCGAGCTGCTCCGGCAGAACCCGGAGACCGGCTTCGACGCGGCGATCGACGAGGCGAAGCGAGTCGCCACACTCGGCCCGGAAGGAGCCGCTGCCGCGGCGTCCGCGAAGACTGCGGAGATCGAGGATTGCTGATCGGCGATGTGGCCCGTCACTCGGGGGTGAGCGCCCGGATGCTCCGGCACTACGACGCCCTCGGGCTCGTGCGACCGACCGGTCGCACCGTCGGCGGCTACCGCGAGTACTCCGCCGAGGACGTCCGCAGGATCTTCCACGTGGAGAGCCTGCGGTCCCTCGGGCTCTCGCTCAAGCAGATCGGGCGCGCGCTGGACGACCCGGCCTTCACCCCGTCCGCCCTGGTCAGCGACCTCATCCAATGGACGGAAGACCGCTTGGCGCGGGAAGCGGAGCTGCTCGAGCGGCTCCGCGCGATCGATGCGTCGGCGCCCACCGGCTGGCCGGACGTCCTGCGCATCGTCGAACTCATGCAGGGGCTCAACTCGACCAGCGCCGCACGCAGGCAGCAGGCCGTCCTGGCCCGGCCGGGGGACGTGTCGGTTCCCGCCGAGCTGCTGGCCGGGGCGGTCCTGGCCGAATCCGACCCCAACGTCGCGGGCGCCCTGCGCTGGGCGCTCGCCCGATCGGGCGGCGACGGCGTGGCGACGCTGGCCGCCGGTGTGCACGCGGAGGACGTCGACATCCGGCGGCGCGCGGTGCTGGCGATCGCCGAGATGTCCGAGGCCCCGGGCGCGACCGCGGCGCTTGCGGACGCGCTCGGGGACCCGGACCCGACGGTGCGCAGACAGGCCGCTCTGGCGTTGGGCAGGCGTGGCGAGACCTCGGCCGTGCCGACTCTCGTCGGCATGGTGGTCGAGGGCTCCAACGATGTCGACGCGGCAGAGGTCCTGGGAACGCTGTCCCAGGACCCCGAGCGCGCGGACCGGATCATGACCGCACTGGTCGACGAACTCGCCGCCCCCACCGCGGACTCCGCGACGCGGATACGCCTGGCCCAGGCGCTGGTCGAGCTGTCGGGAACCACCGTGCAGGAGGTCCTGCGTCAACTGGCCCACGACGACGACCACGCTGTCGCCCTCGTCGCCTCGTCCTTCGTCGGACTTCTCGAAGAGCGGAGGCGGGGCTGTCACAAACAGGGAGGCCATCTTGTCCTTTCTATGGACAGACCCTGTTTGGAGGAACACATGAGCGCTGAGCACGCACACCTGCCACCAGGCGTTGAGGTGATCACGACCCTGCCGGAGGCGGCGGACCGGATCCCGGCCGGCGCCGAGGCCAGGACCGTCCGGGTCACGCTGGCGCCCGGTGACCCCGGCGCGCCGCCGCACCGGCACCCAGGACCGCTTTATGGCTACGTGACCGAGGGCGAGATCCTCTTCGAGCTGGAGGGGGAGGCGCCCCGGGTCCTCAAGGCCGGTGACGCCCTGTTCGAGCCCGGCGGAGACGTGATCCACTACCAGGGCGCCAATAACCTTCCGGATGCCCAGTCGCAGCTGGTGGTGACCATGTTCGCGCCGCCCGGTACCCCGGTTCTGACCGTGGTCGGCCCGGAGGAACTGGCCGAACGACGGCACCTACGGGTGGCCAACTGAAAAGCCCGGTTACATGTGTGCGGGGGTAGCCGGAACACATAGCCGTGACCCGGCTATCCCACACAGGTGGACCTGGGCCGGAGTCGCGGACACCCGGTAGGACGCCCTACTTCGGTGCCTGGAAGCCGCCGATCTTCTGCTCGAGCAGTTCGGCCAGTCGCAGCGGGGTGCGGTCCTCGAACATCGGGCCGATGAGCTGCACTCCCACCGGCAGGCCCTCGGGGGACCGGCCCGCTGGTATGGCGGTGGCGGGTAGGCCGGGCATGGTGGCCAGACCGGCCCAGACGAGCTGGTCGAAGTACGGGTACTCGACGCCGTCGATGTCGAGCCGGCGGCTCCTCGGATCGGGGTTGTGGTCGTGCGGGAACGCGGGAGTGGGCGTGATGGGACACACCACGGCGTCGAACTCGGCGAAGAGCTGCCGCCAGCCGTGGCGGTGGAGCTCGCGACGGCCGTTCGCCGCGATCCAGTCGTGGTGGCTGAACACCATGCTGCGCAGTCGTGTCGCATCGAGACTCTGGTCGTCCGCGCTCAGTGCGGCGGCGCTGGTCCGCAGCTGCTCGTACGCTTCGACGGGGAAACGTGCGACCTGGCTCGAAAACAGCAACTGCGTGTAGAGCACCGCGGCTTCGGTCAGATCGGGCAGCAGCCCACTGTGCCGTTCGACGCGGGCACCGGCACCGACGAGCGCGTCGGCCACCCGGTTCACGCCCGCCCGCACAGCGGACCCGGTCGGAATGAGCGGATGCTCGTCGAGGACCAGGACCCGGAAGTCGCCGAGCCGCTCGTGGCGCGCGGGCGGCAGCGTCAAGTCGTGCGCCTTGCCGAGCGTCAGCGGGTCCGGTCCGCCCATGACATCGAGCAGGAGCATGAGGTCGCGGGCAGTGCGCGCCATCGGACCGACGACGGCGAGGTCGAGGTCGACCGGCAATGGGGGTGCCGTCGGCGCGACCATGCCGCGGGTTGCCGCCAGTCCGAGTGTCGGCTTGTGCGCATAGATGCCGCAGAAATGCGCGGGGGTGCGCAGCGAACCGGCGAGGTCGGAGCCGATGGACAGCGCGCAGAATCCGGACGCCAGGGCCGCCGCTGATCCGCCGGAGGATCCGCCCGGCGTGCGATCGTGATCCCACGGATTGTTAGTGGTGCCGTAGATCTCGTTGAAGCTCTGGATATCTTGCAGCCCCAAGGGCACATTGGTCTTACCCAGCACCACCGCGCCCGCGGCCTTGAGCCGCGACACCTGTACCGCGTCCTCGGCCGGCACATAGTCCCGGTGCTGCGGCATGCCCCAGTTCGTGGGCAGCCCAGCCATGTTGTAGGACTCCTTGACCGTCACCGGAATACCGAGCAGCGGCCGGACCTCACCACGAGCGCGCGCCTGGTCGGCACCGCGCGCGGCGGCCCGCGCACGGTCGAAGTCCGGCACACAGATCGCGTTGATCGCCTTGTCGTCCCGCTCGATACGGGCGATCGCCTGGTCGGTCAGTTCCGCCGAGGTCACTTCACCGGCACGCAAGGCAGCCGCGAGTTTTTCGGCCGTCTGAAAATTCCACTCCATAAATCCGACCGTATCGGCCTATGGAACAGGCCATGAAACGCCGCTCAGCGCAACGGGATGGATGCCTCAATACGCATCAAGTTCCTCTCCGCCACAGGCAATTCACCCGCTGGTGCCGGCGCTGTAGCGGGTCGGTTCCGCCGGCGGAGATACCCGGGGACACAGCAGCGGAGGCTGGATCAGACGATATGGCCGGTGGGGCCCGGGTCGTTGGGGTGCGGCTGTACGGCGGTGACCACCGCGGTCATCCAGGGCCACAGGGGCAGGGTCCCCAGCACCTTTGCGCGCAGATCCGCCTCGCTGTCGGCGCGCCACACACCGATGCTGCGAAGCTCGCCCACCGGGCGCCACAGCCGGACCAAGCGGCCGGCGGAGGCGAGCTCCTTCGCCCGGACGGATTCGTCCGCGCGGCGTCGGCTGACCTCGGCGGGGTCGGTGCCCTCGGGCACGGTGGTGGTGAGCTCGACCAGGAACTCCTTCATGGTCATGTTCCTCTCCGTGAGGTAGGGGGGTTTCGGGGCGGTGGATCGGAACCGTCTGTGAGGGCGCCGGTGTGTGCCTGCGGCGCCGGGCGGCCCGCATCGCTTCCGGATGGGGGTATGGCCGGCCGGTGCCGGTCACCACCGGGTGACGAGGCGGGGCCGCGCCGACGGGCTTGTTGTCCAGCGGTCTGATCAGGCAGCGGTCTTGAGTGCGGTGGCCATCCTGACCGCGCGCTCGGCCTGGATGCGGGCGGCGGTGCGGGTGGTGTCGTCGACGGGGTTGGTGCCCTGGGCGTCGACGTGGGAGGTGCCGTAGGGGTTGCCGTCGGTGAACTTGGCCGGGTCGGTGAAGCCGGGGCTGACGGTGATGCCGCCGAAGTGGTGGATGGAGTTGTAGAGGGCGAGGAGGGTGGATTCCTGGCCGGCGTGGGCGGTGGCGCTGGAGACGAAGCCGCTGTAGACCTTGTCGGCCAGCTTGCCCTGGGCCCAGAGGCCGCCGAGCGTGTCGATGAACTGCTTGAGCTGCGCAGAGACGTTGCCGAATCGGGTGGGGGTGCCGAAGAGGACGGCGTCGGCCCATTCGATGTCGTCGGGGGTGGCCTCGGGGATATCGGCGGTGGCGGCGTGGTTGGCGGCCCAGGCGGGGTTGGAGTCGATGGCCGCCCGGGGGGCGAGTTCGGCGACCTTGAGCAGGCGTACCTCCGCGCCGGCCTTGGTGCCGGCGTCGCGGAGCTCCTTGGCGATCTCGGTGATGGTGCCGGTGGACGAGTAGTAGACGACGGCGAGCTTGACGGGGGTGGTCACAGTGACGCTCCGCTTTCAGGGGGATACGGTGCATGCGGCCGATAGTCGACCGATCGGCTAAAGATTAGTCGACCGGTCGTCTAGCTGCAACCACCGGCATGGATCCAAGGGGGCAGACCGACCCGCGGGTGCCCGGCGGGGCGCCCGGGGGCTGCGGGTCCTCGGTATAGACGATCGGTCGTACACTTACCGCCATGGGACGTACCAGTGATGCGAAGGAGAAGATCCTCGACGCCGCGCACTCGCTCATCGAACTGCGTGGCTACTCGGCGCTGGGCGTCGCCGAGATCTGCAAGGCGGCCGACGTTCCCAAGGGCAGCTTCTACTACTTCTTCGAGTCGAAGGAGGCGCTTGCCCTGGCCGTCCTCGACGAGCACTGGCACGCGCAGCGCGGCGACTGGGCCCGAGCCCTGCAGGACGACGCGGAGCCGCTGTCGCGGCTGCGCCGGTTGTTCGAGCAGACCCAGGCCGGTCTGCGTGCGGGCCAGCAGAGCTGCGGAACGGTCTCCGGGTGCATGTTCGGCAACCTCACCCTGGAACTGAGCAATCAGACCGAGCCCATCCGTGCACGCCTTCAGCAGATCTTCGACGCCCAGGTGGAGATGGTCGATACGGTCATCGCCGAAGCCCGGGAGCGCGGGGAGGTCACTGTCGGCGACACCCGTGACGCCGCCCGGTCGGTCGTCGCTCAGCTCGAGGGCCAGGTGTTGTTCGCCAAGCTCTACAACAACACCCAGCACCTCGAAGCCCTGTGGGAGAACTGCCTGGCGCTGCTTTCCGCACGCCCGACGGGCATGGCGGCCGTCGGCTCCTGACCGGTCCGGGAGCGACCGGGTGCTGACGCGGTCGCGCCGTCTGAGATGCCCCAGGGCCGGCGGTGCGGGTCGCGATCACGGCCCGCGAGTGGGTGGTCAGCGCTGGTCGGACAGGGGCCGGATCGGTGCCGGAGGGCGGGGACTGCTCCCGCGCTGGCGCGACCGGCCGGGGCCGTCGGCCGGAGAACAGCTTGGTGCAGGCGTAGTACCCCACCGCGCCCACGAGGAGCCCGACACGCTCCTGCTCGTGCTGCGCGTGGTGATGTCGATCATCCTGCTCGTGCCGATCAATTCGCGCGTCGCGACCTGGTCGCGCGAGGGCGTGCCCGCGGACTGGAAGCAGCAGGTGGGACGGTGGGACCGGTTTCACTGGGTTCGCGTGGGCGTCATCGTGCTCGCCTTCGCGCTGCTCGCCGTCGCCCTCGTCCAGGGCGCCTGACGGATGTGCTGTTCAGGTCCGGAGGTAGGACGCGCCGTTGAGGTCGAGCACCGCTCCGGAGGACCACGCGGCTTCCGGTGAGGCCAGGTAGAGCACGGCGGCGGCGACCTCCTCGGGCGTCCCGACCCGCCCGAACGGGCTCTGGCCCCGTAGCTCGTCCCCGGCGGGACCGGCCATCTTGGGGGCCTGCCGTTCGGTCGCGACGAACCCGGGGGCCACGGACGCCACCGCGATCCCGTGCGGCGCCAGCGTGACGGCCATCGACTGCCCGAAAGCGTGCAGCGCGGCCTTGCTCGCGCCGTACGCGGGGAAGTCGGGCTCGCCCCGGAAGGCGCCGCGGGAACCGATGTTGACGATGCTTCCGGTCGCGCCGCGGTCGATGAGATGCCGGGCGACGCAGTAGGTCATGTTCGCCGCGCCGAGCAGATTGACGTCGATCATGCGGTGCCAGATCCGCTGCCAGTCCGGGTAGGACACGTCGGCCACGGAGTGCCGGTTCTCGGCGGACGGCGCGATGGCGGCGTTGTTGACCAGCACATCGACCCCGCCCAGCGTCCGCACGGCCCTCTCGACGATGTCCTGCGCCGCTGGTGGCTCACCGAGATCGCCGCCGAGCAGACAATGGCCGGAGCCGGGCAAGTGGCGCACGGTGTCCTCGGCATCCGCGAGGCCGGTCGCGTAGTGCACCCCCACGCGGTCGCCACGCTCGGCGAAGGCGTGGGCCACGGCACGACCGATGCCCCGCGACGCCCCTGTGACCAGCACTCGCCTCATCGCGCGAACACCTTCGACTCGTCATGGAACGCCTTGAACTCCAGCGCGTTGCCGGCCGGATCGTGGAGGAACATCGTCCACTGCTCCGCCGGCTCGCCCCGGAAGCGAAGGCAGGGCTCGATGACGAAGTCGGTGCCCGCCGCACGGAGCCGGTCGGCGAGCTCGTGGAAGCCCCCGGTCGACAGCAGCAGCCCGAAGTGCGGAATCGGCACCGCCTGCCCGTCGACCGTGCTGGTCCCGGTGGACACGGGGCCACCGGGGACCACATGGGTCACCAGCTGATGGCCGTGCAGGTCCCAATCGACCCATTGGCCGGTGGAACGTCCCTCGGCAAGCCCGAGGACGCCTCCGTAGAACCGGCGCGCGGCATCCAGGTCATCCACGGGTATGGCCAGATGCACGGCAGGACGCACAGACATGGAGCGGCTCCTTCGGCTCGGATGGCTTCAGACCTTGCAGCACCCCGCATCCCAATGTCAACATTCGACATGCCCATCGCACCGCTCCCCAAAGCCGGCCGCCGCGGACTGGCACAAGAGGCCGCCGACCTCATCCGCGAGGCGATCTTCGCCGGCCACTTCCCACCCGGATCGCCGCTGCGCGAGGTCGAACTCGCCGCCTCATTGGGGGTCAGCCGCGGATCCGTACGTGAAGGACTCGCCTTCCTCGAACGCGAAGGGCTGGTCCGGAGCGCCTGGCATCGGGGCACCACCGTCATCGAGGTCACCGAGCAGGACGTCGAGGAGGTCTACGCCGTGCGAGCCGCGCTCGACCGCCTCGCGGCGACGAGCGCGCAGGGCAACGCGACCGCCGACCAGCTGACCGAGTTGGACACCCTGGTCCGGGCGATGGCGGAAGAGATCGGCGGCGAGGCGTCCGGCGCGCGGCTGCTCGCGCTCGACATCGCCTTCCACGACCTGATCTACGCGGCCTCGAACAACCGCAGACTCGGCGCGGCATGGCACGCCGTACGCTCACAGATCTATCTCTTCCAGCTCCGTCGTATCGCCCTCGGCTACGAGCACTACCGTGCCCGGGTGGTGGACGAACACCATGAACTGGCGACGCTCCTGCGCTCCGGCGACCGCGAGACCCTGGCCCGGCGCGCTGAAGAACACGTCGACTCCGCCCGCCGCAGTCTCCTCACCGGACTGCACCCCTGAACGACCCGGATCGTGCTCCGCCGGACGGGGGCGGGGGAGACTCCTACCAGGCCCCGGTCTCGGGCGCGATCAGTGAGCGGGCCACCGCGAGCGCCGCTGCGTGGCGCTCCGCCTGCCGGCCGCCCAGTTCGCGTCCGCGTGCCGCGGCCATGATCACAGCGGACAGGGCCAGCCGTCCGCGCATCATGCCCTCGGGCCCTTCGCCGGTGGCCAGTGCGCGGGTCAGGTCGCCCAGCCGCTGCTGGAGTGTGCGCGCGGCGGCCAGGCCCCGCAGGGCGTGCTCGTTGAGCTGGGCGCACACCAGCGAGGCGCCGTGCTCGCCGCGGACCAGGGCGTCGAACTCCTCAACGGCTCGCATGCGGGTCGCGGCGGACGGCGGGTGGGCGCGTGCGGATTCGATGACGGCGTCGAGCGCCGGGAGCAGCTCTTCGTAGGAACTGGTGAGCAGCTCCTCCTTGTTCGCGAAGTGGTGCAGGACGGCCTGCCTGGTGACCCCCGCCTGCTTGGCGACCTGGGTCAACGAGGTCAGCTCGTAGCCCTGCTCGGTGAACAGTTTCAGCGCGATGGCCCGCACGCGCCGACGGGTGTCGGTGCGCCTTCGATCGGCTTGCTCCGGCATAGTTAACTGCCTTACTGGTAAGTCAGGTATTCTGAGTGCATGAACGGCACAGAGAGCAACCTACCCGCCGGTGGGAGCGGAATCGACGCGTCCTCGCCGCTCCTCGACGAAGGGCTTGCGGGGCGGCGAGCGCTGGTCACGGGCGGGAGCCGCGGGCTCGGCGCGGCGATCGTGCGGCGACTCGCCGCGGCGGGCGCGACCGTGTTCGCGGCAGCCAGGTCGGCGCCGCCCGAGGGTTCGCTGCCGGCGCGGTTCTTCACCGCGGACCTCGCGGACCCCGACGGAGCACGGCAACTGGCGGAGCGGGTGCGTGACGCCGCCGGCGGGGTGGACATCCTCGTCGACAACGCCGGCGCCGGCAGTGCCCCGGAGGACACGCTGACCCGGCCGCCGGCAACCTGGCAGTCGGACCTCGAGAGCAATCTGCTGTCCGCGGTCCGGCTGGACCAGGAACTGGTCCCGGGCATGGTGGAGCGCGGCTCGGGGGTCGTGGTGCATGTCTCGTCCATCGCAAGCCATCTGCCGCAGCCGGGCCAGGCCGCCTACGCGGCGGCCAAGGCCGCGCTGAACAGCTACAGCCGCTCGCTCGCGGCCGAGGTCGGCCCGGCCGGGGTACGGGTGGTGTGCGTCCTGCCGGGCTTCATCGCCACCCCGGGGGCGATCGCGCACCATCAGAAGATCGCCGACAGCCAGGGGGTATCGCTGGAGGAGGCGCAGCGCGGCCTCGCGGCGCGGCTGAACGTGCCGATGAACCGCCCCGGAACCCCTGAGGACGCCGCCGAGTTGGTCGCGTTCCTGGTGTCGGAGCGCGCGCGCTGGCTCACCGGATCGCAGTTCCGTGTCGACGGAGGCATCCTCGCCCAGGTGTAGCCGGGCCGGCGCCCCCTGCGGCTTCGCGCGCAAGGAGGGCGCTCAAGGATATTTCCACCATATGTGTCCTTGTCCGGTGGTTCACTTGGCTCAGGCGTGCCCACGGGGGGCACCGGCCGAGGGGGAACACCGGATATGGCCACGCCCATCGTCACCGCACTGGCGGTGTATGAAGCCGGCAAGAAGGCGTACGAGGCATACCAGGGCATCATCGCCTTCGTCAGCCTCGGCAGTCACACCCCCACTCCCGAAGAGGAGATCCTGGCCCGGCTGGAGGTGCTGCACCAGGATTTCGTCGCCCTCCAGGGGCGGTTCGACGAGGTGCTCGAGGCCGTGAAACAGGCGGTCAGGGTCGAGCAGCAGGCGTATGTCCTCAATCTGCGGCGCGATCTGGAGGGGCTGCGCGGGCGGGCCCGCACGGCCACGGACGAGCTCAGCGCCTGGGTCGCCGACGGGCGCAAGGACCCGCTGCTGCGGTCCAACGCGGACAACAACTCACGGCTGGCGGCGAATACGCTGCTGGAGGGCGACTCCTACTTCTACCGCCCGGATCCGAATGCGCCGGAAAGCGTCTTCGACCACCGGCTGGCGTATATCGCCTACGTCTATGTGCTGACCGTCCGGTTCGGTGTGATCGCCGGGCTCAATCCGCAGTACCGCGAGGACCGGCTGGCCCGCGAGGAGCTGACCCGGCACGCGGCGCGGCTGGAGTGGGTGTTCCAACACGCCGACCAGGCCATCGAACCGCATACCGGCGGGGGTCCTGACGACCGCGGCAGCTACTTCCTGGCCCACCAGTGCGTGGACCACATCACCGGCTACGACACGGGGCACACCGAAGTCGGGTGGCGCCCGGGCGGGCAGGCCGAGTACGACGACGCCCGCGCCTACTACGCCGATCAGCTGCGCGCCGATATGCGGGTCAGGACGGGGCTGGCCAAACTCATGGGCTTCCACGACACCGTGGCCTACTGGGCCAAGGACCCGCGCACACCGGCATGGTCCCCCTGGACCCCGGTGGAGGTGCCGGACAGCGTGGCATCCCTGGCCGCGGCGTCGCACCGGCCGGGGCACACCGTGCTGGTGTGGCGGGACCCGGACAAGGCACAGCTGCGCACCACGTCCTACGACTCCACCGGGGCCACACCGGCCTGGAAGCCGTCGGTGGCCATCAGCGCGGAGAACATGGTGCGGGAGGAACCCACGCCGCGCGCCGTGTCATCGGGGCCGGGCCTGATCACCGTGATGATGCGGGGCAAGGAGGGCGGGGTCTACGCCACGCGCACCGACCCCACCCAGCCGACCGGATGGCTGGACGCCCCGGTCGAGGTGAGCGGCGGCGCCACCGACGTCTCGTTCGCCGAGGTCGCCGCCTCACCGGGCTCCGTCGTCGTGATGTGGCAGGACAATGGCACCGGCACGCTGATGGCCGCGTTCCAGGACGCCAAGGGGGCCTGGGGGCCACCGCAGGCGGCGACCCCGGCAGGCGCCATTTCGCTGAGCTCGGACCTCACGGTGGCCTGTCCGGCGCCCGGGGTGGTGCTGGCCGTGTGGACCATGAACAACCGCACACTGCACAGCGTCACCTACGATTCCCACGCGCCCGGCGCCGCGTGGAGCGCACCCGCGCAGATCGCCGAATTCCCCGGGAACGACTTCGCGTCGTCCATCCATGCCATGGGCACCGGCGACGGAAAGGCCGATGTGGTCTGGCAGGGCTCCTTCGGGGCCATGTGGAACATCCACTACGACGGCGGCTGGAGCGCCCCGGCCGAGATCACCCCGCGGCACCTCACCAAATGGGGCTATCCCTACACGATCGTCCCCGCGGTGACCGGGGACCGGCGGCTCAACTGGTTCTGGCAGGGCCGGGACAGCCGTGTGCAGACCATCTACCGGGATGCCGAGCAGCCCCAGTGGTCGGCGCCGCAGTGGCTCGGACAGCCCTGGTGGTCGTACGCCGAACTGGCCGCGGTGCCGTCGACGGCTGGCAGCGTAGCGCTCTACCGGGTCGACTTCGGCAGCGAGATCGGTGAGGTGCCGAGGCTCCAGAGGTGTTTCTACGACCCCGCCACGCCGACGGCCTCGGCCCGGATCGCGGACGCCCGAGCGCTGGTGGCGCGGGCCCAGACCCTCTGGAACCTGCCGGGCCCGGCGCGCGAGGAGGCCAACGCCCGCGCGGCCGAGGCGATCGCGGTGGCCCGCGAGGTCGTGGCCCTGGACTCAGGCTTCCGGGCGACGCTCGCGCAGTGGCTGGTGTTCCCGGCGGGCACGTATCTGATGGGCAGCGGCCGCCACGATGACGCCATTGCGCGTATGCAGGAGGCCCTCGGCCTCTACGAGAAGCTGATCGGTGAACAGCCCGGATCTGAGGACCTCCGCTACCGAAAGGCGTGGACGCTGGTCAATTTGGCCCAGGCCCTGTGGGGTAAGCCGGACCACGCCCAAGGCGCACAGCGCGCCGTCGAGGCCACCGACCTGCTGCGCCAACTCGCCACCAGGACACCCAGCTACCGGGCCGGGCTCGCGCAGTGGCTGGTGTTCCCGGCGGGCACGTATCTGATGGGCAGCGGCCGCCACGATGACGCCATTGCGCGTATGCAGGAGGCCCTCGGCCTCTACGAGAAGCTGATCGGTGAACAGCCCGGATCTGAGGACCTCCGCTACCGAAAGGCGTGGACGCTGGTCAATTTGGCCCAGGCCCTGTGGGGCAAACCCGACCGCATCCGAGGCGCACAGCGCGCCGTCGAGGCCACCGACCTGCTGCGCCAACTCGCCACCGAGAACCCCGGGAGGTATCGCGGAGGGCTGGGCGACTGGCTGATGTATCCGACGATCCCCTATCTGCGGCAGTCCGGGCGGAGGGACCAGGCGCTCGCGCGGGCGCAGGAAGCCGTGGACATCTTCACCGCGCTCAACGCCACGGACCCCGCGACCTATGGGCCGAAGCTGGCGGCGGCGAAGAAGCTCGTCGCCGATATCCAGGCCGAAACGCAGTCCGACGAGGTCCAGTCCGGCGATGTCCGGCCCGACGATGTCCAGTCCGGCTGACGCGCCCGGGGCCTCGCCGGGCGTCAGCCCCGGTCGCCGATGCCCGTGGCGTCGGGACTCCGGTACGCCGTCGGCGGTTGGCCGAGGAGCTTTTTGAACGCGGCCGTGTAGGCGGCGGGGTTCTCGTAGCCGAGCTGGGCCGCGACGCGTGTGACGGGCAGGCCCGCGGTGAGGTGCTGAAGGGAGTGCAGGACGCAGGCGCGTTGCCGCCATTGCGAGAAGCTCAGGCCCGTGCCGCGCTGGAACAGGCGGGCGAGAGTGCGTTCGCTGATGCTGAGGGCAGCGCACCAACGGGCGGGCGGGTCATGGATGTCCGGCTTCCGCAGGAACGCCTCGCACAGGCCACGCAGCCGCGGCTCGGAGGGCAGCGGCACATCGAGCGGCAGCGGGGTGAGGTTCTTGAGCTCGTGGAGGATGAGGGCCGCCACCGCCGCGTCACGGCTGTGCTCCGGGTAGCGCGGCTCCATCTCGACGGCCTCCAGGATCAGCGCCCGCAGCAGCACGGAGACATCGACGGCCTGACACCGGGCGGGAAACCACGGCACGGCGGCGGGCTCGATGTAGAGGCTGCGGGTGCTGACGCCCGTCATCGTGACCTGATGTCCGGTCATGGATGGGATCAGCACGGCGCGGGCGGTGGGTATCGTCCAGCTGCCGTCCGCCGTCTCGACCCGCATCACGCCGGTGGCCGCGTACAGCACCTGGGCGCGGCGGTGCTCATGCCAGACGAGCAGATGGTCCTGGGGGTAGTCGGTGCCGATGGCCAGCACGGCACGATCGAGGTCGTCCACCTCCGCGACCCGGATGTTGCGCATACCGCGAGGCTACGCGGGACCGCCCGCCCTTGTCTGCTGCGCGTAGGAACGTGGCAATCCGTCGATTGCCCGCCATGCCTCGTGGTACCTAGCGTCTGACCAGTGCTGACCTCGTTCTCCACTCTTCTGTTCCTCGGGTGCCTGACCGGCATCACGACGGTGCTCTTCGGCTTCGGCGGCGGTTTCATCACGGTCCCCGTCGTCTACGGCGTCCTGACCGTGACGGCGGCTCCGGGAAAGGACGCGGACGCCATGCACATCGCCGTGGCGACCTCGGCAGCGGTCATGGTCGTCAATGCCGCCGCGGCGGCGCTGGCCCAGTGGCGGCAGGGCCGACTGCGCCGCGCATACGTCTGGCCGCTGGCGGCGTTCATCGCGGTCGGCGCCGTCGCCGGATCTTTCGCGGCGACCTTGATCGGTGGCACGGCGCTGCGCCTGCTGTTCGCTGCCTACCTACTGGTGACGATCGCCGACAGTCTGCTGAGGAAGGGCTTCCTCTCCGTGACGCACCAGGCCCACCCGGAGCCCCTGGGGCGGCGCACCACCACCCTCGGCGGAATAGGCATCGGCCTGGTGGCCGCGGGCCTGGGGGTGGGCGGCAGCGTCATGACGGTTCCGCTGCTGCGGCGCAGGGGTCTTCCCATGGCCGAGGCGACCGCCATGGCGAACCCCCTCAGCGTCCCCGTCGCCATGGCCGGAACCCTCGTCTACGCCCTCGCCCCCGCCACATCCGCCGGCCCGGGACAGCTTGGCTACGTCGATCTCACCGCGGGCGCCGCCCTGCTCATCGGATCACTGCCCACCATCGCCGTGGCGAGGCGCGTCACCGGCCGGGTCCCGGACCGCGTCCACTCCGTGGCCTACGTCGTCCTGCTCCTGATCGTGCTGGTCGTGATGGTGACCATGGGAGTCTGACGCGTCTGACGCGCCGGTCTCCCGGACGGGCCTCGTCGGCGCGAGGCGCGGCGGCTCAGCCCGCGTTCTGCGCGCCGAACCGCAGGCCGTCGAAGAGGATCGCCGTGATCTGCACGGCTTCGTCCTGCCAGCCCTCCGTGGTGTGCATTCCGCAGATGCCCCCCAGTGCGCGCAGCAGTGTGCGTCCACTGACGCCGCCACGGATGGTGCCGGCCGCTGTGCCCGCTTCGAGCAGTTGATGGAGAGCCTGCGCCATCCGCGTGCGGGCGTCATCGAAGATTGGTGAGTCCGTCGCCATGATGCTCTCCAGCGCGACGGCCATTCCCTTGCCCACGGCTGCGTGGTCCACGAGCAGCAGGAGGAAGTGGCGCAGGGCCTCGTCCGGGGCGTGGAGGTCAAGGAGTTGCGCGGGGGCGGCGCACAGCTCGTCGACCTCTTGGCGGTAGACCTCCTCGATGAGGGCCTCACGTGTCTCGAAGTGGCGGTAGAGCGTCCCGACCGCCACTCCGGCCCGCCGGGCGATCTCTTCCACGTGAGCGTCGGCCTCGCCGGTGAGGAACGCCTCCCGCGCCGTGGCCAGGAGCGCCTCGCGGTTGCGGCGCGCATCGGCGCGCATCGGACGTGACGACGGCAACAGTGCCTCCGTAAGGTGAGTCGGGTTCCGCTTATGTATAGTTTCCGGAGTCGGGTTCACCTTACTGGAAGGGCACTCCCATGACAGTTCCGGAAGAGGAGCTCAGCGGCCTTCGTGTGCTGGTCACCGGCGGCAGCCGTGGTCTGGGCGAGGCGACCGCCCGTCGATTCGCCGCCGCTGGCGCGACGGTGCTGACCGCCTCGCGCGGCGCGCCTCCGGAGGATCTGCCGGCCACCTTCATCCCCGCGGACCTCGCGACGGACCAAGGAGCGGCGGAGCTCGGCCGACGGGTCATCGACAGCGTGGGCGGGGTGGATGTCCTGGTCAACAACGCGGCCGCCGCGAGCGCCCCGATGCCGACCCTGAAGCGGTCCGACGCATCGTGGCGTGCGGACCTCGAGATGAACCTGCTCAGTGCCGTCCGGCTCGACCGGGCCCTGATTCCGGGGATGGTTGAGCGGGGTTCCGGCGTCGTCGTGCACGTCTCGTCGATCGCGAGCCGTCTGCCGCAGCGCACCGAAGCGTCCTACGCGGCGGCCAAGGCGGCGCTCAACGCCTACAGCCGCGAGCTGGCGACCGAAGTGGGAGAGCACGGAGTGCGGGTGGTGTGTGTTCTGCCGGGCTTTGTGGCCACCGAGGGCGCCGTCCAGCACCTCCAGCGCATCGCCGACCGGCAGGGCGTCGGCGTGGCGGAGGTCCAGCAGCAGATCGTGGATCACCTCAATGTGCCGATGGGCCGGCCCGGCGATCCCGAGGACGTGGCGGAGATGATCGCCTTCCTCGCGTCCGGCCGCGCGAAGTGGCTCACGGGAGCCCAGTTCCGGGTCGACGGCGGCATCATCCCCGTGGCGTAGGCCCAGGGCCAGGCTGTCTCCGGTACGCCGTGAGATCCTGCCCCGTGGAGACGAGGGCCCCTGCCGTGCCCAGCACGGAGGTGTGGCGAAGCCGACTTCACGGTGGCCGCCGCCCTCCGTCGGCCGGTACGACGTCGGATGCGGCCCGCGCAACCACTGCTCCGGCCACCGCGGCCAGTAGGTCCGCGTCAGCGCGAGGCGTTCGGTGACCCGCTGCTCCACTTCGCGCTCGTAAACGCGGAGGGCAGGACGGTGTTCGTGAGCGTTCTGTGTGGCTTCGTCAGCCTCAGCACACTCCCCTTTCCCCGACGGTCCCGACAATCCGAGCCGTCCCAGGGAAGCCCCGGGGGAGCCCCCGGGGAAGTGCGCCTTGACCGGAGGCCAGGAGCCCCGTTTCAGGGGCGCGGACGGTCGCCCACGCACACACCGGGTGGGTCACATGAGCTTGTCGTCGATGTCGAGCGAGCCGACGATCGACCGCAAGCTCGCGATGAGCGCCGCGATGGAACCGTCGCGGGCCTCGGCGCGGCTGATCGCGCAGATCCGGACACGGTCGGAGGCGTCGGCGATCGGCCGGAACACCACCGTGGACAGGGGATTGGTGAAGGCGATCGGCCCGGGGTGGACACCTACGTGTCCGCGCGTGGCCACGTGCACGGCAAGCTCGTCGTAGCGCCCCACCTCCTCGATGTGGGTGCGGGGGATACCGGCCCGGATGATGTCCGCCTGCAGTTGGCTCTCGAGGTAGGGGTTGTCGGCGCGCGGAGTGATCAGGATCTGACGGGTGCGGAGGTCCGTGAGCGCCACCTCGCGGCGGCTCGCCAGCGGGTCCGCCGCCTGCACCACGGCGACCAGCGGGAACTCGCCGAGCACGGCACTGGCGATCCCGGGTTGCTCCGGGACCGACCAGCACAGACCCACGTCCACCTCGCCGTTCGCCACGGCGGCCAGTTGTTCGGGGGTGTGCAGGGGGACCGGACGCCACCGGCCCCGGCCCCCGCCGTCGGCGGTGGCGCCGGGCCAGGCGTCGACCAGTCCGGGGAGGATCAGCTGCCCCAGCTCCGGGGTGTGGGCGACGACGAGGTCACGATGGCGCGCCGAGCGCAGGCGGGCGGTCCGATGGGCCTGGTGCAACGCCTCGATGGGCCCCCGGATCGCGGCCGCGAACTCGGCGCCGAAGGGGGTCAGTCGCACCCTTCGGCTCGTACGCTCGACGAGCCGGCTGCCGAGGCTGCGTTCCAGACTGGCGACGGCCTCGCTGACACTGGGCGGGGCCAGTCGCAGACGGTCGGCGGCGCGCCGGAAATGGAGCTCGTCCGCGACGGCGAGGAAGCACTCCATCTGACGCAGGTTCACTGCCGTCCTCCCGTCACTCCATAGTGTGCGAACTCCATGGTGTTCGCACCACGACGAGCAGCCAGACTCTTCTACCACATCGTTCGGTTTTGCCGAACGATGGCTTCGGCAACCCGCAGTTGATCAGCCCCGCGCCGTGGACCGAGTATGGCGTCACATCCGGTCACCGCGACCGGGACCGATGACCCCGTCGCGGAGTCGTAGCCCGAGGGAGGCAGTGTGACCGAGACCGGTGGGCGGCGGCCGCGACGGGCCTGGATCGCGCGGCTGGGCCCGCGGGATGAGGTCGACGTGGACCGAGCGGCGAGCCCGCGCGCGGTCGTCGAGGACGCCGTCGCGCGCGTCGGTGCGGACCCCGTGCGCTGGGCGATCGAGCTGAATTCCGTGGTCGTGCGGCGGATCGTCGGCGAGGTGCCGGCCCTCGGCGGTAGCCCGGCCGCCGTCGAGCTGCTTCGCCGGGGCAATGAAGCGACCACCCTGCGGGCGCTGTTCACTCTGGTGGAAGGCCCGGCGGCCGCCCCGCCCGCCGATGAGGCGATCCTGGAGGGCATCCGCGAGTTCGTTCACCGGGCCGTACCGCTCGAGCGGGTGTTGCACGGCGTCCGGATCGGGCATGCGGCGACGACCGAGGCGTTTTTGCGGGCGTGTGCCGAGCTGGTCGACCCGGACGTGGCGGTCGATGAGGTCACGGCGATCTCCCGCGAGCTGTTCTCCTACGTCGACGACCTCTCCGACACCATGATCCGCGCTTACCTCGTGGAGCACGAGGTGTGGAGCACCAGCGCGGCCGCGGCACGGGCCGACATCGTGCGTTCCCTGCTGAGTGATGCCACGACGACCGATGTCGGCGAGGCGTCGCGTGTGCTCGGCTACGACCTGCGGCGGACCCACGAGGCGGTGGTGGTGTGGTCGGACGCGCCGAACGGCAGCTCCACGCTGCAAGCGGCGGCCACCGAGGCGCTCCGGGCCCGGGGCGCCACCACGACGCTGGTCGTGCCCGTGGCCTCGGGGCGGTTGTGGGCGTGGGGCACGGTGCCTTCGGACGGCACGCGCCGGAGCGGTTCGTGGCAGACCATCGCGGAGGCACTGTCCCGGCAGCAAATGCAGGCGGCCTTCGGGAGCCCGGGCGGCGGCGTCGAGGGCTTCGGCCGCTCCCACCGCGAGGCCCTGCGCGGGGCGCGGGTCGAGCGACTGCGGCGCGAGGCCGGGCGGGTGCCGAGGCATGCGACCGCCTACGCCGACGTCGCCGCCATCGCGCTGTTGGCCACCGATATCGACGCGGCCGGTGACTTCGTACGACATGAACTCGGCGGGCTCGCCACCCGCAGCGCGTCGATGGAGGCGCTGCGGACCACGCTGTACCACTACATCGGCGCCGAGCGCAGCCTCGTGGATGTCGCCCGACGCCTGCACGTGGCCAGGGGGACGGTGACCTACCGCGTGAAACGGGCCCAGGAGGTGCTGGGACACGGCCTCGACGACCGCCGCTTCGCCCTCCACACCGCCCTGGCACTCGCCGAGGAACTGGGGGACGCGGTCCTCCTGCCCCGCGACGTCGCAGATCGGTGAGCTTGGAGCGCCGGTCACGGCCCGGACCGGTGCGGCAGCCCAACGGACTCGTGCGGCAGCCCAACAGACAGGTGTGGCAGACCAACAGACCGGTGCCGCAGCTCAACGGGCGACCGGAATCCTGAGCCGACAGACCAAGCGCCCGCCCCGGGAGCCGGAGTTCACTGTGTGTTGTCGGACGCGGGGCCACACAACACCACGCATCCCGACAGACGAACCCATGCCCACTGGAGGCGCACCATGATCAACCGAGAGACCTTCGTCGAGCTGATGAGCGGGGTGTGTTCGCCGGTCGCCGTGGTGACGGCGATGACCGCCGACGGGCGACCGCACGGCACCACCGTGTCGAGTCTTGCCTCGCTCTCGCTCGACCCTCCGCTGGTGAGCTTCGCCCTGGACCGCGCCTCGCGGCTGCTGCCCCACCTCCAGCCGGGGGACAGGGTGGGAGTGAACATCCTCGGCGCCCACCAGCGGGAACTGGCGTCGGCATTCGCCCGTCGGAGGGGGTCGGGCTCGAAGTTCGACGGCGTCACCTGGACCCTCCGCGCCGGACTGCCCTACCTGCCCGAGTCCGCAGGCTGGACGGCGGGACGCGTCGAACGCCACGTGGACGGCGGCGACCACATCCTGCTCGTCGTCGGAGTCGAGGAGGCCGAGCCGACCCCCGCGGCCCCGCTGACCTACGCGCGCCGGGTCTTCGGCACGCACACCCCGCTCGCTGTCGCGAGCTGAGCCGTACGACCCGACGACCCGTACGACCCGACGACCCGTACGACCCGTGACCCGTACGCCCCGTACCCGCCTGATCCCCGACACCGAAATGACGACGATGACCATGACCCTGGACGTTCCCCGCACCACTGACCCCGCGCGCGCACTGCGGTCCGAGCTCGTCGAGCGCGCCGCCACCCTGCGACCGCTGATCGCCGCGGGCGCCGATCGGACCGACCGCGAACGCATGGTTCCCGCCGAGAACATCGGCGCCCTGGCCGAGGCCGGCCTGCTCTCGCTGATGCGACCCGCCCGTTACGGCGGTCTGCAGAGCGACTACCGCACCCTGCTGGAGGTCAGCCGCGAGGTCGGGCGGGCCTGTGGCTCCACCGCCTGGCTGACCTCACTGCTCAACGCCAACGCGTGGTTCGTCGGGCTCTTTCCGGCCCAGGCCCAGGACGACGTATGGGCCCACACCCCCGAGGCCCGAGTCGCCGGCGTAGTGACTCCCTCGGGCACCGCACGCGTGGTCGAGGGCGGGTACCGGGTGAGCGGGCGCTGGGCCCCCGCCTCCGGGTGTGCCCACGCCGACTGGGCGGTCCTCGGGGTCACCCGGCCGGACGCCGAGGGCACGCCGGACGCCGTCGGCATCGTGCTCGCGCCGATGCCGGAGCTGACCATCGAGGACACCTGGTTCGTAACGGGCATGCGCGGGACCGCGTCGAACACGCTCGTCGGCGAGGACCTCTTCGTGCCCGCACACCGCTTCCACTCCGTCCCCGAGGCCGTCGAGGGCCGCTACGCCACACCCTTCACCGACGAGGCGCTCTACCGGGCACCGTTCGTGCCGACCGCCGCGCTCGTGTTGACCGGGCCCCAGCTCGGGCTGGCCGCGGCCGCTGTCGATCTCCTGCTGGAGAAGGCCCCGCGGCGAGCGCTGACGCTGACGGACTACGCCTCCCAGGCCGAGGCACCCACCATCCAACTGGCCGCCGCGAAGGCGGCGTCGCTCGCCGACTCCGCCCAGTTGCACGCCTACCGCGCGGCCGCCGACATCGACGAGGCGGCACGGGCCGGGGTGTTCCCCGATTACGATGCCCGGGCACGGATGCGGATGGACGCGGGAATGGCGGCGGTCCACGCGCGTGAAGCGGTCCGCATCGTGTGCTCGGCCCAGGGGGCTTCGAGCTTCGGCGAGTCCAACCCGCTGCAGCGCATCTGGCGGGACATCGAGACCGGGAGCCGGCACGCCGTCCTCAACCCCGAAGTGGCCGCCGAGATCTACGGGAAGTCGCTGTTCGGCATTCGGGGCACGGTGTCCGTGATGGTGTAGGACGAGGGCCGTCCCTCCGACGAGGGCGTCAACGCACCCGTGGACGACGGAGCACAACCCTTCTCGTCGTGCGATGTCAACCGGCCCCATGACCTCCGTGGTGAAGCCGGTAGTGCTGGGCGAGGAGATCACGCCCGTAATCGTTGCCGTTGGGGGCCCGCACGATGGTGTGCACGTGGTAGCGGGCGGGTTCGGGGTTGGTGAGGAAGACACCGGGATGGTTGTCGTACTCGACCAGGAGCACGGGGGAGTGGATCCGGTAGTAGAAGGCGCACTCGTCGTCGTGGCCGCCGCGCCAGGCGAACCGCGTCTCGTCGAAGTGCTCACGGACGAGCGCCAGGGTGTGCTCGGCCTGTGGCGGTGGCAGGCGGTCGAGATAGACCCGGATCAGCTCCACCAGACCGTCACGCTGGTCGGCCGGCAGGCTCGCCGCGACGATCCCCTCGGGAGGCAGGACGAGGTTGTCACTGCCCGCGCCGGCCAGATGCCGTCCGTTCCAGGGGCCGGCGAGCTCGGGTGGCAGATCCTCCGCGCGCAGCGACGGCCCCATCAGGTACTCCTCCTGGCGGTTGGGGTCCAGAGTGCGGCGGAACGCCAGGGCGACCTCGGTCTCGTCGCCCAGGGCGTGGACGCCCTCGAACCGCCCCGTCCCGGTCGTCGGCTCGGCGCCGAGGAACACCGGGGCGAGAATCACCTGCCCTCCGACGAAGACGCAGTGCACGTCCACGTGATGGCCCATCAGCTGCCATCCCCATGGGGAGTCGCCCGAGGGAGTCCCGAAGACGGTGAACCAGTAGGCGAACTCCGTGAGGGTGTCCCGGTAGTCGTCGATGAGCTCGCCCAGGTTCTCGTTGAGCGCCATCACCGCTCGCACCTGGGCGTAGCCGGCAGGGCTGAGACTGGCCTCGATGACGGCGAGTGCGCGGTCGCGGTCGCCGTCGGCGAGCCGTTCCAGGCGCATGCCCTTCGGGTGCCAGGTCGGGATCGCGTTCGTCCACAGCCGCCACTCCGGGGCGTCCATGGGCAGGGCGGCGACCACCCTCTGGTGGGGCGCCAGCCCGTCGAGGTAGACCCGGGCCGCCATGACGGCGGCCTTCGCGGATGTCCCCGCGTCATTCAGCCGGTAGAGGCCCGGGCGCGGGGTGCCGTCCTCGGTGATGCCGACGAAGGGCTCGCGGTGGCGGCGTAGACCGGCGGTCAGCTCGAAGGCCGCCTTCGCGGGGAGTAGATCGTCGAAGAGGTGGGAGTCGACGATCGGCAGGTCGCCCCGGGCGGTCGGCAGGGGGAAATCTTCCGGATGCCGCTGGTGAGACATCGGGCTCCTTACTCGATGGAAACGGCGAGGAGGTCTTGTCCGGTGGGAACAGCGAGGACGTCCTACTCGGTGGGAACAGCCAGGACGTCGCCCGGCATGAGGAAGCGGTTCTCGATCCGCCGGGAGGCGATGAGCCATCGGCGAGCTTCGCCCTCCGCTTCGCCGACCCGGACGAAGCGGTCGTATACGTCGGCGACCAGCACCGGCACGGTCGCCGGTACCGGTGGCATTCCGTCCTGTGCGTAGAGCACCAGGGCGGACAAGGCCTCGACACGATCGCTCTCGTACCGCAGGACATGGAAGTTGGACATCAGATGACGCGAGACCCGCGGTCCCCGCGCGGTGCGGTCGCGATACACGCCGTTGATCTCGTCGGTGCCGCGGAAGGTCCGGCGCGAGAACGTCAGCTCGGCGTCGGGGGTGAAGAAACCGGCGGCCGCCGAGCCGTCGCCGTGATCGATCTCGTACCACAACGCCGTCATCAGCATGGACAGTTCGGTGTGCAGGAGGGCGAGGGTCATCGGCCGGCTCCCGGCGTGGCGGTACGTGCACCGCGGACCAACGCGTGGGCGCCCTGGCGCAGCATCGTGGTGTCGGCCCCCAGGACGAGGAAGTCGTACCCACGACGATCCAGCAGCTCCAACGCGTTGCCCGAGGCCGTGGTCCCCAGGGTGATGAGGTGGTCGGCACAGCGTCGTTCGGCCGCTGCGACGAGTTCTCCCGGCCCGCCGTCACCTTCGGGGAACTGGCCGGAGACCGCGAGATCGGTCGGGCCGATGAACACCGCGTCGACGCCGGAGACCTCACCGATCTCGACGATCGCCGAGAGGGCTCCGGGGCTCTCCGCCTGGACCACGAGGCGGACCTCGTCATTTCCGGACCGCAGATAGTCCCCGAGGGCCTCGAGCCCCCACCGGCCGGCTCGTCCGGAGGTGCTGGCCCCGCGCCGTCCGAGCGGAGGGAACCGCGTCGCTCGTACGGCGTCCCGCGCCCGGGCCGGGTCATCGACCTGCGGGACGAACAGGCCGGCCGCACCCGCGTCGAGCGGGACCTGGACGTCGCGCGGCGCGGTGCCGGCGACCCGGACGAAGGGCGCGAGCCCGCAGCCACGGGCCAGCCCGATCATGGTCGATATCGTGCGGGTGTCGATCGCCCCGTGCTCGGCGTCGATCACGACGAAGTCGAACCCGGCGAGTGCGAGCAGCTCGACGCTCTCCGGTGCGGGGAGCTTGACCCAGGCTCCGAGCCGGGGAAACGCATGGCGCGTCATGGCCGGGGCCCCTGGTATTCGGCGGCGTTGAGCACCCAGCCCTTCGCGAGGAAGTCCTCGCGCGGTGGGGCGAAGACGTCGATGAGCGTGTGCGGGCCCGCACCGATGGCGCGGGTGGTGTGCACGACGGTCGGCGGGATCAGTGTCATCGAGGGACTGCCCACCTGGACGTGCTCATCGTCGCGCCACTCACTCATCCGGGGGGTCCACGGGACCCGGAGGTGATGGGTGTAATTCCCCACGAGGGTCACCGACATCTGTTCGAAGTCCTCGTGGGAATGCGGCGAGAGCCTTTCGGTGTCGCGTGGCCCCTCGTGCACCGGAAACCAGTTCACCATCAGCGACGCCGTCCGGAAGATCCGGCCGAGGTGTCCCTCCTCGTGGGGGATGTCCCGCAGGCGATGTATCCGGATCCCGTCACCGCCGGTCTCGGTGGGCTCCGGCAGCGGTGCGGCTCGCGGGTCGGCCCCGGCAGCATGGTTGACGGCCCGCCTCATCTGCTCGTCGCAGCGGGCGGTGAACACCCGTGCCACCGTGGTCGACGCTGCCGCATGCACCGTGCTCGTGCCGGCCGGTACGACGACGAGTGCAGGCTCGGGCACGGCTGTAGAGGCCCGGCCGTCGTGCTCCACGCACACCACCGCGTCGTCCTGGACGAGCAGCACATACTCGTCGGGCAAGTGGTGCTCGGTGAGGCGGTCACCCGCTTCGAGCTCGGTGATCGCTACGACGAAATTGCGGCCGCACACCGACCACGTACGGCTGCCACCGGCGGAGATCAGGTCCGGATCACGCTCGGAGATCTCGTCGACGACGGAAGTTCCTACGATTGCAGCGATGGTCATCGGACCTCCTGGGGAACCGCTTGGATGCCATCAGCTTCCTGGCGGTCCTGCGGCGGAACAATCGCGAGTTTCCGAGCGCACCGGTCGGCTGAGCCGAACCATCCATGGAACGACGGCGTCAGAACGACAGCGTCAGGGCGTCGAACGAGGCTCACCCTCCTTCGACTTCTTGGCGCACGGTGGCGGCGATGCGGGTGAGTGCGGCGCTGAGGTGGCGGCGTTGAGCGGCGCTGAGCGGATCGAACACGAGTCGCTTCACCTGCGCGACGTGTTCCGGTGCGCTTGCCACGACCTTCTGCCGGCCCGCGTCGGTCAGTGTGGCGAGGGTGTATCGGCCGTCGGTGGGGTCGGGCCGGCGGACGACCCAGTCGCGGGATTCGAAGCGGTCCATCACCTTCGACAGGCGAGGCTGCGTGCTGTCGCAGTCCCGGGCCAGGTCGCTGAGTCGCATCGTGGCCTCGTCGGACATGGACAGCCGGGCCAGAACGCCGTACTCGAAGTTGGAGATGCCCGCATCGCGTTGCAACTGACGGTCGAGGGCCGCCGGAAGTGCGATGACGACGGTGAGCAGGGCCTGCCACAGCTCTTGCTGGTCGTCGTCGAGCCAGGGTGATGAAGTGTCCATACCCCACATCCTACTTGCCTGGGCAACTCAGATGACTTGCCTAGGCAACTCAATCGGGGTTACGTTTGACTTGCCTGGGCAAGTCAACGGGCTCCGAGGCCGCCCACCCGACGGCCGAGCACTTCGTCCCGCTGCTGCTCACCGTCGGCGCCGCTTCCGATCCCGGGAGCGCCGTGAGCGCCATCGGCCGCGTGGTGATGGGCAACTCCATGCGGTCGGTGCAGATGGACTGACGGCGGCGCTCGCCTCGCCCATGAACGAGCAACGCCCCGCACCTGCACACCGACCCACCGACCCACCGACCCACACAGAAGGAAGTGCCATGAAGGCAGTGCGTTACCACGACTTCGGCAGCAGCGAGGTCCTGCGCTACGAGGACATCGAGCGTCCGGTCCCGGCCACCGGGCAGGTGCTGGTGCGGGTGGCGGCCACGTCGTTCAACCCGGTCGACGACCACATCCGCGCCGGAGCCCTGAACGCGATGCTCCCCATCGCTCTCCCGCACGTGCCCGGGATCGACCTGGCGGGCACCGTCGCCGAACTCGGCGCGGAAGTGTCGGGCGTGGAGGTCGGCGACCGGGTCGTGGCCATGCTGCCCCTCGACGCCGTGGGCGCGGCCGCCGAGTACGTGCTCGCCCCGGCCGAGGCCCTGGCCGCGGCGCCCCGGTCGATCGACCTGGTCGACGCCGCGGCGCTGCCCCTTACCGGCCTGTCGGCCTGGCAGGTGTTGTTCGAGCTCGCCGAACTGAAGCCCGGGCAGACCGTCCTGGTCAACGGGGCAGGGGGTGCGGTGGGCAGTCTCGCGGTACAACTCGCCGTGGACGCGGGAGCGCACGTGACCGCGGCCGCCAGTCCGCGGCACGCCGAGCGCCTTCAGGGCTATGGTGCCCGAGTCGTCGACCGCCTCGATCTCGCCGCAGGCCCTGCCGCGGTGGGTGGCCCCTTCGAGGTTCTGCTGAACCATGTGCGCGGCACCGAGGACGAGGCCGCGCGGCTGTCGCGCTACGTCGCCGACGGCGGCGTGGCCGCCAGTACAGCGGGCCCGATACCGGAGGACCCCGCCCGCTCGGTACGCAGCGCCAGCCTGTGGGTCCGCAGCGACGCCGCCCAGTTGACCGAGCTGGTGGCCAGGGCCGATGACGGTCGGCTCCGCATCCACATCGCCGACCGCCGCCCGGTGGCCGAGTCGCGCGCCGTGCATGAGGACTCCGCCGCCGGGCGACTGCCCGGCAAGACCGTCCTGATCGCCCCCTGATCGCACCGGCCGGGACGCCCGCCGCTCGCTCCCCGGCCGACCGGCGTCCCGGCCCTACCAGGCTCTGTCCGGTGGATCTTCGCGCCTGTGACATCAACGGCTGCCGCCGCGGGGGCCGCGGCGTCTGGTGCAGGGGGTACCTCCCAGCGGTAGCTGGGGGAGCATCGCAAGGCGGAGGGTCGTCCTCGTACCGGGTCGTACTCGGACGATCCCGACAACGCGGCCGGGGGCACCTCCCAGCGGTAGCTGGGGGCGCCGTGCCAGGCGTCGCGGGCCCGCGAAGATCCGCCGGACAGGGCCGAGGGGCATGAGAAGGCAGAGTAGGGCCTTTATGAGATGAGTTGCCGCTTCTCAGGACCTCGATTTCCCACTCGGCTCAGTGAGGTTTTCTCATTGAAGATCACTTCCAGTGGCAGTTGAGAGCGAGGGCGGCTCGGGCTGTGTCGCCGATTCGACTGGGGCTCAGGGTGACGCGCTTCAGTGTGCGCCAGCGTTCCTTGAGCTCGGCGGCGGTGCGCTCGCCGAGGGCACGGAGGGCTCTGATCAGGGTGTTCGTGGTGCGGGTGTCGGCGTCGAGAGCTTGTTCTGACTTCCCTTTCGGGCGGCGGACCGGGACGTGGACGCCGATACCGGCGCCGATGTAGCCCTTGTCGGCCAGGGTCGGCAGGCCGTGGGCGGCCGCCTTGTACAACGCGGGCAGGACGTGCAGCCGGGCGGCGGTGATGTCCGGGGTGGAGCCTGGCTCGGCATCGGAGACCCCCAACGGGGTTCCGTCGGGGGCCGCGAGGAACTGGACGTTGCCGCCGAAGCTCTTATGTTTCTGGCTGAACCACAGGTCGTTGCCGTTGTCCCGGGTTCCGGTGAGGCGGTCGTTCTCGATGAGCATGCCGTCGAGGATCACGTGACTCATCCCCTCTTCGCGGCAGCGGTTCAATACCTCGTGCAGGTCAGGGGCTTGAGCGACGAGGACGTCGATGGCCTCGTGCAGGTAGCGGTAGCCGGTGGCCTGCGAGACTCCGGCGTCCCTGGCCAGGCAGTGCACGCAGCCGCGCTCACGGAACCCGCGCAGCACCATGACCGCCTGCCGGAATGTGCCCAGGACCCGCGACCCACGGGGCGTGTTGAGGCGCCGGCGATGCGCGACGAGCAAGCAACGCCCTGCCATCGGGCAGGGGGTTGCTCGAGATGGTCTGTTTCAGGATGCCTTTTGGCCGGCGGGCTTCTCGATCTCGGTGGTCACCCGTGCCCCTCGGAAGAGCACCGGGAGCCACAGGAGACATGCCAGCAGGGGGACCGCGGCGTAGGTGGCCATGCCCACACTGGAGCCCAGCCCGTCCATGAGCGCGCCGAGGACGAGATAGCCGATGCCGATGAGCGCCGACTCCACGAATGCGATCATCGACAGCAGGCTCGCCCGGTGGCGCGACGGCACTGCCTCGTTGAACACGTTGTCCACGATCACGGCGGTGATCTCGGGAATCCCGACCAGGACCAGGAACGCGGCGATGGTGACCCAGACAAGGCCGAGGCCGCTGAGGCCGAGTGTCGCGGCGAGCGTCAGGAGGGACACCGGGACTATGACCCGATACCCGATGCGCCGGTCCGCGCGGTCCGACAGCAGCGGAGTGAGCCCGCCAGTGAAGAATCCCGCCGATATGACCACGCTGACCAATGCGGTGCCCGCTCCCTGATCGGAGAGGGTCTTCTGCGTAAAAATGATGTACGGCGTCAAAGTCGCATGCATCAATCCGGACACCACGACAAGCGTCACGAGAGCCGGCGTGGCGACCCGAAGCACCGCCCGCCACGCTGTGGCGTCGCCGTGCTCCTCCTCGGCTCCGTCCCGCTCGTCCACCGCGTCCGCGCCGCGGATCTCGGGCACCCGTGACATCAGCACCACCACGGCCAGGACGAGGCACGCCGCCGAACCGACGTAGACGACTCCCCAGGAAATCTGCTGCAGTTGGCCGCCGAGGACGATGGCGACTCCCGAGGTGACCGTCCCGAGCATGGTGAACCGGGACTTGATCTTGACGTAGCTGGCCGTTGCACCACGACGCACGAGCAGGTCGTACAGCAGGGCGGTGTCCGAACCGGACACACATGCCATGCCCACGCCCTGCCCGATGAACAGCGCCAGGAACATCCAGTAGTTGGAGAACGCCACCTGACCGAGCAGACACCCAGCTATCAGCACCTGGCCGATCACGATGCTGGCACGCCTGCCGATTCGGTCGGCGATGACTCCCGTCGGCAACTCCGCAAGTCCGCTGACCAGGTAGAGCAGTGTCTGCAGTAGGGCCACTTGCCCGACGGAGAAGCCTCGCTGATAAAGGAAGAGGACGAATACGCCGCGCTGAAACAGCGTGTTGGCGAGCACGGCGTATACGTAGAACGGGCGCGTGACACTACGTGCTGCATCGTCGACTGCAGCCGACCCGCCAAGGGCCTCCGTCGTGCTGGTCATGCTGCGGGCTCCCCCTGGTGACTCAGGTGATCATTGGTGTTGGGCCTCCGCCGCCGACCGGAACCTCCAGTCCATACTTCGCGCAGGAGATTGGGCCGGCCATCCGGGAACCGTTGCCAGCGCCGCGGCCATCTTCACAGCCCGCAAGCACGGCCTCAACCCCATGACCGCCCTGCGCGACCTCTTCGCTGGAAACGTCTGGCTGCCGCCCGCTCACACGTAATCAAGCACCTGAGCAGTCACCCTCGATCCACCGCATGACCTCCGCCGATCCTTTTCGGCCGGTTTCCGGAGACTTCTCCAGTCCGAGGCAGCGCGAGTCGCCGGGTGGCCGTCCGGGCGGGGTCTCCAGGGTCTTTCGGGTCGTGGGCGGTCAGGTCGAGCGGCTGGTTCAGGTGACCATGCGCTGACCGGTTGCCGTCCAAGGGGCGGCGAAGTCGTGCTCCAAGCACCAGCGTTGGGGCAGGTGGCGAGTGAAGCGGTGAAGCCGCCAAAGGAGTGGCCGAACATGCCGACCTTGTCGAGATTCCCCCCGCGCCTTCCCAGCTCGTCGAGGACGAACCGGGCATCGCCGAGGCGCGCTTCGGCCGTCTTGCCCAGCTGGTCCTTGGGGATCTCAACGGGATTCTCGACCCGTCCGCCCGGAAACTCCACGGCGGTCTCAAAGCCCTCGCTCTCAACTGCCCCTGGAAGTGATCTTCAGTGAGCCTTTTCCATCCTCAGGTTGGGGCGTGGTGAAGGACGGGGACGGCCTTCACGATGTCGGTGATGCGGAGTGACCAGAATCATCATCAAGGAATTCAGCCCGCCGACGGGTACGATCGCGTCGATTCCGGTCAGCGGCACCGAGTTCCCGGCGACGTACGTCCACCACTGCCACATTCTCGAACAGGAAGACGACGACCTGATGCGCCCGTGGACGATCGTCGACCACGTCGACCACGTCGACCACGTCGACCACGTCGACCACGTCGACCACGTCGACCACGTCGACCACGTCGACCACGACGGCCACGGCGGTGGCCACGGCCACTGACGGGATCGATCGACCCGCGGGTGCCGGTGCATGCCCAAGGGGACATCCATGAGCCACGCCACCGCCTCCGTCGATGCCTCCCACGGCCCGGGCGAGCACCCGCGCCTCGTCTGGGCGGCGGTGGCGGGCCTCGGGCAACGCCCGTCGCCGTCCGGGGATGAGTACCGCAAGGCGGCGAACCTCTCCACGAGCCTCCCGCGCCATGAGTCACCCACGCACATGCGCGGCCGGCCTCACTCCTCAGCGGCGTTGAGTATCTCCCGCACCCGCGTGACCTCCCACGGGGCGTCCTCCACGGGCCAGCTCGCGCTCAGCTCTTCGAGCAGGGGGCGATGGTCCTCGATGACCTCGTCCCACATCAGCCCCCACGCCGCGGCGGCTTGAACCTCTACTTCGGGGCAGCGCGTCGCCTGGACGAGCGCCTCCGCGGAGTTGGTCCCCGGAGACTGGTCCAGCAGTGCCAGTGCCCTGACGCGGCCATGCAAGGGCATGTTCGCGTCGCAGGCGACCCTCCCGAGCGCCTCGACAAGCCGTGGGTCAGTGTCCTCCGCGTCGTTGAACACCGCTTCCACCACATCGAATACCCGCTCGCGAACGTGATCGCTCGCCGCGGCTGCCACGATCTCGGCCAGCAGGGACGGCTCTTCCACCGCCACGACGTCCAGCGCAGACAGTGCGCTGAGGCGCTTGGCCTCAAGCCCGTACACGCGGCTGAGCTCCGCCGGTGAGGGAGGCTGCCGCAGCACCTCCCGGATGCGATCGAGGACGAGTGCCCTCTCCGGTTCACGCGCTTCCTCGCCGCCCCGCTGCACGGCGCCGTGAGGACTCCACCAGTGGTCGAGGGCGATGCCCACGGCCGCCGGGTCGTCGCTTTCGAGCAACGTGCGAAGCGCCCGGTGATACGACTCGTCCACCGTGGGAGCCCGCAGTCTCTTGTGGGCGCGATACAGATCCGGGTCCGCCAGCCGGTGTCCTTCCCAGTGGACGCTGTGCGGCTTGCCGAAGATCAGCTCAACGGGGTCCTCGCCCCAGGGGCGGTGGGGAGGCCGGTCGCCCCAGTTCTCGGCGACCTCCTCCAGCATGGCGCGGTGCCGCTCCACGCCTCCCGTCCTGACCAGGTAATACGCCGCGTGAGCCTGGACCTTGGGCTCACCCTCGCGGAGCGCCCGGAGGAGGATGTCGTCCGCGTCAGCGCCGAGACTGTCGGCCAGGACGCGGATCGCCGTCTCCTTCGTGAGGGTGAAGCCGACGGAAGGGTCGAAGATCAGGCCGCCGAGGGCGGCGACGAGCCTCTCGTCCTTCACCTCGGCCTCGTCGAGCACGCCGTAGGCCATCCGGACGGCCTCCGCGCGCACCGCGTCCGAGTCCGTGCGCAGGAGAACGTCCAGCAGGAGGTCGGCGTCGCCGGGCTCGGTGTGCCGCGCCCCGATCATGTTCAGGGCGCTCACCTCGGCGGGAGACATCGGCCGCCGGAGCACCTCACGAGCGCGGGCCAGCACCTCGGGCAGGTAGGTCTCGACAGGTTCCTCGTCCTCCAGGACATGGCGCAGCCCCTCCGAGGACTCGTAATGGTCGATCGCGATGCCCACGGCGACGGGGTCCTCGCTGCGCAGCAGGGTGGCGAACGCCTGCAGGCATCCCTCGTCGCTGAGCGGGAACATCAGCTCGTCATGAGCCTTCCGGAGCACCGGATCGTCCAGCTCGGTGTCCTTCCAGTAGGTGCTGTGGAAGCCTTCGAGCGCTTGCCGTCGAATGTGCTCGGCCTCCCAACCCGCCTCCTTCGGCCAGGACTTCGCGAGCCGCATGACGCGGTCGCGGTGGACGCGGAGCCGCAGGGGCGTTGCGAGACAACCCGCCGCGTACACCTGGAGTTCCCGTTCGGACGACTCGGTGAGACGGACGATGAGGTCCTCGACCTCCGGGAGATCCAGATCGTCCAGGGCCTGCATGGCGTGCCTGCGATCCCGCACATCGAGGCCCTCGTCCAGCACCATGGTGGTGATCAGTGTCAGCAGCCGCCGGTTTGGCTCCTCGCCCTGCGCGAGGGCGGTGCCGGCCGCGAGAAGCGCCATCTCCCGCACGTCGGCGTCCGGGGCGCCTTCGAGGGCGTCGGCGATCACGTTCGCGTCCTCCTCCTCGGCGAGATGCCACATCACGGTGAGAGCGCTCGCGTGGCTGCGGCCGGACGGAGGTTGCCTGAGGAGGTCCCGGGCGGCGAAGCGCACCTCGTTGGCCAGCGGCCAGTAGGGGTTGTCCACACCCCACCGGGTGTTTGCCTGCGCCGACTGGTAATCGTCCAGGGCCCCGCGGACGACGTCGATGTCGTCGCTCTCCAGCCGGGCACTGAACTCGCCGAGGCGGGACTTCTCGCCGTCGCTCACGAGACTTCCTTCTTCATCATCTCCGCAGCCTGGCAGAGCCGTCCGGCTGGTGTCCCCGCATTTTCCCAACAGGGCGTCATCCACCACGCGACGGGAGCGCGACACTCCGCGATTTCTACCGCGCCTCTCAGACCTCCCAGCCCGCCTAAGATCGGCCCTTGCAAAGCCGTCGCCGACGGCGATCGAGTACCACTGGCCATAGGGGAGGTGGATCCTGGCACCTCGTAAGAGCACTGGTGGCACCGCCGCCAAGGCGCGAGCCGGCGACGTCATCGCGTTTCACGTACTTCTTCCCGACCTGCGACGCACCGGTTTTCACCACGGGCGTTCTGCCGACCACTGAGACGGCGCGACTCCATTTGATCAGCGGCGTCGAGGGGGCGTTGAGCACACTTGGGATGGGCTTGGACGAGGCGGTCGACCTCACCGCCGAGGAGATCGGGGCCGTGCTCTCCGCGCGGCAGCTGGCGGTCAACGAACTCGGTCGGGAACTGGCCTCGCCGTGCGGGGCCCGGTCCCTGACCCGGACATCATCCGGGCGCGGCGCAACCGGCCTGGCCCCGCCGTCACCGGGATGGTTCAACGGCCCCGTTCGAGGCCACCCCTTCGGCCCAACCCCCGGGGCGGTGAGGTCGCGAGTTCATGCGGATTTATGAGGTGACGGCGGCCGACAGCAGTCATGGATGAGCGCCCCGAGAATGCTAGACATTCTTGCCTAAATCAGACGTTGGGGGTCAGGTGGCGGATACGGAAGCGATGGTGCGTCAGTGGCAGGCCCACACCCAGGCCGAGTTCGTGACTCGGGACGTGGGTGCCACGATGCGGACCATGAGTGACAACCCGCGGTTCTGCATGTGCCCACGGGCATGGGCGGTACGGGCTTCGAGGGGGTCCGCTCCTTCTACCGAACGTGGTTCGTGGGACGCAACGCGGCCGACCTGAATGTCCAGTCGGTCAGCTGGACGGTCGGCGATATGACCGTCGTGGACGAGTTGCTGCTCTCGTTCACACACGACATCGAGGTCCCCTGGATCCTCCCCGGCGTGGCCGCGACGGGGAGGAGGGTCGACATCCCGGTGATCGCTGTCGTGGGATTCGAGGGCACCGCGGTCGCGTACGAGCACGTCTACTGGGATCAAGCCGTGGTGCTCGCCCAGGTCGACCTGCTGGACCGCGCGACCGTGGCGCGGCTGCCCATCGTCACGGCTCCGCGCGCTCTTCTGGACGGCTCCGAACCCCTGAACCAACTCGCCCAGGCCGACTGACACGTGCTTGCCGGAGCCTCAGCCGGTGGCGAGCGTGCGGTCCAGGAGAGAGAGCAGCCGGTCCCAGTGGCGCTTCAGTCCGGCGGCGCTGAAAGCATCGGTGTCGGACATGGTGAAGCCGTGGATCGTGTCGGGGTAGATCTCGCAGGTGTGGCCGACACCTGCGGCATCCAGGGCCTGGTTGAGCTCACTGATGATCTCGGGCGACAAGTCGCCTTCGGCGAGGCCGAGATGGACCTCGGCAGTGAGCTTGGGCACGAGGCGGTGTGGGCTGTCGGGCGCGTCGGTGACCACGAAGCCGGGGTGGAATCCGGCGACGGCGGCCACCTGGTCGGGGTGGGCCGCCGCGGTGCGCAACGCCAAGAGGGTGCCGATGCAGTAGCCGGTCACGGCGACCGGTCCGGAGCCGACCTCGGGCTGGGCGGTGAGGAAGGTGAGGTAGGCGTCGGCGTCGCGCAGGACGCGTTCGGTGGTGATGTGTGTCTGGAGCAAGGGCATCAGCCGGCCGATGACCGCGGGCCGGACCTCTTCTCCGATGTGCTCGGGAAGTTCGATCACCGGTGCCGGGCCGTGCCGGTAGTAGAAGTTGGGGACGAGCACGTAGTACCCGTGCCCGGCCAGTTCGCGGGCCATCTCCTGCAGTGCGGGGCGTACTCCGAAGGCGTCCGAGTACATCAGCACCCCCGGGTGCCGCCCGCCCCGGTCGGGGAAGGCGGCGAAAGCGTCGGCCTGGCCGTCCGCGGTGGGAATCCGCAGTGTCTTGGTGGGCATGAATTCTCCTGTCGTGGTTGATGTGTGGAACCTGTGATCAACACGACGGAGGCGGAGCTCGCGCGTCAGCGCAACATCCTCGATCGAAGAGCGGGCCCGCACCGGCCCGTACGGCGCTCAGGAGAGCACCGGGTCACCAATCCGTGCGTGGCGCGATGCCGTCCCGGGATTCATGGCCACAACGTAGTCCACGGAACAAGGCCGACGCCAGCGCCCCGGGTCCACGGTGCCCTTGACGATCTCCTCTGGCGATCTCCTCGTCGGAGTCGCCGTGCACCCCGTAACCGGTGACGAGCCGCTCTCAGGCGAGCAGGTCCAGCACGTCGACCACGGCCTGCCTGCCTCCGGTGAAGCCGAGGGAGCCGCCCAGTCGAGGGCGTCGGGCAGCCCCTGCTCGAGGGATCAACCGGCTCAAGGTGTTCCGCGCGGTAGCGACCCGCTTCGACGAGCGTACTTTGGTCTTCGCCGGCACCGTCACCCTTGCCGCGATCGGGCCACCCGCCCGAAAATCAGTGGAGCCACACTTCCGTGTGCCGTTACCGTGCTCCCGCCCACAGTCACTCCGTCAAGGACATGCCGTTGTACACCAAGTGAGACCCCCCGAGCGCTGATCCATCGCGCGTCGCACCTGTGCGCCGTGCTCCTTTTCGCTGCGGTCTTCTCACTGGAAGCGGTGTAACTCTGTGTCCAAGAACTGGGTGGTCGTGCCCACCTGCCTGCCGATCGTTCTCCGCCGTTGCCACAGGTGCGCCTCCGGGCGCTTCCGGGCGAACGGCAAAATCCGCGTCAATGCGAACCGCGAGCTCCTCAACGCCTGGCTCCTCGCGCTGTTGCGTTCCGTGCAACCCGAGCGCCTGAACCCGCTGCACGACAGCGGCCCCGGTCTGGTGACCGAACCGCTCCAGGACCCGGTCGTACGGCGCCGCGACGTGGGCGGCTCGGGTCGGCCCGATCGGCCGGCCTGGCAGTCGCCGTACGGTCCGCCGCCGCACCGGGCACACCGCGGCCGGTGGGCGCCTGTGCCGGGGTTGGCCAGCTCTCAGTCCGCTGTGCGGCGTGGATACCTGTGCGGCCGGTGCGACTGATCGCCGATGGCTTCGGCTTTTCGCGAGCCGAAGCGAGGACGCACAACCCGACGACCGTGCACAAGGTCACGTGGCGCGCCGACAATACGTGCTGACGTGGCCGCATGGCGGGTGCTTCCCGATAGGAGGCGCCCGCTTTCCGTCGGCCCCGGACGGAGGTGTCACGGGACGTCGTAGGTCAGGTGGGTCACGGTCGATGTCGAGGTCACGCTCCGCTGCACCAGTGTGCGTGGGGCGCCGCCGGTGAACAGTGGCGTCCCGGGGCCCAGTACGACGGGCGCGAGGTGCAGTGTCAGCTCGTCGACCAGCCCGGCGGCGAGCGCCGAGCCGATCGTGGCGCCGCCGCCCATGAGGAAGGCGTGGAGGTTCTTGCCGCTGGTGGACGACGCCGCCTCGGCGTGCTCGCGCGCGGCGGTGACGGCGTCGGGCAGGCCGGTCGTGACGAAGGTCCAGTCGAGGTCGGTGAGCCGCACCGACGTCGGCGGCGAGCTTGTCACGACGATGAACGCGGGCTTGCCGACCTCGCCGGCGCCGTAGCCGGTCGTGTCGTCCCAGCCGTTCGGCCCGTCGACGATGTCGAAGAGCCGGCGGCCGAGGACGACGGCGCCCGAGCGGGCGGTGGCCTCGCGCAGGATCCGGCGGTCGTCGGGGTCCTCGGAGAACGCCCAGGTGTGCAGGGCCTCGCCGCCGGTGCCCAGACCGTTGTCCGGGCCGGGGTCGGGCCCGGTGACGAAGCCGTCGAGGGATACCGAGATGTCAGCGATGATTCGAGTCATGCCAGGGCAGACTCGATCGGCCAACCGAACTCATTGCTGACGCGTGAAGGAGACGCAAACACATGAATGCGCCACCATCGCCACCATCGTCGCCTGGAGCGGAGCGGACTGACGGGTCAGCCGTCCAGATAGGCGCTCTCGTTCCGCTGACTCGGCCCGGCTGGGTCGAGGCAGGCCAACACCTCCTCGCTGGGCTCGAGTTGGCCGTTCGCGAAGTCAATGACGGCGGCGGGATCGGCGGAAGACCACTCGAGCTGGTGGTCCGGGACACCGCGGCTGATCCACAGAGGGCCGCGGCGGCCGTCGACGAATTGGCTCGTCTGGGCGTGGCCGCCTTGGCGGGGGAGTACCACAGCGTCGTCGCTCGCGCCGCTGCGGCCAGGGCCGACGCCCTCGGCCTGCCGTTCCTCTGCTCGTCAGCGGTTCTCGACGGGCTCACCGAAGAGCCGACGGAATGGGTCGCGCGCCTCGCCCCGGCGCAGTCCCACGGCTGGCAGATCTACGCGGACTTCCTCCTCGGCGCGGGCCACAGCCGAATCGCCGTAGCGGCCCAGCCGAGTGTCTACTGGGCATCCGGGACCCGCATTCTGCGGGACTACCTCGCGCCACGCGGCGGCACCGTCCTCGAACTCGACATGCGCGCGCCCACCCCCGCGGCGGTGTGCGACGAGCTCGTCGAGCATCGTGCGACAGCCCTCCTTCTTCTGGTCGGCCACCCGGAGCCGGCCGTGTCGATCGTCAAGGCTGTCCGCCGCGACGAGCGCCTCGCCGAGGTGATGATGGGTGCTCCGGCCGGGCAACCGGAGTTCGCCGAATGGGCGAGGTTGCTGGGCGACGACAGCGCCGCGATCCCGTTCTTGCGCTACCTGCCCGAACGCCTGAGCCCACTCGGTGCACGAGTCGGGACGGCCCTTCGCGAGCGGCTGGCCGAAGCGCCCTCCTTCGTCGCCTTCGAGGGCTACGACACGATCGCCGTCCTCGCCCAGGTGCTGCGTTCGCATGGCGTGGACCGGGCGCGCACTGCCGAAGCCTGGCCGCGCGTTGCGGTCGAGGGCACCCGCGGGCAGATTCAGTTCTCCCGCACGCCGGGCATCAGCGTGTGGCAATGGGCTTGGACCCCCGTCCAGGTCGTTGATCGGGATCCGGCGGACCCCGATCGCTTTCGGGTCCGCCACGCCGGCTGAGAGAGCACGGAGGTCCGACTGACTCCGACTGGCCTGTTCTCCACGTGCTACCCGGACGACCGGTCCGGTGGGGCGCCTGAAACCCGCGGGCGACAAGGACGTGGCCTGGCTATCTCACACCGAGATATTGAAGATCAAATGAGAAAAATCAAGGTTCTTGGATTGGCAGCTTAAAAAACTCAAGGTACAAATGAATGGCGGGCACGTCGCCGAGAGCAAGGGGGCCGAGGGTGGACTGGCAGGAGCTGACGGACCTGACGCAGGGACGGCCGTTCGTGGTCGAGCGGGTCCGCCTCGTCGGCAGCGGCGTCGTGGTCGAGGGGCAGTTCGAGACGCCGCAGCTGGCTCAGCTCAGCGTCGACGACCAGGTGTTCGTCGCCGCGTTCGTACGGTCGCACGGTTCGATCAAGGAGATGGAGCGGACCTTCGGGGTGAGCTACCCGACGATCAAGTCCCGGCTGAACCGGATCGCCGAGGCTCTCGACTTCGTCGACACCGACCCGGCGCCCACCGGCGCCGACGTCGTTGACCGCCTGCGGCGGGGGGAGATCAGCGTCCAGGAGGCGCTGGCCGAGCTGGAGCGGTCCCGGTGATTCCGCAGCTGGTGACGGTGCGCCATCGCCGTCCCGACGGACGCCGGCTGCGGCTGTACATCCCCGTCCTGCCGGTGCTGCTGGTGCTGTCGCCGCTGCTGCTGCTCGCCGTGCCGGCCGGACTGGTCGCGTGCCTCGTCTTCCGGGTGAGCCCGGTGGGCGCGCTGCGCGGCACGGGGCGGCTGCTGTGGGCACTGCCCGGCACCCGGTTCGAGATCGCGCAGGGCCGAACGGCCGTGCTGGTAAGCGTCAAATGAGCCAGAGGGGGAGAACAACGATGAACGAACAGCGTCGCCAGATCCTGCAGATGCTGGCCGAGGGCAAGATCACCGCGGACGAGGCCGAGCGGCTGATCGACGCCCTCGAGCGAGAAGAGCCCGAGACGCCGCGGGGAGCCTCACCCCGCCCGAAATCGCGGCCCAAGTATCTGCGCGTGGTGATGAGTTGGGCAGACGGCTCCGGCGGCGACGAGCCGGGCCGCATCAACGTCCGGGTCCCGCTGCAGCTGCTGCGCGCCGGGGTCCGGCTCACGAGCCTCGTCCCTCCGCAGGCGCTCACCCGGGTCAACGCGGAGCTGAACAAGTCAGGGGTGCCGATCGACCTCGCCGAGCTCAAGCCGCAGCATCTCGAGGAGCTCATCGATCAGCTCGACGACGTCACCGTCGACGTCGACGACCCCGACGCCAAGGTGCAGGTGTTCTGCGAGTGAGTTGCGGGGCGTCGGCGCTGTCGACGGCCCCGCCTTCCTGACGAACTCACACCTCACCACGGCCGGTGACTCGCGGGTGAGTGGCGCCGACGGTGACATCGACATCGCGCGCGCCGAGGGATCGGACACCGCCACCACCACCCACGGCACCCCGCGTATCGCCCAAGTCGGCTGCGGCACCGACCCGGAGAAGACCACCGGCCGTCGGTCCTCGCGGCAGCGGCGCGGCGTGGGTTCCCGGCGAGGGTGCTCCTGGACAGCAGCAATAGCCATGGGGTACGGGTGGCTCATGCCTCCCACGTTGAGTTCAACGAAATCCCGCGTCGCGCTCCGCCAATCGGCGCGTATCTCCCTTGATTTGCTTCTGGTCCTCGCCATGACCACGGTGGTCCTGTGGGGCCTGGGCCAGATGTGGTCGGTGGTCTGGCCACTAGTGGTCGGCCTACTCCTTACGACACTGACCTGGCCCCTGGCCCGCTTTCTGCGTGGGCACGGGTGGCCGCCCGCTCTGGCGGCCTCGGTCGTGACCGTGCTGTTCCTCCTGGTCGCCACGGGCATCGTGGCGCTGATCGCGGTGCCGGTGGCGTCCCAGTCCGGCGAACTGACCGACCGTGTGACCGAAGGCATCCAACAGGTGCGTGAATGGGCCGCCGGGCCACCGCTGAACATCAGCGATGCCCAGATCGCCAAGGCCACCGACACCGCGGCCGACCGGCTGCAGAGCAGTGCCGGCAGCTTGGTCACCACTGTCGTCACCGGGGTGAGCACCGTGATCGATGGTGTGGTCACCGCCGTCCTCGCGCTCTTCTTGATGTTCTTCTTCCTCAAGGACGGCCCGCGGTTCCTGCCGTGGCTCACCCGCCAACTGCCCGGTCGGCTCGCCACCGACATCCCCGTGGTGGCCGCGCGCGGTTGGGACACTCTGGGTGCCTTCGTGCGGTCCCAGGCGTTGGTCGGCCTGCTCGACGCCGTCTTCATCGGACTCGGCCTGTGGGCTTTGGGAGTACCGCTGGTGCTGCCGCTGGCGGTCCTGACCTTCATCTGCGCGTTCGTGCCCATTGTGGGGGCCCTGTTCGCGGGTGCGGTCGCGGTGCTCATCGCGTTGGTGTCCAACGGCACGACGGACGCGCTGATCACGCTGGCGATCATCGTCGTGGTGCAGCAGCTGGAGGGCAATGTGTTCCAGCCCATGATCCAAAGCCGTGGGCTCGGCCTGCACGCGGCAGTCATCCTGCTGGCGGTGACGTTGGGCGGCAGTCTGGCCGGGATCGTGGGCAGTCTGCTCGCCGTACCGGTTGCCGCGCTGATCGCGGTGGCCTGGAACTACCTGCGCGAGCAGCTCAGCCACCCGCCGGAGGAGCTGGAGAGCAACGAGCAGCCTGTCGTGTCGTAAACCTTCGGTGTCGGCGCCGACCCCGCCGGCGCCGACCCCGCCGGCGCCGACCCCGCCGGCGCCGACACCGAAAGCGCATCGGGCGCTGTCGGCCGGGCGGCGGCGCATGCGGTCGGCCAGGCGGGGTACTCGGCAGACACACTTCGTATGAGGAGTACTTCGCCATGATTTTCGGCATTGTTGGCATCTGCGTCCTACTGGCCGTGCTGGCCTTCCTGGTCCCGCGCCTGTCCCGGCACCCCGAACGGGGCACCCAGCGGACCCTGGGAGCCGGATCACGCGTCGGTGGCAAGGCCCCCGGCATCCTGGGGCGGCTCCTCAGCAAGCCCTTCCGCAGCAGCTCCAAGGCGGTCGGCCGCAGCGGCTCCGCCGGACGGCGGGCCCGCGGCCGCATGCCGTTCTAGACAGGAGTCCGGGGTCCCGACGGCTGCTCAGTGACCGCGGAACGCCTCCTCCAGCCACCAGGCCCCGTGATCGCCGACCACCTTGGCGTCGATGAGCAGTGGCGCTGATCGTGGTCCGGCGACCCAGTCCTCGACGGCCTTGAGGTCCGCGGGCGTGCGTACGGTCACCGCTTCGAAGCCGTACCCTCGCGCCACGGCGGCGATGTCCGTCGGCGGGAACTCGACGGTATCGAGCGGGTATCCGCCGGGCCTGAAGTGGTGCACCTCCGCCCCGTAGGCGTCGTCGTTGTAGACGACGACCACCATCGGCAGCCCGAGGCGGCGCACCGTGTCGAGTTCGGCGGCGCTCATCAGCGCACCGCCGTCGCCGAGCGCGGCCACGGGCAGCCGGTCCGGCCGTGCCAGCGCCGCTCCGGTGGCCGTGGCAAGGCCCAGGCCGATCGACTGGAACGCCTGGGTGAAACACAGGCCGTCGTGGTCCGGCACGGACAGGTACATGGTCGGGTAGCCCATGAAGTTTCCGGAGTCCACGCCCATCACCCGCTCGGCGGGGAGGATGTCGTCGAGCGCGATGCTCAGCGTCCTCGGGTCGATCCGGTCACGGCTGCTCTCGTCTTCGTACGGCACATCCCGCCACCGCACCCGTGCGGCGATGGCCGCCCCGTTGTCGGCGGTGCGGTAACCCTGCCGTTGCCGTCCGGGCGTATCGAGCACCTGCCGTGCGGTGAGCTCCACATCGCCGGTGACGCCGAGATGCACCTCCCGGTGCGCACCGAGCGCCGAGGCATCGTCGTCGACCTGCACGACGGTCGTGTCCGGGCCGATCAGCCGACCGTGCCGCATCGTCCACATATTCAGCGCGCAGCCCCAGCCCACGATCAGGTCCGCCCCCTGGATCAGCTCTGCCGTAAGGGGGGACGAGAAGCCGCCGGACACGTCGAGCGACCACGGGTCGTCGTGGAACAGTCCGCGGGCGACGGCCGACGTGGCCAGCAGCGCACCGTGGCGCTCGGCGAGTGCCACGAGGGCATCGCGGGCACCGATCGCGCGCGATCCCCGGCCGGCCACGAAGACCGGACGTCGTGCCCGCTCGAGCACCTGCGTCAACGCCGCCACGTCGGCCGGCACCGGTTCGACCGCGGTCCGTTCGGGGGGCGGCGCGGCCAGGGCCGGTGCGTCGTCGGGCGCGTCCAGGGCCTGCACGTCCAACGGGAGGTTGAGCAGCACGGTGCGCCGTTCGTGCAGGGCTCGCCGCACCGCGGCGCATGCCTGCTCGACCGCGTCCTGCGCCGACGTCACACGCGCGGTGACCGCGCCCACCGCGTGCGCCAGCGCCTCTTGGCCGACGGAGAAGTTGGACCTCGGCTCGGTCGCCTCGGCCGCCAGCACGAGGAGCGGCGTACGGCTCTTGGCCGCCTCGCCGATACCGGTGATGGCGTTCGTCAGTCCGCACCCCTGATGCACGGTCAGCGCGGCCACCGTGCCGCTCATCCGCGCGTAGGCATCGGCCATCGTGGCCGCGCCACCTTCATGGCGTGCGGCGACGAACCGGGTACCCGCCGCCACCATGGCGTTGGTGAGGTGGAAGTTGCCCGAGCCGACCACGCCGAATGCATGGTCGACACCTGCGGCGGACAACGCCCGGCCAACGGCTTCCGCGACCTTCATGAGCGCTCCACCAGCGCGAGCACCCGCGCGGGAGCCCCGGACCCGGTGACGATGGGCAACGGCCCCGCGATGATGACGGCGCCGGTCGGTGGCAGTGCCGAGAGATTCTGCAGCTGCGTCAGCCCGTACTTGTCACTGCCCATGAGATAGGAGTGACACGGGAAGGCCGGGTCGAACGAAGGCGCCTGTCCGGCGTCGGTGCCCACCGTTTCGACACCAAGGCCGATCACCGGCGACTCCTCCGCCACCCACCGAGCGCATTCCGGTGCCAGGCCGGGAGTGTGCGGGCCGCGCGCGTCGGCGTTGAGGAACGGCTCCTGCGCGTGCGAACGTGCGTCCCACCCGGTACGCAGCAGCAGCCAGCCACCCTCGGGCAGCGGCCCGTTCTCGGCCTCCCATGCCTTCACATGCGCCACCTCGACGAGGAAGTCGGGGTCCGCCTCCGCCTCGGCGGAGAAGTCCAGCACGGCCGCCGGTGCGATCAGCCGCCCTGCTGGAACCGACGCCACGTCGGTGAGGTCCTTCCCGGTGACCCAGTGGTTCGGCGCGTCGAAGTGCGTGCCCGTGTGCTCACCGCTGCGGAAGTTGTTCCAGTACCAGGCCGGTCCCCGGTCGTCGTACCTGCTGATCTCCTCCAGTTCGAACACCGCGGTCTGGCCGAACTCGGAGGGTAGCTGGATCACCGGCGTGGAGGACGACAGGGGCGAGGTGAGGTCGACGACTTCGATGGCACCACTTCGCAACCCGGTGGTCAGGGCGGCGAGGACGGATTGGGGGGACATGACGGCCTCCTGCACATGAGGGCTGATCGTGTGCCGTGCATCAATGCATCACTGCAGGTCGTAGGGGCCTGGCAGGGTCCGCAGGTGTGCAGGGACTCTACCCGAGTGATCATCACTGGGGTATCAGGTGACGCGGAAGCGGCTGCCGGTTTCCGTGGTGCTGCCGCACGCGGTGACGCGACAAGAGCACTAGTCCCGGCAGCATACCTAGCGTTGCTAAGAATCGTCGTGTCAGCCATCAACGAGCGCCGGTGAACGTGAACGCGCCCACGGCACCCGCTGATCGCGGCGGCCGCGCGCACGACCGATGCCCCCGGGATCCGCCGCACGGCTCCGCGCGATGAAACGAACGTGGCCGCCCCGGTTTCCCGGGGCGGCCTGGGCGGGGGTGGTCGGGAGGTGGGCTCCCGGAGTGTCCCCCTGGGTTCTCGGTGGTGCGGGGGCTACTTGTGCGGCATGGACGTCCGGGCGGATTCGGCGGTGGAGGCGGCCGGTGACTGGGCGCCGCCCGCGCCGCCGAGCCACTTCAGGCCGTCGAGGAGGAACCGGTTCTGTGTCTCGCTCGCGAAGGTGGACGACAGGGGGGTGTTGGTGTCGTAGTCCATCGCGTTGTGGCCGAAGTTCGCGTACAGCATCTTGTACTTGCTGTTCGTCCACAGGATCGGGTAGTAGCCGCTGTACCAGGTCTGGTTGGGGTCGGTGCCGAGCGGGAAGCTGCTCGGGTCGACGGAGGCCAGGATCTTGATGTCCGGGTTCTGCCGCAGGTCGTTGGACCAGCTGTACCACTCGCTGACCGACGAGGTGAAGGTGGCGGGCAGGGCCTTGGTGGACGGGTGGGTGCGGTCCTCGACCTTCAGGGTGGCCGTGGTCGGTCCCCAGGTGTTGGACTTGAAGTTGCCGCTGCCGAGGAACTCATTGTGATACCAGGGCCAGCTCTGCGCCTCGGTGGTGAAGGCCGCCACGTGGAACCCCATCCAGGCGCCACCCGCGCGCATGTAGCGCTCGAAACCGGCACGTTGGGCGGAGGTCTGCGGCAGGTCGTCGAGGAAGAGCACCACCTTGTAGTCGTCGACCCCGCCGTCGGCGAGCAGGTTCCAGTTGTTGCTCGCCGTGTAGGTGAAGCCGTTCTGTTCCGCCTGCTGGGGGAACCACTCGTTCGCTTCGTGGACGAAGTTGATGTGGGCGGCGTCCCACGTTCCGTTGTACAGGGCCAAGACCTTGAACGGGGCGGCCGCGCTGCGCGCCGTCGCGTGGACGGGGGCGACCGCCAGGCCCAGCAGCGTGGCCAGCAGCACCAGCAGCCGTATGGCCACGGACGCCGTCCTGGGCGATCCGATGTCTCTGCTCTCCTGCATGTGCGCTCCTCGCTGTGCGGATGTTGCCGCTGTCACGGGTGGGGGATCTGGACACCGACGGCCAACGCCGACACAGCTGCGGAGCGGGTTTGTCCACCATCGCAGAGGCACGGCTTTTCGCAGACGGGCGATGGGTGAAGTTAAAGGTCTGAACCAGACACGTCAAGAGATGAAGCAAGAAGAGCACCACGGCGAGGTTCGCCTGAAGAAGTCGAACGCGCCCTATGTCGCTCTGTGGGTTTTCTGTCGCCGCCCCGCCGTGATCCCGCTCAGCGCCCCAGAATCCGGTCGACGTCGGCCATCTGCCCGGCGGTGAGCGGCCCCTTCGCGATGGCGCCCGCGTTTTCCTCGGCCTGGGCGACCGTACGGAAGCCGGGGATCGGGATCGTCCGCGGGCTGCGGGCCCAGATCCAGGCGAGGGCGCCCTGGGCGAGGGTGCGGCCGTCGCTGGTGAGGAGGGACCGCAGGGCGTCGACACGCTGGAGCCAGGCCGGGTCCGCGCCCGTGTTCGCGAGGAAGCCCGGCAGCCAGGCGGGGGGTGCGTTGCGGATGTCCGCGTTGTCCAGGGCGCGCCCGGCGGTGTGCTTGCCGGTGAGCAGTCCCATGGCGAGGGGGCTGCGGTTGATGCTGGCGAGGTCCGACTCGGCGCAGAGGGCGAGGAGTTCGGGGGCGTCCTGGAGGATGTTCAGGCGGTGCTGGACGGCCGCGCAGTGCGGGCCCTGGGCGAAGACGGCGGCCCGGGCGGGGTCGTCCGTGCTCCAGGCGTACGCGCGGATCAGGCCCTCGCGGACCAACTCCTCGCAGGTCTCCCGGAGTTGAGAGGCGCGTTCGGGGCCTGCGTCGGAGATGTGGAGTTGGTACAAGTCGACGTGGTCCGTGTTCAGCCGCCGCAGTGAGGCGGTCAGGGCGCGGCGTAGGTGTTCCGGGGAGTCGTCCTGCCCGTCGCAGACGCGGGTCCGCTCGTCGAAGAGGTTGCCCCATTTCGTCGCGATGACGACGTCGGTACGGTGCTTGCCGAGGGCGCGGCCGAGCAGGCGTTCGCTGTGGCCGGTGCCGTAGGCGTCGGCGGTGTCGAAGAAGGTGACGCCGAGGTCGAGTGCGCGCTGAATCGCCCGTACGGACTCCTCGTCGTCGACCTTGCCCCAGCCCAGGGGCTGCCCGTCGGCGGACTGCCACTCACCGCCGATGGCCCAGCAGCCGAAGCCGAGAGCGCTCACCTCGATGCCGCTGCGGCCCAGTGTTCTGTTGTGCGCCGTGGTCTCCATGCCCGGGGACAGTAGGAGTTGGAGCGCACACGAAGGCAAGCCTTGGCGAGATTGCCTTCGTGTGCACGAGGTTGCCTTCGTGTGCGACGTCGGGTGCGTCTTCGGATGCGCCGCCGGACGCGATGTCGGGTGCGCTTTCGGATGCGCCGCCGGGCGCGACGTCGGGTGCGCCGAGGGTCAGATGACTCCCTGGGCCATCATCGCGTCCGCGACGTGGCGGAAGCCCGCGGTGTTCGCGCCGAGCACATAGTCCTCGGCGTCACCTCCGTAGATCTCGGCGGAGGCGCGGCACTGGGCGTGGACCTGCCGCATGATGCCGGCGAGCTGGTCCTCCGTGCGCTCGAAGGTCCAGCGGTCGCGGGAGGCGTTCTGCTGCATCTCCAGCGCGGAGGTGGCGACCCCGCCCGCGTTGGCCGCCTTGCCCGGGCCGAAGAGGACCCCCGCGCCGCGGAACACCTGGACCGCCTCGGGTGTGCACGGCATGTTCGCGCCCTCGGCCACGGCCAGCACACCGTTCTTCACCAGCGCGCCGGCGTCCTGCTGGTGCAGCTCGTTCTGGGTCGCGCACGGCAGGGCGATCTCGCACGGCACGTCGAACACCGACCCCCGGTCGGAGAACCGCGCACTCGGCTTCGCCTCGGCGTAGGCGGAGAGCCGGGCGCGGCGCACCTCCTTGATCTCCTTGAGCAGGGCCAGGTCGATGCCGTTCTCGTCGACCAGGTAGCCGGAGGAATCGGAGCAGGCCACCACGAGGCCGCCCAGGGCGTGGACCTTCTCGATGGCGTAGACGGCGACGTTCCCGGACCCGGATACCACGACCCGGCGTCCGTCGAAGCCCTGACCGCGGGTGGCGAGCATCTCCTGGGCGAAGAAGACCGTGCCGTAGCCGGTGGCCTCGGTACGGGCGTGTGAACCGCCCCAGCCGACCGGCTTGCCGGTCAGCACACCGGCCTCGAAGCGATTGGTGATCCGCTTGTACTGGCCGAAGAGGTAGCCGATCTCACGGCCGCCCACGCCGATGTCCCCGGCGGGCACATCGGTGTGCTCGCCCAGATGCCGGTACAGCTCGGTCATGAAGGACTGGCAGAACCGCATCACCTCGGCCTCCGAGCGGCCCTTGGGGTCGAAGTCCGACCCGCCCTTGCCGCCGCCGATCGACAGCCCCGTCAGCGCGTTCTTGAAGATCTGCTCGAAGCCGAGGAACTTCACGATGCCGAGGTTGACGCTCGGGTGGAACCGCAGGCCGCCCTTGTACGGCCCCAGGGCGCTGTTGAACTCCACCCGGAAACCGCGGTTGACCTGCACCGTGCCCTGGTCGTCCACCCATGGGACCCGGAACATCAGCTGTCGCTCCGGTTCGCACAGCCGCTCCACGATCCGGGCGTCCGCGTACTCCGGGTGCGCCTTGAGCACGGGGCCTATGGCGTGCAGGACTTCGTGGGCCGCCTGGTGGAACTCCGTTTCCCCGGGGTTCCGCCGGCGGAGGGTGTCGTAGACGGCTTCGATCTGGGCGCTGACGTCCATATGGTGTCTCTCTGTTCAGGTGTGGGCGAGCCGGGTGTGGATCGGTGGGTCGTGCGGTTGCCGCGCCCAGGTTAGGGGCTCGGGGCGGACCAGCCGATCAGGGCGCCGCGCAGGGCGGGCACGAGGCGGGTGGCCGCCTCGTCCTCGGTACGTCCGCTCTTGATGAGGTCGAGGATGTCCCGCGGATCGAACAGCGCGTTCCACACATACAGGGCCTCGTCCCCGAGATCCCCTGGACCGAGTTCCTCGGTGGTCTGCCGCAGCGGTTCGGTGAGTGCCTCCGCCTGCGGGGTGGGATAACCGGTGCCCTCACGCAGCCGCTCCAGACAGCCACGGTGCGACCGCATCTGTGCCGTCGCACCGCCGTGTTCCAGCACGAGGGAGACCCAGTACCGCGACACCGCTTCGAGTCGCACCATGCCTCGCGTGGTCTGCCGGCTGCTGAAGTCCCTAGTTCGCAGCCCACTTGGGCCCGGAACGCGTGCGGGATCCCCTCGACGGAGGAGAAGTGCCGGTAGGCCGTCGCGGTGGACACCTCGGCGTGCTTGGCGATCTCGGCCAGGCTGACCGGCGTCGGCGAGTCCTCGAACAGCAGCGCGGCGGCCTTGATGAGTGCCTGCGGGTGCGCTCGGTGTCACTGCGCATGGGTCGACTCCTCGTCGGGTGGGGGACGGCGTTCACCGCAGGGCCGACAGGCCCTCGGCCAGTCGGCGTACGCCCTCGGTGCTGGCCTGCGCGCTGCCAGCGCTTCGCCGTCCATGGTGCCGCCGGGGCGGTCGTCGACGGATATGTGCGCGACGCCGCGATCATCGAAGAGCTCGGGGTCCCGGTCTTTGCCCGCGGGCTCACGCCCGCCGGGCCGTTCAAGAACGGCCCGGGCACGATCGGCGAACCCGTCGCCATGGGCGGCGTCGTGGTGAACCCCGGAGACATCGTCGCCGCCGACGTGGACGGCGTCATCGTCATCCCGCCGCACCGGGCCGATGAGCCGCTCAGGAGGAGATCGTGGCCCGCGAGGCGGCGCTGGACGCCGAGGTCGAAACGCTGCGGAACCAGGCCAAGGCCGTCCGCTGAACGGCCAGGACGAGACGACTCGTTCATCGTCTCCTTCGAACGGATCCGCGACGAGATCCGGGGGGGTGCCTCTATGTCTTTCGTCAAGCGAGGCGTGGGGTTCTGGGTTGGTAGAAGGTGCCGTCTCGGAGCATGGCGAACAGCACGCTGAT
>NZ_JBIADZ010000046.1:0-55823 GCF_042868035.1 Streptomyces sp. NPDC007875 | reverse complement strand
TCGCGGAGTTGGTGGCCGAGCTGGGGGACCTGGTGCGCGTGGTGGCGTGCGATGTCGCGGATCGTGAGGGGCTCGCGGCGCTCCTGGGGACGATTCCGGATCTGCGTACCGTGGTGCATGCGGCGGGTGTCCTCGACGACGGTGTGCTCGAATCGCTGACCCCGGAGCGGATCCGGGAGGTGATGCGGGTCAAGGCCGACGGCGCACGCCATCTTCACGAGTTGACCCGTGACACCGGCCTCGACGCCTTCGTGTTGTTCTCGTCGGCTGCGGGGACCGTGGGCAATGCGGGCCAGGGGAGCTATGCGGCGGCCAACGCCGTTCTGGACGGACTGGCCCAGCGGCGCCGGGCCGAGGGGCTGGTGGCCACATCGGTGGCCTGGGGCGCCTGGGTCGATTCCGGTATGGCCGCGGGAGTGGCGCGGTCGCAGGGCATGGATCCACAGTCGGCGCTCTCCGCCCTGGGGCTGGTGCTGGCGGCTGACGAGACCACCGTGATGGTGGCCGACATCGACTGGGCGACCTTCGGGGCGCGGCTCACCGTCTCACGGCCGAGCCCGCTGCTGAGTGAGTTGCTCAGGGACGTTTCCGTGCCGACCGGGTCGGCCGGCGGCGGGGCGGCCGACGCGTTCGCCACCCGCCTGGAGGCCATGGCCGAGCGGGATCGGACGGCCGCCGTGCTGGATCTCGTCCGCACGCATGTGGCCGCCGTACTGGGGCACGCGGCGTCCGCGGCGATCGACCCGGCCCGGCCCTTCCAGGAAATCGGCTTCGATTCGCTCACCGCGGTGGAGCTGCGGAACCGGCTCACCGCGGCCACCGGCGCACGCTTCCCGGCTTCCGTGATCTACGACTACCCGACCCCGGCGGCGCTCGCCGAGCATGTGTGCCGGGAGGCGCTGGGCCTCACCGGCCGGACACCGGTCCCGGTGGCGCCACGCCCGGTGGACGACGAACCGATCGCCATCATCGGGATGAGCTGTCGCTTCCCCGGCGGGGTGAGCTCGCCGGAGGACCTGTGGGGGCTGCTGGCCGACGGCCGCGACGCCGTGTCGGAGTTCCCGGCGGATCGTGGCTGGAACCTGGCCGCGCTGTACGACCCGGACCCCGACCACCCTGGCTCCTCCTACGTCCGGGCGGGCGGCTTCCTTGATGACGCGGCCGCGTTCGACCCCGGGTTCTTCGGGATCTCGCCGCGTGAGGCGATCGCCATGGATCCGCAGCAGCGGCTGCTGCTGGAGGTCGCCTGGGAGGCGTTCGAGCGCGCCCATATGTCCCCCGCCACGCTCAAGGGCAGCCGGACCGGCGTGTTCATCGGGACCAACGGCCAGGACTACGCCGCTCTGGCGAGCGGGGCCCCGGAGAGCGCGGAGGGCTATCTGGGCACGGGCAGCGCCGCCAGTGTCGCCTCGGGCCGGCTGGCGTACACCTTCGGCCTCGAGGGCCCGGCGGTCACCGTGGACACCGCCTGTTCGTCGTCGCTGGTCGCGCTGCATCTCGCCGCACAGGCCCTGCGCTCCGGCGAATGCTCCTTGGCCCTGGCCGGTGGTGCGACCGTCATGGCCACCCCGGCGGCCTTCCTGGAATTCTCCCGCCAGCGCGCACTGGCGGCCGATGGACGCTGCAAGGCGTTCGCGGCGGCGGCGGACGGCACCGGCTGGGGCGAAGGCGCCGGCATGCTCCTGGTGGAGCGGCTGTCCGACGCCGAGCGGAACGGCCACCGGGTGCTGGCGGTGGTGCGTGGTTCCGCCGTCAACCAGGACGGGGCCTCCAACGGACTGACGGCGCCGAACGGCCCGTCGCAGCAGCGGGTGATCCGCCAGGCGCTGGCGAACGCCCGCCTGTCCGCCGCCGACATCGACGTAGTGGAGGCGCACGGCACTGGCACCAGCCTCGGCGATCCGATCGAGGCACATGCGCTGCTCGCCACGTACGGTCAGGAACGGCCCGAGGACCAGCCACTGTGGCTCGGCTCGGTGAAGTCGAACATCGGGCACACCCAGGCGGCCGCCGGTGTGGCCGGTGTGATCAAGATGGTCATGGCCATGCGGCACGGCGTACTGCCGCGGACCCTGCATGTCGACGAGCCCTCGCCCCATGTGGACTGGACGGCGGGCCAGGTCGCGTTGCTCGTCGAAGCGAGGGAGTGGCCACGGGGCGGCGCTCCGCGCCGGGCGGGCGTGTCCTCGTTCGGGGTCAGCGGCACCAACGCCCATGTGATCGTCGAGCAGGGGCCGGTGGCGGCCCGGCCCGATGCGGTGGACGCGCGGGAGCCGGTGCCCGGGCTGTTGCCGGAGGTGGCGTCCGAGCTGTTGCCGGAGTCGGGGCCCGAGCCGCTGTCCGACCAGCACCGGAGGGCGCTGCCCCTGCCGTGGGTGCTGTCAGGCGCCGGCGAGGCCGGGCTGAGGGGCCAGGTCGAACGCCTCACGTCCTTCATCGATGCCCATCCGGGGCTGGATCCCGCCGATGTCGGATGGACGCTGGTGGCCGGCCGTTCGCTTCAGTCGCACCGTGCCGTGGTGGTGGGCGCGGACCTCGCGGAGCTACGACGGGGGCTGGACGCCGTCGAGACCGGCGGTGCCGCCCAGCCCGGTCGCGAGGTGGTGTTCGTCTTCCCGGGGCAGGGGTCGCAGTGGGCCGGGATGGCGTTGGAGTTGATGGAGTCCTCGCCGGTGTTCGCGGGGCGGATGGGCGAGTGCGCCGATGCACTGGCTCCGCTGGTGGAGTGGTCGCTGTTCGATGTGCTGGGTGATGAGGCGGCGCTGGCTCGTGTCGATGTGGTGCAGCCGGTGTTGTGGGCGGTGATGGTGTCCCTGGCCGAGCTGTGGCGTTCGTACGGTGTGGTGCCGTCGGCGGTGGTGGGTCACTCGCAGGGTGAGATCGCGGCGGCGTGTGTGGCGGGCGCTCTGTCCCTGGCGGACGGAGCGCGGGTCGTGGCCCTGCGGAGCAAGGCGCTGCTGGCTCTGTCGGGCCGGGGTGGGATGGTGTCCGTCCCGGTGTCTGCCGATCGGCTGCGGGATCGTCCGGGGTTGTCGGTGGCGGCGGTGAATGGTCCGGCGTCGACGGTGGTGTCCGGGTCGGTTGAGGTGCTGGACGCGGTGCTCGCGGAGTTCCCGAAGGCCAAGCGGGTCCCGGTGGACTATGCCTCGCACTCCCCACAGGTGGAGAAGATACGGGCGGAGTTGGCGGAGGCGCTGGCGCCGGTCCAGCCGGGCGTCGGGCAGATCGCGTTCCACTCGACGGTGACGGGACGGCTCACCGACCCCCGCGCACTCGACGCCGACTACTGGTACCGCAACCTTCGGCACACGGTGGAATTCCAGAGCACCCTCGAAGCCCTGATGGGCCAGGGCCACACCGTGTTCGTCGAGGTGAGCCCGCACCCCGTGCTGACCGTCGGCATCCAGGACACCGCCGACGCCGTCGACACCGACATCGTCGTGACCGGATCGCTGCGCCGCGACGACGGCGGTCCCGCCCGGTTTCTCACCGCCCTTGCCGACCTCCACACCCACGGCGTCGACGTGGACTGGCGTCCGCTCTTCGCGGGCGCCCGGACGGTCGACCTCCCCACCTACGCCTTCCAGCGGGAACGCTTCTGGCTCGAACCCGTGCGGGCGGTGACCCAGGCGTCCGGTCTGGGGCTCGGCGATATCGAGCACCCCCTGCTGGGCGCGGTGCTGCCGCTGCCCGGGACCGAAGGCGGTGTGCTGACCGGGCTGCTCTCCCTGGCCGGACAGCCCTGGCTGGCGGACCACAGGGTGCGGGGCACGGTGGTCTTCCCCGGCACGGGCTTCGTCGAGCTCGCCCTGCAGGCCGGTCAGCACTTCGGTCACCCGGTGGTGGAGGAACTGACCCTCCAGGCCCCGCTGGTGGTGCCGGATCAGGACGGCGTCCAGGTGCAGGTGGCCGTCTCCGCGGCGGACGAGTGGGGCCGCAGGCCGGTCACGGTGCACTCGTGCCGCGCCGGGGAGTGGCTGCTGCACGCCTCGGGCACCCTCGGCGTCACAGACGCCCGGGGGGCCGGCGAGCAGCCCACCGCGCCGGCCCGGTCCCTGGAGGTGTGGCCGCCCGAGGGCGCTCGGCCCGTCGATGTCTCGGGAATGTACGAGGCGATGGCGGAGCGCGGTCACGGATACGGCCCCGCTTTCCAAGGGCTGCGTGCCGCGTGGACACGCGACGACGAGGTCTACGCCGAGGTGACGTTGGAGCCGACGGCACAGGACGTGGCGGCGCGGTGCGGTGCGCATCCCGCCCTGCTCGACGCCGCCCTGCACGGAGTGGGGCTCGGCCGTTTCCTCACCGAACCCGGCCAGGCGTATCTGCCGTTCTCCTGGGGCAAAGTGGCGTTGCACGCGGTCGGTGCCTCCGCCATCCGCGTGGTGCTGTCCCCGGCCGGTCCGGACGCGGTGTCGCTGGAGGTGGCCGATCCGGCGGGCGCGCCGGTGTTGTCCGTGGCATCGCTGGCGCTGCGCCCGCTGTCCGGCCGGCAGATCGCGGACACCCGGGGCATGGACCAGGACGCGCTGTACCGCGTGGACTGGGCCGAGACGCCGCTGCCGACCGCCACGGCCGCCGAGGCGCCGGTGGACTTCGACGACCTGGGAGACGACCCGGGAGACGACCTGGGACCGGGCACCGCCGTGCCCGAGGTCGTGGTGCTGCCCTGCGAGTCGGCCGGTGACACGGTGTCCACCGTCGTCGGCCGGGTGCTGACGGCGATACGGCGGTGGCTCGCCGACGAGCGCTGCGCCCGGTCGCGGCTGGCCGTGCTGACACGCGGCGCGGTGTCGACCGCTCCCGGCGAGAACGTCGAAGACCTCGGCGCGGCGGCGGTCTGGGGCCTGCTCCGCAGCGCACAGGCTGAGCATCCGGACCGCTTCGTCCTCGTCGACCACGACGGTCACCAGGATTCCGGTACGGTGCTGGCCGCCGCGGTGGCAACCGGTCATCCGCATCTCGCGCTGCGCCGTGGCCGTGCCCTGACGCCACGGCTGGCTCCGCTCACCCCTTCCGTCACCACCCCGGCCCCCGGTGACGGGACGCCGTGGCGGATGGACGTCACCAGCCAGGGCACGCTGGAGAATCTGGCCGCCGTCCCCTGCCCGGAAGCCGCCGGTGCCCTCGGCGCCGGACAGGTGCGGGTGGCGATGCACGCGGCCGGGGTGAACTTCCGGGACGTCGTGGTCGCCCTCGGCATGATCCCCGGCCAGGACGTCATCGGCAGCGAGGGCGCCGGGGTGGTGCTCGACATCGGTCCCGGTGTGTCCGGCCTGACGCCCGGTGACCGGGTGATGGGCCTGTTCTCCGGCGCGTTCGGCCCCGTGGCGCTGACCGATCACCGGTTGCTCGCGCGGCTGCCGGAAAGCTGGTCGTTCACCGACGCGGCCGCCACGCCGGTGGTGTTCCTGACCGCCCTGTACGGGCTGATGGACCTGGCCGGTCTCCGGTCCGGTGAATCGGTGCTGGTGCACTCGGCCGCGGGCGGGGTGGGCATGGCCGCGACGCAGGTGGCCCGCTGGCTCGGCGCGGAGGTGTACGCCACCGCGAGCCCGGGGAAGTGGGACACACTGCGCGCCGGCCAAGTGGCCGACGACCGGATCGCCTCCTCCCGCACTCTGGAGTTCGCCGAACGCTTCGACCGGGTGGACGTGGTGCTGAACTCGCTCGCGGGTGAGTACGTGGACGCGTCGCTCGGTCTGCTCGCCGACGGCGGCCGGTTCCTGGAGATGGGGAAGACCGACATCCGCGACGGTGAGCGCGTCGCCGCCGAGCACGGGGTGCGCTATCAGGCGTTCGATCTCATGGACGCGGGCCCCGACCGGATCGGCGAACTGCTCCAGTTGCTGGTGCCGCTCTTCGAGCAGGGGGTCTTCACCGCGTTGCCGACCCGGTCCTGGGACGTCCGGCGGGCGGGCGACGCGCTGCGTTTCCTCTCTCAAGCACGCCACATCGGCAAGCTGGTGCTGTCCGTTCCGCAGCCGCTGCGGGAGCGGGACACCGTGCTCATCACGGGCGGCACCGGCACCCTGGGCGGGCTGGTCGCCCGTCACCTGGTCGAACGGCACGGGGTACGGGACGTCGTCCTGGCCGGACGGCGAGGGCCGGACGCCCCTGGCGCGGCCGAACTCACCGCCGCCCTGCGGGGATCGGGTGCCCAGGTGCGAGTGGTCGCCTGTGACGTGGCCGATCGGGACGAGCTGGCCCGGCTGCTGGACACCGTGCCCGAGCTGCGGATGGTGGTGCACACCGCGGGCGTGCTCGACGACGGGGTGGTGGAGTCGCTCACCCCGCAGCGGGTGCGCGAGGTCCTGCGGCCGAAGGCGGACGCCGCATGGCATCTGCATGAGCTGACGGCCGGTCGTGAGCTGACGGAATTCGTGGTGTTCTCCTCGGCCGCGGGTGTCCTGGGCAGCCCGGGACAGGGCGCCTACGCGGCGGCGAACGCCTGGCTGGACGCGCTGATGGCGCATCGCCGGGCCGCCGGGCTGCCGGGGGTCTCCGTGGCATGGGGACTGTGGGCCGAGCGCAGCGGGATGACCGGCCATCTGTCGGACCGGGATCTCGCCCGGATGGCCCGGGCCGGTGCCACGCCCCTCGCCACCGATCAGGGGCTCCGCCTCCTGGACAGCGCCAGGGCGGCCACCGAGGCGGTCGTGCTGGCGACACCGCTGGACGCCGCCGCGTTGCGGGCACAGGCCGATGCCGGTGCGCTGCCCGCGCTCTTCCACGGTCTGGTCCGCGCCCCGATCCGCCGCGCGACCGGAGCGGGTTCGGGCGAAGACGCGTCGTCACTGCGCGACCGGATGACCGTGATGCCGGTCGCCGAGCGCGAAGAGCATGTGCTCGACCTGGTCCGTACGCATGTGGCGACCGTGCTGGGGCACGGCACCCCCGCCGATGTCGGCATGGCGCGTACCTTCGCGGAGACCGGATTCGACTCGCTCACGGCCGTCGAGTTGCGCAACCGGCTGCGCACCGCCACCGGGGTCAGGCTGCCGGCCACCGCGATCTTCGACTACCCGACACCGGCGGTCCTGGCCGGTCATCTCCTGCGGGAACTGAACGGCACCGTCGACGAGGCCGTGCCGCCGCCCGCCACCCCGGCGGCCACCGGCCACGACCCCGTCGTGATCGTCGGGATGGCCTGCCGCTATCCGGGCGGGGTGACCTCGCCCGAGGAGCTGTGGGAACTGCTCGACACCGGGCGTGACGCGGTCTCGGATCTGCCCGACGACCGGGGCTGGGACCTGGACGGCCTGTACAGCGCCGATGCGGACAGCTCGGGCACCTCGTATGTCCGCGCCGGTGGCTTTGTGTACGACGCGGGGGAGTTCGACGCCGGGTTCTTCGGGATCTCACCGCGTGAGGCGCTCGCGATGGACCCCCAGCAGCGGCTGCTGCTGGAGGTGGCCTGGGAGGCGGTGGAGCGGGCCGGTATCCCGGCGGCGTCGCTGAAGGGAAGCCAGACCGGGGTGTTCGTCGGCGCCGCATCGCAGGGCTACGGCACGGGAGCCGGCCAGGCGGCCGAGGGGTCCGAGGGCTATTTCCTGACCGGTGGCGCCGGCAGCGTGGTCTCCGGCCGGCTCTCGTACACCTTCGGTCTGGAAGGGCCGGCGGTCACCGTGGACACCGCCTGCTCGTCGTCGCTGGTCGCGTTGCACCTGGCGGCTCAGGCCCTGCGGTCCGGCGAGTGCTCCCTCGCCCTGGCCGGCGGGGTGACGGTGATGGCGAACCCGGGCATCTTCGTGGAGTTCTCCCGGCAGCGCGGACTGGCCGCCGACGGGCGCTGCAAGGCGTTCGCCGACGCGGCGGACGGCACCGGCTGGGGCGAAGGCGTCGGTCTGCTGCTGCTGGAACGGCTGTCCGACGCCCGCCGCAACGGCCATCAAGTCCTGGCGGTCGTACGAGGCTCCGCCGTCAACCAGGACGGCGCCTCGAACGGCCTGACCGCGCCGAACGGACCCTCGCAGCAGCGAGTGATCCGGGCCGCGCTGGCCGGCGCCGGGCTGGCCGCCTCGGACGTGGACGCGGTGGAGGCACACGGCACCGGCACCAGCCTGGGCGACCCGATCGAGGCACAGGCGCTGCTGGCCACCTACGGGCAGGAGCGCGAACGCCCGCTGCTGCTGGGTTCGATCAAGTCGAACATCGGGCACACCCAGTCGGCCGCGGGGGTGGCCGGTGTGATCAAGATGGTGCTGGCGATGCGGCACGAGGTGCTGCCCCGGACCCTCCACCTGGACCAGCCGTCGACCCATGTGGACTGGTCGGCCGGTGCGGTGGAGCTGCTGACCGAGCCCGTGGAGTGGACGTCCCGCACCCGGCGGGCCGGGGTGTCCTCGTTCGGAGTGAGCGGGACCAACGCCCATGTGATCCTCGAACAGGCCCCCGCGGAGCCGGGGGCCGATCCGGAGCCGGCCCCCGAGCCCGCCCCGGCGGTGCTGCCATGGGTGCTGTCCGGCCGGGGCGAGCACGGACTGCGGGCACAGGCGGCCCGGTTGCGGTCCTTCCTGGCCGCGCACCCCGGACCCGTCCCGGTGGACGTGGGCTGGTCGCTGGCCACCACCCGTTCGGCGCTCTCGCACCGCGCCGCGGTGGTCGGCGCGGACCGGGCGGAGCTGCTGGACGGACTGGCCGCGCTGGCGGCCGGCGAGCCCACGCCGGGCGTGGTCCTGGGCAGCGCGGGCCCCGGCCGGGTGGGCCTGCTGTTCGCGGGCCAGGGTGCGCAACGGGCCGGTATGGGCCGTGAGTTGTACGAGACGTTCCCGGTGTTCGCGGCGGCGTGGGACGAGGTCTGCGCCGCGCTCGACCCGTATCTGGACCATCCGCTCGACGAGGTGGTGTCCGACCCCACCGGCGCGCTGGACGCCACCGCGTATGCGCAGGCGGGTCTGTTCGCCCTCGAGGTGGCGATGTTCCGGTTGGTGTCCTCCTGGGGTGTGCGCCCTGACTATCTGCTGGGGCACTCCGTCGGAGAGCTGGCCGCCGCGTATGTGGCCGGCCTCTGGTCGCTGGAGGACGCCGCCAAGGTGGTCGCGGCCCGGGGCCGGCTCATGGGCGCGCTGCCCCCGGGCGGCACGATGGTGGCCCTGGCCGTACCGGAGGACCAGGTACGGCCGTTCCTGACCGACCGGGTCGCCCTCGCGGCCGTGAACGGACCGTCGTCGGTCGTGGTGTCCGGGGACGAGGACGCGGTGAACGGTGTGGCCGACGCACTGGCCGACCGTGGGGTGAAGACGCGGCGGCTGCGGGTCAGCCACGCCTTCCACTCGCCGCTGATGGACGAGATGCTCACCGCGTTCGCCGAGGTGCTCGCCACCGTGGACTTCCGCACCCCGCGGATACCGGTGGTCTCGAACCTCACGGGTTCGGTGGCGGGGGAGGAGCTGTGTTCTCCCGCGTACTGGGTGCGGCAGGTGCGTGAGACGGTGCGGTTCTCCGACGGGCTGGACCGGCTGCGGAAGCTCGGCACCGGTACCTTCCTCGAACTCGGACCGGACGGCACCCTCACCGCCCTGGCGCAGGCCCAGGTCACCGGGGCCGACGCCGAGTTCATCCCCACCCTGCGCGCCGACCGGCCCGAGCCGGTCACGGTCACCACCGCCCTCGCCCAACTGCACACCCACGGCGTGGAGCTGGACTGGGCCGCCGTCTTCCCCGGCGCCCGGCGGATCGAGCTGCCGACCTACGCCTTCCAGCGCTCCCGCTACTGGCTGGAGCCCTCCCGTACCCCCGGCGACGTGGCCGGTCTCGGGCTCGGCACGCTGGACCATCCGCTGGTCGGTGCGACGGTGCCGCTGCCGGACGTGGACGGTGTCCTCCTCACCGGCCGTATCTCCGCCGACGCGCATTCCTCGTCGACCGGTCAGCGGGGTCTGGGCGTGCCCCTGTTCCCGGCGACCGGCTTCCTGGAGCTGGTGCTCCAGGCGGGGCTTCAGTTCGACTGCCGGACGGTGGACGAACTCACCCTCCATGAGCCACTTGTCCTCCCCGAACGGGGCGGGGCCGAGGTGCAGGTGTCCGTCCGTGACGCGGACGAGTCCGGCCGCCGCCCGGTCACCGTCTACTGCCGCCGGGACCAGCGGTGGGTCCGCCACGCCACTGCCGTCCTCGGCGCGGACCGGCCGCCCGCGCCGGTGCCGCACACCGAGACCTGGCCGCCCAGCGGCGCCCGCCCGCTGGAGTCCACCGGGACACCGGCGTGGCGCCGCGGCGACGAGATCTTCCTCGACATCGAGCTGCCCGAGACGTCCGGGGCCGAGGCCGGGCGGTGGACCCTGCACCCCGCCCTGCTCGACCGGGCCTTGTGCGCGGAGGCGCTGGCCGGGCTGGTCACCGAGCCCGAGCGGACCCATCTGCCGTTCTCCTGGACGGGGATCGCCCTGCACACGGCGGGCGCCACGAGACTGCGGGTCACCCTCGCGCCCACCGGCCCGGACACGGTCTCACTCCAGGCGGCCGACGCAGCCGGTGCGCCCGTGCTGTCGGTGGACTCGCTGGTGCTGCGCCCGGTGTCCGGGCAGCGGCTGCGGCAGGCCAACGCCTCGCTGTTCAGGACGGCGTGGGCGGTGTGCGCTACGCCGTCCGAACCGGACCTCGGCCATGTCCGATGGGGGCTCGTCGGCGACCCGGACGGCTGGAAACCGGACACGCTCGGCGCGCCGGTCGCGGTCTATCCGGATCTGGCGGCCATTGAGGACGTGCCGGACGTCGTGCTCCTCCCGTGCGTGTCCGAGGGCGCGACGGCGTCCGAGGTGGCGCTCCGCGCCGCCGCTGCCGTACGGACGTGGCTGTCCGACGAACGCTTCACCCCCTCGCGTCTGGTGCTGGTGACCCGGCGCGCGCTCGCCGTGGCCTCCGGTGAGGAGGTCGAGGACCTGGCCGCGGCCGCGGTGTGGTCGCTGGTCGAGGGCAGCCAGGCGGCCCACGCGGGACGGATGACACTCGTCGACACCGATGCGTCCGATCTGCGCCTGCTGCCCGCCGCGGTGGCCGTGGGGAAGGGCCGGATCGCGATCCGGGCGTCGGCGGTGCTGGTACCCGACCTGTCCGCGGCGGCGGTCATCGAGCAGAACCGGCCCGCCTGGGGTCCGGGCACGGTGCTGGTGACCGGCGGGTCGGCCACGGACGTGGCCCGGCACCTGATCGTCGAGCGAGGCGTGAACGACCTGGTCCTGGCCGGGGACGGCGACACGGCCCCGAACGGCGACACGGCCGAGCTGGAAGCCCTCGGCGCTACCGTCCGGCTCGCCCCGTACGATCCGGCGGACCGTCAGGCGCTGGCAGGGCTGCTGGAGACGATTCCGCGACTGCGGAGCGTGGTGCACACCGTGGCCGAGGACTCGGAGCGGACACCGGCTCACGCGCTCTCCCCGGAAACCCTGCGGGCACGGCTGCGGTCGGGGCCGGAGGCGGCCTGGAGTCTGCACATGGCCACGCGGGACCTGGAGCTGGACCGCTTTGTGCTGCTCACCTCCGCCGACGGGACACCGGGCCCCGCGTACGCCGACGCGCTGGCCGCATACCGGCGGGCCCTCGGGCTGCCCGCGGTCTCCGTCTCCACCGACCTGGGCCTCGCCCTGTTCGACGCGGCATGCGCCGGGCCCGGGGAGGCGGTCCGGGTCACCACCGCGACACCGGTCCCGGCACGCCCCGAGCCGGCCCGGCAGCCGGTGGATCAACCCGCGGCGGCCGAGGCGTCCGCGACCACGCTGCTGGAGCGGCTGGCCGGGCGGTCGGAGGACGAGCAGGAGGAAATCCTGCTGGAGCTGGTCCGCGACCAGGTCGCGATGGTCCTCGGCCATCCGGACGCCGCCATGGTCGACCCGGACCGGGGTTTCGTCGATATGGGCTTCGACTCGGTGGCGGCCGTGAAGCTGCGCAACCAGCTGGCCCGGGCCACCCGGCTCGAACTGCCCGCCAGCCTCACCTTCGACCACCCCACGGCCGTCGAGCTCGCCCGCCATCTGCGCGCCGAAATGCTGCCCGACGACGCGGCGGCCGCCATTCTCGTGCTCGAAGAGCTCAACAAACTCGACGATTCGATCCTCGACCTCGACCCGGCAAGCGCGGCACGGGTGCGGATCTCGACCCTGCTCCAGGATCTGTCCGCGAAATGGATCGAGCGGACGGATCATCCATGACCACATACGAGCGGACCCACCGCATCGTTCCTGACGCACCATCCGCCCCTGAGGCACATACGAGGGAGTCAACAGTGACCGAGACCTTGCCCCTTCCCGGGACCGTGAAGGCCGAACGGCGTTGCCCGTACGACCCTCCGGAGGACCACCGCCGACTGCGGGACGCGGGAGAGCTGGGCAAACTGGAGCTGCCCGGCGGTCTGGTGATGTGGTTTCTGACCAAGCACGACGACATCAGGGCCATGCTGGCGGACTCCCGGTTCAGCGGCTCCAGGGTGCCGTTCCCGGCGATGAGCCCGGAGATACCGGCGGGCTTCTTCTTCTCCATGGACCCACCGGACCACACCCGCTACCGCCGCACGCTCACCGCCGAGTTCTCGGTGCGCGGCGCGCGAGAACTGACCGGCCGGATCGAGCGGCTGGCCGACCAGCACCTCGACGCGATGGAGGCGATGGGCACGAGCGCCGATCTCGTGGCGGCCTATGCCAACCCGGTGCCCGCGATGGTGATCTCCGAAATTCTCGGAGTGCCCTACACCTACCACCAGAAGTTCGACCACGAGGTACGCACGCTCAGGGAGACCGGCGGCGACGACCAGGCCGTCGGCGCGATGGCGACCGCGTGGTGGGACGAGATGCGGGGATTCGTACGCGCCAAGCGGGCCGAGCCCGCGGACGACATGATCAGCAGGCTGCTGCACGGCGAGGTCGAGGGCGGGGCGCTGACCGACGAGGAGGTGGTCGGCATCGCCATGACCATCATTTTCGCCGGTCATGAACCGGTGGAGAACCTGATCGGTCTCGGCATGCTGGCGCTGTTCCAGGACCGTGAGAAGCTGACCCGGTTGCGTGAGAATCCCGACCTGCTCGACGACGCCGTGGAGGAGTTCCTCCGCTACTTTCCCGTCAACAACTTCGGCACCGTGCGCACCGCCACCGAGGACGCCGTGATCAACGGTCATCCCATCGCGAAGGGCGAGATGGTGGCCGGTCTGGTGTCCACCGCCAATCGCGACCCCGAGCGCTTCGCCGACCCCGACCGCCTCGCCCTCGACCGGCCGCACACGTCCCATCTCGCGTTCGGACACGGCGTGCATCAGTGCCTGGGCCAGCAGTTGGCGAGGGTGGAACTGAAGGTGCTCCTGCAGCGGTTGCTCGCCAGGTTCCCCGGCCTGCGTCTGGCGGTGGCCCCGGAGGAGATCCGGTACCGGGAGAACACCTCGTTCTACGGTGTCCACGAGCTGCCGGTGACCTGGGCGGCCGAGTAGCCCCAAGCCGGTGGCCGGAAGGCCAGGGGCGGGCGGCGGTGGCCGGCGCGCAAGGGAAGAGGCCGCGTACGCCGACGGCGGACCTCAGACGCCGAGCCGGCCACCGGTCAGCCGTGCGAGCGGGCGGCGGCGACGCGCGGCGCGCCTGCGCAGGACCACCGCGGTGGCGCCCGCCGCGGCGGCTCCCGCGCCGGCGACGGCGGCCTGGACCTTCCGCGTCTTGAGCGCGACCCAGGCCGAACCCGCCGCCGCGGCCGCCTTCTTGGGGGCCTGGGCCGCCACAGTACGACCGGTGGCCACGGCCTTCTCGGCAGCCACATGGGCCTTGTCGGCGGCGATATGAGCGGTGTGCGCGGCCGTCGTCGCGGCGCTCGCGGCGGCGGTCTTCGCCGTGGTCTCCGCCTCGCCCGCGGTGTCCTTGGCCTTTGCCGTCGTCTCCTTGGCCTTGGTGGTGGTGGCCTTCGCGTGCGCGTTGGCGCTCCTGACACTTGTGTGTGCGTTCTTCTTCTCGGTCATGTCCACCGCGTTACCACTCGGCCCGGCAGCAAACCCGGGGCGCGGGGCCGTGGGCGCGGCGGGACGCCCCTCGGCTCATTCGGTGCCCGCGCCGCGCCGCTGCTGGAACAGCACGAAACCTCCGGCCAGGGCGACCAGGCAGACGCCGATGATGACTCCCACGGCGGGCCACGGGGACCCGTCGTCCGACGTCGCAGCCTTCAAGGGCGACTTGCCGTCCGAATCCGGCGTATGGTTCTCCGGCCGCGGGGAGGCCGAGGGTGAGGCGGACGGGGCGGCGCCGGCGGCCGCGGGCTTCAGCAGCGGGGCGGGATTCTCCGACTCCGACTCGAACGTCAGTGTCACGTTCTTCGCCAGGGCGTGCGAGTCGGAGTCGCTCACTTCGGTGTGGGCCAGGGCGGGGGAGGCCGTGGCGAGGACGAGCGCCGACGCGGCGATGGCCAGGGCGCCGAACCGCCGCGTCCGCGGGCGGAACGACGGATGATCTGCGTTCATGGTATCTCTCCTCGTCATGAGGGGCACCCAAGCCCTCCGCACCCGGCACCGGGTGCGTTCATCAGGTGCGCCACACTCCCGATACGTACGGCCCGGACACGATGTTCACCGTGTCCGGGCCGGGCAACCACCGGCCGGGGGGAAGGAAGAAAGTTCCGGCGAGTGGTCAGCCGGTGGCCATGTCGAGGGCCGTTCCGTACAGACGGGACACCCGGATCCTGATCACCACCCGCCGGTCCGCCACCAGCTGCTCCAGGAAGGCCGCTTCGTCGGGCGGATCGGCGAAGCCGGGCGTCATGGACAGCAGTTCCCGCCCGACGGCGTCCCCAGGGACGGCCGTCACCTCCGATACCTCCGCCTCGCCCTCGGCGACGGCGAACGACCAGCCGTCCGGTGCGCCCACATGCACGGCGACATGGGGATCGCGCCGCAGCTGACGCACCTTGAGCCGGTCGGCGGTGGAGGAGATGCGCAGCACCCGCTCCTCGGGACTCCAGTGGTGGATCACGGTCGACAGATGGGGATGGCCGCTGCGCTTGACCGTCGAGAGCACCCCGAGCCGCTGGTCCCGCAGCATCAGCAACAGCTCGTCCTCGGTGAGCGGCCGGGGCGCGGGTCCGGCCCCTGGTGTCGTCCCGGCGTCGTTCGTCGGGCTGGTGGTTTCGGTCGTCGCCATGAGGGCGCGCCTTTCGCTCGGAAGGGGAGGAGAGGGGGGTCAGACGGAGGTGACGGGCGCGACGGGCGGGTTGGCCTTCCGCGGCGTGGCGGGGTGCTTCGGCGCGGGTCCTCGCAGCACGGTGAACGCCACGGCGAAGGCCGTCACGACAAGCCCCGCTCCGACGGCGAAGGCCAGGTGGTAGCCGCCGGTCAGCGCCTCGGCCCGGCCCTTGCCCCGGGCGAGCAGCGCGTCGGTGCGGGAGGCCGCCAGGGTGGACAGCACCGCGACGCCCAGCGCCATGCCGATCTGCTGAGTGGTGTTGAACAGCCCGGAGACGAGCCCGGCCTCGTCCTCCTTCGCACCGGACATCCCGAGGCTGGTCAACGCGGGGAGGGCCAGTCCGAAACCGGCGGCGAGCAGCATGACCGGGAGGAGGTCGGGGAGGTACCGGGCGTGCACGGGGACGCGGACGAGCAGCCCGAGGACGCCGGCCAGCAGCGCCAGCCCGGCCAGCAGCACCGCGCGGTCGCCGAAGCGGGCGCTGAGCCGCGCGGAGACGCCGAGCGACACCGCGCCGATGGCGAGGGCGGCCGGGAGCATGGCCAGGCCGGTCCTGGTGGCGCCGTATCCCAGCACATTCCGCAGATAGAGGGCGACGAGGATCTGGAACGAGAAGAGCGCGGCCACCATCAGGACCTGGACCAGATTGGCCCCCGCGACACCGCGTGACCGCAGGATCCGCAGGGGCATCAGCGGGATGCGGACGGTGGCCTGGCGGACCAGGAACAGGGCGAGCAGGAGGAGCGAGACGGCGCCGAGGCCGAGCGTGTGCGCCGCCGCCCATCCGTAGTCCGCCACCTTGACGACGGTGTAGATGCCCAGCATCAGCCCGGCCGTGACGAGCAGGGCACCGAGGACGTCGGCGCCGGCCGCGAGACCGGGCCCGCGGTCGGCGGGCAGGACGGGTATGGCGACCGCGAGGGTCAGCAGTCCGATCGGCAGATTGATCAGGAAGATCCAGTGCCAGCTGAGCGCGTCGGTGAGAAGGCCCCCGAGCACCTGGCCGATCGAGGCTCCGGCGGCGCCGGTGAAGCTGAACACGGCGATGGCCTTCGCGCGTTCGGCGGGTTCGGTGAAGAGCGTGACGAGAATGCCCAGGCTGACCGCGGACGCCAGCGCGCTGCCGACCCCCTGCAGAAACCGGGCGGCGATCAGTGCCGCGGGGGAGGTGGCCACGGCCGCCAGAAGCGAGGCCGCGGTGAACGCCGCGGTGCCGGTCAGGAACATGCGCTTGCGGCCGATGAGATCGCCGATTCGGCCCGCGAGCAGCAGCAGACCGCCGAACGCGATCAGATAGGCGTTGACGACCCAGCTCAGCCCGGCGGGGGAGAACCGCAGATCGCTCTGGATGGCGGGCATGGCCACGGTCACGATGCTGCCGTCGAGGATGACCATCAACATCCCGGTGGCGATGACCCCGAGGGCCAGTTGGCGTGATGGGGGGACGCGGGAAGAGGGCGGGGCGGACTCGGACGTGGTGGCGGACATGCGGTCACTCCTGTCGGTAGACGCGACAGGAGTGACCGTAGCAGATGGTTTTGTTGTAGACTATTTGTTTCGGCTCTGCTCGTGGCTCCAGGTGTGGCTCGGGGTGCGGCTCTGGATGCGGTGCTACTTCTCGCTCTGGCGCGCCCGCCGGGCCGGACGGGGGCTCTCGGCGGGTGTGGCGAGATGGCCCTCGGTCAGCCGGGTCAAGGCCCGCAGCAGGGCGGCGCGTTGAGTCTCGGGGAGCGTTTCCAGTGCCTCCCGGTGGACGCCGTCCACGATGTTCTGGCTCTGCTCGGCGATCCGCGCGCCCTTCTCGGTCACCGCGATGATCCGGGCCCGGCGATCCTGGGTCGAGGCGCGCCGCTCCGCGAGACCCGCCTTCTCCAGGGCGTCCACCGTCACCACCATCGTGGTCTTGTCCATGTCGCCGATCTCGGCGAGCTGTGCCTGGGTGCGCTCCTCCTCCAGGGCGTGCACCAGCACGCAGTGCATCCGTGCCGTCAGTCCGATCTCGGCGAGCGCGGCCGACATCTGCGTGCGCAGGACGTGGCTGGTGTGGTCGAGGAGGAAGGACAGGTCCGGTTCGTTCTGGGTGGGCGCCATCGCGGTCATGTGGCCCAGGGTAACAATTCGATCCGTACTGGATCATCCGGAACAGTCCTTACCCGGGCCGGAGTCAGCCGTTGCGGTAGAGGGTGGTGAGCAGCTCGATCGCGGTTTGGGTGGCGGGGTGCGGGTCGTCCCGCCACCAGGCGAGGCGTACCGCGATCGGCTCGGCGTCGCGGACCGGCCGGTAGGCGATTCCGGGCCTCGGGTACTGGTTGGCGGTGGACTCCGCTGTCATGCCGACGCAGCGGCCCGCGGAGATCACCGTGAGCCAGTCCTCCACGTCGTGGGTCTCCTCCGTGGCCGGGCGGGAGTCGGGCGGCCACAGCTCCGCGGTGGTGGTGCCGGTCCGCCGGTCGACCAGCAGGGTGCGTCCGCTGAGGTCGGCCAGCCGGACCGAGCGGCGCCTGGCGAGGGGGTCGTCGGCGGCCACGGCGCACAGCCGCCTCTCCAGCCCGACGATGGCGGAATCGAAGCGGCGCTCGTCGAGGGGTCTGCGCACGACGGCCAGGTCGCAGACGCCCTCCGCCAGCCCGGCGGTGGCGGAATGCACACGGACGAGGTGCAGATCCGTCTCGGGGTACGCCTGGGCCCAGCGGCGCTGGAAGGCGGGGGTGTGGCGGCCGAGCGCGGACCAGGCGTAGCCGATCCGCAGATGGGCGTGGCCCGATATGGCCTCCCGGATCAGGCCGTCCACCTCGGCCAGCACCCGCCGGGCGTGTGCCACCACGCGCAGCCCGGTGCCAGTCGGGGTCACCTCGCGGGAGGTCCGTCGCAACAGCCTTGTCCCCAGGGCGCGTTCGAGCGAGGCCAGGGTCCGGGAGACGGCCGCCTGCGAGACGCCGAGCGCGATGGCGGCGTCGGTGAAGGTGCCCTCGTCGACAATCGCCACGAGGCAGCGCAGTTGCCGCAGCTCCACATCCATACGTCCAGCGTATAGATAAGGCACCAAACGCATTATGTGCATGCGTGGGCCCGGCGCACGATCGACGCATGCGACCAGCTCCCGCGTCACGTATGGCCACCGCACGATCGACGGGAACCGCACACCGGATCCCGTCGACCCCCGCCGACTCCGGCCCGGGCCCCGGTCTGGATACGGGCCCGGGACCGAGCCGGGACCTGGACCCGGACCCGGACCCGCGCCCGGACCCGGACCCGGATCAGCCGCCGACCGGGCGGCGGTTCGCCGGTGTGGCCACGATGATCGGCAGCGGACTGTCCAACCAGACCGGCGCCGCGATCGGATCCCACGCCTTCCCCGTCCTCGGCCCGGTCGGGGTCGTCGCCGTCCGCCAGTACGTCGCCGCGATCGTCCTGCTGGCCGTCGGCAGGCCCCGGCTACGGAGCTTCACCTGGTGGCAGTGGCGGCCCGTGGTGGGGCTTGCCGTGGTGTTCGGCACCATGAACCTCTCCCTGTACACCGCCATCGACCGCATCGGCCTCGGGCTGGCGGTGACCCTGGAGTTCCTCGGCCCGCTCTGCATCGCGCTGGCCACCTCACGGCGCCGGGCGGACGCGTGCTGCGCGCTGGTCGCGGCGGCCGCCGTGGTGACACTCATGCGCCCGCGGCCCTCGGCCGACTACCTCGGCATGGGGCTCGGGCTGCTGGCCGCCGTGTGCTGGGCGTCGTACATCCTGCTCAACCGCACCGTGGGCCGACGGGTCCCCGGCGCTCAGGGGTCGGCGGCGGCCGCGGGGCTCTCCGCCCTGATGTTCCTGCCGGTCGGGATCGCCGTCGCCGTCCATCAGCCGCCGACCGCGAGCGCCGTGGCGTACGCCGTCACCGCGGGCGTCCTCTCCTCGGCCGTACCGTACCTCGCGGACCTGTTCACCCTGCGCCGTGTGCCCGCCCAGGCGTTCGGGCTCTTCATGAGCGTCAATCCCGTCCTCGCCGCTCTGGTCGGCTGGGTCGGCCTCGGGCAGAACCTGGGCTGGACGGAGTGGACGAGCATAGGCGCCATCGTCGCGGCCAACACACTGAGCATCCTCACCCGGCGCGGCTGAAGGACCGCGTACCGCCGCGGACGGCCGGTGCGCGACACGGCTGACGGCCCCGTCCCGGCGGGCAGGACGCCACCGCTCACAGCGCGATGCTCGGGTGTGGGTGGAGGCTCATGTCCACCCGGGGTGGACCTGTGGGTTGACGTGTGTGGCGGGGGCTCCGGCCGAGCATGGCGGCATGGATATCAAGGACTGGCTGATCGATGTCGCCCTCGTGGGCATGGTGCTGCTGCAACTGCGTGGCCGACGGTTGACGGCGAGGACGCTGCTGCTCCCGGTGGCGCTCGTCGCATGGGCGGCGACGAAGTACCTGCACGAGATCCCGACGTCGGGCAACGATCTCCTTCTGATCGTGGCCACGACGCTGATCGGGCTCGCTCTGGGCGCGGGGGCCGGAATGCTGACCCGGGTGTACCACAACGACGACGGTGAGGTCATCGCGCGCGCCACGGCCACGGCGGCCGTGCTGTGGGTGGTGGGCTGCGGCTTCCGTATGGCCTTCCAGCTGTTCGCCACACAGGGCGGCGACGAAGCGATCGGCCGCTTCTCGACCGACTACCACCTTGATCCGACGGCCTGGGCCCCGGCGATTCTCCTGATGGCGCTCGCCGAGGTGATCGCCCGCACCGCCATCGTGGCCTGGCGTGCACGGGAGGCGCTCCTCGGGTCGGACCGGGCCCGGCTGGGCATCCAGTGAGCGACGGGCCACGGTGTGAGCGGTGGCCCCTGGGGCTGGGCAGGTCACGGGCGCGGCATGCTGGTCGGATGAGTACTGGTGATCGCCCGTCGGGCCCCGGCGGACCGTCCGGCAGGTTGGATGTCAATGAGCCGACCGCGGAATGGGCCGTGGGCCTGCTCGCCTTGGGCGGCTTGATCTACGGGGCGGTGCAGGCGACACATCCCGGCCTCGACGCCCGCGGCCTCGTCGCGCTGGTGGTCACCGTGGGCCTGGGCCTGGGCTGGGTCGGCTGGCTGGTGGGGCTGCGGAGAGGCCGGCCGACGGTCGGTGTGTGCTCGGTGGCCCTGGTGGCGGTCTGCGGTGGGGTGGCGGGGGCGTGGGCGTCGTTCGGTGCGGTGGTCGTGGGGGTGGCGGCGATGTGCGCCGTCATGCTGGTGGGGCTGCTCCCCGCCACAGCGCTGGCCGGCCTCGGCATCGCGGCCGCCGCCGTCGCCCTCGCCATCGACGGGCAGGACGTCACGAAGCTCGCCGCCGTGGGGGTGGGCGCGCTGTTCGGCCTGCTGCTGGGCGTCGTACGCCGCCAGCGCCGGGACCGGCTGCGGTCCGAGGCCGAGCTGGCGGTCGCGTGGGAACGCGGCGCCGTCGAGCACGAGCGCGCGGAGCTGTTCGCCGAGCGCAACCGGATCGCCCGGGAGGTGCACGATGTGCTGGCCCACACGCTGTCGGCGCTGTCGGTGCAGATCACCGCTCTTGATTCCATCGTCGAGGACGGCGCCGGCACCGACGAGGTGCGCGCCGCGATCGGCCGGTCCCGCCGCCTGGTCGTGGAGGGCCTGGACGAGACCCGCCGGGCGGTGCGGGCGCTGCGCGAGGAGCCCGTCGCCCTCGACGAACAGCTCACCGCCCTCGCCACGGACGAAGGCGCCGACTTCCGGATCACCGGGTCCGTACGGCCGCTGCCGTCGGCGGCCGGAATAGCCCTGCTGCGCGTCGCCCAGGAGGCACTCACCAACACGCGCAAGCACGCACCGGGCGCCGCCGTTACCGTCATCCTCGCCTTCGGTGAATCGTCCACCCGCCTGACGGTCACCAATGAGGCGACGGTACGATCTGGGGTCGATCCGGCCGGAGAGCTTGCCAAGACCGGCGGCGGCTTCGGCCTCACCGGTATGCGCGAGCGCGTGGAACTGCTCGGCGGCACACTCGACGCAGGTCCGGAAGACGCAGGTCCCAAGGACGCAGGTCGCCAAGCCGGTGGCTGGAGTGTGGAAGCGGAGGTCCCGGCGTGAAGGTGGTCATCGTGGACGACCAGACCATCGTCCGCGACGGACTGGTCACCATCTGCGAGCGCCTGGCCGACGTCGAGGTGGTCGCCGCCGTCGGCGACGGTCGGCAGGCCCTGGCCGCGGTCGCCGAGCATTCCCCGGACGTGGTGCTGATGGACCTGCGCATGCCACACATGGACGGCATCGAAGCCACGCGGCACATCACCATGGACCATCCCGGGACGCATGTCGTCGTGCTGACCACCTTCATCGACGATGAATCGATCAACGCGGCGCTCACCGCCGGAGCCCTGGGCTACCTCACCAAGGAAGCCGGGCGCGAGGACGTCGATCGGGCACTGCGGGCGGCCGCCCGTGGGCAGGCCCTCCTGGACCCCGCCGTACACGCCCGCCTCGTCGCACTCGCCCGGCAGCAGCCCGCCGCCGGGTCGCGGGAGCTGCCCGCCGGGCTGACCGCACGCGAGGCCGAAGTGCTCATCTGCATGGCCAAGGGCCTGTCCAACCGCGAGATCGCCCGATCGCTGTTCGTCAGCGAAGCCACCGTCAAAACCCATGTCAACCGTGTCTTCGCCAAGACCGGCAGCCGTGACCGCGGCCAGGCCATCGCCTACGCGCACCGGCACGGACTCGGCTGAGCCCAGGAGCGTGCCGGTGTGCGGGTGCAGCGCGGCGTTGCCGAGGCGCCCCGCTGCACCCGGACGACACCGCTCAGCCGGCGGCCGCGAACAACGCCTCCGCCTCGGCGACCGCCTCGGCCAGGACGGCGGGCTCCGCCCGCAGCCCCGCCATGATCGTGTCGATGCCGCGCAGGCCCGCCCGCTGGAGGAGGCGTTTCTCGTTGGTGGCCCACTCACCGCGCGCCGCCAGCACCGCGTGCGCCGTCTGCAGGGCGGCGGTCGCCACCGCCCCCGCCACTTCGGTGGCCTGGCCACGTCCGACGTACGCGGCCGAGGCGTACCGCAGTGTCAGAGCCGCGCGCCCTCGCCACACCGGGGGCGCCGCCTCGCGCAGCGCCTCCGGGTACTCGGGGCGGGGCAGGGCACCCCGCAGCACTTGGTTGAGGGCGAGTTCGGCCACCACCAGATAGCTGGGGATGCCCGCGAGGTGGAACATCAGCGGCTCCCACCGGAAGCGGCCCAGCCGCGACTCGGCGAGTTCGTGTTCCACCACCTCGAGGTCGCGGTAGTGGACGTCCACGCGACGTCCGTCGATCGTCAGCCAGGCGCCCCCGTTGAAGACACCACCGCCCCACTCGCCGATCTCGGAGACCTCGCCTTCCCAGCCGACGGCCCGCAGATCGGCCGGGTCGAAACCGCCCCGGTAGTACACGGCCAGGTCCCAGTCGCTCTCCGGGGTGTGGGTGCCCTGCGCACGCGAGCCCCCGAGGGTGACGGCGCGCACGGCGGGCAGGGCGGCGAGCCGCTCGGCGACCTCGTCGAGGAACATGTCGTCGGTCATGTCGGTCATACGGATCCGATCGTGTGAAGTGGATGACGGATGCGGCGGGCACACCGACCAGACGCCGGAGCACAGGCTCGGACGGCGTTCATGCGAATCCGCGATCGGCGCGCCGGGTCATCACTTCATGACGCCGACCTTACCGCCCCGCCGGTACCCGAGTCCGGCGCGCCGGAACACCGACGGACGGTGGGGGCGGCGCGGGCCAGGGCGGTTCAGCCCTTCACCAAGCCCAGGCGGAACAGGCTCTCCGCGGTGTCGAGGATCGTCGTCACCGGGTCGCGCGGGGTCCAGCCGAAGGTGGAACGCGCCTTCTCGGTGCGCAGGGCCGGTACCTTCTCCGCCTGCCCGGCCGCTTCCCGCAGTGCCGGGTCGGAGCGGGCGGCCTCCCGCAGCTCTTCGTCGCTCACCTCATGCGTGGGTACCCGGGCGGCGCGCTCTCCGAGGTGCTCGGCCAGTACCCGGGCGATCCACAGAAAGCTGACGGCCCGTTCGCCGCTGGCGAGGAAGCGCTGTCCGGCCGCGGCGGGGTGGGTCATGGCCCGCAGATGGAGGTCGGCGACATCGCGTACGTCCACCATGCCGAAGTGCATGCGGGGGGCGGCCTCCATCGTCCCCTCCAGCATCGCCTTCACGAGCTCCGTCGAGGCGGACAGCCGGGGGCCGAGCGTCGGACCGAAAATGCCGCTCGGGTTGATCACCGTCAGTTCGAGGCCGTCTCCCTCCTTCGCCACGAAATCCCAGGCGGCCAGCTCCGCGATGGTCTTCGACCGGACGTAGGGCGGGTTGTCGTCCGCGGGGTCCGTCCAGTCGCTCTCGTCGTATGTATCACCGTCCTTGGGGCTGTATCCCACCGCGGCGAACGAGGACGTCATCACGAGCCTGCGCACACCGTGGTCCCGTGCGGCCCTCAGCACCCGCAGGGTGCCGTCCCGTGCGGGGACGATCAGCTCGTCCTCGTTTTCCGGCTGGACGGAGGGGAACGGCGACGCGACATGCAGGACGTGGGTGCACCCCGCCACCGCGTCGTCCCAGCCGTCGTCCGAGGTCAGGTCGGCGCCGACGATGTCGAGCCGCCTGCCCGGATCGATCCCGGAGGCCGCGATGGCCGACCGGACGCTCGCGGCGGCGCTCGCCGCCCGGCCGTGCGAACGGACCGTGGTACGGACCCGATGGCCGCTCCGCAGCAGGCCGCTGATCACATGGGTGCCGACATAGCCGTTGCCTCCGGTCACCAGGACGAGTTCGCCACCACCGGCGTCGACGTCGGTGTCGGCGTCAGCGGACACCGGGACAGTCTTGCCTTCCATGAATTCCTTTGCATCCTTTCCGAAAAGCACTTCTCACAGCGCGTCGATGACGCCCGTGATCTCGTCGATCGCCCGGCGCTCCGCATCGGCGTCGGCGCGCTCCCGCGCGTCCCACATCTCCGCCTTGAGCTGCAGATAGCGCAGGCGGACCGCCATGAGCGCCATCTCCCGCTCCAGGCGCTCCGCATTGCGCCGGAAGAGGTCGCGCAGGGGAACGGCGCCCCGTGCACCCTCGTCGAGGTGGCGGAGGTAGGCACGCATGTCCTGCACGCTCATTCCGGTCGACCTCAGACACCCCAGCGCCTTGATCGTCTCCACCACGGTGGGGTGGTAGCGCCGGTGGCCACTGTCCCGGTCGCGGTCCACCGCGGGGATCAGGCCGATCTTCTCGTAGTAGCGCAGCGTCGGCTCCGAGAGGCCGCTCAGTCTCGACACCTGCTGGATGGTCATCGGGGAGCCCCGGACCTCTGTCCCTGTCGTTGTCATATGACGAGCATCCGACACTTGAAGCGCTTGAGGTCAAGTGCGATCGACAGGCCGTGCCGCAAGCGCCCGGCCGATGGCTACCGGGACGTCCGGGGCGTGCCGACGGCGGACGGGGGAGTGGGCGCGCCGGGGCTCCGTCCGGGCGTGGCGATGGGAATGTCGCGCATCAGGAGCAGCGCCCCGAGGGCGAGGAGCCCGGCGGCGCTTCCGCTCCAGGCGATGGTGGAGCCGATGGCCCTCGCGGTGGGCGCGACCGTGCCGGAGTGGCCGATCAGGGACTGGGCACAGGCCAGGCCGACCGCGCCCCCGAGCTGCTTGGTGAGGGCGGAGCCCGCGGTGGCGGTGCCCATGTCGGCACGCGGGACGGAGTTCTGGGTGGCGATGGTGAGCCCGCCCATGGCCGGTCCGGTGCCGAGCCCGACGAGCAGCAGCAGAACGGACGTCAGCGCGAGCGGTGTGGTGGCCCTCAGGGCGACGAAGGCGGCGGTGCCGGCGGTGAGCAGCCCCGCTCCGGTCAGCAGGACCGGTTTGACGTGCCCGCTGCGCAGGACAGTGGCGGCGGTGAGCCGGTTGCCGAGGGTCATGCCGATGAGCAGGGGGAGCAGCAGCAGACCGGAGGCGGTGGCCGAGTGGCCGCGGATGTGCTGGAAGTACAGCGGCAGGAAGATCCCCACCGGCAGGGCGGCGACCTGGAAGAAGAAACCGGCGGTCAGCAGGGCCGTGTAGGTGCGGTGCCGGAACAGCCGCAGGGGCAGGACGGGGACGGCGGCCCGCCGCTCGACCGGTATGAGCGACGCGAGCAGCGCCAGACCTCCGAGCAGACAGCCCATGACGGCCGGGTCCGTCCAGGAGGGGGCGTGTCCAGCGGTCGCGTTGCCCTTTACGCTGAGGCCGGTCAGCGCGAGGGAGAGCCCGGCGGCGAGGAGGAGGATCCCCGCCGCGTCGAGCCGTCCGGACGGCGGGGTGGCGGGACGCCGGTCGGGCAGGGCCAGGGCGATGACGGCGATGGCGGCCAGCCCGAGGGGGAGATTGAGCCAGAACGCCCAGCGCCAGCCGACATGATCGGCGAGCAGCCCACCGAGGAGCGGGCCGCTGATCATGCCCATGATCATCATGGTGGCCATCACCGTCTGCATCCGGATCAGGCCCTGGGGGCGCGACGGTGGGTGGAGGTCGCGGACCAGCGCCATGCCGAGGGTCAGCAGGGCTCCCGCGCCCAGGCCCTGGAGCGCGCGGGAGAGGATCAGCGCCGGCATGGAGGCGGACAGGCCGCAGGCGACGGAGCCGACCAGGAAGACGGTGAGTCCGCCGATCAGCAGCCGGCGGCGGCCGTAGAGGTCGGAGAAGCGGCCGTAGACCGGCACGCTGACGGAGGAGGTCAGCAGATAGGCGGTGACGAGCCAGACGTACCAGGCGTCCCCTCCGCCGATCTGCTCGACGATGCGGGGCAGCGCGGTGCCGACCACGGTGCCGTCCAGCATGGCCAGGAAGGCGCAGCCCAGCAGGGCGAGGGTGATCAGGGTCCGGCGGCGGTGCGGGAGTTCCTCGTACGCGTCGGGTCCGGTCACCTGGCCTCCCCGGGTGCCGCGAGCGCGCCGTGCAGGAAGAGGTCCACGACTTCCTCGGTGGTCAGCGGGTCGGGGGCGCCCAGCCGCCCGGCCGACATCAGCGTCAGCTGGAAGGCGTCCGCGAGCCGTTCCGGGGCGAGCCGCAGGCTGTCCCGGTCGGGCTCGAAAAGCGCGGCCAGCGCCGCGCGCGGCCGGGCCAGGCTCGCCTCGCGGTCCGGGAGACGTCCGTCCTTATCGGGTTTGGGGGCGGCGCGTTCAAGCCGCCCGGCCGCCGCGAGCGCTCCGGCGACCGCGCCGATGCGGGCCATGTGTCCGCGCACCACATCGGCCGCCTCGGCGAGCCGGTCCGCCAGCGGCTGGTCCAGGGCGATCGACTCCAGATGGGCCACGGTGTCATCGGGCCGCACGGCCTCGGCCATACAGGCCGCGAGCAGGGCGTCCTTGTCCTCGAAGACACGGAAGATCGTGCCTTCCCCGATGCCCGCGGCTCGGGCGATCTTCGCCGTCGTCACGGAGGCGCCGTATTCGACGACGAGGGGCAGCGCGGCGGCGACGATCATCGCGCGGCGCTGGTCGGGATCCATGGCCGGCGCACGGCGCCGGGGCGGGGTGGAGGAGTTCTCTGGCATGCCGGTACCGTACGGAGTGAGTACTCACTCCGTCAATGCGTCGCGACGAGTCACGAGGGGAGTGCCTGTGGGGCGGGATTCCGTCGGACGACCGCGCGGCCGGCGCGCGGCGAGGAGAGTGCGACGCAGCGCGCGGCCCCGCCCTGCTCGTCCGCCCCGACGGCTACATCGCCTGGGCGGGACCCGACGTCCGTACGGACGGTCCCGACGGCTGGCACACCGCGTGGCGGTCCTGGACCTGCCCGTCGGCCGAAGCGGTGCACACCCGGCGCTGAGCGGGGCATGCGGAGATGCCACGGCGTCGGGCGGACGGCCCGGCGCCGATGGTCTCATCCGTTGACGTCGTGCCGACACCTTCCTACGGAGTGTCCCCGCGGCCGCGACGTCATCTTCAGGGTCCGATCACACGAGCCGCCACAGATGGTCATCGGTTCCGTTGTCGTCGTACTGCACCACCTGGGCGCTGTTGGCGGTGGACATGCCGTCGACGCCGAGCACCTTCTGGCTGTTCTTGTTGAGGACGCGGAACCAGCCGTCGCCGTTGTCCACCTTCCTCCAGAGGTGATCGGCCGTGCCGTTGTCCTCGTACTGGACGACGATGGCGCTGTCGGCGGTCGACATCCGGTCGACGCCCAGGACCTTGCCGCTGTGTCCGTTGCGGATCAGGAACCAGCCCTCGCCCCGGTCGATCCACTGCCAGGCGTGGTCTCCCGTCGGCGTGTTGTCGAACTGCACCACACGGGCGCTGTTGGCCGTGGACATCTCGTCGACCGCGAGCACCTTGCCGCTGTGCTTGTTCTGCAGGCGGCGGAAGGGCGGCTCCGGGGTCCATGCCCGGCCGTCCGGCGAGGCCGTCGGAAAGCAGGTGATGCGCAGCCGGGCGGCGCCCATGGGGATGAGGGTGACCGTCTCGGCCGGTGTGTCGGCCCGGGCCGGGCTCTGCTGCAGCGGGGTGACCACCTGCTCGTCGTCGGAGACCCACTCGGGGATGCGACGCGCCTGCGCGGTCATGCGGACCGGGGTGCCCTCGTGGGTGAAGGGGTTGGCGGCGAGCGGACCGTCGTCGCGGGTGAGGACGGGGACGACGCCGGGGGTGAGGCCGTAGTTCCACGGCGTGGTGGCGTGCACTTCGTACTCGGGGAAGGTGTCGGTGCCGGCGTAGCGCACGAAATCCTCCCCGATGCGCAGGGAGTATGTCAGCGGGCCGTGGTCGACGCTGACCGCGTCGTGCTGCGCGGACCAGGCCCGCAGGGTGGTGCGCTGGGGTAGGCGGATCGTCACCACATCGCCGTCCGTCCAGCTCCGGTCGACCTTGACGAAGACCGGACCGCCGCCCGCGGCCACCGGCCGGCCGTTGACCTCGATAAGGGGGTTCTCGCACCAGCCGGGGACACGCAGATGGAGTGGGAAGGCCACCTTCTCACGGGTGGACAGGGTGAGCCTGATGGTCTCGTCGAACGGATAGTCGGTGTCCTCGGTGAAGGTGACCGCCGTACCGCCGGCGACCTTCGCGCTCACCTGGCACGCGGCGTAGAGGGAAGCGGCGAGCCCCTTGTCGGGAGTGGCCAGCCACAGCTCCTCGGCGAAGTACGGCCACCCCATGCCGTAGTTGTGCGGGCAGCAGCGGTACTGGTCGACGCCCGGCTGGTACGACTGCATCGCGAAGCCGTTCTGGAACTGCCCCTGGGACTTCACCGCGTTGTTCAGGTCGATACTGTTCGCGCTGGTGACGTAGTGGGTGCCGGTGCCCTGGGGGTCGAGGGCGGCGGGCAGCATGTTGAAGGCCAGGTCCTCGCAGCGGTCCGCCCAGACCGGGTCGCCGGTGATCCGGGTCAGCAGCTCATGGCTGGCCATGAACTCGACGATGCCGCAGGTCTCGAACCCCTGCCGGGGGTCCGCGAAACCCGGGCGGTAGTTCTCGTCGCCGGCGATGCCGCCGCCCGGGAACTGGCCGTATGCGCCGAGCACCGACGCGTAGGTGCGGTAGGTCGCCTGTCTGAGCTCGGCGGACCCGGTCACTTGCGCGTACTGGGCGGGCTCGCGGAAGCCCTGGGCGATATTGACGTTGTGCGGGCTCGGGAGGTCGTCGACCCAATTGGCGCCGTAGATATGCATCTTGTGGACGAGGTCGAGGAGGAACGCCTCGCCGGTGCGGCGATACAGCCACATCGCGGTGTCGAGCCCGTCGCCCCAGCGGTAGGAGACCCAGCTGGAGTCGAAGGCGCTGGGCCCCTGCGCGTTCATGAAGCTCAGGAAGCGGGTCAGGAAGGGGACGACGCGCTGGTCGCCGGTGAACTCCTCATGGGTGCGCAGGGCCATGAGGAGGGGGAGGAACGGCCAGAAGTCGGGGCCGCCGTTCAGCTTTGTCCGCAGGGAGCGCGGCCCGAAGAAGCCGTCGCTCTGCTGGGTGGCGAGGATGGCGTCGATCCACTTACGGGAGTTCGCGAGCGCTGCCTGGTCACGGGTGGCCACGGCCAGCGGGACATAGCCACGCAGCCAGTAGGGCACCTCTTCCCAGCCGTCCTGGTCCGGATGGGTCCACCCGGTGGCGTTGACGTCGAGGAAGTGCGAGCGCTCCTCGTACCGGCCGCAGAGCCCATGGAGTTGGAGACGGAGCTGCTCGGCCAGCCATCCGCGCGGGGTGACGCTCCCGGACGGGAGCCGGTCGAAGGCGTCGGCCAGCGGGGCCCTCGGCCGCTGGGCCGGGGATGCCACGGCGGCCGGGGCCAGGTGGGCGGCGAGCGCGGGGGCACCGAGGGTGAGGGCGCTGGTGCGGAGGAAGCGGCGTCGGTCGAGGGGCATCGTGCGGCTCCTGTCGGTGGAGTGCCGAGGAAGTGCCGGAGAAGTGCCGAGGGATGGTCAAGGACGACACGTCGTGCCTGACATCGTTGTCGGGCATCACAGCACGCCACCGGCGCCCTGTCCAGGTGCATGACAGGCCGGGAGTACGACCAGCCGCGCGTGTGACAAGCCGGGCGTACGACCGTCCTGCCCCGGTGGGGCTCTATGCTGAGCGTGATGTCCGCACCCCAGGGCCCCACCTTCCGTGAGCTCGTCGTCCAGGCGCTGTCCTCCGTCGAGCACGGCTACGACCTGCTGGCCCCGAAGTTCGACCACACCGGGTACCGGACCCCGGCGTCGGTGCTGGACTCGGTGACCGGCGCCCTGCGCGGGCTCGGGCCCTTCGACAGCGGCCTCGATGTGTGCTGCGGAACCGGCGCGGGCATGGGCGTGCTGCGGCAGGTGTGCCGGGAGCGGATCACCGGCGTCGACTTCAGCGCGGGCATGCTGGCCGCGGGCCGGGCCCGTACGCCGGCGATGCCGGACGCCCCGCGCACGGACTGGGTACGCGCCGACGTGCGCGCCCTTCCGTTCGGGCCGGTCTTCGACGTGGTGGTGAGCTTCGGGGCGTTCGGCCACTTCCTGCCGCGGGAGCTGCCGGGGCTCTTCGCCCAGGTCCACTCCGTGCTCCGCCCGGGCGGCCGGTTCGCCTTCCCGATCGGGGCACCGGCCCGTCCGGGATCCCGGCACTACTGGGAGCTCCTGGCGTTCGACACCGTGATGCGGGTGCGCAACGCGGTGTGGCGGCCGCGCTTTGTGATGTACTACCGGACCTTCCGGCTCGCGGAGGTGCGGGAAGAGCTGCTCCGGGCCGGGTTCGAGGTCGAGCTGCGGGCACTGGAGGAGCTCGGGCGGCGGGCGGACGGCAGCCCTCGCTGCCGACTGGTCGTGGCCACCCGGTCGGTCTGAGCGGGCCTGTCGGCCGCCGGCCGACGTGAGCGGGACCCACGCGTACGCGGCGATCGCAGCGCCATCTGAAGAGCCGCTACGGCCTCTGAGCGGACGTGTCCGCAGTCGCTCACCATGGCCCCTGGCTCCGTCATCCGAGCCGTACCGGGCCTTCGGCGATGTCCCCTGCCAGGCCGGGCAGGGGACGTTTGCCCGTTCAGTCGTCGCATTCGCCGCGCCAGGTGAGGCTGGTCAGGGTGGCCTCGTCCCCGATGATCGACTTGTAGTCGCCGGGGCCGGGGTTGACGTGGAGGCACCTGCCGAACGTCTGTCCGTTGAAGACCCAGGTGGCCTGGATGTGATCGTGGCCCGGCTGACGAGTGCCGTTGTTGAAGATCGTGCTGCCGACGACGCCGGTCGGGTGGGAGCCCCTCCAGTTGCCGGTCGTCTTGATCACGGCCGGACCGTCGGTGCCCACGTTGCTGTCGAAGACACAGACGTTCCCTGAGGGACAGTCGGGCGGACTGGGCTCGGCCGACGCGGTGGGCGCACTGGCGAGCACGGCGACGAGGGCCGCGGACAGGGCTGCCGTGACGGCGATGCGCTGGTGCATGGTGTTCCTCCCGGCTTCCGCTGGGGCCCTCCTCGGCGCCCCTTCTGCCGACAGGGCACCACGAACCGGCGGGGACTGGTCCCGAAGGCCCGTCCCCGGCCATCTACGGGGAAATCGGTCCCATCCGGAACCAGTCGAACTCCGCCACACCGCCCCTACCGCCGGTCGCCGGACCGGTGGCGAAGGGTCCCACGGTGGCCCCGATCCACTTGCCCGCGGTCGCCGGGAACGGCGCACCGAGCGGTGTGAACCCCCGCCCGTCCACCTCGGCCGCGAATTGGCACACCGCTCCCGGCCGCACACTCACCCGGAGCCGTACGGCAGAGCACCCCCTCCGCAACGGCACCGGCGTGACGGCATCCACCTCGGCGGCGTCCTGGGCCGCGGTGCGGCATACGAGGACGATCCGGTCGCCGTCGTGGCGCAGGCCCACCCAGGCGTAGGTCTCACCCAGGACCACCAGCCCGGCCCGGGAGCCCGCCGTCATGGTGGACACGCTCATCGAGGTCGTCGCGGTGAACGATTCGGCGGGCAGCCGCTGGGTCAGCACCTGGGGCAGCAGCCGTAAGTCGTCGGCGGCCGGGCTCGGTTGGCAGACCAGGGCGAGTCGGCCCGGGGAACGGCGCAGCGACCACCACGCCGGGTCGGCGTTCGCCTGCCACATCCACTGCCCGCCCAGCTCCGCCCCACTGAAGTCGTCGCTACTGGCGGGCGCGGTGACCTCCGTCCGGCCGTTCACGCGGGGCTTGGTGTGCACCAGCACCGGCGTACCGCGGCCGCTGCCGTCGTCGGTGCCCATCACCGGCCAGCCATCGGTGCGCCACCGCATCGGCTGGAGGTGCACCACCCGCCCGTAGGCATCGCGGTCCTGGAAGTGCAGAAACCAGTCCTCACCGCTCTCGGTGGTCACCCACGCCCCTTGGTGCGGCCCGTTGACGGGGGTGTCGCCCTGGGCGAGGACGATGCGGTTCTCGTACGGGCCCCAGATGGAGTGGGAGCGGAACGCCGACTGCCAGCCGTTGGTGACGCCGCCGGCCGGAGCGAAGATCCAGTACCAGCCGTCCCGTTTGTAGAGTTTCGGGCCCTCCAGCGTGGTGTAGCCGGGGAGGTCATCGCCGTTGACCACGATCCGGCCCGCGTCGAGCAGTTCGGTCCCTTCCGGGCTCATGCGGTGCAGCGTGAGCCGGTTGTTGATGCCGCTGCGGCTCTTCGCCCAGGCGTGGATCAGATACGCCTGCCCGTCGTCGTCCCACAGCGGACACGGGTCGATCAGCCCCTTGCCCGGTTTGACCGGACGCGGTGTGCTCCATGGCCCTCGCGGGTCGGTGGCGGTCACCATGAAGATCCCGAAGTCGGGGTCGGGATAGAAGATCCAGAACTTGCCGTCGTGATGGCGCAGGGCCGGGGCCCACACCCCCTCGCCGTGCCTCGGCTCGCTGAAGTGGTCCTTGGGCTCCAGCTCGGTCAGGGCGTGGCCGATGACGCTCCAGTTGACCAGGTCGACCGACCGCAGGACGGGCAGTCCGGGAACGCGGTTGAAGGTGGAGGCGACCAGATAGAAGTACGGGCCCACCCGGATCACGTCGGGGTCGGACCAGTCGGCGTTGAGCACCGGGTTCTGATAGCGGCCGTCCCCCAGGTCGGCCACCCATGGCAGATGTGCCCGGGCGGAGGCCGGTTCACTTGCCGTCACCGCGTCACCCGCCTCGATCGGCCGGCCTGGCCCTGGCACCGCCGAAGCCGGTGTGGTGGCGCCGACTCCGCCGAGCACCGTCGATCCGGCGACCGCGCCGAGGCCGGTCCGTAATACCTGTCTGCGACCGTGTTCGCTCACTGTTCCCTCCGGGGCGACTCATGGGGGTGCGTCCGTCGGTTGGGTGGTGCGTCCGTCGGTAAGCGCTTTCTGTCTTCCGCCGGAGTCTGTCAGCGCGTCATGGCCCGGGCAAGACCGGCGAGATTCCGCCACCGGACTATCCGCGGCCCCGGCAACCTCCTGGCGCGCGGTGGCGACAGTCGCACGGCAGATGTCGTCGAGCAGTGGGAGTGGTGGGCCATGGAAGCCGAACGTCGGGCGGTGGGGCGCGGCAGGCGTCGTGGGCTGGCAGCGGTCGTCGGGGCCCTGACGCTGGCGGGCGCGGTCGCTCTGCCGGGGGAGGGCGCATTCGCCGAGGACGGGCGGGGACCGGCCGCCGCGCCTTGGAGCGCCGAGGTCGCCGACGGGTTCGCGTCCGTCAGCGCGCTGGGGCAGAACGGTACGTACGGGGGCCGGGACGGCCGTACGGTCACCGTGCGGACACTCGCCGATCTCGAGAAGTACGCGACGGCATCCGAGCCGTACGTCATCGTCGTGGCCGCGGCGATCACGATGGATCCCAAGGGCAAGGAGATCAAGGTCGCCTCCGACAAGACCATCGTGGGCTCGGGCACATCGGGCCAGATCGTCGGTGGCGGCTTCTTCCTGGGCCAGGGCGTGCACAACGTCATCATCAGGAATCTGACGATCCGTGACTCCTACGAGGGCACATGGAACGACAAGGAGCATGACTGGGACGCCATCCAGATGGACGGCGCCCACCATGTGTGGATCGATCACAACGAACTGCGGCATATGGCGGACGGGCTGATCGACAGCCGTAAGGACACCACCTACCTCACGGTGTCCTGGAACCGGCTGCGGCAGAACAACAAGAGCTTCGGGATCGGCTGGACGGAGAACACCACGGCCGACATCACGATCCACCACAACTGGTTCCGCGAGAGCGAGCAGCGCAACCCGTCCGCCGACAACATCGCCCATGCGCATCTGTACAACAACTACCTGCAGGACGACCCCGGCACGGACATCAGTTCCTCCTACGGCAACTACGCCCGGGGGAACACCAAGATGGTGCTGGAGAACAGCTATTTCCGGGGCTTCGAGAACCCCGTCATCAAGGACGCCACCGCCACTCTGGTCCAGCGCGGCAATGTCTTCGTCAACACCACCGGCCGCAACGAGAGCGGCGGTACCGCGTTCGACCCGAAGGCTTATTACTCCTACTCCCTCGACCCCGCCGACCGGGTGCCGTCCGTCGTGACCTCCGGCTCGGGCCCCACCCAGGCCATCGGCACCACCGGCTGACCCGGCCGGCGCCGATATCGGCGTGACCTGCCCTTACGCGACGTCGTAGCCGGGGAGGGTCAGGGCCGAGTGCGCGTGCCGGCCCGTGCTGTTGAGCACGGGGGACGGGTCGCGCAGCGCCTCGTTGCGCCGGGCCAGGTCCTCGGGGGTACGGGGAGACAGGCCCGCGCTCCCTTCGGTGGCGAGTGCCTGGTTCATCTCCACGAACGACCGCACAGCGCGCTCGTACCTCGCGTAGGCGTCGGCGTGGTCGGGGCCTGCGGCCAGCTCGCCGGCGAGGACGTACGCGCCGACCAGCGCCAGGCTCGAGCCCTGGCCGGAGAAGAACGACGGCGCGTAGGCGGCGTCGCCGACCAGGGCGACCCGGCCGGTGGACCACCGGGGCATATGGATCTGGCTGACCACGTCGAAGAAGAGGTCGTCGCTGTCGCGCAGGGCGGCGACCATGCGCGGGATCTCCCATGCGTACCCGGCGAACGTCCCGGCCACGAGGTCGCGCTGGGCGGCGGGGTCGCGGAAGGCGTCGAGGGGCGGGTCGGGGCGCAGGAAGCTGAGGAAGGCGTGGACGCGGTCGCCGTCGCGGGGTGCGTAGAGGACGGCGGTCCTGCCCGGCACGTTCCAGGTGAGACCCTCGTGGGCGAGCCCCAGATGGTTGGGCATGGTGAATCCGGCGAAGCTGTGGCCGAGATAGCGGTGGTAGGGCTCCTCGGGGCCGAAGGTCAGGCCCCTGGTGTGCGAGTGGATGCCGTCGGCGCCGATGACCAGGTCGAAGGTGCGCCGGGCTCCGCCGCGGAAGGTCACGTCCACACCGCCGTCGTGGTCGTGGAGGGTGGCGATGGAGTCGTTGAAGAGGAGTTCGACATCGTCGCGGATCTCCCCGTAGAGGATCTCGGCCAGCTCTCCGCGGGGGATTTCGAGGTCATGGCCTTCCTCGCCGCCGGAGAGGGCTTCGGGCCGGATGTCGGCTATCGGACGGCCTTCCGCGTCGACGAAGGAGATCCGGCGGACGGCGACGTGGGCGTCCCGGAGCCGGGGGAGCACCCCCATGCGCCGGACGACCTCGACCGCGGTGCCGCGGATGTCGATGGGGTAGCCGCCACCGCGTAGTGCGGCGGCCTTCTCGACGACGGTGACCGCGAAGCCGTACCGGTGGAGCCAGTAGGCCAGTGCGGGACCGGCGATGCTGGCGCCGGAGACCAGGATCGTGCGCTTCGGCGCGGTGTTCATGCCGCCCATGGGCACTCCTCTCCGGCCCTCCTGCGGGGAGGGCCTGGCGTATACCTAACTCAGGTATCCTTTTTAGTGGCGTGAAAGGGCCCCGGGCGTGGGGCCGATGAGATGACTATATACCTAACTTAGGTAGATGTGGAGGGCGGGATGACCGCCGAGGAACCGGAGGCCGGGCAGGGCGGCGACGGTGAACACGACCTGCTGGCCATGCTGCCCCGTCTGACGCAGCTCAGCGGTGCCGTGAACCGGGGCCGCCTGACCGAGCGCGCCATGGAGGCCGCCGGTGTATCCGTGGACCGGCCCGCGATGTCGGTGCTGATCACCCTGCACGTGGCGGGGGTTCCACTGCGCGTGGGGGAGATCGCCGCACGGATGCAGGTCGTCGGGCCCCATGTGACCCGGCAGGTGAACGAGCTGGCGCGGCGCGGACTGGTCCACCGGGTCACCGATCCGGACGATCAGCGCGCTCGGCTCATCGAGCCGACCGCCGAGGGAGCGGCGGCGACCGACCGCTATATGCGGACCGTCCTCGGATGGTTCGGCGACGCCCTCGCGGGCTGGAGCCCGCACGACCGCGAGGTCTTCGGCCGGCTTCTGGCGCGCTTCGTCGACGACCTCACCGCCCATCTGGACTCCTTCGACGACGATGGGCCCGCGTGAGCGACCACGATCGGCCCGCCTGAGCGGCGACGATCGGCTCGCATCGGCGGGAACGCCTGCCCGGGTGGGAACGGCGCCCGGCCGGAGGTCCTCCTAGCCGGGCGCCCGGCCCGTCTCGACGAGTTCGGCCAGCTTGTCCAGGCTCATACGGGTGCCCAGCTCGTTGTCGGCGGCCGGTACGGCGTCGGGGAGCCCCTCGTGCAGGATGTGGACGTCCGTGCCGCCGCCCTCCGCGTCGGTGAGCGTGGTCGTGATCGTCATCGTGGTGTGCAGGGCGGGATCCGTGGCCTCGAACTCGGACACCTCGACCACCTGCTCGTCCGGCACCAGCCGGCTGAAGCGGCCGTGGTAGGTGTCCGTCTGGCCGCCCGACTTGCCGGTGCTCGCCGGGTCGTCGTAGATGAGCGAGATGCGGAAGGTCCCCCCTTCGCGGGGGTCGAACTCATGCACCCGGCAGGTCATGCCGTCGGGCACCCGCCAGGCCGCGACGGCGCTCGCGTCGAGAAGCGCCCGGTAGACGACCGAGCGCGGAGCGTTCACACGTCGGGAGACTCGAGTGGCATACATCCGCCCAACCTAGCGGCCGGGCACCGGGCACATGAGCCGATTGCCCGGCGCCCGGCCGCTGGGTTGAGTGGCGGCGGAGGTCTTGCGTCCGGAAAGACCTCCGCCGCCGGGACACCCCATCCACGGAGCGTTGTCGAGGGGTGCCGTTTTCGGGGGAGTGCGGGTCAGCGCTTGACCTTGCGGGTCGCCCGCAGCCACTCCTTGTTCATCGCGGTGATGGAGAACAGGGGGATGCCCTTGGGACAGGCCGTGGCGCACTCACCGGTGAGGGTGCAGCCGCCGAAGCCCTCGGCGTCCATCTGGGACACCATGTCCAGCACCCGGGTCTCCCGCTCGGGAGAGCCCTGGGGCAGCACATTGAGGTGGTTGACCTTGGCCGAGGTGAACAGCATCGCGGCACCGTTGGGACAGGCCGCCACGCAGGCGCCGCAGCCGATGCACTCGGCGTGCTCGAACGCGAAGTCCGCGTCCGCCTTGGGCACCGGAGTGGCGTGTGCCTCCGGCGCGGCCCCGGTCGGGGCGGTGATGAAGCCACCGGCCTGGATCACCCGGTCGAAGGCGGAGCGGTCCACCACCAGGTCCTTGATGACCGGGAAGGCGGAGGCACGCCAGGGCTCGATGTCGATGGTGTCGCCGTCCTGGAAGGACCGCATATGGAGCTGGCAGGTGGTGGTGCGCTCCGGACCGTGGGCGTCACCGTTGATCACGAGGCTGCACGCACCGCAGATGCCCTCACGGCAGTCGTGGTCGAAGGCCACCGGCTCCTCACCCTTGACGATGAGTTCCTCGTTGAGGATGTCGAGCATCTCCAGGAAGGACATGTCCTGGGAGACACCGTCGAGCTGGTAAGTGGCCATGGCACCGGGGGTGTCGGCGTTCTTCTGGCGCCAGACGCGCAGGGTGAGCTTCATGCGTAGCTCCGCTGAGTGGGGTGGACGTACTCAAAGGTCAGCTGCTCCTTGTGGAGCACGGGGGCGGCGCCGGTGTCGGTGAACTCCCAGGCCGCGGCGTAGGTGAACTCCTCGTCCCGGCGGGCGGCCTCGCCGTCGGGGGTCTGGGACTCCTCACGGAAGTGGCCACCGCAGGACTCGGCCCGGTGCAGGGCGTCCAGGCACATCAGCTCGGCCAGCTCCAGATAGTCCACGACCCGGTTGGCCTTCTCCAGCGACTGGTTGAACTCCTCGCCGGTGCCCGGCACCTTGATCCGCCGCCAGAACTCCTCGCGGATCTGCGGGATGCGGTCCAGTGCCTTGCGCAGCCCCTCGTCGGTGCGGGCCATGCCGCAGAACTCCCACACCAGCTCGCCGATCTCGCGGTGGAAGGAGTCGGGGGTGCGGTCGCCGTCGACGGCCAGCAGCTTGGCCAGCCGGTCCTCGGTCTCTCGCACCGCCTCCACGGCCGCGGGGTGCCCGGCATCCACCTCTTCCTTGTGCGGGTGGCGGGCCAGATAGTCGTTGATCGTCGACGGCAGGACGAAGTAGCCGTCGGCCAGGCCCTGCATCAGCGCGGAGGCGCCTAGCCGGTTGGCACCGTGGTCGGAGAAGTTGGCCTCGCCGATCGCGAACAGACCCGGCACGGTGGTCTGCAGGTCGTAGTCGACCCACAGCCCGCCCATCGTGTAGTGGATCGCGGGGTAGATGCGCATCGGGACCTCGTACGGATTCTCCGCCGTGATCCGCTCGTACATGTCGAAGAGGTTGCCGTACTTCTCCTCGACCGCCTTGCGGCCCATCCGGGCGATGGCGTCGGCGAAGTCCAGATAGACGCCCTGGCCGCCGGGTCCGACGCCGCGACCCTCGTCACAGACGTTCTTCGCGGCGCGGGAGGCGATGTCGCGCGGCACCAGATTGCCGAACGACGGATAGATCCGCTCCAGGTAGTAGTCGCGCTCGTCCTCGGGGATCTCGGCGGCCGGACGGGTGTCGCCCTTCGCCTTGGGCACCCAGATCCGGCCGTCGTTGCGCAGCGACTCGCTCATCAGGGTCAGCTTGGACTGGTGGTCCCCGGAGCGCGGGATGCAGGTCGGGTGGATCTGGGTGAAGCAGGGGTTGGCGAAGTACGCGCCGCGCCGGTGCGCCCGCCAGATGGCGGTCGCGTTGGAGTTCATGGCGTTCGTCGACAGATAGAAGACGTTGCCGTAGCCGCCGCTGGCCAGCACCACCGCGTCGGCGAAGTACGTGGAGATCTTGCCGGTCACCAGATCACGGGCGACGATGCCGCGTGCCCGCCCGTCGACCACGATCAGGTCCAGCATCTCGGTGCGGGCGTGCATCTCCACATTGCCCGCCGCGATCTGGCGGGACAGCGCCTGGTAGGCGCCGAGCAGCAGCTGCTGGCCCGTCTGACCGCGGGCGTAGAAGGTACGGGAGACCTGCACACCGCCGAACGAGCGGGTGTCCAGCAGACCGCCGTACTCCCGGGCGAACGGCACGCCCTGGGCCACGCACTGGTCGATGATCTCCACCGAGATCTGCGCCAGGCGGTGGACATTGGACTCGCGGGCGCGGAAGTCGCCGCCCTTGACGGTGTCGTAGAACAGCCGGTGGATCGAGTCGCCGTCGTTGCGGTAGTTCTTCGCCGCGTTGATCCCGCCCTGGGCGGCGATGGAGTGGGCCCGGCGCGGCGAGTCCTGGTAGCAGAACTGCACCACGTGGTAGCCCTGCTCGGCCAGGGTGGCCCCGGCGGCGCCACCGGCCAGGCCGGTGCCCACCACGATGATGGTGTGCTTGCGGCGGTTGGCGGGGTTGACCAGCTTGGCCTGGAAGCGGCGGGTGTCCCAGCGCTCGCTCACCGGCCCGGAGGGGGCCTGCTCGTCCTCGATCGGCTCGCCGACGGTGTACTCGGTGTATTCGCTGTACGAGGTCATGGTCAGCTCACCACTCCGGTCATGACACCGACGGGTATCGAGATGAACCCGGCGGTGAGAACGATCGCCAGCCCATTGGCAGTGGCCTTGAGGGCACGGTCACGGGTACGGCTGCCCGCGCCGAGGGTCTGCGCGGCGCTCCAGAAGCCGTGCTGGACGTGCATGCCCATGGCCAGCATCGCCACGATGTAGATGACGTTCCCGTACCAGGTGGAGAAGGTGTCCACCACGTTCTGGTACGGATGGCCCTCCTGGAATCCGCCACTGTGCGTGGTGCCGGTGGTGAGGTCCAGGATGTGCCACACGATGAACAGGGCCAGGATCACCCCGCCCCAGCGCATGGTCCGGGTGGCATAGCTCATCCGTGGCTTGGCGTGGACGTAGCTCTGCGGGCGGGCCTTGATGTCGCGCCTGCTCAGCTGGTAAGCGGAAACACCGTGCAGGATCACCGCTGCGACGAGGACGATACGGGCGATCCACAGGCCCCACTGATGGTGCAGGACGGGCGCCCCCATGACGCGCAGCCAGTGTCCGTAGCCGTTGAACTCCCCGGGACCGAAGAAGATCTTCATGTTCCCGAGCAGGTGAGCGCAGAGGTAACCGATCATGATCAGACCGGTCACGCCCATGACGATCTTCTTGCCGAGCGTCGATTGCCAGAATGTGAGCGCCATGGACGGCCGTCGCTCCGCCCGCGTCGGACGCTGCTCCGGCCGCGTTGTCAATGCCATGAACACGACGGTAGAACCGGGCGGGTCGAAAGGGCCAAGATATGATTCTGATCATCTCGATAGCCAGTGCCTATCGAGAGTCGTTCAGATCCGGCCACGCTTGGCCCAGCCGTCCCCCCGGCCGGGGAAAAACGGTCAGCGGAAGCCCTCGCGGGTGATGCCGATGGCCTGCCGGAGCAGGTCCACGACATCGTGCTCACGGCGTTCGAGAGCCGTCTGTCCGACGACGCGGAAGGTGGCGAGAAGGGTCGCGGCGAGGACCTGGGCCCGCAGCGGGGTGTCCGGTCCGGCGGGAAGGCGCTCTTCGGCGGCCTCGGCGAGATCGCGCTCGGCGGCGGCGTAGGTGGCGACCAGCTCCGGGAGCAGCGCCGGATGCAGGCGCAGGGTCCGGTAGTGCTCCTCCTGCGCCGGGTCGTCGGTGAACTCGGTGGAGTGCTGCTCGGCGGCGCGGATCACCGCCGTCATCAGGGATTCCCCCGCCGGGCGGGCGCGGATCAGCTCGACCAGCCGGACCGTGCGCGCCCTGTCGTGATGCAGCAGCGCCTGTTCCTTGCTGGCGAAGTAATTGGAGAAGGTGCGCCGGGAGACGGTGGCGGCATCGGCGATGGCCTCCACCGTGAGGTGCTCGACGCCGTGCTCGGCGGCGAGGCGCACGGCGGCATCGTGCAGCGACTGGCGGGTCGCCGCCTTCTTGCGCTCGCGCAGGCCGGTAGTCATCGCCGGTGAGCATACGCGAGAAGGCCGATTCTTGCCCACTGGGAAACCTTGCGCAGTGGGAACGTTTTCTGTGAGGCTGAGCCCGCGCCGCCGATCAACGGACCCTTGCGGCGCCCGAGCCCCGCAGACCTTCCGACGCCAGAGGCACGAGGACCCCCTATGTCCACCCCCCACCATCCGCCCACCGCCGCCCCCTCCATGGACGCCGACGAGCTGGGATTCGACCCGGACGCCCTGCGGGCGAAGTACCGGGCCGAGCGTGACCGCCGGATCCGCCCCGACGGCAGGAAGCAGTACCGGCGCATCGCCGGCGACTTCGGCTCCTACGCCCAGGACCCGTACGTGGAACCGGAGTTCACCCGGGAGCCACTGCACGACCGCGTCGAGGTCCTGATCATCGGGGGCGGATTCGGCGGTCTGCTCGCCGGTGCGCGGCTGCGACAGGCGGGTGTGCGGGAGATCCGCATGATCGAACAGGGCGGGGACTTCGGCGGCACCTGGTACTGGAACCGCTATCCGGGTGTCCAGTGCGACATCGAGTCCTATGTCTATCTGCCCCTGCTCGAGGAGATCGGCTACGTACCGCAGTGGCGATACGCGCCGGGCGAGGAGATCAGACAGCACGCGCGGGCGATCGGGCGCCACTTCGACCTCTACCGCGATGTCTGCTTCCGGACCCAGGTGACCGAACTCCGCTGGGACGACGCCGGGTTGGAGTGGACCGTCCACACCGACCGGGACGACCGCATCCGGGCACGCCATGTGGTGATCTCCAGTGGAACACTCAGCCGGGCGAAGCTCCCCGGCATCCCCGGCATCGAGACCTTCAAGGGGCATGCGTTCCACACCAGCCGCTGGGACTACGACTACACCGGCGGCGACGCGAGCGGCGGACTGCACGGACTCGCCGACAAGCGCGTGGCCCTCATCGGCACCGGCGCCACCGCCATCCAGGTCGTGCCCCATCTGGGACGGGACGCCGAGCACCTGTATGTGTTCCAGCGCACGCCGTCCTCGGTCGATGTGCGCGGCAACCGCCCCACCGATCCGGGGTGGGCCGCATCGCTGACGCCCGGCTGGCAGCGGCGCCGCAGGGACAACTTCCTCGCCGTCGTCACCGGCGGCCAGGCGGCCGAGGACCTGGTGAACGACGGTTGGACGAGCACCGCGCGGCTGCAGCAGAAGCTCATCCCGACCGACAGCTACGCGGGCCTGCCACCCCAGGAGCGCGAACGCCTCTACGAGATCGCCGACTTCCAGAAGATGAACGGGATCCGCGACCGAGTGGACTCCATCGTCGAGAACACCGCGACGGCCGAGGCCCTCAAGCCCTGGTACCGCTACATGTGCAAGCGCCCCACGTTCAGCGACAGCTATCTGGACACCTTCAACCGGCCCAACGTCACACTCGTGGACACGGCCGACCACGGGGGTGTCGAGCGCATCACCGAGAACGCCGTCGTGGTCGGCGGGGTCGAGTACGAGGTCGACTGCGTCATCTTCGCCACCGGCTTCGAGGTCGGCGTCTCCGGCGTCACCTCCGGACTCCTCCCGGTGCACGGCCGGGGCGGTGTCACCCTGACCGAAGCCTGGAGCGACGGACCGAAGACACTGCATGGCTTCTACAGCCACGGCTTCCCGAACCTCTTCCAGCTCGGCCCGCTGCAGAACGCCAGCGCCGTCAACTATGTGCACATCCTCGACGAGCAGGCGATCCATGTCGCCGAGGTGCTCGCCGAGGCGCGCAAGCGCCGGGCCCGGTATGTCGAGCCGACCGCCGAGGCCGAGGCGGCCTGGCGCGCCACGATCCGTGAGAAGGCGGCGGACCTGTACGCCTTCCAAGCCGAGTGCACCCCCGGCTACTACAACAACGAGGGCATGCCCAGGGAGCGCAGCGAATCCTTCGGCGACGGGCCGATCGCCTTCCATGACCTGCTCAGGCGCTGGCGCGCGGACGGCGGCATGAACGACGTGCTGGTGGTCTGACACCGATGGATGTCACCTACCCCCAAGGAGCGACGATGCACCCCAGCCGGTTCGACGGCACCGGCCGCGGCCAGGCCACGAGCGACCGCATGGAGGTGCGTCGACTCACCAGGGCGAACCGGCTGTGGGGTTCCAACGGCGTCACGTTCGGCCCCGACGGGCGGCTGTACGTGGCGCAGTTCCTCGCCGGGCAGATCAGCGCTGTGGACCCCGCCTCGGGTGACGTCGAGGTGGTGGTGCCGCTCGACGGCCCGGTGGAGGCGCCGGACGACCTGGCCTTCGGGGCGGACGGCTCGATGTACATCGCCGATCTGACCCCCGGCCGGGTGTGGCGGCGCAGCCCGGAGGGCGCGTACACCCTCGTCTCCGACCAGGTGTCGGTGCCCAACGGCATCACCTGCGTCGGCGACCGCCTCTTCGTCAACGAGATGAAGATGAACGGCCGCCTGATGGAGCTGTTCCCCGGCGGCGGGGACCCCGCGGTGCTGACCGACGGGCTGGCCCTGGGCAACGCGATGCAGCTCGGCCCCGACGGCTGCCTGTACTACCCGCAGATGATGCGCAACCAGGTCTGGCGGATCCGGCCCGACGGCGGGGTGCCCGAGCTGGTCGCCGAGGAGGTGGACGACCCGGTCGCGGTGCGGTTCGACCGGGGCGGCGTGCTCGTCGTCCTGTCCCGTGGCGTGGCCGGTCTGGTGACCCGGATCGATCTGAACACCGGGGCCCGGACGGTCGTCGCCAGCGGCATCGTCGGGCTGGACAACGCCGCGTTCGACCACGAGAACCGGATGTTCGTCTCCAGCTTCGCCAGTGGCGGGATCGCGGAGATGCACACGGACGGCAGGACGCGGGTGGTGGTGCCGCAGGGGTTCGACGGGCCGTTCGGCATCACGGTCGACCTCGGTGGCACGGTGTACGCGGCCGATCACTTCCGCCTGGCGAGCCCGGACGTCTCCGGCTCCGGCTCCGGCTCCGGTGAGGACGGAGATGAGCCCGGTGTCGTCACCCACGAGCTGATGTACGCCGTGCACAATGTCACCGCCGACGACGGCCTGCTGCACCTCACCTCACAACTCGGCGATGTGCGCACCCACGACCCCGTCAACAAGACCACGCGAGTACGGGCCACCGGGCTGGACCAGCCCACCGGAATCGCCGTCGCGCCGGACGGCTCCCTGGTGGTCGCCGAGACCGGTGCGGGCCGTATTCTGCGCATCGACGACACCGACACCGTGAGCGTGCTCGCCCAGGGACTCGACCACCCCCTGGACGTCGCCTTCGACGGCGAACAGCGCTGCTACGTCAGCGACGACCGGCGCGGCGCGGTGCTCCGGCTGGAGGACGGCGAGGCGGTGGTCGTCGCGGACGGGCTCGGCGCACCGCAGGGCCTGGCCGCGAGCGGTGACGAGCTGTTCACGGTGGAGGTCGCGCACCGGCGGCTGCGGGCGATCTCGCCGGCCACGGGAGAGAGCAGGATCGACGCCGAGAACCTGGCGGTCGGCCTGCCGCCCGGGATCACGCGCACCGAACCCGAGCCGATTCCCGGAGTCCCCGGCCGCCCGCGCCAGTTCGCCGGGCTCGTCGTCGCCCCGGACGGAGCCCTCCTCGTATCGGCCAACGGGGAGGGGAGTGTGCTGCGTTTGACCGGGCCCGCCGAGTGAGGTTCGCCGCCGGGCGGCTGGGCCGGAGCCGCCGCTCAGGAGAGGTCGACCCACACCTTTCCCGCCGCGGTGTACGCCGCGGTGAACGCCTCCTGGACGTCCACCAGGGCATAGCCGTCGCTGACCACCGCCCCGAGCCGGGGTGGTGTCCGCGACTCCAGGGCGCTGACGGTCTGTGCGAAGTCCACCGGATGGTCGTAGATCATGCTGCCGATGAGGGTGATCTGTCCCGCCACCAGATCGCGGGGCGAGACCCCGAGAGGGGAGGTGTTCATCCCGATCAGAACGGCGGTGCCGGGTTTGGCGAGCCGTCGCAGCCCCTGCTCGATGACTCCGGGGGCGCCGGAGGTCTCGAAGAGACAGGGGAGCCCGTCCGCGTCCGGTGGCAGGGGCGTGGCACCCAGGGAACACGCGCGGTCGAGCCGGGCCTCGTTGGGCTCCTGGACGAACACCGTCACACCGTGGTCGACCAGTGCCTGACACAGCAGCAGGCCCTGGGAACCGGCCCCGATCACCAGGCAGCTCTGCCCCGGAGCGATGCCCGAGCGCCGCATCGCCGCCCGGGCCACGGTCGCGGGTTCCACACAGACCAGGTCCTCGAGCGGCAGCCGCGGGGCGACCGGCCAGACGAACGCGCCCGGCGCCACGACGTAGTCACTCAGCAGACCGGGAACGGTCAGTCCCACAGCGGCCCGGCCGGCGCAGGCCGACGTCCGCCCGGCCCGGCAGGGGGCGCAGGTCAGACAGCAGTAGTCCGGTTCGATGACCACGTCCTGGCCGGTGCGCAGACCGCTGACCGCACTGCCCAGCTCGACGATCCGCCCCGTCCCCTCGTGGCCCAGGATCCAGGGCAGACGCGGTGGCCGCCGATGTCCCGCGTGCACCGCGAGATCGGAGCCGCACAGCCCCGTGCCCCGCATACGGATCAGCACGTCCCCGGGGCCGCAGGACGGCTCCGGCACGGACACCACGGACAGCGCACCGGGCTCCGTCAGCACGGCGGCCCTCAAGGGAATGCCTGCTTTCCAGAAAGACGCGCCGCCAGCATCATGCCAAGAGCGTGCCACACATGATCCGCGCGGGATAGACCACATCACCGCCACACCTGACCAAGTCTCAGCCGCCGCACATCACCTACGCGTACGCTGTGGACGCGATTGCCAGACCGTGAGCAAGGAGTGGAACGGCCATGTCGGACAGCACCCTGGCCCCCGATATCGATCAGGCCCTGTACGCACTTTCCCCCGAGGGGCGGAAACTTCTCTTCACCGAGGCCAAGACGGCGTATGACTTCAGCGACAAGCCGGTGGGCGACGACCGTCTGCAGGCCATCTACGAACTGTTCAAATGGGCCCCGACCTCGGCGAATATCAATCCGCTGCGCATTGCGTACGTGCGTACCGAGGAAGGAAAGCAGCGGCTGCTGACCGGAGTGGCGCAGCCCAACCAGGAGCAGACCGCCTCGGCCCCGGTCACCGCGGTGCTCGCCGCGGACACCCGGTACCCGGAGTATGTGCCGTTCCTCGCGCCGTCCAACCCGCAGTTACAGCAGATGCTGGAGGCCAACCAGGAGCTGCGCGAGTCCCACATGGACTTCAACGCGGTACTCCAGGCAGGATACTTCGTGTTGGCCGTCCGCGCGGCGGGGCTCGCCGCCGGGCCGATGAAGGGCTTCAACGCCGCGGCGGTGGACAAGGAGTTCTTCCCCGATGGCCGGTGGCGGTCGATCCTGCTGGTCAACATCGGCTACCCGGGCGCCGAAGCCTACCGGGACCGGCTGCCGCGCCCTTCGTACGAACAGGCGGTACAGCTGGTCTGACAGCAGTGAGGTGATGTAAGGCGCACACACCCAGGGGATCAGGCCACTTCATACGCGGTGACCTGATCCCTCTTCGCGTCGGGCGGCGATCCCCTCGCCGTGCCGGCCTCGTTCGGCGACGGTACGCCGAGCCACGTACGCGGGACCCCTCGAGGACCGTCGACTTTCGGCCCAATCACCGGCCCCCACCGCTCGTCCACACCGCCCGTACGGTGCCCTCCCGTAGGGACGAGGGGGACGCCGAGGCGGCCGAAAAGAGCGGCGTGATCGTTTCGTGATGTACGACTCACTCGCTTGACAGCGCAGCGCGCCGGGACCTACGCATAGGACCCGAGAGTGCCCCTATCCGATGCATGTCGCAGCCACACGCTGTTTACATGCTGTTGAAACATAAGACTCCGGTCCGGCTCGCGTATTCCCCTCACCCATTCTCTTCCCCGGTGGTACGCCGCGGGCATCGAGGGTGGGCGACGCGCTGGTGCCGCTGAGGAGTTCTGCCTGCTCGTCATGCGCTTTCGCGCGGACATGCCCTATGAGTGGCCGCGCGGATTGAGGAATTTCAGAAAGCTGGGGTGCCTGTGAGCTTGATGGAATGCCACGATTCCACGGCCGACGCCGGTCGGCCGGCGATCGGTTTCCGGAGGGACCAGGAGGGCCAGGGAAACGAGGGGGACCGCGGGCCCGGCGGCGGACCCCCCGACCTGGTCGAGCGCGACGACATCCTGGCCGGCCTGGGCGGGCTGCTCGCCGATGCCTCCGGGGGCAAGGGGCAGCTGGCCGTCGTGGACGGGCCGCTGGGCAGTGGCAAGAGCAGGCTGGTGCACGAGTTCCTCGAAACCCTTGAACCGGACGGCGCCTTGGTCCTGAGGGCGACCGCCTCGCTCCGGGAACACCTTCTGCCGTTCGGCGTGGTGACCCAGCTCTTCCACGGTATGACGATCCCGCCGCCCAGCCGGGACCGGGTACGCGCCCTGCTCACCTCGGCGATCGAACACACCGTCACCGACGGGGAGTTAGCGGGGGGCGGCTGGGAGGTCCAGGTCGTCGACGTCTTCCAGAAGCTCACCATGGAGTTGGCCCAGCTGGCCGAGACCACCCCCTTGGTGATCTGGGTCGACAACGCCCACTACCTGGACCCGCCCTCCCTGCACTTCCTCACCGGCATCGTCCCGTGGCTTCATTCCGCCCGCATCCTGGTGCTGCTCACCGATGACCACACGCTGCGGTGGCCGCGCTCGCCCCTGCTGGCCGGACTGCTTTCGCAGAGCCCCAACGCACACCGGATCCCCCTGAGCCTCCTGAGCCGCGGCGCGGTCGACGCCCTGGCCGTCCGGCTGCTCGGACCGCACATCGCCTCCCCCCGGCTGACCGCGGAGCTCCACCGCATCAGCGGCGGCAACCCCCTGGCCCTCCAGGCCCTGATCATCGATCAGCAGGCCGGGGGCGCATGCTATCCGGACGGCTACGGACGGGCACTGCTCGACCTCGTGACGCATTCCCGGCCGTCGATGCTGTCCGTGGTGCGCGCCCTCGCCGTACTCGGCGGTGCGGCGTCGGTGACGGACGTGGCCCGGCTGGCCGGGGTGGATGCCACAGTGACCAGCTGGGCCCTGCACGCCCTGGTCAGCGCCGGACTGCTCACCAAGAGCCATGCGTTCCGCCATCCGGTCGCCGCCACCGCCGTGCTGGACGACATGCCCGCCGACAGCCGGGCCGCACTGCACCGCGCGGCCGCCGACCTGCTGCACGAGGCGGGCGCGCCCGCGCTGACCGTGGCCGGGCAATTGATGAGTGCCGGGGACCCCCATGCGGACTGCGCCACCGAGGTGCTGGTGACGGCCTCCGACGAGGCGCTGGCGACCGGCGATGTGGGCACCGCGCTCGGCTGCCTGGACCTCGCCCAGCGCACCCGGACCGACGACCTCACCGCAGCGCGCATCCGCGCCCGGCTCAGCCGCCTGGAGTGGCAGCTGAAACCGCAGGTCGCCGTCCGTCATCTCCGCCCCCAGTTGCGCGACTTCACCGCGGGCCACCTGGATCGGCGGGCGGTCTCCGAACTGGTGCTCGGCCTGGCCAACGCCGGTGCGCTCAATGAGCTGACCGCCCTGCTGGACGCCCTGCGCACCCGGGCCCACCAGGGCGCCGGCCCCGGGACGGAGGACCTGCGCCCCCTGACGAACTGGGCGGCGATGGCGTACCCCCTCCACACCGGGCTGCGGAAACTGGCCCAGTCCGTCGCCGCGGCCACTCCCGAGGCCGCCCCCTGCCACGACCCCTGGCTGCCCTCGGCGATCACCCTGGCCGACGACCTGATCCGCGGACGCAACGATCAGCTGGTGCACCGCGCCGAACTGCTGCTGCGCACCTTCCACCTCGACCACGGCTCACTGTGGAACGCCGAGGCCGGAGCGCTCGCCCTGCGCGCGCTGCTCTACGCGGGTCGCCTGGACGAGGTCGTGGCCTGGTGCGAAAAGCTCGAGGCCGAGGCCGCCGCTCGCCACGCCGTCGCCTGGCAGGGGAAGTTCCTCGCCATCCGCGCCGAGGCCCACCTGCGGCAGGGAGACCTGATCTGCGCCCACGACCTGGCTGCCCGCGCCATGGCCCTCGTAGCGCCCCAGGGCTGGGGGATCGGCCTGGCCGGGGTGCTGGGCTGCGCCATCCTGGCCGCCACCCGGTCCGGCAGGCTGGAGCAGGCGGAGAAGTACGTGGCACAGCCGATACCCGAACCGGTCCTGCACAGCCGCCACGGCGCACACTATCTGCACGCCCGGGGTCACTACCGGCTGGCCACCCACCACCCACAGGCCGCGCTCGCGGACTTCCTCGCCTGCGGCAGATTCGCCGAGACCTGGAACGCGCCAGGCGCCGACGCGGTCTCATGGCGGACCAGCGCGGCCGAGGCATGGCTGGCGCAGGACGACCAGGACCAGGCCAAACGTCTGGTACGGGAACAGATAGCCCGGCTGTTCCCCGGCCCCTCCCGGGCCCGCGGGCTGTGCCTGCGCACCCTGGCAGCGGTCAGCCGGGTCACCCGCCGCCCGCAACTGCTCACCGAGGCGGTCGACATGCTCAAGGACAGTGGCGACGACTACGAACTGGCCCGTGCGCTGATCGACCTCAGCATCGCCTTCAAGGACACCGGGGACCAGCGCAACGCCCGCCGGGTGGCCCACCGCGCCTGGCATCTCGCGAAGCAGACCGGGGCCGAGCACCTGTGCCGGGAGGCCGCTCTCGACCCCATCGACCCCGAGGCCGAGCTGGCCGCGAAACAGCGCCAGGACGGGCTGTCCGCGCTCACCACGCAGGAGCGCAGGATCGCGCTACTGGCGGCCAAGGGCTATACCAACCGCGAGATCGCCGCCAAGCTCTACATCACCGCCAGCACGGTCGAGCAGCACCTCACCCGGGTGTTCCGTAAAGTCAACGTCAAGCGGCGGCAGGATCTCCCGCATTTCCTCTAGTCTTGTCACTCCAGCAGCCCGGACCTGAACTGGTCGACCAGCGCGGTGAGTTCACGGGAGGTGCGGGCCGCGCCGTAGATGTGGTGGTCCGGGCGCACCAGCAGGAACCGCGCCCGCGCCGCTCTCAGCAGCGGCAGATACACCTCGTCGACATCGACGACGGCGCCCGGTGCCGCCTCGGCGTCTCCCGCCACCATGCGCACCAGAGGTGTGCCGAGGCCGGTGAGGAAGGTGAGCTGCGACTCCTCCAGCGCGGCGGCCGGATCCGCCGACCCCAGCAGCACCGGACCGGTGCCCACCACCTCGTCGAACAGCCCGGTCGCGCCCTCATGCCGCACCCGGCCCTGCGGCATCACCTCCCCGGCCGGCGGCACCGGCGCCGTGCCGATCCCGGTGTACAGCAGGCCGGTCCGCAGTGGCGGACCCGCGCCGTGCTGCCTGCCCCGGCCGGTGTCCGCGCTCACGCCCGCCAGCAGCGAGGCGTCCCGGCTCGCGGCGGTGGCGGCGTCGGTCACACACAGCACCCTGCCCAGCCGTACCGAGGTGTCGATGGCCTCCCGCACATGGTCGATGCGCTCACGCGGATAGGTGTCCAGCAGCCCCTCACCGGCGGCGCCCCGCAGCACCAGGTCCAGTTTCCAGGACAGATTGAGCACATCCCGGATGCCCGCGCACATACCCTGCCCGGTGAACGGCGGCATCAGATGGGCGGCGTCCCCGGCCAGCAGCACCCGCCCCCGCCGCCATTCGTCGGCCCAGGCCGCCTGGAAGCTGTAGACGGTGTGCCGCTGCAGCGTGGCGTTCTCCGGGGTGACATCGAAGCGTTCCAGCAGGCGCCAGGCCGTCTCCGCCCGGTTCAGCTCGGCCACGCTCTCCCCGGGCAGCCGCATGAACTCCCAGCGCCGGCGCCCCGGTCCGCTGCCCACCGCCGTCGTCGGCCGGTCCGGATCGCAGTGCTGCACATTGAGCGGGGAGAACTCCCGATGTTCATGGAGCACCACATCGCACAGCAGCCAGTCGAAGGAGAAGCCGAGATCCGTGGTGCGCACCCCGATGTGGTCACGGACGAAGCTGTTCGCCCCATCGCAACCGACCACCCAGGAGGCGGCGCACCGCAGCCGCCTACCCGCCGTATCCGTCGCCGTGAGCTCGACCCCGGTGCCATGGTCCACCAGGTCCGTCGCGCCGTAACCGCGCAGCACCCGCAGATTGGGCAGCCGCTCGGCGCGGGCACACAGCACCGCCTCCAGCGCCGGCTGGTGCATCGTGGTCGTCTCCGGCCAGCCGTGCACACCCCGCTCGGCGAGCTGGACCCGCAGCAGGGACCTGCCCTCGGCGTTGCGCCAGTCGTAGGCGTCGGCCGGCAGCCCGATCTCCGCGAACGAACCGGCCACCCCCAGCGACGCCAGGGTCCGGGCCGTCTCACCGTCGAAGCTGGTCGCCCGGGGCAGCGTGTACGGGTTCTCCCACCGCTCCACGACCAGCACGCGCCAGCCTCGGGTGGCCAGCAGGATGGACAGCGCCTGACCGATGGGTCCGTAGCCGACGATGAGCACGTCTGCTTCCGGCCTGTCTGCTTCTGGTGTGTCCGCTTCCGGCACGTCCGTTTCCGGCGTGTCTTCTTCGGGCGTGTCCGGCCCCCGCCCAGAGCCCGCAGGGCGCATCCGCCCCTCCCTCCTCCGGTGCGGTGAACCTATCAGCGGGTGCCGCGCGGACTACGGGGAGCGGCCGAACCGACCACGGATAAGGGGGGCTTGGCGATCACCAAGTAAGGGGGGATGAGGGGGGTGAATCAGGGGATTCTTCTAGTTTTCCGGTGTGAAGCTGGAGTGGGTGAAGCCGCTGACGCATTACCTGCAACCCTGACCGCAGGGAGGGGAGAGGTGCATGCTGCGCACCGAACTGATCCGCCCGATCCAGGACCTCCTCACCGAGCAGAGCCGCCGCTTCGGCGACAAAACCGCCTACATCGACGCTCGTCGCGCCATCAGTTACGCCGAACTGGAGGTGCGCACCCGTCGGCTCGCCGGCCATCTGGCCGGACTGAGTCTGCTGCCGGGTGACCGCGTGGCCATGTACCTCGGCAATCGCGTCGAGATGGTGGAGAGCTACTTCGCCGTCGTCCGCGCCGGTGGCATCGGCGTCCCGGTCAATCCGCATGTCTCCCAGGCCGAACTGGAGCATCTGCTCGCCGCCAGCGGTAGCCAGGTCGTCATCACCGACACCGCCCACCTACCGTTACTGCGCCGGTTGTCACCCGGGGCGAGTCCGCCGACCGTGCTGGTCGTGGGGGAGGATCCGGTCCCCCCGGGCTGTCTGTCCTACGAGCGGTTCGCCACCAGCGAGCCGGGCACACCGGCTCGCGACGACCACGGGCTCGACGACATCGCCTGGATGCTCTTCACCTCCGGCACCACCAGCAAGCCCAAGGGCGTGCTCGCCACCCAGCGCAACTGCCTCTGGTCGGTGGCCGCGTCGTACGTACCCGCGCTCGGCCTCACCGCCGAGGACCGTGTGCTCTGGCCGCTGCCCCTGTTCCACAGCCTCTCCCACATCGTGTGCGTGCTGGCCGTGACGGCTGTCGGAGCGACCGCCCGGATCACCGACGGACACTCCGCCGAGGACGTGCTGGAGCAGTGGGGCCGGGAGCGCTCCACGGTCATCGCCGGTGTCCCCACGCTGTACCACTTCCTCGTCCGCGCCTCCAAGGCGCCCGGGTTCACCGCCCCGGAGCTGCGGGTGGGCCTGGTCGGCGGCGCCGTGACCACCGCGGCGCTGCGGCGTTCGGTCGAGGACGCCTTCGGGGCCCCGCTCATCGACGCGTACGGCAGCACCGAGACCTCGGGTTCGATCGCCATCAACTGGCCGACCGGAGCCCGGGTCGAGGGCTCCTGCGGACTCCCCGTCCCCGGCCTCGCCCTGCGGGTGGTCGACCACCGCACCGGCCTCGACGTGCCCGACGGGACCGAGGGCGAGGTGTGGGTCCGCGGCCCGAACATCATGGCCGGCTACCACAACCAGCCCGAAGCCACCGCCGAGGCGCTGCGAGACGGCTGGTTCCACACCGGCGACCTCGCCCGCCGCGACCGGGACGGCTATCTGACGGTCACCGGGCGGCTCAAGGAACTCATCATCCGCGCCGGGGAGAACATCCACCCCGTCGAGGTGGAGGACGTCCTGCGGACGGCGCCCGGCGTGGCCGACGCCGCCGTGGTCGGCAAGCCGCACGAGGTGTTCGGCGAAGTCCCCGTGGCCTTCATCATCCCGGCGCCCGGTGGCTTCGACCCGGCCCAGGCGCTCGCCCTGTGCCGGGAGAGGCTGTCGTACTTCAAGGTCCCCGAGGAGCTGTACGAGATCGCGCGGATCCCGCGCACCGCGACCGGCAAGGTCACCCGGCACCGGCTGCTGGACGGCCCGGCACGGCTGCGCGCGGTCGGCAACGCCTACCATGACGCGCTCTTCCGCACGAACTGGATCCCCCAGCCGACCGCACCCCAGCCCCGGCCCGGCCGTTGGGCCCTGCTCGGACAGCCCGATGCCGGGCTTGTCGGCCTGTTGCGGGCCACCGGCACCGAGCCGGCCGGGCACATCGACACGGATGGGCTGAGAACGGCGGTGGCCGCAGGAAGCAGCCCCCTGCCTGCCGTGGCCCTGCTACCGGCTCCCGTGGATACCGGGGCCGACACCACTGCTCAGGGCTCCGGGCACGCCACCGCGACCGAGGTGGTTCTGAGGGAAGTCGAGACGTGGCTGGCCGCCGCCGAATTGTCCGATGCGCTGCTGGTGGTGGTGACCCACAGTGCCGTGGCCACCACCACGGGCGAGGACGTGCGGAATCCGGAACAGGCCGCGCTGTGGGGGCTGGTGCGCTCCGTGCAGGCCGCTCATCCCGGCCGTATCGCCATCGTCGACCTCGATGAGCCGGATGACGAGGCGTCCCTCTGCGCTCTGTTGGCGACGGTGTCTTCGGGCGAGCCACAAAGCGCGGTGCGCTCTGGCGTGGTGCTGCTGCCACGGCTCGAACGCGTGGCACTGGACGCGGGCTTGGGAGTGGGGCCGGACATGTGTGTGGGCCTGGGCGTGGGTCTGGAGGCCGAGCGGGAGACCTCCGTGGCCTTCGACCCGCACGGCACCGTGGTCGTCACCGGAGTGGACACCCGGCGCGGCGCCGCCATCGCCCGGCACCTGGTGGCCGGTTACGGCGTCCGCCGGCTGCTGCTGATCGCCCCACCAGGGCAGGGTGGCCGAGCCGCTGAGCTGTGCGCCCAGCTCACCGACGCCGGGGCCGATGTGCGGCTCGTCGAATGCGACCTGGACAACCGCACGAAACTGAGGCGGGCACTGGCCAAGGCGGGCAGCCCCTTGAGTGTGGTCGTGCACGCCTGGGAGGCCGTGGACGAGCCGTCCGACGCTCGCGTGGCCGCCGAGGCCAGAACGCTGCACGAGCTCACCCGGAACGCCGATCTCACCGCGTTCGTATTGTCCTCCTCGACCAAGGGGCTGCTGGGCGCGGCAGGAGAGACCACCGAGGCAGCCTCCGCCGCCTTTCTCGACGCCTACGCCCAGCATCTGCGCATGCGGGGGGTACCGGCCCAGTCCATCGCCTGGGGGCCGTGGGAGGGGGAGACCGACGAGACGACCGGTGTCCTGAACCCGCAGCAGGCGCTCGCGGCGCTGGACGCCGCCCTTGCCGTGGACCAGGCCCAACTCGTCGCCATGAAGCTTGACTCGACGGCGGTGCCCACCGGGACGTCCTCCCCGCTGCTGCAGGACCTGATCGACGTCCCGGCCCGTACCGCCACCGTGGACGAGGCCGTCGCGGTCGCCCTGCGGGAGCGGCTGACGGATGCGCACGAAGCCGACCGGGACCGGCTGCTCACCGATCTCGTCCGCGCACACCTCGCCGACCTGCTGGGCCTCGCCGACAAGCAGGCCGTCGAGCCCGAGCGGGCCTTCACCGACCTCGGCCTGACCTCGATCACCGTGGTGGAGCTGCGCAACCGGCTGAGCGAGGCCACCGGGCTCCGCCTGCCCGCCACCTCCGCCTTCGACCACCCCACACCGCTGGCGTTGGGGAGCATGCTGCGGCGGGAGCTGCTCGGCGGCGGTACGGCAGTGGCATCGGGGCCGCCGACTGCTGCGGTTCCGGATCCGGCTCCTGCTTCGGCCGTGGTCGCGGGCTCTGGCGCGGGCGACGAGCCGATCGCGATTGTGGGGATGGCGTGCCGGTTGCCGGGTGGGGTCGGCTCGCCGGAGGAGCTGTGGGAGCTGGTTCTGGCAGGGCGTGAGGGGATCGGGGAATTCCCGGCGGATCGGGGGTGGGATCTGGAGAGCCTCTTCGACCCGGATCCGGATCACGCGGGGACGAGCTATACGCGTCGGGGCGGATTTCTCTATGACGCCGGGGAGTTCGACGCGGATTTCTTCGGGATCTCGCCGCGTGAGGCGCTGGCGATGGATCCGCAGCAGAGGTTGCTGCTGGAGACGTCGTGGGAGGCGTTGGAGCGGGCCGGAATCGATCCTGGCTCGTTACGAGGCCAGGACGTAGGTGTCTTCGCCGGGATGATGCATCAGAACTACGGAGTCGGCTCCACCGAAGGAGCGGACACAGCGGCCGGTCTGGAAGGCCACCTGATGACCGGCACCTCGGCGAGCGTGCTGTCGGGTCGGGTGTCGTATGTGCTGGGGTTCGAGGGTCCTGCGGTGACGGTGGATACGGCGTGTTCGTCGTCGTTGGTGGCGTTGCATTTGGCGGCGCAGGCGTTGCGGTCGGGGGAGTGCTCGATGGCGCTGGCCGGTGGGGTGACGGTGATGGCCGGGCCGGACGCTTTTGTGGAGTTCTCCCGTCAGCGCGGGCTTGCTGTCGATGGGCGGTGCAAGTCGTTTGCGGCGTCGGCGGATGGGACGGGTTGGGCCGAGGGTGTGGGTGTGCTGGTGGTGGAGCGGTTGTCTGATGCGGAGCGTCTTGGGCATCGGGTGTTGGCGGTGGTGCGGGGTTCGGCGGT
>NZ_JBIADZ010000045.1:0-61454 GCF_042868035.1 Streptomyces sp. NPDC007875 | reverse complement strand
ACCCCCCAGGTCATCCCTGCGACAGGGGGGAACAGTCATGCCGGGCCCGGAGGCCAGCGGTCCTCTTGCAGGACCGCGAAGAAGATAACGGGGGGGGCGGGCCGGAGGCGCCGTGCCGGCCTTACGGGCACCGTGCCGGCCTTACGGGCACCGTGCCGGCCTTACGGGCGCCGTACCGGACGGCGTCGTACCGGCCTCACGAGTTGGGCAGAACGGACAGGTAGGTCCATCAGAGCTGAGGGGAACGGCCATGGTGCTGCGCAGCGAGTATCCCGATGTCCCGCCTGTCGATCTGCCCATCCACGACGCCGTACTGGCCCGCGCGGCCGATGAGTTCGGCGACCTGACCGCGCTGGTGGACGGCGTGACCGGGGCGGCCCTGAGCTATGCCGCGCTGGATCGCGCCTCGCGCCGGATCGGGGCCGCGCTGGCCGAGGCGGGGGTGCGCAAGGGCGATGTGGTGGCCCTGCACAGCCCCAACTCGATCATGTACCCACCGGCCTTCTACGGCGCGACCCGCACCGGGGCCGCGGTCACCACGGTGCATCCGCTGGCGACGCCGGAGGAGTTCGCCAAGCAGCTCCGGGACGCGGCCGCGTCCTGGGTCATCACCGTCTCGGCGCTGCTGGGCGTGGCCCGGCAGGCCGCCGAACGGGCGGGCGGGGTACGGGAGATCTTCGTCTGCGACGAGGCGAGCGGCCATCGTTCGCTGCGCTCCATGATGAGGAGCACCGCGCCCGAACCGGTGGTGGAGATCGACCCGGCCGAGGACATCGCGGTGCTGCCGTACTCCTCGGGCACCACCGGCACCCCCAAGGGCGTGATGCTCACTCACCGCAACGTCTCCACCAACCTGGCGCAGGTGGAGACGCTGGTCCCCAACCAACCGGGGGAGCGGGTGCTGGCCGTCCTGCCGTTCTTCCACAGCTACGGCCTTACGGCGCTCATGAACGCACCGCTCCGCAACGGCGGCACGGTGATCGTGCTGCCCCGTTTCGAACTCGACACCTTCCTCGCCGCCATCGAGAAGCACCGGGCCCAGGCGCTCTATGTGGCCCCGCCGATCGTGCTCGCGCTCGCCAAGCATCCGGCGGTGGACGGCCATGACCTGTCGTCGGTGCGGTACGTGCTGAGCGCGGCGGCCCCGCTGGACGCCCGGCTCGCGGAGGCGTGCGCCCGGCGGCTCGGCGTACCGCCGCTGCTGCAGGCGTTCGGGATGACGGAGCTGTCGCCGGGCTGCCATCTGGTGCCGCGCGATGCGAAGAACGCACCACCGGGGACGGTCGGAAAGCTGCTTCCGAGCACCGAGATGCGCATCGTGGCCCCGGACACCGGCGAGGACCTGGCCATGGGTGAGGACGGCGAGATCGTCATCCGCGGACCGCAGGTGATGAAGGGCTATCTGGGCCGCCCCGAGGACACCGACGCGCTGATCGACGCCGAGGGCTGGCTGCACACCGGCGACGTCGGGCATGTGGACGCGGACGGCTGGCTGTATGTGGTGGACCGGGTGAAGGAGTTGATCAAGTACAAGGGCTATCAGGTCGCCCCGGCCGACCTGGAGGCCGTGCTGCTCGCCCATGAGGCCGTCGCCGACGCCGCCGTGATCGGGGTGACGGACGGGGCGGGCAACGAGATCCCCAAGGCGTATGTGGTGCGCCGGCCCGGGACCCGGATCTCGGAGGACGACCTGATCGCGTACGTTGCCGGACAGGTGGCCCCGTACAAGAAGGTGCGCCGCGTGGAGTTCACGGAGACCGTGCCCCGCTCGGCCACCGGCAAGATCCTGAGGCGTGAACTGCGCGCCAGGGAAAGGAGTTCGACCACCCCATGACCGACGGCCCCACGACCGATGGCCCGCTGACCGACGGCCCCACGACCGAGGATGTCCCGCCGACTGGAGGTCCCGCGACCGGAGGCCCCACCACGTCCGGGGTGCGAATGCCCCTCGTCCGGTCCGCCTCCGCGCGCGGTATCACCACCCTCACCCTGGACTCGCCGCACAACCGCAACGCCCTCTCGACGCGCCTGGTCGCCGAGTTGCGCGAGGCGCTGGCGGCGGCCGGGCGGGACGACCGCGTCCGGGCGGTGCTGCTCACCCACACCGGCACCACCTTCTGCGCGGGCGCGGATCTGAGCGAACCGCCCTCGGCGTCCGGGGCGGCCGGACTGGTGGCGCTGTTGCGGTCGATCGTGGAGCTGCCCAAGCCGGTCGTCGCACGCGTCACCGGACATGTGCGGGCCGGTGGGCTGGGGCTGCTCGGAGCCTGTGACATCTCGGCGGCCGGGCGCGGCGCCAGCTTCGCCTTCACCGAGGCGCGGCTCGGCCTCGCCCCGGCCGTCATATCGATGCCGCTGCTGCCCCGGCTGGACCGGCGCGCGGCGGCCCGCTACTACCTCACGGGTGAGCGGTTCGACGCCGCCGAGGCGGCCCGGATCGGGCTGGTGACGATCGCGGACCCGGAGGGCGACGGGGACGAGGCGCTGGCGCCCGTCCTCGACGGGCTGCGCCGGGGCTCCCCTCAGGGCCTCGCCGAGTCCAAGCGGCTGGTGACCGCCGATGTGCTGCGCGCCTTCGACCGGGACGGTGAACCGCTGGCCGCGCTGTCGGCCCGGCTCTTCGCCTCCGAGGAGGCCCGGGAGGGCATGACGGCGTTCCTGGAGCGGCGCGAGCCGGTGTGGGTGCGGGAGACGGCGGGCGACGCGGGGCCGGACGCTCAGACCGCGGGCAACGCCGGGGCCGCGGAGGCGTCCCGATGACCCCCCGTACGGCACTGCGCGACCCCAAGCAGGACCGCAGCCGCGCGACCCGCAGGCGGTTGCTGGAAGCCGCCGTGGCCTGCCTCGCCGAGCGCGGCTGGGCAGGGTCCACGGTCGCGGTGGTCGCCGAGCGGGCCGGGGTGTCGCGGGGCGCGGCCCAGCACCACTTCCCGACGCGTGAGGACCTCTTCACGGCCGCCGTCGAGCATGTCGCCGAGGAGCGCTCGGCCGAGCTGCGTGCGCTCCCCACCCCGCACGGGGAGGGCCGCGTCCACACGGTGGTCGACGCCCTGATCACCCTCTACACCGGCCCGCTCTTCCGGGCCGCGCTCCAGCTGTGGGTGGCGGCCTCGTACGAGGAGCAGCTGGGCGCCCGGGTGACCGCCCTGGAGGCGAAGATCGGCCGTGAGACCCATCGGATGGCGGTGGAGCTGCTGGGCGCCGATGAGTCGGTGCCGGGCGTCCGGGAGGCCGTCCAGGGCCTGCTCGACATGGGACGCGGCCTGGGCCTGGCCAACCTCCTGACGGACGACGGCCACCGCCGGAAGCGGGTGGTGGCCCAGTGGTCGAGGGTCCTGGAGACGATCCTGGCCCCGCAGGACCCGGGCCGCCCTTCCCCGGCCGCGTCCTGAGCCACGGCTCGGCTCCTGGGCCACGGCTCGGCCCCGGAGCCACCCCTTGCCGCCCGAGCTACCGCTTGGTCTCCCCGTACCCGTCGATCTCGTGCGGGCTGCGCGTGCCGGGGCCGACGTACTGGGCCGACGGCCGCACCAGACGGCCGGTCCGCTTCTGCTCCAGGATGTGCGCGCTCCAGCCCGCCGTGCGGGCGCAGGTGAACATCGAGGTGAACATGGGCGCCGGGACCTCGGCGAAGTCCAGCACGATGGCCGCCCAGAACTCCACGTTCGTGGCCAGCACCCGGTCCGGCCGCCGGTTGTGCAGCTCGTCCAGGGCGGCCCGCTCCAGCGCCTCGGCGACCTCGAAGCGCGGTGCGCCCAGCTCCTTCGCGGTGCGCCGCAGCACCCGCGCCCGAGGGTCCTCGGCGCGGTAGACGCGGTGGCCGAAGCCCATCAGCCGCTCGCCCCGGTCGAGGGCCTGACGGACGTAGCCGGTGGCGTCCCCGGTGCGCTCGATCTCCTCGATCATGCCGAGCACCCGGGAGGGCGCGCCGCCGTGCAGCGGCCCCGACATGGCGCCCACCGCGCCGGAGAGCGCGGCGGCGACATCGGCGCCGGTGGAGGCGATGACGCGGGCGGTGAAGGTGGAGGCGTTCATCCCGTGCTCGGCGGCCGAGGTCCAGTACGCGTCGACGGCGGCGACATGCTTGGGGTCCGGCTCACCGCGCCAGCGCCGCATGAAGCGCTCCACGATGGTCCCGGCCTTGTCGATCTCCCGCTGCGGCACCATCGGCTTCCCCTGGCCGCGGGCCGACTGGGCGACGTAGGAAAGGGCCATCACGGCCGCGCGCGCCAGGTCCTCACGGGCCTGCTCCGCGTCGATGTCCAGCAGCGGTTTGAGGCCCCAGACGGGCGCAAGCATGGCCAGCGCGGACTGGACATCGACCCGGACGTCCCCGGAGTGGACCGGGATGGGGAACGGCTCGGCGGCCGGCAGCCCCGGGTTGAAGGCACCGTCGACCAGCAGACCCCACACGTTCCCGAAGGAGACATGGCCCACCAGGTCCTCGATGTCCACGCCTCGGTAGCGCAGCGCGCCGCCTTCCTTGTCGGGTTCGGCGATCTCCGTCTCGAACGCGACGACTCCTTCGAGTCCGGGTACGAAGTCGGACATCAGGCGGCTCCTCATGCTGCGGACGACGGCGGTGCCGGAACGGTTACGCGGCCGCCTGACACGGCTCGCGGTCCGTACCGGTCACTCCGGTGATGTGCCCCGTGCGGGTAGTGGTCACCCAACCGCGGCGGGGAGTGACCTCCAGAACACGGGGGGTGGTGCCTGCCAGGCGCCGAAGGCGCATGGTCAGCCTCAGTCTGGTGCGTGGGCTCGCCACGGGGAAGCGTGAGAAGCGGCACATGCGGTGCGCGTCGCGGGAGGGTTACGGGGCGGTGGGGCGGGGGAGGGAGATCGCTCTTCCGGGGCAGCCCGTGCGAAGGACCGATGATGTTGCAAGATATGCCCGTGCCTCACGTTGACTCGGAGCCCTCGGCTTCCTCCGCGCGTACGTACGACCCGGCCGCCATGCGCGAGCACTACCGCGCGGCCGGCTTCGACGAGGCGGACCTCGCGGGTGATCCGTTCCGGCAGTTCACCCGGTGGTTCGAGGACGCGGTCGGCAGCGGGCTCTTCGAACCGAACGCCATGATCGTCTCGACGGCCGACGCGGCGGGCCGCCCCAGCTCCCGCACCGTCCTGATGAAGAGCTTCGACGAGCGCGGCTTCGTCTTCTACACCAACTACGGCTCCCGCAAGGGCCGGGAGCTGGGCGAGAACCCGCATGTCGCGCTGCTCTTCCCCTGGCATCCCATCGCCCGGCAGGTGATCGTCACGGGCACCGCGCGGCGCACCGGACGGGACGAGACGGCGGCGTACTTCCGGACCCGGCCGCACGGCTCGCAGCTCGGGGCGTGGGCGAGCACGCAGTCCTCGGTGGTGGGCTCGCGGGAGGAGCTGGACCGCTCGTACGAGGAGCTGGCGGACCGCTATCCGCCGGGGGAGCAGGTGCCGGTGCCGCCGGAGTGGGGCGGGTTCCGGGTGGTGCCGGAGGCGGTGGAGTTCTGGCAGGGCCGGGAGAACCGGCTGCACGACCGGCTGCGGTACGTCCGGCTGCCCGATGGGGAGGGCTGGCGGGTGGAGCGGCTGTACCCGTAAGGGCGGCGCTCGGGTCGGTGCGGACCGTAAGGCCGCCGAGAACAGGCAGGCCGCTGAGGCTGCTGAGAACAAGGGGGACTGCTGAGAACAAGCCCCTGAGGCCCCTGAAGAGCTCTGGGTCCCCGCGAAGAGCCCTGGGCCCGTGAAGAGCCCTGGGCCCGTGAAGAGCCCTGGGCCCGTGAAGAGCCCTGGGCCCGTGAAGAGCCCCGAAAACGCGGACAACCCGCGGGTCTTTACCCCTGACGCCCTGAGGCGGAAGGGGGCCGGTCGGACGTACCGGCGACCCGCGGGTCGGGTGACTGCATGGGATTGGCCGGCTGCGCACCTCTTTCGTGCGCCAGTCCGGCGATGCGCAGAGCGCGACGACGGACTGCTAGCCCGCAGTCACCTCACGCGTCCGGATTTCATACATCTGCCGAACCACCTCCCTTCTCGTGTACCGCAAGCCTAAGAACCGCCTCCTGCCACACACAAGCGAATTTCCGTGTGGCAACGATTTCGACGAATGCGGTGTGGCGCGTGTCACGTTCGAGTTCAATGTCCGACGTGCCCCACAACAGACAGCCACGTCGAGCAAGGGGTGTCAGGTGAGCGCTTCACCACGTTCCGAACCCGCAGGGCCGGCGCGTTCCGCCCGCTCCTCGCGGGGGGTCCCCGGACAGGCGGGCGCCGCCGCGTCGGCGTCCGTCCGGCCCGAATGCCCGGACGGGCCCGAGCGGCCCGACTCCGAACTACTCGCCGCGCTGCTCGAGGGGATGGACGCAGCCCTGTGCGCGTTCGACGCCGACGGCACGGTGACCCACTGGAACCACGAGGCCGAGCGCATCCTCGGCTGGACGGCGGCGGAGGCGGTCGGCCGCAAGGGGCTGGGCGGCTGGGCCGCCCGCCCAGGGGACGCACGGGACGTCGACGCACGCCTTACGGAGGCCATGGGCACCACGGGACGCCGGGTGCACGAGTTCGCGCTGCTGACCAAGGACGGCGGCCGGGTCCTGGTCCGTACGCAGTCCTCTGCGGTGGCGGGCGCGGACGGCCGCCCGGCCGGGGTGTACTGCGCCTTCAGCGAGGTGCATGCGCAGGTCGACCTGGAGCGGTCGATCGCGCTGAGCGAGGCGCTGCTGGAGGACGCGTCGTGGAACGTGGTCCTGGTCGACGCCGATCTACGCGTGGCCGTCGTCAACGCCAGTGCGGCGGGCGCGCTGCGTACGGCCCGTAAGGCCGCGCCCGGCCGGCCGCTGGGCGACTTCCTGGACCAGGGCGTCGAGGAGGCGGAGGCCGCGCTGCAGCACGTCCTGGCGGAGGGCGCGCCCCCGGCGCCCACCGAGCTGTGGGTGACGCTGCGGGACGCCGACGCGGCGGACGGCATCGAGGGCGCGGACGGCGTGCGCTACGAACTGCTCGACGACGACGAGGCGGTGCGCGGTGAGGGCGGCGTCGACCGCGGCGAGGCCGGCGCTGCGGCCCGGCGCCGCTGCTGGCGCAGCGGCTTCCTGCGGCTGGCCTCACCGCTCACCGAGGAGCCGACGCCGCTCGGCGTGGCCTGGATCTTCCAGGATGTGACGGAGGCGAAGAGCCAGGAGCAGGAGAGCGCCCGGATGCGCTTCCGGGGCAACCAGCTGCACCGGGCGGCGCGGGCGGCGGCCGAATGCGAGGACCCGATGGAGGCGGCCTCGGTCCATCTGGACTTCGCGCTGGCGGGCTTCGCCGATCACGCCCTGATCGACCTGGTCCTGGACCCGCCGCCGGGCGCCCCGGCGGACCGGGTCCGACTCGTCCGGGCGGCGGCCACCCCCGTCGGCGCCCCCGGCCCCTGCCCGCCCGTCGTCCCGGGCGGCATCCCGCTGGGCTATCCGGAGGGCCATCCGGCGCTCCAGGCGGTCGACCGCTGCGGTTCGGTACGGGCGAGCACGAGACGCTCGGACGAGCCGGCGGCGGCCCAGTGGGCGGCGGTCCGCAAATGGCCGGAGGGCACGGTGCACGGCCTGTGCGCGGTGCTGCGCAGCCGCGGCCGCACCCTCGGCGTGGTCACCTTCCTGCGCACCTCCAGCCGCCGGGCCTTCGACCGTACGGACGCGGCGTACGCGGAGGACGTCGCGGCCCGGGTCGCAGCCTCCGTGGACCTGGCCGCAGGCCGCCGCTGACGCCCCGGCCCGTGAAGCCCCGGGCCGGGAGGCGCCGCGCCGGGGTCTCACCTTCGGTAGAAGATCCGGTCCCCGTATTCGGTCATCACCTTGCGGTTCCACTCATGCCCGCCGTCCACGTTCCCCGACCTCAGCATGGGCGGCTCGACCCCCCGCTCGGCCAGCTCCGCGACCCCGGCCGCCACCATGGACTGCATGATCGCGCTCGTCACGACGGTGGACGCGGGGGCGAAGGGCGCGCCGACGCCGTCCACCGTGAGCTCCGCGTCGCCGATCGCGATCTTGTTGTCGATGACCAGATCGCACTGGTCCTTCAGGAAGCCACCGGAGGAGTTGCGCGAGGTCGTGCCGGTCGCGTAGCCGACCGAGGTCACCCCGATCACCCTGACACCGCGCTCCCGCGCGCTCATCGCCATCTCCACGGGCAGGGCGTTGCGCCCGGACAGCGAGATCACGATCAGCAGGTCCCCGGCCCGGAGCGGACTGCTGTCGAGGACGGTGGTGGCGAGTCCGTCGACGCGTTCCAGCGCGCTGCCGAGGGTGGCGGGGATGACGTCCACGCCCACCACCCCCGGCACCGGCAGCAGGTTCATCAGCGCCAGCCCGCCCGCGCGGTAGACGACGTCCTGCGCGGGCAGGGAGGAGTGCCCGGCGCCGAACGCGAAGAGGCGGCCGCCCGCGGCGACCGTATCGGCGATCAGGGCGCCCGCCGCGGCGATATGCTCGCCCTCCTCGTCCCGCACCTGCCGCAGCAGGCCGATGGCCGCGTCGAAGAATTGCCCGGCCGGTTTGGACTCGTTCATCAACGCGTCGCCTTCCCTGTGGGGGTTTCCGATCATGACGCTGTCAATAGCAGCCCGGTCCCTTGCGGCGGAAGAGGCCGTCTCGGCCCCGTTGTCGGCGGGATGCGTCAGAATTGGCTGAGGGCCACCGCACGACACTTCGAGGGGCACGCATGTCCGGACTGATCGACACCACGGAGATGTATCTCCGCACCATCCTCGAGCTCGAGGAGGAGGGCGTGGTCCCCATGCGCGCCCGGATCGCGGAGCGGCTCGAGCAGAGCGGCCCGACGGTCAGCCAGACGGTGGCGCGAATGGAGCGCGACGGGCTGGTCACGGTCGCGGGCGACCGTCATCTGGAGCTGACCGAGGAGGGCCGCCGGCTGGCCACGCGGGTGATGCGCAAGCACCGGCTCGCCGAGTGCCTGCTCGTCGATGTGATCGGGCTGGAGTGGGAGCAGGTCCACGCCGAGGCGTGCCGCTGGGAGCATGTGATGAGTGAGGCGGTGGAGCGGCGCGTGCTGGAGCTGCTCCGCCATCCGACCGAGTCGCCTTACGGCAACCCGATTCCGGGCCTGGAGGAGCTGGGCGAGAAGGCCGAGGCCGATCCGTTCCTGGACGAGTCCATGGTGAGCCTGCGGGAGCTGGAGCCCGGCGCGGAGGGCAAGACGGTGGTGGTGCGCCGGATCGGCGAGCCCATCCAGGCCGACGCCCAGGTGATGTACACGCTGCGGCGGGCCGGGGTGCAGCCGGGCTCCGTGGTGAGCGTCACGGAGTCGCCGGGCGGGGTGCTGGTCGGCAGCAGCGGTGAGGCGGCGGAGCTGGAGGCGGAGATCGCCTCGCATGTCTTCGTGGCCAAGCGCTGACCGCGGTCCTCGTGGTCAGGCGCCGACTGCGGTCCTCGTGGTCAGGCGCTGACCCCGGTCTTCGTGGTCAGACGCTGACCCGGGCCGGGCGCGAGCTTCTCGCATCCTGATTTCCGCCCCCTGCCCTGTTCCAGACCCTGATCGCCGACTCCCCGACTCCCCGCCCCCGGGCCCCCACAGATCCCCCCGACCCGACCGCCCCGACCCCCGGCGCGCGGACGCCCCGCCCCGGTCCGCTCCTGGCCCGGTCCGCTCCTGGCCCGGGGGCCCGGCTGCCCAACGCCTCGCGCGTACACCCCCGCACATCCTCACGCGCTTCGACACGCTGACCGATACACCCCGTTCAGTCGATTCGGCCGTCACGACCTGCGACGACGGATTTTCCCGAAACCGGAGTCGAAAGAAACCGAGCGGGCGGGGCCGACGCGTGCGACGCTGTCGCTGACGCTCAGGCCGTCAGGGGAGGGGGCCGCGGTGGGCCCGAGAGGCTGTGCCGCCGAGGGGGAGATCTTCTGCGAGGGCCCCGGTGCCGTCAGGTGCCGGGGCCCCGCTTCCCCATGTCCCCCCGCTGGACCCCGGGCCGCACGGACCGCGCGAACGCGGCCGGTGCGACCCGGAGCCCTGGTGACCCGGAGCCCCGAGCTCTCAGGGTCGTCCCCCGCGGACTCCCTTCCCCGAGCAGTCCGCCTCCCGCTATCTGTCTCCCCATGGCACAGACGATCAATCCCTGACGGTGGTCACTCGAACGAGGGGTGTTGGCCGTAACAGCACCGTGTTCGAATACGAGTTCGATACTGTGAGGGTGTTCGAGAGAGGGCTGGAGGTGCCAGACCACATGGTGCGACGCATCGAGGTGAGCGGGACCGGCGGCGTGCGGCTCGCCGCCTGGGAGTTCACCGATCCGCCCAAGGCAGGCGCTGGCCGCGAGGGAGCGCGGGGTCCCGGAGTGCTGTTGCTCCATGGGCTGCTGGGCCGGGCGGCCCACTGGGCGGAGACGGCCCGCTGGCTCTCCACCCGCCATCGGGCGGTCGCCCTCGACCAGCGCGGCCATGGCCGCAGCGACAAGCCGGCCGAGGGGCCGTTCGACCGCTCCACCTATGTGGACGACGCCGAGGCGGCCGTGGAGCAGCTCGGTCTCGCCCCCGTGACCCTGATCGGCCATGCCATGGGCGCCCTCACCGCCTGGCAGCTCGCGGCCCGCCGCCCCGATCTGGTCCGGGCGCTGGTCATCTGCGATATGCGCGCCTCCGCCCTCGGCGCCGCCTCACAGCGCGAGTGGGCCGAGTGGTTCCGCTCCTGGCCGGTGCCGTTCGCGACGCTCGCCGATGTGCGCAAGTGGTTCGGCGAGGACGATCCGACGCTGGAGCGGCCGAATCCGGCCCGGGGTGATTTCTTCGCCGAGGTCATGGCCGAGCGTTCGGACGGCTGGCGCCCGGCCTTCTCCTGCCGCCAGATGCTGAAGGCCCGTGAGACCTGGATCCAAGACGCCCATTGGGAAGAGCTCGCCCTGGTCGAGTGCCCCACCCTGGTCGTCCGCGGGCTGGACGGCCAGCTGGGCCGCGCGGAGGCGCAGGAGATGGTCCGCGTCCTGCCCCGCGGGCAGTATGCGGAGGTGGTGGACGCGGGCCATTTGGTCCACTACGACCAGCCGGACGGCTGGCGCCGCGCCGTGGAGCCCTTCCTGGCCTCGGCCCTCCCCGTCTGACGACGACGCGACCCCCGGTTCAGAACGCCCAGGTGAAGGGCTCCCCGCCGATCTCCGTCCACATGACCTCGACCTCCCTGGCCCGCGCGGGAATCAGGAAGGTGGTGCAGAGCAGATAGCTCTGCCCGTTCTTCCAGTCCTTGATCTCGTCCGGGTCCGCGCAGCCCTTGGGCTGTCCGGCATCGCCCACGACCTTCGCTCCCCGCCGGCCGTCCGCGTACACCTCCGCGTAGTCCCCGACCCGCGGATACTCCCTCACCGTGGCCCCGCGCAGATGGGTGTACTTCACAGAGGCGACCGCGGGCACCAGGCCCTTGGCGTCCGCCGGGTCCGGCACCAGCGCCTTCGCCTCGTCCGCCGTGCCGATGTCGACCTTCTGCGCGGCGATCCGGTAGGTGGGCTCGACCCCGGTGTCCTCCTTGAACGCACGCGTGCCGGTCTGACCCGGCCAGAACACCCCACCCTTTGACCGCATCCCCACCGTCTGCGCCCCACCCTGATCTCCGCCGGCGGCCTCCGAGCGGGACGTATGCCGTGCGTTCTCGGATGTATCGCCCTTTTCCCCGAATGGTCCGCACGCGGTCAGGGCGAGAGCCAGTACGGCGACGGGCGCGCCGACCCGCAGCCATGTTGTCTTGGTCAGCGGCACGGTGGAACTCCAATGCGGGAACTGTCTCCGTAGCGTTCCGGTGTGATCCCTTGAACGCGACCGACGGTTCGTTGATCCTACGAGTCCTCTACTCCCTCGCGGCAATGGGAAATTGACCAGTAATGAACAGGTGAAGGGAAGCACATGATCGGCGGCGACATCACGGATCCGGAACCCGGCAGGGACTGGGCGGCATTTCAGTACGAGATCTATCTGAACGGGATGACCGGCGCCGTTCCCCGGCTGCCCGCCGATCTGACCCGGCTCGAGGAGCTGGCCGAGGCCCGGCTGGGGCCCGGGCCGGTGGGCTATGTCGCGGGCAGCGCGGGCAACGGCAGCACCGAGCGGGCCAACCGGGCGGCGCTGGACCGGCATCGGATCGTGCCGCGGATGCTCCGTGACGTACGGCGGCGGAATCTGTCGGTCGAGCTGCTCGGCACCCGGCTGCCCGCGCCGCTCGCGCTCGCGCCGATCGGCGTGCTGTCGATCATGCACCCGGACGCCGAGTGCGCGGCGGCGCGGGCCGCGGCGGCGCAGGGCGTGCCGTTCATCCTGTCCTCGGCGTCCAGTACGCCGATGGAGCGGGTGGCGGAGGCGATGGGGGACGGCGAGCGGTGGTTTCAGCTCTACTGGGGCAAGGACCGCGAGGTCACCAGGAGTTTTCTGGACCGGGCGAGGACGTGCGGTTTCACGGCCCTTGTGGTGACCCTGGACACCCCGCTGCTGGCCTGGCGGCCGCGCGATCTCGACCAGGCGTATCTGCCGTTTCTGCGCGGGGTGGGAACCGCCAACTACTTCACCGATCCGGCGTTCCAGGCCGGGCTCGCCAAGCCGGTGCACGAGGACCGGGACGCCGCGGTGCTGCACTTTGTGCAGATGTTCGGCGACCCCGGGAAGACCTGGGAGGACCTGGCGTTTCTGCGTGAGCACTGGGACGGCCCGATCGTGCTCAAGGGGGTGCTGCACCCCGACGATGCCCGGCGCGCGGAGGCGGCGGGGATGGACGGCGTCGTGGTGTCCAACCACGGCGGCCGCCAGGTGGGCGGCTCCATCGGGGCGGCCGACGCGCTGCCGGGGGTGGTGGCGGCGGTCGGCGACCGGCTCGCGGTGCTCTTCGACAGCGGGGTGCGCACCGGTGACGATGTGTTCAAGGCGCTCGCCCTCGGCGCCCGCGCGGTGCTGTTGGGACGGCCGTACGCGTATGGGCTGGGGCTGGACGGGCAGCCGGGGGTGGAGCATGTGATCCGCTCCCTGCTGGCCGAGTTCGAGCTGACGATGGCGCTGTCGGGCCACACGGATGCGGCGGGGCTCACCTCGGACGCACTCGGCTGACAATTCCCTTCGGCTTTCAACTTGTTGTCAGGTACACCGGTAGACCGCCGACTCGCCGCGGGGCCGTCGGGGCTTTACCGGGGCATGAGCTTCCGGATTGACGGGTGCTACGCTCATCGGCGCGCAGTGAATTAACCGATCATGCAGTGAATTAACCGATCACGGGGGGTGGTTGCGTGAAGATCCAACGTAAAGCCTCGATGGTCGTGCTCGTGGCGGCGCTGATGCTGGGCGGTTCCGTGGCCCTGGCGCCAACGGCGTCGGCGGTGGGGTCATCGGCGTGTCAGTTCAATTCCCCGGACGTCAATTTCAAGGTCTCCACCAGTGGGGCGAGATTCCGTGCCGGACCGGGAAAGCGGTACCGCGCTATAGGGACGCTTTACCGGGGGGATTCCTTCCGGTACTTCTGCCGCACCCGGGGCTTTGAGAAGAGCTGGTCCTACGGAAAGATCCTGAGGCGGACGACGACCGGAATCCGGCCCGGGACCAGAGGCTGGGTGTACAGCAAGTACCTCGACTAGCCGGAACGTTACGGCAGTTGAGGTGCGGGCGGTTCGTGCGACACCACCACGCATCGGCGGGGCCGGGTGAGTCCCCGGCCCCGCTGCCCGTATCCGGGTTGAGGCCCCGGCCCCGCCGATGCGCTGCGTGCCCGGGGCTCACCCCTTGCTGACCGCCGCCAGGATCTCCGGCAGCCGCGCCGCGACCCGCGGCGCCGCCACGCGCAGGCCGGTCTCCGCGAGCGCCGCGCCGTACACCGCGCCCAGCGGGAACACCACCCACAGCCAGCCGTGCGCTCCGGAGACATGCAGCCAGATCGTCAGGCCCAGCACCGGTGCGCACAGTACGGCGCCCACGATCATCCCGCCGAGGATGCTGAGCCAGGCGATCCCCGCCTGCGCCGGGACGACGTTCTTGTAGCCGCTGTCCTGCGGAATGGAGTACGGGGCCAGCACGGAGGTCACGGAGCCGGTGGCCAGCATCGAGCCGAGCAGCGCCAGGGCGATCCCGAGCGCCTCGGGGGCGGCCGGCCAGTTCTTCTGGAGGGCGGCGGAGCCGAGCACCGCCACCGCCACATACGGCACCGCGACCAGGAGGAGCGCCAGGGCGCGGCCCCGCAGCTCCAGATAGGCGTCACGGCGCGAGGAGATCGTCTGGGCGACCATCCAGAAGGCGGAGGAGTCCTGGCCGAACTGGTTGTACATCAGCATGCCGAGCATCCCCGACGCCCAGCAGGCCCAGTAGATCGAGCCATTGCCCTGGACCGCCGTGACGAAGGGCACCAGCAGGCCGACGCCCAGCGAGGTGACCCATGCCGACTTGGTCTTGGGGTCCCGTACGGCATAGCGCAGCGTCCGCAGCAGCGCCGTGCCGCTGCGGCCGGCGGGCAGCAGCCGGGCGAACGGGCCCGAGGCGTCCGGGGTGTCGGCCGCGCCGGAGCCCCGCCGCTCGCGCGGTGCCGCCGCCTGGAGCGTGGAGGCGTCCGGGGTGGTCATCAGGTGGGTGAGGGTGCCCCTCCACCACCACATCAGCACCGCCAGCGCCCCTATGGTCAGCGCGAACTGGGCCGCCGCGACCCCGTAGGAGCCGTCGCTGACGCCCTGGACGGCGTCGACCGCCGCCGCGGGCGGCACCCAGCGCAGCACCTGCGCGGCCGGTTCCAGCACGGCCAGGCCGTTCTTACCGCCGAGCTGCTGGGCCCCGAGGTTCACGAACTGGGCGCCGATGGCCACGAACAGACCGCTGAGCACCGCTAGGTCGCGGCCCTTACGGCTGGTGAGGAGGCGGGTGTTGGCCGTGGCGACGGCGCGGGCCAGCGCCACGCACACCAGCACCGTCAGCACGACGGCCACCACCGCCGCCACCGCGGCCGCCGCCCCGTGCGCGACGGCGACGGCCGAACCGGCCGCCAGGGTCAGGGTGAACAGCGGGCCGATGCCGATCAGCGAGGACACCAGCAGCGCGATGATCAGCGAGCGCGGCCGCAGCGGCAGCATCACCAGCCGGGTCGGGTCGAGGGTTTCGTCACCGCCGGGGAAGAACAGCGGCATCACCGCCCAGCCGAGCGCGAGCACCGCCGTCAGCAGCGTGACCAGCGCGTCGACGTGGTTCGTGTCGCGCAGCAGCACCAGACCGAGCAGCTGCAACACGGCGAACAGCATGGCCAGCACCAGCGAGGTGATATACGCGGCCCGCCGACCGCTGGACTGGCGCAGCCCGTTGCGCAGCAGCGCCAGCTTCAGGGAGACGAAGACGGGGGTGGGGGAGACGGTGGGGACGGCGGGCGGCGCGGGCGCGGCGGTGCCGAGCGGGCCCTTGGCGTCGAGCGGGTCGGTGAGCGTCATCGGGCGCCGCCGCCCAGCCAGTCGAGGCTCTGGCCCGCCTCGCGCCGATTGGCGCCGACCAGCTCCAGGAAGGCGTTCTGCAGGGAGGGTGCGTCGCCCCGCACCTCGGCCAGCGGGCCATGGGCCCGGATCCGGCCGCTCGCGATCACCGCGACCCAGTCGCACAGCGACTCCACCAGCTCCATGACATGGCTGGAGAAGACGACGGTGGCGCCGGAGTGGGTGTAGCGCTCCAGAACCCCGCGGATGGTCTGGGCGGAGACCGGGTCGACCCCCTCGAAGGGCTCGTCGAGGAAGAGGACTTCCGGGTTGTGGAGCAGCGCGGCGGCCAGTCCGATCTTCTTCCGCATACCGGTGGAGTAGTCGATGACCAGCTTGTTCTGGGAGCCCGCGAGATCCAGGACGTCCAGCAACTGGGTGGCGCGCTTGTCGACCTCGTCACCGGGCAGCCCGCGCAGCCGCCCGGTGTAGGTGAGCAGCTCCCGGCCGGAGAGCCGCTCGAACAGCCGCAGTCCCTCCGGCAGCACCCCGATCCGCGCCTTGATCTCGGCCGGGTCCCGCCAGACGTCGTGCCCGCCGATCTCCACGGTCCCCGAGTCGGGCCGCAGCAGGCCGGTGATCATCGAAAGCGTGGTGGTCTTACCGGCGCCATTGGGCCCGACGAGACCGATGAACTGCCCGGCGGGCAGCTCCAGATCGATCCCCGCGACCGCGATCTGCTCTCCGTAGCGCTTCCACAGGCCGCTCACCCGCACGGCCGCGGCCCTGGTCGGCTCCGTGCTGGCTGCTGATTGCTCCTGAGGCACCGGCTTCCCCCGTTTTCCTGTGGGACGAGTCACGCGGGGGCCGGTCGTGACGCCCCCGTCCGTCGCTCCACGATAGGGGCTGACCTGGGGACCGCTCCGGGGTGTCAGCGGCCCGGGGCCGGCGGCGCAGGGCGTCAGCGGTGCGGGGTGCCTACGGCCCGATGTGTGAGCGGCCCGGGGGCGTTCAACGGCGCTCGCGGCCGCAGGCGTAGGCGAGGGCGCTCACCAGCTCCTGGGCGTCGGGCAGCCAGCGGTTGGCGGCGGTGGGCCGCCGGGCCCACTGGATCGGGCCGCGCAGGCCCACTCGGGTCGGGGGCGCGACCACGTAGTCGCCCTCGCCGCGCGCGGTCAGGTCGATCGCGTTCGGCGGCCAGCCCAGATTTCGCACCAGGTCGGGGACCTTGGCGGCGGCGCCCGGGAGGACGAAGAAGAGCATCCTGCGCCCGGGGGTGCAGGTGACCGGACCCAGCTCGACCTGGCGGCGCTCCATGCGCGCGAGCGCCAGACAGCCCGCCGACTCCGGTACGTCGAGTGCGTCGAAGGTGCGGCCGGTGGGCAGCAGGATGGAGGCGCGCGGCGTCCTGGCCCACATACGGCGGACCACGACCGCGCTGCCCGTGGCCTGGTTCACCCAGTCCCGGCCGGTCGGATGGGCGCCGGGGGCCGGGCAGTCGGCGCTTCCGCAGGAGCAGCGCTCCACTCCGTCCACGGTCTCCAGCCAGGCGCCGGAGAGCACGTCCCAATGCCGCTCCTCGGCATATCGCACCGCCGCGTCGCGCAGCCGCTCCCCGCGCTGCTGAGGGATCTGCGAGGTTCCCGCGGGGAACCGCGATGGTCCTGTCACGTCCATGGTCTCTTCCACGCAAGGACAACTTCCGCCGTCAACGGGGGTTACGGCCGGACCCTCGCACGGGCGGGCCGCCGGGGGCCCGGGGTGCGCGGGGACGGCACGGCGGGGCGCATGGGTGCACAGTCGGGGGCGCGTGTGGGGTTGCGGCTCTGTAAGCGGGTAACCACCATGCGTGACAGGCGTGCGAGTGTCCGGCGGCCATGCCGCGGCGCCAGGGGGAGGGCGGTCCCGGACTCGTATCGGCGCCGTGCGCGAACGATGCGGTCGATGCGGTCAATACGGGCAAGTTCCGCATTCGCCGTATACCTGCGATATCTGCGGGGCATCACTCAGCAACAGAGACGGATACGCCGAGAACGCAAGCAGTCACAGGGGGTAACGCCATGGCCGCTAGGCCGCTTGTGGCGCGGCAGCCGAACGAACGGCTGCAGGCGCTCATCCAGGAAGCCGGATGCTCCAACGCCGGGTTGGCGCGCAGGGTCAATATGTGCGGCGCCGAGCACGGTCTCGATCTTCGGTACGACAAGACATCGGTGGCCCGTTGGCTGCGTGGCCAGCAGCCCCGGGGCCGGGCGCCGGGCATCATCGCCGAGGCGCTCGGCCGCAAGCTGGGCCGTACGGTCACGATCGACGAGATCGGCATGGCCAACGGCAAAAACCTTGCCTCCGGGGTCGGTCTGCAGTTCTCGCCCACCGTCCTCGGCGCGATAGAGCAGGTCTGCGAGCTGTGGCGCAGCGATGTGGGGCGCCGCGACTTCCTCAGCGGTTCGACGGTCGCCGCCTCCGCGCTGGTCGAGCCGAGCCGCGACTGGCTGATCACCGGTGCGGACACCCAGGTCGCGCGCACCGCGGGTGCCCGGGTGGGGCGTTCGGACGTCGCGGCGGTGCGGGCCACCACGGACGCCCTCGTCGACCTGGACCACCGCTACGGCAGCGGACATGTGCGCCCCGTCGTCGTCCACTATCTGAACAGTGTGGTCTCCGGGCTGCTGGCCGGCTCGTACACCGAGGCGGTCGGCCGTGAACTCTTCGCGGCCGTCGCTCGGTTGACGGAGCTGGCGGGCTATATGGCGGTCGACACCGGGCAGTCCGGTCTCGCCCAGCGCTATTACATCCAGGCGCTGCGGCTCGCCCAGGCCGCCGGGGACCGGGGTTACGGCGGGTATGTGCTCGCCGCCAGCATGAGCCATCTCGCCGCCCAGCTCGGGAATCCCCGGGAGATCGCCCAGTTGGCGAAGGCAGCGCAGGAGGGCGCCCGCGGCCAGGTGCCGCCGCGCGCCGAATCGATGTTCCTGGCGGCCGAGGCGCGCGGCCACGCCCTGATGGGGGACGCGCGGGCCTGCCAGTCCGCGGCCGGGCGCGCGCTGGACGCGTTGGAGCGGGCGGTGGGGAGCGGTTCGGGCTCCGTCACGGGTGACGACCCCATCTGGATCCGCCACTTCGACCACTCCTATCTCGCCGATGAGCTGGCCCACTGTCACCGCGACCTGGGCCAGGCCGAACAGGCCCGGCGGCGCGCCGAGGAGGCACTGGAGGGGCTTCCGGAGGGGCGCGTGCGGCGGCGGGCGATCGGGCTGCTGCTGCTGGCCACCGCGCATGTGCAGCAGCGCGACGTGGAGCAGGCGTGCCATGTCGGCACCCAGGCGGTGGATCTGCTGGGCGCGCTGCGGTCCAACCGGGGGGCGGAGTATCTGGACGACTTCCAGCAGCGGTTGGAGCCGTATCGGGACGAGCCGGTGGTGCGGGAGTTCGGGACGCGGCTGCAGATGCAGGTCGCCTGAGACGGTCGCCCGAGATTTCCGCTGGGCTCGGAGATGTTGTGGGGCCTCGTGGGGTGCGGGAGCTATGGGGTGCGTCGCGTTGTGGCCGCTGGTGCGTCTGGTGTTGGTGGGTGTGATGAGGTGCGTGCGTTGGAGGTGCGTGTTGGGGTGCGCGTTGCCTTGTGATGACCGGAGGTACGGGTGGGATTCATATCGCCCCTGATCGCGGCGGTGTGCCCCCTGTCGCGGTGACCAGTCTCTCGCCGTCCCCATGGGCTCATGGGCACCGAGCCGTCTGGGGAACCGGTAGCGTGAGCCGACGATTCCGTAGTCCCGTATAACCAAGGAGTCCCGGTGACACAGAGCGGTCAGGGGAATGAGCCGCGGCTTCCCGCGGTCCCGCCCGCGCAGCCTGTGCGCGAGGGGGTTGTGCTGCCCGCCCAGGGGGACTACAAGCCCTCGGACGGCCACCAGGCGGCCCCGGCCGGGGGACAGGCATGGGGGCAGCCTTGGGGGCCGCAGAGCGCTCCGGAACTGCCGCCGCAGGGGGAGTTCGGTGCGCCGCTGTCTCCCGAGGGACAGCCTTACGGGCCGCCTGAGGGACAGACCTACGGGGGGCCGCCCGGGGCGCAGTCTTACGGGCCTCCCGAGGGGCAGACGTACGGACGGCCGCCCGAGGGGCAGCCTTACGGGGCGCCCGACGGGTCTTACGGGGCGCCCGGCGGGTCTTACGGGGCGCCCGGCGGGTCGTACGGGGCGCCCGAGGGACAGCCTTACGGGGCGCCCGAGGGACAGCCTTACGGCCGGCAGCAAGGATGGTCAGCCCCCCAGAGACCGGCTCAGCCGCCGTATCAGGCCGCGGACGAGACCCAGGTACTGCCGCCGCAGCCCGCCGGGGACGCCGACGCGACCCAGGTCATACCCCCGGTCCCGGGTGAGGCCCCGCCGCCTCTGGACACCCCCACCACCACGCTCGCCACGGTCAAGAGCGCGCCGCTGCCGCCCGAGAACCGGCCCGAGTCCCCCGCCGAGTCCACCACCCAGCTGCGCGCCGTCCGCCCTGGCCACCGGGGCGCCCACCGCCAGCAGGCCGCCGCGGAAGAGACCGCGGTACTTCCGCCCACGCCGCCCGCACCCGCGCCGAACGCACCCGTGCCCGCGTCCGCGGCGAACGTCCCGGAGCGGCCCGGCAGCGCCCCGTACGCGATCCGTCCCGGCCGTCCCGGGGACCGGCCGCCGCCCTCGGAGTTCGACGGCCTGTTCCGTGACGGCGGCGGCGCCGACGAGACCCAGCAGCTTCCGCAGTTCGCCCAGGACGTTCCGCAGCCGTCGCCGCCGTCCGGTGGTGGCGGTGGTGGTGGTGGGCGGCGCCGGATGTCGCGGGGCATGCTCATCGGCATCGTGGTGGCGGGCTGCGGCATCGCCGGGCTCGCCGCCGGAGCCGCGCTCAGCATGGGCGGGGACGACGACAAGAAGGACAACTCCACCCTGAGCAGCTCCTCGCCGAGCGCCGGGGAAGAGGAGCCGTCCACATCCGCCGACCCCGCCGAGCCGCAGGCGAAGGCGCTGGACGCGCTGCTCGCCGACAGCAACAACAGCCGCGCGTCGGTGATCAAGGCCGTGGACAACATCAAGTCCTGCAAGGACCTGTCCACGGCGGCATCGGATCTGCGGACGGCCGCGGGCCAGCGCAATGGCCTGGTGACCCGGCTGGGCAAGCTGTCCGTGGACAAGCTGCCCGACAACGCGCGGCTGACCGCGGCTCTCACCAAGGCGTGGAAGTCCTCGGCCAGGGCCGACAACGAGTACGCGGCCTGGGCCGATCAGGTCGGCGGCAAGAGGGGCTGCCCCAAGGGCAAGGCCCGCCGTACGCCCCGGGTCGGGGCGGCCGAGCGGGCGAGCGGCGAGGCGACGCAGGCCAAGAAGACGGCCTCGGGGCTGTGGAACCCGATCGCCTCCCAGTACGGCCTCACCGCGCACCAGGCCACCGAACTGTGACCGGACGGCCGGGGGGCGGCGGCGCCGTCCCCGGCCCGGTCCGCCGGGTGTGAGCGGCCCGGCCCATCGGTGCCGGCGGCTCAGTCCGCCGGGTGGTAATGCTCGAGGATCTTGGACACGTTGACGAATCCCTTGCGCACCGCCACCAGTCGGCCGTCGCGCACCATCTGGTAGGTGACGTCCGCGTTCACGATCCGCGAGTAGTTGGGCACGTGCAGCGTGTCGTCGTAGCCCCAGCGCAGCGTCGGCGTCAGCCCGCCGGTGTTGACCGCGTGGCCGTTGTCCAGCGCGTTGCGCACGGTGCGGGCGCTGATGTCGTCGGCCTGCAGGGACATCAGGACCGAGCGCAGCACGGTGTAGCCGATCCAGGTGGTCTGCGTACCGGGGTCGTCCGGGTCGATGCGGTTGTCGTCGAAGGCGTACTTGTTGATGACCTTCTTCATGGGGTTCCAGCGCGCATCGTCCCCGGCCGGGTACCAGCCGGTGGCGTAGGTGCCCTCCAGGGGGCTGGAGCTGCCGCCGGTGGAGTCTATGAGGGACTGCCGGACGCCGCCGAGTATGGAGGCGATCCGCACCTTCGGATGGTTCTCCTGCACCCGGCGGAAGGAGTCGAAGAAGGCGCCGGTGCGGTTGCCGAGCGCCGCGGTGACGCAGGAGCTGTCCAGGGCCGCGCCCTGGGCGGCGCTGCCGAGCGAGCTGTCGGCGCCGACGCTCTTCAGGGCGCTGGTGGCCTGGTTGCTGTAGTCGCCCGCGTCCTCGGGGGCGCGGACGTCACGGGCGGCGTCGCGCCGGCCCGCCCTGAGGCCGGTGTTGAGGAGCTGGGGGAGTTCGTCGCCCGCGATGGTGTCGGGGCGCACGAGCGCGGTGCGCTCGCAGCGGGAGGCCAGCTGACGGCCGTTGCCCACCAGCAGGGCGGCCTGGCCGCCGTTGACCGGATAGGAGTACGGGCTGTCGAACTCCTCCTGCGTCAGGCCGTAGCCGCCTATGTAGGGGATGCCGGCGACCTCCAGCGGGGAGATGAAGGCTCGGCCGTACTGGCTGTAGGAGCCGACGACCGCGACGGCCTTCTCGTCCTTGGCCTGCTGGGCGCAGCGGGCGGCCTGGACGGCGTCGTTGCGCTCGTTGCAGGTGACGACCTGCAGCTTGCGGCCGTGGATGCCACCGGAGTCGTTGACCCAGCGGGCAAATGCCTTCGCCATTGCGGGCATTCCCGGCATATTGGTCGCTTTGGTGCCCTCGGGGGCCCAGGTCATGACGGTGAGGGGGTCGCTGTCGTTCTTGTTCGACAGCACCCCGCCGCAGCCGGTCAGCAGCGACGCGCCGACCGCCGTGCACAGTGCCGCGACGGCGGCTCGGAAGGGGCGGGAGGAGGGGCGTCGCCGACCGGTCATGACAAGCGAGCCTGTCCCGTCGGGAGGAACGGCGCGGCTATGACAAGACAAGGAACGGTGTCCTGGAGGTGAACTCCGGGGGCCGATCCGTCGCCATGTGTGAAGAACGTACGATCGGTGATTGTGCAAGGTTCGGAGAAGTCTTCCCGTCGCGCCCGTCGCTCGACCACCATGGGAGGCATGCCTGTCAACGACATGCCCTGGTGGCGCTGGCGCACCAATGTGCGCTCGGCGCTGCACATGCTCTCGGATCCCGTCTTTCAGCAGGAGTGCTGGCTGGCCGGCCAGGCCGGGTACGGGGATGTGACCGACGCCGTCTACCGGCTCGTCGAGGACACCTGGTTGGACAACTGGTCCGCCGAGAAGTACGTCGGCACGATCTTCCGCGACTCGCAGGAGGCGGCGCTGGTCGATGTCGCCGTGCTGCGGGTGCTGAGGATCATGCACCAGGTGGGCGCGGACGCCCTCGTCTCGGCCTACCTCGAACACCATGGCTGGCCGGAGGCCGTGCGGGCGGCCCGCGAGGCCCATGTGCGGCTGGCCACCAACGACGGCGAGGACCCGGATGTGCCGCCGCGCACCCTCGAAGTACTGGCGATCATGACGCAGGCGGTCTGAACGACGTCGCGGGTGTGGGACGCTATGGAGTCATGAGCGAGCCGCATTCCGTCCCCGACCAGTACATCCTCACGCTGTCGTGCCCTGACAAGCAGGGCATCGTGCACGCCGTGTCGAGCTATCTGTTCATGACCGGCTGCAATATCGAGGACAGCCAGCAGTTCGGGGACCGCGACACCGGGCTCTTCTTCATGCGGGTGGCCTTCCGCGCCGTCTCACCGGTGAAGGAGGAGGATCTGCGGGCCAGCTTCGCGGCGGTCGGCGAGTCCTTTCAGATGGACTGGGAGATCCATCGCGCCGATCGGAAGATGCGCATTCTGCTCATGGTCAGCAAGTTCGGGCACTGCCTGAACGATCTTCTCTTCCGGTCCCGGATCGGCGCGCTGCCGGTCGAGATTGCCGCGGTGGTCTCCAACCACACGGACTTCGAGGAGCTGGTCGGCTCCTACGGGATTCCGTTCCACCACATGCCTGTGACGAAGGACACCAAGCAGGAGGCCGAGGCCCGGCTGCTGGACCTGGTGCGCACGGAGCAGGTCGAGCTGGTGGTGCTGGCCCGCTATATGCAGGTGCTCTCCGACGACCTGTGCAAGGAGCTGTCGGGCCGGATCATCAACATCCACCACAGCTTCCTCCCGAGCTTCAAGGGCGCCAAGCCGTACCACCAGGCGCATGCGCGCGGGGTCAAGCTGATCGGGGCGACGGCCCACTATGTGACCGCCGATCTGGACGAGGGCCCGATCATCGAGCAGGAGGTCGAGCGCGTCGGCCATGAGCTGACCCCCGACCAGCTGGTGGCGGTCGGCCGCGATGTGGAGTGCCAGGCGCTGGCCCGCGCCGTGAAGTGGCACAGCGAGCGCCGGGTGCTGCTCAACGGCCACCGTACGGTCGTCTTCGGCTGATTCGGAGACAGCACGGCTCAGAGGCGTGAGAGGGACGCGGCGGCGAAGAGGACGTCCCGGATCGCCTCGGTGTCCCCGGACAGGCCCGCGGCCGCCTCCTGTGGCGGCACATGCCCGGACGCCAGCAGGTAGAACGCCTCCTGGTCCAGGGCGATCGTCGCCACCGCCTCCTCCGGTGAGGCCACCGCCGCCGGGGAGTCCAGCGCGATGTACCAGTCACCGCCGCCCGTGCCCTCGACCTGCAGATGGAGCGTACGGCCCGGCGTGCCCGCCTCGACCAGCCGGCGGGGCGGGGCCGCGAGCCCGGCCCGGCGCCGCTCGGCCAGCGTCCCCGGGAGCAGTCGGGCACACAGGTCGATCATGGCTCTGAGGTGGGCGGAGGCCGGTGGTTCATAGGGGTAGTCGATGGCCTCGGCGATGTCCCCGGCGTGCACCCAGCATTCGAGGGCGCGGTCGAGGAACGCGTCGCGGATCGGCAGCGCGAAGTCCCCGTACGGCACGTCGAGCTCCGCGACCCCTCGCCCGGCGAAGGACACCGTACGGACCAGGGCATGGCCTTGCTCACGCCACAACTCCCGTACCGCCCCGGGCGGACCGGCCCCGTACGAGGCGCCGGGCTCGTGGTGCCAGTACGCCTCCGTACGTACTTGGGGCGAGCGGGGGGCGTCGGCGCCGAGCGGGTCGGGGAGGCCGAGGGAGGCGGCGATGATGCCGTCGACGACCATCAGATGGCCGATCACCCCGGCGACGGTGGTGTCCCGGCCGGTGAGCCGCCGCCCGTCGAACCACTTGAGCCGCACCGGCGCACGCCACTCGGCCTCGCCCATGTCGCGCAGCAGCGCGTCCAGCCGGGCGGCCTCGGCGTCGTACGCACCGGCCCAGCCGGGCATGGGTATCCGGGCCGGGCGGCGGCCCAGGCAGCCCGCGAGAACGCGGGAGCGGAGCATCGGATCGAGGTCCAGGCTGTGCTCGGTGTGCAGCAGCCCGACGGCGTCGCGCAGCCGCAGCGCCTCCTCGGCGCAGGAGGGGCAGTGGTTGAGATGCGCCTCGACGGCGGCGGTCTCCTCGGGCGAGCACGCGGTCAGCGCCCAGGCGCCGAGCAGCGATCGCAGCAGATCGTGCGAGAGCGGATGGGCCGCCGAGGGCGTGGGCGCCGCCAGCGGCGCGGCCGCGGGCGGGGGCGTGACCGGTGGTGCGGGCGCGGGCAGGGGCGCGGAGGCGGGCGGCTCCGGCGCTGGGCCCGGTTCCGGGTCGCGACTCAGGGCCGGTTCCTGGTCGGGGTCCGAGGTCGGCTCCTGGTCTCGGCCGGGGCCCAGGGCGGACTCCGGCTCGCGGCCCGGAGCGGGCTCCGCCTCGGGGTTCGCGGCCGGTTTCGGGGCGGGCTCCGGCGCCCGCCCCGCCGGTGTCTCGTCCGCGGTGGGCGGGCGCGGGGCGGGGATTCCGCCGTCCAGGGCACCCGGCCAGTGGCCGCTGTCCTCGGCGGCCGACCGCGGCGGCGGTATGCGGGGTGGCCCGGCGGGGTGGGACGGCAGACCCGGGTCGCTGCCCCGTCCGGGCCCGTCTCTCCCGTCCCCGGGGCCGGAGCTCTCGCCGTAGGCGTCGTCGTACGGGTCCGGCCCGCCGCGCCCGGTCACAGCGCCCGTCCGTAGCCGGGAGGCGAGACCGCGCGGGGCGGCTGGACATGGGCCGTGGAGAGCAGCTGGAGGCCCAGCCGGAGGCGGCGCCTGGCCTCGTCCTCGGTCACCCCGAGGGCGGCCGCGGCCTCGCGGTAGTCGCGGCGGTCGAAGTAGGCGAGTTCCAGGGCGGCACGCAGCGGGGCGGGCATCGAGGTGACGATGTAGTCGGCACGGGCGGCCACGGACACCTCGCGGATCCGCTCCTCAAGGGCCTCGGCCGTGAGCGTGCGCCCGTCGGCCGGGGTGGTCTGCGACTCGCGCAGCCGGTGCACCGCCTGGCGCTGGGTGAGCATGGCGATCCAGGCGCGCAGCGAGCCCTGCTGGGGGTCGTACGCGTCCGGGTTCTCCCAGACGTAGCCGAAGACTTCCCGGGTGACGCGGTCGGCGGCCGTCTCGTCCTCCAGGACCCGATGCGCCAGATTATGGACAAGCGAGGCGAATCGGTCATAGAGCTCGGCGAGTGCGGCCGCTTCGCCGCGCGCCAGGCGCTGTTGCATCCTGCGGTCCCAGCGGGGCGGTGCGTCATTCGCCATGCGGCCCCCATTCCCGAGTCGTCCGGCCGGCCCTCCAGGCACTATGCCCACGTTCATATCGAATGTAATGCCGGTTGCTCACACAACACGCGTCCATCAGGCAAAGTGCGCGAGAAACGAGCCGCGCATGGTATTGGCGCGGTCGCTTTGCGCAGCAACGGGGAGACGAAACGCTTCGGCGCGGCATAGGGTCGTCCCTCAAGGCGTATGCCTGGGGGAGTTTCATGCGCCGACGGGCGGGCAGCCGCCCGGGAACAGCAAATTCCGGTTAGGGGCGAGCGAAGGGCTTCGGGCGCGTGACGTTGAAGGTGATGGAGGACCGGCGGGGGGAGTGGGTCGTTCTCCAGGTCTCGGGAGAGATGGACCTGGTGACCTCGCCCGCAGTCCGGCAGCACATCCACGACGCGGTCGCCGAGGGCCGCCACTGGCTGGTTCTGGACCTCTCGGAGGTTCGCTTCTGCGACTCCAGCGGGGTCGGCGTACTGATCGCGGCGCGTCGGCTGATGCGGTCGTGCTCGGGGCGGCTGCGGCTGATCCTGCCGCCGCAGGATGCCGCGCACGGTTCGCATGTGCACCGGGTGCTGGCGGCCCTGGGGGTGCGGCGGCTGTTCGACGTCTATCCCGACCTGGGAGCCGCCACGGAGCTGGACGGGGACGACGAGGAGGCGGCCGACCCGCTGTCCGCCTAGGGGCGTTCGCGCTCGTCCGCCCAGGGGCGCTCGTCCGCCGCCCACGGCTGTTCGTGGTCCGCTCATGCCTTTCCCGTGACGCGCGGGGTCTTGGGGAAGTCGGCCCGTACGACGAAGCCGCCCTCCTCCGTTGGCCCTGCCTCCAGGGTGCCGCCCAGTAGTTGTGCGCGCTCCCGCAGCCCGACCAGGCCGTGACCGCCGCCCGGCAGCCCCGGGGCCACGGCGGAGGCGTCGGGCGGCCCATTGCGCACCTCGACCCGCAGGCCCCGTGTCTCCTCCGCTTTCTCAGCCGCCTCTTGAGCCGCGCCTCCAGCCGCCGTTCGAGCCGCGCCTTTGGCCGCCTCCGCGTCGTTCACCCGTACCGTCACCCGCGCCCCCGGCGCGTGCTTGCGGACGTTGGTCAGCGCCTCCTGGACGATGCGGAAGGCGGCCCGTTCCACGGCCTCCGGATGGCCCGGACGCCGCGTCGCGTCGTCCGTCTCGAAGCTGACGTCCAGCGCGCTGAGTTCGATCAGCCGGGGCAGATCCGCCAGCCGGGGCTGAGGGGTCAGCTCCTCGTGGTCGCCGCCCGCCGCGCGCAGGATGCCGACCATATGGCGGAGTTCGTCCAGAGTCCGTACGGACAGTTCGCGGATCGTCCGCGCGCCCTCCCGCGCCTTCGCGTCCTCCGCGCTGATCTGCACCGCCCCGGCCTGCAGGCTGATGAGGCTGACCTGATGGGCGACCACGTCGTGCATCTCGCGGGCGAGCCGGGCGCGTTCGGTGGACAGCACCTGCTCGGCGATCAGCTCGTCCGCATGGCGGCGGCTGCGGGTCAGATCCTCGATCCGGGCGGCGAGTTCCCCTCGCGTACGCACCAGGAGGCCCAGCGCGATGGGCCCCACCGAGGTCACGCACGCGTCGATGAGTGTGAGGGTGTTCTCCCGGTACGCGGTCGGCTCGAAGTCGGAGACCGGCCAGGGGATGAAGTGCGCGGCGGCCAGCAGCAGCGCGGAGATCCCCAGCAGTCGGCGGTTGGGGCGGAGCAGGGCCACCGTGTAGAGGGCGATCATCGGCGCGAACCATACGTAGCCGATGAGGATCCCCGGCAGCGTGATCAGGAAGACCAGCGCGGGCAGCCGTCGGCGCACCAGCAGTGCGGCCGCCGCGGCCAGTGAGACGTTGAGCTCCAGCCCGAAGGTGATGCCGTTGACGAGCAGCGCGTCGGCCACCGCGAGGAGGACGGGGACGATCAGCGACCCCCAGCGCATGACCCGGCGCGGCGGCCGCCACCGGCCGGCGGAGACGGGCGACGGCGAGGCGACGGAGGAGGCAGGCGAGGGAGAGGGGGCGGCGGAGGCAGGCGCGGGCGGCGAGGCCGGGGACGCGCCCGGCGTGCCCGGGGACGAACCGTGGGGCGGCAGCGGCGAGACGGTCATCGGGCGCCGCCTATCGGCGGCCGGCTCGTGACGAGTCCGGCGCGGTCGGCGACGATCGCGGCCTGGACGCGGTTGAGCCCGCCCAGCTTGCCGAGCATCGCCCGCACATGGTCCTTGACGGTGCTGGGCGCCAGCCCCATCCGCTCGGCGATCTGGGGATTGGCCAGCCCCTCGCCCAGCAGCGCCAGCACCTCGCGTTCGCGCGGGGTGAGCGCCTCGACGGCCTCGGCGGCCGTCGCCTCCGCCTCGGCGGCGAGATAGCCGCCGATCACGGCGCGGGTGACGGCCGGGTCGAGGACGCTGCCGCCCTCGGCGAGGGTGCGTACGGCCCGTACGAGCTGTTCCGGATCGGTGTCCTTGAGGAGGAAGCCCGCGGCTCCGGCGCGCAGCGCGGCCGCGAGGTACTCCTGGACGTCGAAGGTCGTCAGCATGGCCACGGCGGGGGAGCGGGGCGCGGCCCGCAACTGTCTGAGCACGGTGAGCCCGTCGGCATCCGGCATCCGGATGTCGAGGAGGACCACGTCGGCCTTGCTGCCCAGCACCGTGGCCACCGCGGAGGCTCCGGAACATTCCGCCACCACGTCGATGTCCGGGGCCGTGCCCAGGATCAGTCGCAGACCGGATCGTACGAGCGCTTCGTCGTCCACAACAGCAACACGAATCACCGGCCGCTCCCTCTCCTCAGCTGTCATGCCCATTGCCCGGACAGCCTGCCTCATCGGAGAGCGAATATGGAGTGGTTGGCTCCGTCAGTGGGCGGGAACACCCCCGCCGACCGGCGGGGGTGACGGACGCCCAATGGTGGATTTCCCCGGCGGCTGCGGCCAGGCAGAGTGGATATCAAGCCGCATCACCCCGTGGGGTCGTCCCGAAACCCCAGCCCCGTGAACGCGCCGGAGTGCCTCCCGATGCGCGGTCGGCGGAAACGGCAGGCGGAGTGTTGCCGCGGTCAGGCCGCCGCGACCCCCACACGCGGCGGCCTGACTCGTTTTCTCCGACCGCCCGCTATGTGGTGCGCCCCCGACCAGGCGCCCCACCGGCGACCCGGGCGCCGGTCTCCGACCGGTGGCCCAGGCGCCGCCCGGCCCCCCGAGAAGGTACGGGGAGGGGCCGGGTGGGCGGTCGGTTGGGGCGGGGAGGGCCGATGGACGCCTCACATGGGGGGCTCGGCGGGGGCCGGGCCCAGGGTGGTGGTGCCGGGCGCGGCGCGGTGGCCGAGCCCGGTGCGGTAGGCGTCCATCGCGGCCTCCAGACGGCCCTCCCGGCGCAGCAGGTCGCCCAGCAGCCGGCACAGGTCGGCCAGGTCACCGGCCGCGCCGGTGCGTTCGAGCAGGGACAGCGCCGCGCAGTAGTGCTCCTCCGCGGCCTCGGCGTCGCCCCGTTCGTCCGCGATCAGACCCAGCAGCCGGTGTGCGCCGCCCGCGTGGACCGCGCCGCGGTCCGCGGTCAGCCCGACCTCGTCCGTCGCGTCGCCCGGCTCTCCGGGGGCGTCCGCGGCCCCCTCGGCGGGGGTGCGGGCCAGCAGCGGCAGCAAGAGGGCCTCCGCGTCGGCCGTACGGCCGCGACGGCGCAGCACATCTGCCAACTCGACCTCGACCTGCACGGTGAACAGCGCGGCCCGCTTGGAGGCCAGCATGTCCCGGGCGGTGCGCAGTTCGCGCTCGGCGCGCTCCAGATTGCCGTCCTGGGCGTGCACATAGCCGCGCATCCAGTGGCAGTGCGCCAGGTCGGTGTGGATGCGCAGCTGCTCGTACAGCTCCTGCGCCTTGGCCAGGGAGGCATCGGCCTCGGCGGTGCGCCCCTCGGCGATCAGGGTGCGGGCCACCCCGCGGTGCATCCGGGCGATGAGCCCCGGGTCGTCCACGCTCGGGGCCAGCGCGAGCGCCAACTCGGCGGCGCGTACGGCACGGGCGTGCGCCCCCATGTCCATATAGGGCGCGATGGCCGCCGTATAGAGCAACAGCAGTGCGTACGGATCGTGCAGCCCGGAGGCGTTGAGCTCGTCGATGGCGCTCTCCAGCAGATAGCAGGAGTAGCGCAGTTCGCCCGCGAGGAGATGGGCCACGGCCCGGCCGCGGATCGCGGGGATCCGGCGGGGCAGCGGCTCACCGGCGAGCAGCCGCTCCACGGCCTCGAAGTGGTCGCGCGCGACGGTGAGTTCACCGGTCTCCAGCGCGCAGTCACCGAGCCCCAGCAGGGCCGCCCCCCGCTCCTCGGCGAACCCGAGCCGCTCCGCCTCGTCGCGCACCTCCGCGAAGAGCTCGGCGGCGTCCTCGGCGGCGCCGGTCGCCAGGGCCCGCCGGGCGTCGGTGACGGCGGCGCGCAGCCGGGTGGCGTCACGGGGTGAGCGGCCGGTGGTCAGCTCCTCGTAGCTGACCCCGAGCCGGTCCGCGAGATGGCGCAGCGCGGCCTCGGAGGGGCGCACCTTCCCGGCCTCGAGGGTGGAGACATAGGCGGCGGTGTAGGCGGGTTCGGCCAGCTGCCGCTGGGTGAAGCCGCGTTCCGTGCGGAGTCTGAGAACCCGGCGCCCTATCTCGGTGGTCGATTCCGCCCCCGCGGCCGCCCCCGTCACCGTTCCCGCCGCCCGCCCGTCACCGGCGCTTCTGTCGGCCACCGTGCCCTCTTCTCCCCGGCGGTAGCTTAAGCGCCGGGCTAAGTTCATTTAACGTGAGGATTGAAGGATGCAGCAGGCAAGCACAGCGGTACCGGCCGGGCCGGGCGCCGTGACGACCGTCCGTCAGCCGGAACTGCTCCTCGCCGACTATCACTTCGACGTACCGCTCGACCATAAGGCTCCCGAGGGCGAGCTGATCCGGCTTTACGCACGAGAGGTCGTCGCCGCGGAGAAAACTGGTGCCGAGCGCGACCGGCTCCCCTGGCTGGTTTACCTCCAGGGCGGGCCCGGCTGCGGCGCGGACCGTCCGGTGGGCCGCTACGGCTGGCTGGACCGTGCGCTCGACGAATACCGCGTGCTCCTCCTCGACCAGCGCGGAACCGGCCGCTCCACCCCGGCCAACCGTCAGACCCTGCCGCTGCGCGGCGGCCCCTCGGAACAGGCCGAGTACCTCTCCCATTTCCGCGCCGACGCGATCGTCCGCGACTGCGAGCTGATCCGGCGCCGGCTCATCGGGGACCGCCCGTGGACCGTCCTCGGCCAGAGCTTCGGCGGCTTCTGCGCCGTGAGCTATCTGTCCCACGCGCCCGAGGGACTCGACGCGGTCCTGATCGCCGGCGGACTGCCCGCGATCGACCCCGACACCGACGTGGACGCCGTCTACCGGGCCGCCTACCCGCGGATGGAACGCAAGATCCTCGCCCACTACGCCCGCTATCCGCGCGACGCCGCCACCGTCCGTGCCCTCGTGCGGCATCTGACCGACCACGAGGAGGTCCTGACGGACGGGACCCGGCTCACCGTCCCCGCCCTCCAGCAGCTCGGCTTCCTGCTCGGCACCGGCGACGGATCGCACCGGCTGCACTACCTCCTGGAGGACGCGTTCGTCCCCACCGCCGACGGGCCGCGGCTGGGCGACGCCTTCCGCGAGCAGGTGGCGGCGGTGCTCTCCCGCGCCGCCACCCCGCTGTTCAGCCTCCTGCTGGAGTCCATCTACGCCCAGGACGGCCGGGCCACGCACTGGTCCGCGGAGCGGGTCCGCGCCGAATTCCCCGCGTTCGACGCCGGTAAGGCGGTCACGGAGGACCGTCCGGTGCTCCTTACGGGCGAGACGGTGCACCCCTGGATGCTGGACACCCACGCCGCGCTGCGTCCGCTGCGCCGCACCGCCGAGCTGCTCGCCGAGCGCACCGGCTGGGGCCCGCTGTACGACACCGGGCGGCTGGCCCGTAACACCGTGCCGGTGGCCGCCGTGATCTACCACGACGACCTGTACGTGGACACGGCGCACTCCCTGGCCACCGCCCGGGCGATCCGGGGCGTGCGCACCTGGGTGACGGACGAGTTCGAGCACGACGGGATCCGGGCCGGCGGCCGGCGGGTGCTGGACCGGCTGCTGGGGCTGGTGCGTGACGAGAGGGGATGACGAGCGGTGAGGGCTCCACATGGTTGTGCGGTGCCCGGTTTCCTAGCCACTTCCCTAATTACCATTGCCCACGACCCCCGGACCCCTTAGGTTGAGCGGCGAATTAATCCTGTTTAACTGGCCGCTTATCGCGAAGACTTGGGGAGTCACCGTGCGCAGACGCATACGGAGCCGCATACGCAGCCGCATCTCCCTGCGCACCGCGGCCGCCGCCGGAGGCATCGTCCTGGCGGCGGCCGCAGCCATGACCGGGCCGGCCACCGCCTCGCCGGGAGCGGCCGACCCGTCCAGCCCGGCTGGCGCGCGCTCGTCGCAGCGCGCCCTGGACGTGGAGTACTTCACCGGCCCGGGCGCCCACCCCCGCCACACCGAGGTCCCGGCGGCCGCCCCCGAGCGGCTGAACCGCGCCGCCCGTTCGCTGTCCGCCAAGGAGACCGCCGCCGACGGCAAGGTCGCCTCGCTCATCGGCAACGGCACCACGGCCGACAAGCTGGACGTCGTGTTCATCGGCGACGGCTACACCGCCGGCCAGCAGGCGGACTTCCAGGCCGACGCGCGCTCCAAGTGGGACCAGATGTCCGCCGTGGAGCCGTACGCCTCGTACAAGGACCTCTTCAACGTCTGGACCGTGGACGCCGTCTCCAACCAGTCCGGCGTCTCCGGCGACCCGTCCAGGGACGTCGTCAAGGACACCGCCCTCGGCTCGTACTTCTGGTGCGACGACATCGAGCGGCTGCTGTGCGTCGACACCGCCAAGGTCGAGTCGTACGCGGCCAAGGCGCCCGAGGCCGATCTCGTGGTCGTGCTGTCCAACTCCACCAAGTACGGCGGTGCGGGCTACACCCTCACCTCGCAGGTCGGCTACGACGGCATCGCCACCGCCTCCTCCGACCACGCCGACTCCGACCAGATCGCGGTCCATGAGACCGGCCACTCGCTCGGCAAGCTGGCCGACGAGTACTTCTACCCGGAGTACGGCACCTACACCGGCGCCGAGCCCGACGAGGGCAACGCCACCAAGCTCACCGCGGACCAGATGACCGCCCAGCAGAAGAAGTGGTACCGCTGGATCGGCCAGACCTCGCCCGACGGCGGCACGGTCGGCGCCTACGAGGGCGGCCGCTACTACCCCAAGGGCATCAACCGGCCCACCGACAACTCGATCATGCGCACCCTGGGGCGGGAGTTCAGCCTCCCCGGCCGCGAGGCGATGATCGCGGGCTTCAACAGCCACGCCAGCGTGCTCAGCAGCCGTACGGCCACCACCACGGCCCTCGAGCGGTCGGCGGGCATCCAGGTGAGCATCCCCAAGAGCGCATCGCTGAAGTGGTACGTGGACGGCGTGGAGGTCGCCGCCGCGAGCGGTAAGACGAGCGTCACCCCGGCCACGCTGGGCGTCCCGAGCGACGGGGCGACCCACACCGTCACCGCGAAGGCGACGGACGGCACGAGTGCGGTGAAGGACCCGGCACTGCGCAAGCTGCTGAGCGACTCCCGTACCTGGAAGGTCACGAACTGACCCTTCCGCCCCCCTGACTGGCCGCCCCGTGGACCCCCGCCGCGGGGCGGCCCTCCCTTTTTGGAGGCTCGGTTCGCCTCCGGGGCGCATAAGTCGCTGTCGATGGTCGACCGTGCTCGGCCCCTTCGTTCCTCAGGGGCCTGCGCGCGCTCTCCCTTCCGACAGCGACGCGCCCCTTCGGCTCGCCCCCAGCTACCGCCGGGGGTTCCCCCGGCCGGTAAGACCAAGGATCCGGGAGCTCTACGGCACCCTGCGGCGTACCCCAGCACCGGTGGGAGGTGCCCCGGCCGGACGACCCGAGTGCCCGGATGCTCTATGGCACCCGGCCCTTTGGGTTGGCTCGGGTGCAAATGCCCGGAAGGGCGAAGTTGCCCGATGGGGGCGGCCGCGGTCCGCCCCTTTAACATCGGCATGACCTACGTTCCTCCATGCCGCGCCCATGCTCAATCGCCCGTAAGGGCGGCTCCGTGGTCCGGTGTTCGAGGGCTTCGATGGGGTGAGGCAAGATGAGCCCATGGGTACCGGGGGAGAAGGCCGTCTGATCGCCAACCGCTACCGCCTGGCCACGCGGCTGGGACGCGGCGGAATGGGGACGGTCTGGCGGGCCGTCGACGAGCTTCTGGGCCGTGATGTCGCGGTCAAGGAACTCCATGTGGACGAGGGGCTCACGGCCTTCGATTCGCAGCTGCGTGGCGAGCGCACCCTGCGCGAGGCCCGGACCGTCGCACAGATCAAGCATCCGAACGTGATCGTGCTCCACGATGTGATCGAGGAGGACGAATGCGCCTGGATCGTCATGGAGTTGGTCGACGGGCTCTCGCTCGCCGACCGGTTGAGCGCGCACGGTCCCGTCGGGGCGCGTGAGGCGGGGCGGATCGCGGCCGCGCTGCTGGACGCCTTGCGGGCCGCGCACGCGCGCGGGGTGCTGCACCGGGACATCAAGCCCGCCAATGTGCTGGTGGAGTCCGGCACCGGCCGGGTCGTGCTGACGGACTTCGGGATCGCGCAGGTCACCGGGTCCACCACGATCACCGAGACCGGTTCGTTCGTGGGCTCGCCCGAGTACACCGCGCCGGAGCGGATGTCGGGGCGTCGCACCGGGCCGGAGTCGGACCTGTGGTCGCTCGGGGTGCTGCTCTGCACGCTGGTGCGCGGTGAATCCCCGTTCCATCGCGAGTCCCTGGCCGCGGTGCTGCACGCCGTGGTCTTCGACGAGATCCCCATGCCCGAGGCGGCCGGACCGCTGAAGCCGGTCATCGAGGGGCTGTTGCGGCGGGATCCGGAGGAGCGGCTGAGCGGCGACGAGGTCGAGCGGATGCTGCGGATGGCCCAGGAGGTGGGCGACACCCCGGAGATCCCCCTGGAGTACACCCCGACCCAGCCCAGCGTGCCGATCGGGCCCGACGGCCGGGGCTCTTCGGCGTTCGTGCCCGCTCCCGTTCCCCTCCCTGCCCCCGCCCCGGCGGGGGCGCCCGCGTCCGCCTCCGTCCCGGCGGCCGCCCCGGCCGCCCGGGCCCGTTCGGGTCGTGGCGCGCGCCGCCGTGCCGTCCTTACGGCGGCCGCCGCGGTGGTCGCGCTCGCCGGTGTGGCCGCGGGCGTCGTGGCGCTGCTGGACGACGGGGGCGGTGACGGTGGCACGGCGAAGGGCGGGGGTGCGAGCCAGAGCGCCGACGAGGGGGGTTCGCGGAGCCCGAGCGCCCCTGAGAAGGCGCCGCAGCGTCCCGTGAAGGACGCCGATTCCACGGCGGGCTCCTCGGCCCGGATCCCCGACGGCTATGAGCTGGTCAAGGACCCGCTCGGTTTCTCGCTCGCCGTGCCCGAGGGGTTCGCCCGCGAGTACAAGGCGCCCCGGGTCTACTACAACTCGCCCGGTATGGAGTTCCGGATCGGGATCCATGTCCAGGAGCAGAGCGCCGAGGGTCCGCTGGGGCTCAGCCGTAAGGCGGATGCCAAGGGCCCGCAGGACTATCCGGGATACCGCAGCGGCCAGGTCATCGAGACGGAGCACAACGGCCGCCCCGCCGCCCTGTGGGCGTTCATCTGGAACGGCTCGGCCGACGACGGGGGCTCACGCCAGACATACGACTTGAGCTGGAACGAAAACGGGAAAATGTACGACCTGTGGCTGTCCGCCCCGGTTGGCGAGAAGTCCGTGGGTAAGCAGCATTTCGACACCGCCGCCGCCACGTTCTCGCGCCCCGGCGCGGCGAACTGAACGGGGTCGCAACGGCTTTGTCACGAGCGTCCACGGCGGCTTCCCAGCAGTGGCGGAGGGTGCCGCACCCTGGGTAATGATGGGCGCATGACGAACGACGGGGGACGGGCGAACGAGCCCACCAGCTACAGCCTGCGACCGCCGCACGCGCCGGTCGCCCCGGTGCCGGCGCCCCAGCCGCCGCCCGAGGCGCCCCAGCAGCCGGGCCGGTCGGCCGGGGCGGCGGGGCCGTCTTCGGGCGCGTACGAGCCGACGCGGTTCGCCGATCCGCGCAGCGGCTCCCAGCCGTCCGCCGGAGAGCCACACGCGGGACAGCAACCTGCCCCCGGCGCCCGGGACTCGAACAGCGGGCGGCTCATCGGCGGCCGCTATCAGCTCGTCTCCCGGCTCGGTCACGGCGGTATGGGCACCGTCTGGCGGGCGCATGACCAGATCGTGGACCGCGATGTCGCGGTCAAGGAGCCGCGCGTCCCCGACGATCTCCCCGAGCGCGAGCGGCAGACCGTCTACCAGCGGATGCAGCGCGAGGCGCGCGCCGCGGCCCGGATCGACCACCCCTCCATCGTCAGCGTCCATGACGTGGTCGTCGAGGACGGCCGCCCCTGGATCGTGATGGAGCTGGTGCGCGGCCAGTCGCTGGGCGACCGGCTGATGGAGGGCACGCTGGATCCGCGCGAGGCGGCCCGGATCGGCCTCGCCGTGCTCGGCGCGCTGGCGGCGGCGCATGAGGCGGGCGTGCTGCACCGCGATGTGAAGCCGGACAATGTGCTGCTCGGCCGGAGCGAGCGGGTGGTGCTCACCGACTTCGGCATCGCGCAGATCGAGGGTGAGCAGAGGCTCACCGAGACGGGGGGCTTCGTCGGCTCGCCCGAGTTCATCGCGCCTGAGCGGGTGCTGGGCCAGCGGCCGGGGCCGGAGTCCGACCTGTGGTCGCTCGGCGTGGTGCTGTACGCGGCGGTCGAGGGCATGTCCCCGTTCCGCCGCTCCCACGCCCCCGCGACGCTTCAGGCCGTGCTCGGCTCCGAACCGCAGGTCCCCGCGCGCGCCACCGGGCCGCTCGCCACGCTGATCATGCAACTGCTGCGCAAGGACCCGGCGATGCGCCCGGCGGCGCCCGAGGTGCGGCAGGCTCTGGAGGCGGCGGCACGCGAGCCGCAGTCGGTGCCCACGATGCTCGCGTCGGCCGGATTCGCACCGGGCGGCGGCGGGCAGTCCGCCGGCAGCCGCTTCGTGCCGCCGATCCTGCACAAGAACCGTAAGGCGCAGTTCGGGTTGGGCGGTCTGGTGCTGGTGGTGGCGGCCGCCGTGGTGCTGGTGGTCATGAAGCCGTTCTCCAGTGAGGGGCTGCCGGCCGGCTGGACGGTCCGGGAGGAGCGCGATGTCGTGGGCGCGTCCCTGGCCGTGCCCGGCGAGTACCGGCGGGTCCAGGACGACAGCGACTCGGACAACCCGGTGGTCACCTACTACGACCCCAGCGGTGTCTTCACCGTGTCCCTGAGGCGTTCCACACCCGACGGCGAGAACGACCCCGCGAGCCTCGACGCGGCGGCGGACCAGATCGTCGCCTTCTACAAGGACGGCGGCGGGTCGACGGTCGAGGACGCCATGAGCGAGACGACCAAGACCGAGCAGCAGGGGAAGGAGGCGCGGGACGTCACCACCTCGTATCTGCCGTACGGCACCAGCAGCAACAAGAACCCCATCCGGTACCAGAAGCGCGATCACCTCTACGTCAACAAGGCCAAGGTCGCGTGGGATCTGACGGTCTCCATCCCCGCCGACGGCGACGCCCATGAGGAGGGCGCGAAGCTGTACGAGCGGATCGTGCGGAATCTGAAGATCGACAAGCTCTGAGGGAGTTGGGCGGGTCCGCCGGGGGCCGCCGGACGAAAGTTGTTACCGCCGGGTACCCAAAGCCGCCGGGCGGGCCTACTCTCGCCCCCATGACGGACTCGCACATAACGCAGGGCGGCACCGGAAACCCGGTCGCCCCCGAAGGCACCCGCACCGCCGCCGACGTCGTCACCCCCGAGCTGATCACCCGGCTCACCCGGGGCGTCGCCGGCAGCGGTACCACCGTCAGCCACACCCCGTTCACGGGGGACGTCCTCGCCTCCGCCCTGCCCGAGTCCACCCCCGAGGACGTCGCCACCGCGTATGAGAACGCCCGTGCCGCCCAGCGGGCCTGGGCCGCGACCCCGGTCCGCCGGCGCGCCGCCGTCCTCCTCCGCTTCCACGATCTGCTGCTGCGCCGCCAGCCGGAGATCCTGGACCTGATCCAGCTGGAGACCGGCAAGACCCGGCTGCACGCCCAGGAGGAGGTCCAGGGCGTCGCCATCGTGGCCCGCCATTACGGCCGTAAGGCGCCCGCCTATCTGCGCCCCAAGGGGCATCTGGGCGCGGTGCCCACCCTCACCAAGGTCACCGAACTGCGCCAGCCGCGCGGGGTCGTCGGCCTCATAGCGCCCTGGAACTACCCCCTCCAGCTCTCAGTGGGCGATGCGATACCCGCCTTCGTGGCGGGCAACGCCGTGGTGATGAAGCCCGACACCGAGACCGCGCTGTCCGCCCTGTGGGCGCGCGAGCTGATGGTGGAGGCCGGACTGCCGGCCGGGGTGTGGCAGGTCGTGATCGGGGACGGCCCGGTGGTCGGCCCCGCCGTGGTCGAGCACGCCGACTACGTCGCGTTCACCGGCTCCACCCGCACCGGCCGCGAGGTGGCCCAGGCCGCCGCCGCCCGCCTGGTGGGCTGCTCCCTCGAACTCGGTGGTAAGAACGCCATGCTGGTGCTGCGCGACGCCGACCTCGCCCGCGCGGTCGACGGCGCGGTGCGCGGCAGCTTCGCCTCCGCCGGGCAGCTGTGCATCTCCATGGAACGGCTGTACGTCCACGAGTCGATCGCGGACGCCTTCCTGGAGCGCTTCGTCGCCCGTACGAAGGCCATGCGGCTCGGCACCGCCCTCGCGTACGGGGCGGAGATGGGCTCGCTCGTCTCGGAGCGCCAACTGGAGACCGTCACCCGCCATGTGGACGAGGCCGTCTCCAAGGGCGCCACGGTGCTCGCCGGCGGCCGCGCCCGCCCGGACATCGGCCCGTACTTCTACGAGCCGACGATCCTGGACGGTGTGGAGTCCCCGATGGCCGTCTGCGCCGAGGAGACCTTCGGCCCGGTCGTCTCCGTCTACCGTTTCCGCGACGAGGGCGAGGCGATCGAGCGCGCCAACGCCACTTCCTACGGCCTGAACGCCAGTGTCTGGACCAAGGACGCCCGGCGGGGACGCGCGATCGCCACCCGGCTGCGCGCGGGCACGGTCAACCTCAACGAGAGCTATGCCGCCGCCTTCGGCAGCGTTGCCTCCCCGATGGGCGGCATGGGCGACTCCGGGCTCGGCCGCCGCCACGGCTCCGAGGGCATCCTCCGGTTCACCGAGCCGCAGACGGTCGCCCAGCAGCGGCTGATGCCGCTCGGCCCGGCCTTCGGGATGACGGACGAGAAATACGCGGACTTCATGACCCGCAGCCTGCGCGCGCTCAAGGCACTGCGCCTGCGCTGACCAGCACATTCCAATGGAGGTACCAGTGGCAGGGGAGAAGTCTGCCCAAAACCGGCAGCAAGAGCCCGGGCACGACGAGGACTTCGACGCCGTCGACGCGGTCGGCGCGCTCGATGACCGCGACGAACGCGGCGGTAACGATGACAGCGACGACGGCGACTTCGACTACGACGTGATCGTGATCGGCTCGGGATTCGGCGGGTCGGTATCGGCCCTGCGCCTGACCGAGAAGGGCTATCGGGTCGGCGTCCTGGAGGCGGGCCGTCGCTTCACCCCCGAAACCCTGCCCAAAAGTTCCTGGGACCTCCGCAACTACCTCTGGGCCCCGTCGCTCGGCTGCTTCGGCATCCAGCGCATCCATGTCCTCGGCAAGGTCATGGTGCTGGCGGGCGCCGGGGTCGGGGGCGGCTCGCTCAACTACGCCAACACGCTCTACGTACCGCCCGAGCCGTTCTTCCGGGACCGCCAGTGGGGGCACATCACCGACTGGCAGGAGGAACTGCGCCCTTACTACGACCAGGCGCGGCGGATGCTCGGAGCGCGCCTCAACCGAACCCTCACCCCCTCCGATGTCCACCTCAAGGCGGCCGCCGAGAAGATGGGCGTGGGGGACACCTTCCATATGGCGCCCGTGGGGGTCTTCTTCGGGGACGGCCACGACGCCGACGGCGCCGCGAGGGCCGAGCCGGGCCAGGCTGTGCCCGACCCGTACTTCGGCGGCTCAGGCCCCACCCGTAAGGCGTGCACGGAGTGCGGTGAGTGCATGACCGGCTGCCGCCACGGCGCCAAGAACACCCTCAACGAGAACTATCTCCACCTCGCCGAACGGGCCGGCGCCGTCGTCCACCCGATGACGACCGTCGTCGCCCTCTGCGACGATCCGCACGGCGGCTATACGGTCACCACCGTCCCGACCGACAACCGCCGTAAGGGCAAGCCGAAGGCGCTGCGCTCCCGGTACGTCGTCCTCGCCGCCGGTACGTACGGCACCCAGACGCTGCTGCACACGATGCGGGACAAGGGGCTGTTGCCGCGCCTCTCGGAGCGGCTCGGCATCCTCACCCGCACCAACTCCGAGGCCCTGGTGGGCGCGCAGACCACCGACCGCCGCTACCGCCGGGCCCGGGGCGGGGAGGAACGGGCGGACTTCACCCGGGGTGTCGCGATCACCTCGTCCATCCACCCCGACGAGAACACCCATATCGAGCCGGTCCGCTACGGCAAGGGTTCCAACGCGATGGGGATGCTCTCCATCCTGCAGATCCCGCACGGCGGCCGTCTTCCGCGCTGGCTGCGGTTCCTGGGCGCCAACCTCCGGCATCCCAGCCTGGCCGTGCGCTCGCTGTCCAACCGCCGCTGGTCCGAGCGCACCATCATCGGCCTGGTCATGCAGACGCACGACAACTCGCTGACCACCTACCGCAAGCCGAAGGGGCCGGGGAAGGGGCTGCTCACCGCCCGCCAGGGCCATGGCGAGCCCAACCCGGACCACATCCCCGAAGGCGCCGAGGCCGCCCGCCATATCGCCGACTCGATCAACGGCTTCGCGGGCAGCAACGTGGGCGAGCTCATGGGCACTCCGCTGACCGCCCACTTCCTCGGCGGCTGTCCGATCGGGGCGTCCCCGGAGGAGGGCGTCATCGACCCGTACCACCGGCTCTACGGCCATCCGGGCATCCATGTGGTCGACGGCGCCGCCGTCTCGGCCAACCTGGGCGTCAACCCGTCCCTGACCATCACGGCCCAGGCCGAGCGGGCGATGTCCCTGTGGCCCAACAAGGGCGAGCCCGACCCCCGCCCGGCCCCGGAGGCGCCGTACGAGCGCCTCCAGCCCGTCCCGCCGGGCAGCCCCGCCGTACCGGCGGACGCCTTCGGCGCCCTGAGGCTCCCGCTGCTGCCGGTGCCGAAGGTCCCGCCGGGCCCCTCGGTCTGACGGAGGGGGCGGGACGGGCCGGTGACCAGCCCGCCCCGCCCTCAAGAACCGTCAGGCCCAGGACCGTCAGACGGTGGCGCGACGGCGGCGGACCACGAAGACCGCGCCTCCGCCCGCGGCCATCGCCACACCGCCGATCAGGGCGATCATCGGCAGCGCCGAGGAGGAACCCGTTTCGGCCAGGCTGCCCTGCGGGCTGATCTCCGTGTTGCCTTCCGGCTTCTGCGGCAGCGGCTTCTTCCCGCCCTGCGGCTTCGGGTCGGCCGGCGGCACCTCGCCGGGCTCCGAACCCGCCTTCAGCACGTCGAACTCGTAGTACTCACCGGTCGAGTAGACGCAGTTGCCCTCGTCGTCCGCGTACACGCCGACGCTGATGGCATAGCCGAAGCCCTCGGGCGCGCTCTTGGCGACGCTCAGCCGGAGGTCGACCTTGAGGGTCTCGTGCGGACGCACATCGGTGTAGCCGATGTAGCCGGAGCCCGCGTCGTTCTCGTCGGTGGAGATCGCCTTCCAGGCGCCGGTCTCGGGGTCCTTGTACTGCAGGGTCAGGTACTTGCCCGTCCCGTCCGGGGCGGACTCGTGCACCGTGCCCGCGAAGAGCCCGAAGTCGACCCGCTGGTAGCTGCGGTCCGAGTCGTTCTTCACCTGGAACGTGAAGCCGTGGAAGCCGCTGCCCGCCACGACCTTCGACGGCAGGCCTACCAGGGTCGTGCTGAGCTCCGGGTCCTCGTTGTAGTCCCCGTCGTCCGCGCACTCGCCGTCGCCCGGTTCCTCGGTCGATGTCGGGGTCGGGGTGGCGGTCTCGGTCGGGGTGGACGAGGGAGTGTCGCCGGGGGTCGGAGCCTGGGTGGCGCTCGTGGACGGCGACGGGGTGGTCGGCGTGGGATCGGCGGTCGGAGTGGTCTCCGACGGCGACGGGTCCTGCGGAGACGGTGTGACCGTCTCGGAGGCGGACGGCGACGGGCTCTCGCTCGGCGACGTCTCCGCGAAGGCAGCGGGGGCCGCCAGGAGCGCGGCAGGGGCTATGGCGGCCGTCGCTGCGGCAGCCGCCAAGGCGCGGCGTAGCTTCATGAAGACCTCTTCTGGGTCCGTACGTATCCCCTGGGGGCGATACGCATGTGGAGGGCCGTCGCGGTGGGGCGCGGGATGGCCGTGCTTTGCACGTACATGACCAGGCCGATGGCCGAAAGGTTGCCTTCACGGTTGCTCACAGAATGGTCACAGAATCCGCCACGGGCGCTCGGCCCCGCACGTCATCACCCGTACGGCGCGTGACCGGCCCGCGCGGGGGATCGTTGTGCCCGGTGCCGCGCCAGCCAGGAGCGGCCCGGAAAATCCACGCGTGGCTCAGATCCGCCGAAGCGATGAGACGCGGCCCCTGTGGTGATTCAGGCGGCGCGTCGTGGGACCTCGCATCGGCGAGGTGACCGGTCGGCAGGGGACAGCAGCCCGGTCATCACCTCAAGGACGGCCGGTCCCGGGGACGCCCGGGGCCGACCGTATCCGGTCGAAACGGTTGCGCCCGGCGCTCCGCATCCACCACGATGCTGACAGGGAGAACGCCCCCGGTCACACCCCGACATTGGTCCGACCACGCGGGCGTACGCCGTTCAGACACCCCTGACATACGGGCCCCAGAAGCCAGCGGCGCAACCCCCCGGCGCCGCCTTCAGCACCGGCGCTGCCCTGACGCCGGTGCTGACCGCCTAGGGCCCCGGGGGCGCCCGCCCCGTTCGGGCGCCCCCGGGGCCCTTCGCTTGTCCGAGGGGCCCCTTCGCTCGGTGGGGAGGTCCTCCGCCCGGTGGGGAGGTTCTCCGCCCGGCTGAGAGGCAGCGGTGTCAGACCCGGCCCCGGCACAGCTCCAGCAGCGTCATGGCGAGTGTCGTACCGGGCTTGCCCAGCCGCTGCCGGTAGCGGTCGAGGATCTCCATCTCGCGGGAGAGCTGCACCCGCCGTCCGCCCGACGCGATCCGCGCCTCCTGGATGGCGGCCGAGACGGCCATCCGCTCCCGGACGAGATCGAGGATCTGCCCGTCGAGGGCGTCGATCCGCTCCCGCGCGCTGCCGATCACATCGGCGGTGTCCGTCGTCTCCGTGCTCTCCGTCGCCGTACTGCTGCCGCTCATGTCCGTATCTCCTGGTCCGTGATCGCGGAGCCCTGGAGTCCGGCAACAGCCCGGAGGAAAGACAGAGCGCCCCGGGCCTTTGCCGGCCCGGGGCGCCTGGGAAGTCGCTGTCAGTGTTTACGCAGCACGACCATGGCAGCCGGACGGGCCGGTGCCATAGGTAAAGACGAAGGTCATGTGCGTGGACATGGCGTCGATTATGAGCCCGTTAGAATCGAAAGTCCAAACCTGCGGTCCCGCCGCAGACGGTTCCACCGCACGCCACCACCGCCGGAAGGCCGCCGAAGTGCCATCAGCGTCCCCTGCTGCCGCCCCCGACACCGTCCTGGTCGTCGACTTCGGCGCGCAGTACGCCCAGCTCATCGCCCGCAGGGTCCGTGAGGCCCGGGTCTACAGCGAGATCGTTCCGTCCACCATGCCGGTGGCCGAGATGCTCGCCAAGAACCCCAAGGCGATCATTCTCTCCGGCGGCCCCTCGTCGGTCTACGCCGAGGGCGCGCCCTCGCTCGACAGCGCGATCTTCGAGGCAGGCGTCCCGGTCTTCGGCATGTGCTACGGCTTCCAGCTGATGGCCAGGGCGCTAGGCGGCACCGTGGACAACACGGGGGCGCGGGAGTACGGCCGTACGGCGCTCACCGTCACCAAGCAGGGCTCGACGCTCTTCGCGGGCACCCCCGATGAGCAGCAGGTGTGGATGTCGCACGGCGACGCCTGCTCCCAGGCCCCCGAGGGCTTCACCGTCACCGCGTCCACCGATGTGGTCCCGGTCGCGGCCTTCGAATGCGAGGAGCGCAAGCTGTACGGCGTACAGCACCACCCCGAGGTGATGCACTCCACCCACGGCCAGCAGGTGCTGGAGCACTTCCTCTACCGCGGCGCCGGCCTGGAGCCCACCTGGACCACCACCAATGTGGTCGAGGAGTCCGTGGCCGCGATCCGCGAGCAGGTCGGCACCAAGCGCGCGATCTGCGGACTGTCCGGCGGAGTGGACTCCGCGGTGGCCGCAGCCCTGGTCCAGAAGGCCATCGGCGACCAGCTGACCTGCGTTTACGTGGACCACGGCCTGATGCGCAAGGGCGAGTCCGAGCAGGTCGAGAAGGACTTCGTGGCGGCCACCGGGGTGCAGCTGAAGGTCGTCGAGGCCGAGGAGCGGTTCCTGTCCGCGCTCGCCGGGGTGTCCGACCCCGAGGAGAAGCGGAAGATCATCGGCCGGGAGTTCATCCGGGTCTTCGAGCAGGCCCAGGCCGAGCTGGTGGCCGAGGCGGGCGCGGCAGGGGAGGACGTGGAGTTCCTGGTCCAGGGCACCCTCTACCCCGACGTCGTGGAGTCCGGCGGCGGCACCGGCACCGCCAACATCAAGTCCCACCACAATGTGGGCGGGCTGCCCGACGACATCGAGTTCCGGCTGGTCGAGCCGCTGCGCCGGCTGTTCAAGGACGAGGTGCGGATGGTCGGCCAGGAGCTCGGCCTCCCGGACGAGATCGTCCACCGCCAGCCCTTCCCGGGCCCGGGCCTGGGCATCCGCATCGTCGGCGAGGTCAACAAGGAGCGCCTGGACCTGCTGCGTGAGGCCGACGCCATCGCCCGCGAGGAGCTGACCGCCGCCGGCCTGGACCGCGACATCTGGCAGTGCCCGGTGGTCCTGCTCGCCGACGTCCGCTCGGTCGGCGTCCAGGGCGACGGCCGCACCTACGGCCACCCGATCGTGCTGCGCCCGGTCTCCTCGGAGGACGCGATGACGGCCGACTGGTCGCGGCTGCCGTACGACGTGCTGTCGCGGATCTCGACCCGCATCACGAACGAGGTCGACCAGATCAACCGAGTGGTGCTGGACATCACGAGCAAGCCGCCCGGCACCATCGAGTGGGAGTGACCGGCACGCTCCTTCCGGGTCAGATCGTCATCTGATCGTCAAACGCCGACGCCGTCGCTCATTCGTTTGATCGGCGGCGTCGCCGTTTGCGCTGGGTAGTCTGTGCGCGGAGGCGAGACTCCGTCCCATGGGAGCAATCATGAGCGCCGCACGCGAGTACGAGCTGGACGAGCAGTACGGGCAGTGCGAGTGGCCCCGCCGCCGCAGGGCGGCTGAACGGCGGACGACCTCGACCGGCTTCCGAATCTTCCTCCGCACACGGAGCTGATCGACGGGAGTCTCGTCCTCGTGAGTCCGCCGCGTTCCACGCACGGGTCATGAAACTGCTCCAGATCGCCTTGGAGAACCAGGCACCGGAGGAGTCAGAGGTCTTGCCGGAGATGAGCGTCCGGCTCGATGAGAAGAACCAGGTCGAGCCGGATGTCCTGGTGACGCAGGCTTACGAGATTCTTGACGCGCACCAGACCTGGTACGGCCCTCAGCAGATCCTTCTGGCCGTGGAGGTCGTGTCGCCGGACTCCAGGGCACGTGACCGTGAGGTCAAGCCGCGCAAGTACGCCGGTGCGGGTGTGCCGCATTTCTGGCGGGTGGAGGAGGACCGCGGCCTGCCCGTTGTCTACGTCTACGAACTCGACTGCGCTACGGAGGCTTACAAACTCACCGGCATCTGCCACGACAAGCTCCGCCTGACCGTCCCGTTCTCCATCGAGATCGACCTCACCGCGATCAATCGCCGTAGGCCCTGACTCTGGCCTCCTGCGATACCCAGAGGTAGCTTCCGCTCCAGCACCCCCGAGGAGCGGAGCTGCCGATGACGAACCAGCCGCAGACCCAGCCGCAGACCCCCACCCCGATACCGACCGATCAGCTGCGGTTCACGATGCCCCCGCAGCACACCTCCCCCCACGACGAGCGCCGTTATCGCAAGGAGCGGCTGGCGGCGGCGCTGCGCCTGTTCGGGCGGTTCGGGTACGAGGAAGGGGTCGCGGGGCACATCACCGTGCGGGACCCGGAATTCACCGACTGCTACTGGGTGAACCCTTTCGGCACGCCCTTCGGCCATATCACCGTGAGTGATCTGCTCCTCGTCAATCAGGCGGGCCAGGTGGTGGAGGGGCGCTCCCACGTCAATCAGGCGGCCTTTGTCGTTCACTCTTCCGTGCATCAGGCGCGGCCGGACGTCGTGGCCGTCGCGCATAGCCGCTCGGTGCACGGCCGCGCGCTGGCCGCGCTCGGCGAGCCGCTGGAGCCGATCACCCAGGAGGTCTGCGCGTTCTTCGAGGACCACGCGGTCTACGGGGGCACCACGGGCGTCGTCGTGGACGAGGAGGAGGCGCGCGCGATCGCCACCGCGCTCGGCGGGTACAAGGCCCTCGTCCTGCGCAATCGCGGTCTGCTGACGGTCGGGGACTCGGTCGACGCGGCCGCGTGGTGGTTCATCACGATGGAGCGGGCCGCCCAGGTGCAGCTGACCGCGAAGGCGTCGGGCAAGCCGGTGCCCATCGACTACGGCGACGCGATGCGGACGCGTGAGCAGCTGGGAAACGATCTTGTGGCCTGGATCAACTATCAACCGCTGTATCTGCAGATCACCCGCGATGAGCCGGACCTGCTGAGCTGACACCCTCCGCGGTGCGGCACAATCCCCTCTCAACAGCTGTCAGTTGGGCGGTGCCGTGCGAACCCGCGGTCCCGTACGGAACGAGTGAACGACGGAGCGACCCGCGTGGCGGTGGAGACGGCGGAGAACGCCACGACGGCAGAAGGACAGCACGCCCATGGGCATCCCCACGGCCACACGGGCTGTGAATGCCCTCAGGGGGCCCGTGACGGACATCGGCGGGCCGTGGCCGCGTTCGTGGCCCTGCGGGAGCGTTTCGCGGCCGGAGAGGGCCTTCCAGCGGCCCTCGTCCACTCGGCAGGGGCGTCCCGGCAGTGGGTCTCGGACGAGCTGTCCCAGGCGGCCCGTTCGGTCGCCGACAGCGGCCGCGCCGAGACCTCGGCATGGCGGCACCGGGTATGGCGGCGCACCGTGTTCGTGGTGTGGGGCGCGGTCGGGGTGCTGCTGATCGCTCAGTTGGCCACGGCGATCGGCGCGGGCTGGTCGGTCGCGCGGACGGCCGGGCTCAGCGCCGCCGTGGTCACCGCCGCGCTGCTGACCCTCACCGCCCGGCTGCACCGCGCGGACGGCGGCCCGCTCGCCCCGCTCGTCGGCGAGGACAACCGCCTCTCCACCTCCCGCGCCGTCGCCGCCGCCTGGCTGCTGATCGCGGTCTTCGCGGTGCTGGTGCTCGGCGTCGAGCTGGCCGTGGCCCCCGGCGACCGGCAGCGGCTGACCGACGGACTGGCCCTCGACCATGCCGCCGGGCTCCTTACGGTCGCCGCGTTGACGTGTGTGACCGCGGTACTGGCACGGCTCTTCGTGGCGGCACGGGTGCGGGCGCAGCGGCTGCAGAAGGTGCGGGCCGTGCGCCCGCGCGCCGCCGATCTGCTGACCGACGACGCGGGCCGCGGCAGCTTCGCCGATGTGCAGTACATCGTCGTCCACACCGCGGCCCTCGCCTACACCGCCGTCCGCCTCGGCCGCGAGCCGTGGCGGCTGCCCGATGTGCCGTGGGGCCTGGCGCTGCTGGCGGCCGTATCGGTGGTGATGTATCTGACCGGGAAGTACGCGGAGGGTGGCCGGCCGACCGTGCTGTCCGTCGTACGGGTCCGCCCCGAGGAGGGCGCCATCGACCGCGACGCCCCGATCCGCACCGGCGACGACATCGAGATCCGCGGCAGCGGCTTCGTCCCGCCGGGCGCCCAGGACCCGGACCGGCTGGCCAAGTTGGTCGTCCGCATCGGCACGGTGCACGTCCATGTGCCCCTGGTCCCGGTCGCCGGAGGCTTCAGCAGCCCGACGGACACCGCGCTCACGGTGCCGGTCCCGGTGGACGTGGAGCCGGGCCGGGTGGATGTACAGGTCGTGACGGCCTCGGGCGCGGAGACCAACCCCTATCCCATCGATGTTATGGACTGAGTCGTTCCGGCCTGCCGCTCCGTATGGTTTTGTCGAACGCGCAACGAAATAGCGGCGCGACGGGAGAGGCGGGCGGCATGAGACACGCGGATCGTATGGCCGGTTCGGGTACGGCGGGCAGCGGCGGCAGCGTGCACGGCGTGAGCGGCATAGGCGGGCAGCAGCCCGTGGGAGTCCGGGCCACGGCCGCCCGTTACGCGCTGCTGCCACTGCGGATCTTCCTCGGCGTCACCTTCGTCTACGCCGGGATCGACAAACTCACCGACTCGGCCTTCCTGTCCGACTCGGGCACCGGCTCGATCGGCGAGCTGATGCGTCAGGTGCGGGACAGCTCGGCCCTGCCGTGGATGGTCGACCAGGCCCTCAAGGACCCCACCGCGTTCGGCTACGCCATGGCCTATGGCGAACTGGCCGTCGGCCTCGGCATCCTGGTGGGCCTCCTCTCCCGCCTGGCCGCCTTCGGCGGCGCGCTGATCTCGCTGAGCCTGTGGCTCACGGTCAGCTGGCAGTCGGACCCCTACTACTACGGCAACGACCTGGCCTATCTGATGGCGTGGCTGCCGCTGGTGCTGGCGGGGGCGCCGTATCTCTCCCTGGACGTCGCCATCTCCAGGCGCCGTCGCCGGCAGGGCTCGCAGCTCTTCACGTAGGTCGTGACGCTTCACGTGGGTCGTGACGCTTTGCGCAGGACCTGTAGGGCGGGTGGCTCTTCGCGCAGGGCGTGGCCGGGGCCCCGGGTCCCGGCCCGTCAGCTGAGGATGCGGAAGCCGTCCCGGACCTCGTCGAAGATCGGCCGGGTGGTGCCCCAGTCCGCGTCCGGGCCGCTCAGGTAGATCGCGTACTCCTTCTCGCCCTCCTTGCCGAAGCCGAGGTCGATCGCGCGGTACATCCGGACCTCGCCGCGGAACTTGAACTCCCAGATCGCGGCGGGCAAGCCCTGGTACTTCGTCTCCTGCAGCCGCAACCGCTCGTAGATCGGGTATGCCTTCTTGTCCTTGAACCCGACCTCGAGGTCCTCGAAGTGCTGGACCTGGTCACCGGAGGCGAAGTCCAGGACGTTGATCCGCAGACCGACCAGCCCGTTGGGGTCGAGGTAGCGGACCTCCTGGGTGCGGTCGACCGTATTGCCGTCGGGGTCGGACTTCTCCTGACGGGACCAGCCGTCGGGGATGGGCAGGGAGAAGCCGAACTTCCTCTCGGTGACGATGTGGTAGCCGGACGGCGGGGTGTACGGCTTGTTCGCGACGGACGACGGCGTGTCCGTGGCGGAGGACTGACCTCCGCCGTTCTTCTGGCCGTTGTCGTGGTCGAAGCCGAACAGATAGACGCCGCCCGCCACGGTCACGACCGCGAGGGAGGCCGCCACGGCCGTCCGTACCGCCTTGCGGCTCTTGCGCGCCGGGGCGGGAGCGGGCGGGGGCACCGGTGTCGGTGTCGTCATGGACGGCGTCGACGCGGTGAACGGCGTGGACGTGGGCGGGGTGTGCTGCTGGCCGGGGATGTTCCCGGTGCCCGAGCTGTGTTGCGGGCTCGGCGTGTTCCCGGTGCCCGGCGGGGTCTGGTGCGCAAGCCGTGGGTCCGAGGGGTGCGGAGTGCTCGGTGTGTGTGGACCGTTCGGCGCGCTCGGCGTGTGCGGCGTGCTCGGTGTGTGGGCCGTGTGTGAATACGGGGTCGATGTCGTGGGCGGGTTCGGCGAGGCGTGGGATGTGGTGCTCGTGGTCCCGCCCGTGGCCGCGCCGGGCTCCCGTCGCGTCGACAGATTCATGGTCGCGTCGAGCGGCGGCGTCGACAGCGATGTCGTCTCCGCCTCCGCCGCCGGCATCCGCAGCGCCTGTTCGGTTTCCTCCGCCGAGGGCCGCAGCTCCGGCTCCTTCGCCAGCAGGCGCTCGATCAGCGGACCCAGCGCCCCCGCCTGTTTGGGCGGGTCCAGCGGATCGACGGCGATCGCGTAACCCGTCTCGATCGCCGTGGCCTTGCGGAACGGCGGACGCCCCTCGACCGCCTGGTAGAGCGTCGCCCCCAGCGCCCAGAGGTCCGACGCGGGGCCGGGCTTGCGGCCCCTGACCCGCTCGGGCGCGATGTAGTCGATGGAGCCGACGACCTCGCCGGTCTTGGTCAGCGTCGAGGTGCCGGTGGCCATCGCGATGCCGAAGTCCGTGAGCACGACCCGGCCTTCGGGGCCGAGCAGCACATTGCCGGGCTTGACGTCCCGGTGCAGCACCCCGGCCGCGTGCGCGGCGCGCAGGGCGGCGACCATGCCGCGGCCGATGCGGGCGGCCTCGTCGGGGGCGACCCGTCCACCGTTCTTCAGCAGGTCGGCGAGGGTCGTGGAGGGCACGTACTCCATGACGATGCACGGCAGTCCGTAGTGGTCCACCACGTCATGGACCACGACCACATTGGGGTGGGTGATGCGGGCCGCGCTGCGCGCCTCGCGGCGAGTGCGTTCATGCAGCGTCGTCAGCTCGTCCTCGGCGAGGTGTGGAGAGACATAGAGCTGCTTGACCGCCACCTGGCGGCCCAGCAGTTCGTCCTCCGCGCGCCACACCGTGCCCATGCCGCCACGGCCGATCTTCTCGACCAGGCGGTAACGTCCGGCTATCAGGTGGCCTTCGTCCGACACCGCTGTCCCCTCCCGCACACGTTCGATGCGACACGATAGCCGTCGTGACCCTTGGGGAGATCTCAGGGAAGACCTAGGGGCATGCCGGATGTCGCGGATACGGCCCTGTTGTCACCATGGAGGCATGACCGAAGCACCCACCGTGGCGGACGAGGCCGAGGCCGCGTCCGGTTCCCGCCTGTCACAGACGCCACTGCGGCGCAGTCGTGACCATAAGGTGATCTCGGGGGTGTGCGGAGGGCTCGGCCGCTACTGCGATCTGGACCCGGTGATCTTCCGGGTGGTGCTCTCGGTGCTGGGCGTCGCGGGCGGCCTCGGCCTGATCGTGTACGGCTTCTGCTGGCTGCTGATCCCGTTCCACGGCGAGGACGAGAACGAGGGGCGCAGGCTGCTCTCGGGGCGGGTCGAGGGCCCGGGACTGACGGCGGTGCTGGTGGCGCTGGTGGGCTGTGGGCTGTTCCTGTCGATGCTCAACAACGGCGGCGTCATGTACTTCTCGTTCATGCTCGCCCTCGCGGCGGCCGGTGCGGGCTACTGGTCGCACCACCGCCGCCAGGCGGTGAGCGTGGGCGCGGTGGACCCGGCCACGGCCCAGGCGGTCGCCGACGCGCCGCCCGAGACCAAGGCCCCGCCCACGCGCGGCGGCCCCGCCCCGTCCTGGTGGCGCGACCCGATCGTCAAGGACGGCACGACCGGGCCGCTCGGCTTCGCCTCGGGGTCCGGCGCCGGGTCGCGGACCGGCTATCTGTGGGGGCCGGACGACGGCCCGTACGACAAGGCGGAGGCGAAGGCGGAGCGGGCCCGCCGGGTGCGGGACCGGGCGTCGATCGGCGGCTGGGCCTTCCTGGTGGCGGTCGCCGCCGCCGTGGTGGGGGCGCGGGCGGGATGGTCCTCCCAGTCGCTGGGCACCAGCCTCGAGATCGGGTTCGCCTGCGCGCTGGGCGTGTTCGGGCTGGCCCTCGTCATCAGCTCCCGCTGGGGCCGCGCCGGTGGCGGCACGGTGTTCCTCGCGCTCTTTACGAGCGCACTGCTGGCGGGCGCGGCGGCCCTTCCCGATTCCGTCACCCCCGACTGGGCCCGCCGGACCTGGGCCCCGACCTCCGTGGACTCCCTGCGCGGCGGCTATGAGCTGGGCGGCGGCGTCGCCGAGTTGAAGCTGGACCGCCTGCCCCTGGAAGCGGGCAGCGCCGTCTCCAGCCGGGTGGAGATGGGCGCCGGCAAGCTGGCCGTGACGGTCCCGCGCGACGCCCGGGTGAAGCTGGACATCGACGTCGGGATCGGCGACATCTGGCTTCCGGGCGAGAAGACCAACAACGTCGACATCGGGCCGGGCCGGGAGCGCAAGCTCACCCTGGGCCCGGCGGGCGGCGGCAAGGCCGAGGGGACGGTCTCGCTGAAGCTGGAGCTGGGGCTGGGCACCGTGGAGGTGAAGCGATCATGAGGCGCCATTCATTCGGCCATTCATTCGGCCATTCATTCGATCACTCGGCCCCCGACCGGACCCGCCATGCGTTCGAGCCGGGCAAGCTGGTGGCCGGTCTGGTGATCCTGGGCGTGGCCGCCGCGTACGGGATGGACGCGGCCGGAGAGTGGGACGTCCGCCCGGAGATCGCCCTCCCGGCGCTCCTGGGCGGCCTGTGTGTGGCGGCCCTGACCTCGGCCCTCACCTACGCCCTCCGCCGCCGGTCGCGGCGTGCGACCCCTGAGGAGGGCGTAGCCGAGGGCCAGGACTGAGGGCCAGGGCCGAGGGCCAGGGTCGAGGTCGAGGGCTGAGGGCCGAGGGCGCCTGCGGGACGCCGGCCGGGCGCGTGTGTGGATGCGTGTGGATATGTGTGGGTGTATGGGGCATGTGTGGATGTCTTGAGAGGGGCCGCGGGGCGGGACCCCGGGCGCCGGGGCCGGGAACCCGGGGAGGGACTCCGGGCGCCGGGTCCGGGAACGATCAGGGGCGACCCTGATGCCCACTATCGGCCGGGCGTGTGACGATCGAGCCATGACCGCCGCCGTGCCCCCTACGACCCCCGAGCCACCCCCGCGCAAGCTCTACCGCAGTGCCGAAGGCCGCCTCCTCGGCGGTGTGGCGCGAGGGCTCGCGGGGCATCTCGGGCTTCCGGTCCTGTGGGTGCGGATCGTCTTCGTCGCGTTGTTCATGGCGGAGGGGTTCGGCGCCCTCGTCTACGCGCTCTTCTGGTTCATCGTCCCGCTGGGCGTCGGCGGTGTGGAGACGATGACCACCCGCCCGCTCACCACCGTGGGCCCCGACGGCCGCCGCCGGATCCTGGCCCGCAGGCCGGAGCGGGGCCAGATCATCGCGCTGGTCGCCCTCTGCGTCGGCATGGGCATCTTCATCCAGGGCTTCCATCTCGGCCGTGCCAACACCTACATCTGGCCGCTCCTCCTCATCGGCGCGGGTGTCGCCCTCTTCTGGCGCCAGGCGGACAACGCGCGCCGCGCCCAGTGGGTCGAGCTCAGCCGCAGCAAGCGGGTCCTGCCCCTCGCTCGTGGCGCCACGGGGGTCGTGCTGGTGGCGGCCGGGGTGTCCGGGATCGTCGTCCTGCAGGGTTCGGCCAAACACCTGGGGGCCGTGCTGCAGGCGGCCCTGGCCGTTCTCGTCGGCATCGCGCTGCTGGTGGGCCCGTATGTGGTGCGGATGACGCAGGACCTCTCCGAGGAACGGCTGATGCGCATCCGCGCGCAGGAGCGGGCGGAGGTGGCGGCCCATGTCCATGACTCCGTGCTGCACACCCTCACCCTGATCCAGCGGAACGCGGAGGAGCCCCGTGAAGTGGCCCGGCTCGCCCGCGCCCAGGAGCGGGAGCTGCGCGCGTGGCTCTACCGGCCGGAGGGCACGGGCAAGGACGAGGCCGAGGAGCCGGACACCCTCGCGGAGGCGGTGAAGAAGACGGCGGCGGAGGTCGAGGACCACCACGGCGTCCCGATCGAGGTGGTGGTGGTCGGCGACTGCCCGCTGGACGAGAAACTGGGCGCACAGATACAGGCGGCGCGCGAGGCGATGGTCAACGCGGCCAAGTACGGTGGCGACGGCGGGGCCGTCCAGGTCTTCGCCGAGGTCGAGGGGGCCACGGTGTTCATCTCCGTGCGCGACCGCGGCCCCGGCTTCGACGTGGACGCGGTGCCGGAGGACCGGATGGGCGTACGCGAGTCGATCATCGGCCGGATGCAGCGGAACGGCGGCACGGCCCGGCTGAGATCAGCGCCGGACGGGGGCACGGAAGTGGAGCTGGAGATGGAGAGGGCGGCGACGATATGACCGACGCGTATGGCCTGCCGGCCGGTAGCCGAGGCGGCGAGGGGGGCCCTGCCGCGCCAGGTGGCATCCCGGCTTTCGGGGGCAGCAACCCTGCTTTCGGTGGCCCGTCGGCCTTCGGCGGCGGCCCCCCGGCCTTCGGCGGCCCGCGTTCCACGGCGGCCGAGGGGGCCTTGGGCGGCGTGCCCATGGCGGACGGTGTCCCCATGGGGGGCGGCGCTTCCGCGGCGGGCGGAGTCCCCGGGGCGGGCGGCTCTCGCGTGTCGGGTGGCGGTTCTGCGGCCGGTGGCTCTCGCGTGTCCGGTACCGCCTCTGCGGCCGGTGGTTCTCGGGCGCCGGGTGGCTCCGGCCGCGCCTCGGTGCCCGGCGGCATGGCTGCGACCGGCGGAATCCCCGCCTCCGGCGGCACGCCGGGCACGTCGGGCAGCCCGGGCACGTCGGGCGGCACGGGGGCGTCGGGCCGCACGGGCACGGCAGGGGCCACGGGAGGCACAGGTATGGCAGGTGGCGCGGGCGACCCCGGCACGGCAGGTGGCGCGGGCGGCCCCGGCACGGCAGGTGGCGCGGGCGGCCCCGGCATGGCAGGTGGCCCGGGCGCGGCCGGGCCGGGTCCGGCCGGCGGCGTTCCCGCGCCCGGTCCGGCCGGGGCCGGAGGCGCCGGGGCCGACGAGGCCGCCGTGCCGCGCCGCGTCCGCGTCGTGCTCGTCGACGACCACCGCATGTTCCGTACCGGGGTGCAGGCCGAGATCGGGGAGACGGCCCGGACCGGCGTCGAGGTGGTCGGCGAGGCCGCCGACGTCGACCAGGCCGTGACCGTGATCACCGCGACCCGCCCCGAGGTCGTGCTGCTCGACGTCCACCTCCCCGGCGGGGGCGGCGTCGAGGTGCTGCGCCGCAGCGCCTCCCTGATGGCCGACCAGGAGCGTCCGGTGCGCTTCCTCGCGCTCTCCGTCTCGGATGCCGCCGAGGACGTCATCGGGGTCATCCGCGGCGGCGCCCGCGGCTATGTGACCAAGACCATCACCGGCACCGACCTCGTCGACGCCATCTTCCGGGTCTCCGAGGGCGACGCGGTCTTCTCGCCGCGCCTGGCCGGTTTCGTCCTCGACGCCTTCGCCTCCACCGACGCCCCGCCCGTGGACGAGGACATGGACCGGCTCACCCAGCGCGAGCGTGAGGTGCTGCGCCTCATCGCGCGCGGTTACGCCTACAAGGAGATCGCCAAGCAGCTGTTCATCTCGGTGAAGACGGTCGAGAGCCATGTCTCGGCGGTGCTGCGCAAGCTCCAGCTCTCCAACCGCCATGAGCTGACCCGCTGGGCGACGGCCCGCCGCCTGGTCTGAGCCGGAAACCGGTCTGAGCTGGAAACGGGGGCGGACGGCGGCCGCTCAGCCCGGCACCTCCATGCGCTGCGTGCCGATCACCGACAGCAGCCTCAGGGCCTCCTCGGACGGTGAGCCGGGGTCGGCGGTGTAGATGACGACCCGCTGATCCCGGTCGGCGATGTCCAGCACATCGCAGTTGACGGAGACGGGTCCGACGAGCGGATGGCGGAACGTCTTGCACAGGGTGGGCCGGGCGCACACGTCGTGGGAGTCCCACAGCCGGGCGAACTCCTGGCTCCCGGCGCGCAACTCGGCCACCAGCTCGGTCAGCTCGGGGTCGCCGGGGTAGCGGGCGGCCGCGGCGCGCAGATTCTCGGCCGTGGCCCGGGCGAACTCCCCCGCGTCCGTCACCCCGTACAGCCGCCGCTCGTCCTGGTACGGCCCGAGGAACGCGCGGCGGGCCAGGTTGCGGTCACGGCGCGAGAGGGCGGAGAAGTCCTCCATCAGCGCGGCGGCCAGGTCGTTCCACGCGATCACCTCGTACATCGCGGAGACCACGATCGCCGCCGCGTTCGGCAGCCGCCGCAGCAGATCCACGATGCTCTGCCGCACCTCCCGCGGGGGCCCGGCCGCGGGGCCCGGCGGGGCGCCCGCGAGATGGTGGAGATGGGTGCGCTCGACGTCCGCCAGCCGCAGGGCCCGGGCCAGCCCGGCCAGCACCTCGCGGGACGGACGCGGGGCGCGGGCCTGCTCCAGCCGCGTGTAGTACTCGGTCGAGATGAACGCCAGCTGCGCCACCTCCTCGCGCCGCAGCCCCGGGGTGCGGCGCCGCGTCCCCGCGGGCAGCCCCACATCGGCGGGGGTGATCCGCTCGCGCCGGCTGCGCAGGAAGGCCGCCAGTTCTCGTCTGTCCACGCCCTCAGTGTGCGACGTGGCGGTGGGCCCAGCCAGGTACCGCCGGTGCCTGGCTGGGCTCCGGCGCCCGCAGCAGGCTCGTCACCATGGACAACACACCGAACACCACCTTCGACCCCTCGACCCCCACCGCGGTCGGCGGCCTGCTGGCCGGCAAGGTCGCCTTCATCACCGGCGCCGGGCGCGGCATCGGCGCCGCCGCGGCGCGCCTCTTCGCCCGGGAGGGCGCCCGGGTGCTGCTGGCGGCCCGTACGGAGGCCGAGCTCAAGACCGTCACCGAGGAGGTCCGGGCGGCCGGTGGCACCGCGGATCACGTGGTGTGCGACCTGGCCGACGCGGCGAGCGTCCGCGCCGCCGTCGACCGGGCCGTGGAGCTGTACGGCCGGCTCGACGTGGCCTTCAACAACGGCGCGACGGGCCAGCGGCCGGGCCCGATGGACCAGCTGCCGGAGGCCGACTTCGACCACGTCTACGCCGTCAACCTCCGGGGCCCCTGGCTGGCCATGAACGCCGAGATCGCGGCCATCCGCGCGACCGCCGGAACGGGCGCCATCGTCAACAACTCCAGCGTCGGCAGCCTCAGCGGCAACCCCGAACTCCCCGCGTACGGCGCCGCGAAGCGCGCGGTCAACAGCCTCACCGAGTCCGCCGCCATCACGTACGGCCCGGAAGGCATCCGCGTCAACGCCATCGCGCCCGGGGCCACGCTCACCGAGATGATCCGTGAATGGGAGGCGGAATCCCCCGGCGTCGTCGAGCGGATCACCACCCACGCCCCGCTGCGCCGCGCCGCCGACCCGGACGAGATCGCCCAGGCCGCGGCCTGGCTCCTCAGCGACCGCGCCTCGTATGTGACCGGCGTCGTCCTCCCCGTGGACGGCGGCACCAGGGCCTGAGCCCGCCGGCACCACCGGCCGGGTGCGGCAGACCAACCGGGCCGCACCCGGATGGGCCTCATCCGAGGCCGAACTCCGGCTCGACCCCCGTCAGGTCGCGACTCGCCGACCACAGGCGGGCCGCGACCTCCGCATCCGCCAGATGACCTCGGACGGGCCGGCGGCGGGGGGTGCCGCGGAGGCCGAAGATCTTCGGGGCCCACAGCTGGCCGCCGCTGACGGACGGGTCGAGGACCGCCCGTACGGCGGGCCAGGCGGCCGCCTCCTTGCCCTGGACGAGGAGGCCGGCGGGCAGGCCGCGCAGCCGTTCGCCGGTCGTGGGGGCGTGGAGGGGCGGGCGGGGCGGGGTGAGGGAGTCGAGCGCACCACCGGGGTGGGTGACCACGCTCCGCACCGTGCTGCCGGGCGTCCTCAGGCGGCGGTCGAGTTCGAAGCCGAAGAGCATCTGGGCCAGTTTCGACCGTCCGTAGGTGCGGTCCGGCCGGTAGTCCCGGGTGCTTTCGAGGTCGTCCAGGTCCAGCCGTTCGGACGTGGCCGCGAAGCTGCCCGTGGTGACGACCCGGCCCTCCGGGGCGGCCACGAGCAGCGGTGCCAGCCAGTGGGTCAGCGCGAAGTGCCCGAGGTGGTTGATCCCGAACATCGCCTCATGGCCGTCCCCGGTCTCACGGCGGTCCGGCTGGTCGAACTTCACCCCGGCGTTGTGGACGACCGCGTCCAGACGGTCCGACCGCAGCGCTTCCGCGGAGGCTTTGAGCGAGGCGAGGTCGGCGAGGTCCAGCCGGATATGACGCACCCGGGCGTCGGGGACCCGGGAGCGGATCGAGGCCACGGCGGCGTCCGCCTTGTCCGCGTCCCGGCTGCCGAGGACGACGGTGGCTCCCGTACCGGCGAGCTGCTCGGCGACGAAGTACCCGATCCCCGCGTTGCCGCCGGTCACCAGAAAGGTCTTGCCGTCGGCGCGCGGCAGCCGATGGACGTCCCATGGCGCGGTCGAGGCATCGGTCGGGGTTTTGGACGAGGTGGCGGACGAGGCGGCGGAAGGCATACGGGGCTCCTGGCGTTCGTGAGGGCGGCGGGCCGGTGACCGAATGTGGCTGACGCGGCCACATGTCAGCCTTACGGCCGCGACCGACGCCCCGCCGACAGAGCTCCGTCAAACGGTGGCACCCCGCCGACAGGCCCCCGTCAGGCGCCGCCCTCCCGCCGACAAGTCCCCGTCACTCACTGTTCCCCGCCGACAGATCGCCGCTGAGGCGAAGCCGGAACCCACCGGCCCCGGGCCGGGGGCGGCTGCGCCGGCCCGGGACGGCTATGCCGGGCGGGCCGCTCCCGCGAAGGGCATGTCGGCGACGGAGGCCACCCGGACGGGGGCGCCCGGGCGCGGGGCGTGGATGATGCGGCCGTCGCCGATGTAGAGGCCCACATGACTGACGCCGGAGTAGAAGAAGACCAGATCGCCGGGGGCCAGTTGGCCGCGCGCGACGCGTCGGCCGGAGTTGATCTGGGTGTAGGTGGTGCGGGGCAGGGCGACCCCCGCGGCGCGCCAGGCGGCCTGTGTGAGCCCCGAGCAGTCATAGCCGTGGGGGCCGGTGGCGCCCCAGACGTACGGCTTGCCGAGGGCCGCGTAGGCGTAGGAGACGGCGCGGGCGGCGCGGCCCGCGGTGGGGGAGGCGGTGCCGTCGGCACCGGCCTTGTCGCCGTCCTGGGCCGCCAGCAGGCGCTGCCGCTGCTCGAGGGTCAGCTGGTCGAGGAGGCGATCGGCGGCGGCGAGCCTTTGCTGGACGATCCGCTTGTGGTGGGCGGCCGCCGTCTGGGAGGCGCGCAGAGCGGCGAGGCGGTCGGCCGCCTCGCCGCGGACCTGGCGTAATTTCCGCTCCTGACGGCCGACGGAGGCGATCAGTGCGGCCTGGCGGTTCCCCGCGCGCTCGGCGAGCGAGGCGCGCTGAAGGTACTGGCCGGGGGAGGAGGACAGGGCGAGCTGGAGGGCCGGGGCGATCGTCCCCGAGCGGTACTGGGCGGTGGCGAAGGCGCCGAGGGCGTTGCGCGCGGCGTTGAGCCGGGTGGTGCGGCGGGCGGCCTGATCGCGCAGCGCATCCAGCGCCTCACGGGCCTTGTCGGCCGTGTCCTTCGCACCGTTGTACCGCTCGGTGGCCTCCTCGGCCTGCCGCTGGTACGCATCGACCTTCGCCTTCACCTGAGCGGGGGTGAGGCGGTTCTCGGCGTGCCCGGTGCCGTCGAGGAGGGTGGCGGACGCGGCGCCGGTGAGGGCGAGGAGCGCGGCCGCGCGGGCGGTGCTGCTGGTGAGCGAGCGCTGCTTGGGCTTCCTGTGCGACGCCACTGCGGCGGTTCACCTGGTCTTTCTTGGGTATTCCAGGACATTCCGCTGATCCTGGACCCTCGTGGGGAGCGGACGGGCAGGTGGCAGTCCGCCGTGAGGCGGGGACCCTCAGTTGACGGGAAGCGGACTGCCACCTGGAGGAGGAAGTTAGGCCGGAAACCGGGGGTCGTGCGGGGGATTGAACGGGAGTGCACGGATTTCGTCGCTCCCGTGACGGCGGCTGATCGCCCGGCGAGTGGGGTGGTCGGGAGTGTGGGGCGGCCGTGACCGAAGCGTCGATAGGGGCCCACCCGAGTGCCGGGTGATGATATGCGCGCGGTTAGTCTCCGGAGCCATGGACGTACTCATTCACGTGTTCGTCGGCCTGCACATCGTCGGCATCGGCGCGCTGCTCGGCGGCTTCTTCTCGCAGCTGAAGGCGATGGGCGCGGGCGAGGCCCGGATGACCCCGGCGATGCTGCACGGCGCGCTGACCATGCTGGTGACCGGCGCGGCGCTGGTCGGGCTCAATCAGGCCGACGACAACAGCGTCAACAACATCAAGATCGGCGTGAAGCTGGCGCTGCTGATCGTGATCCTCGGCCTGGTGTATGTGAAGCGCGACGAGGAGAAGGTAGAGTCTGCCGCCTTCGGCGCGGTGGGTGCCTTGACAACGGCAAACATTTTCATCGCCGTGCTGTGGACCTGACGAGCTGATCATCTGAGGTAATCCCGAGACAATTCCGACACCTTTTCGACACGATCCTGGGGCAACCGTTTGCACTCGCGAGCTGTCCTGGTAAAGAGCGAGGCAGTCGAGAGGAGTGGCCATGGGGGCAGTGGGGACAGTCAGAAGCAGGCATGGTGGGCGTGGCCGGCGCGCGGGCCTCGTGCTGGGGCTGGCGGGGATGACGGTGCCGCTCGCGGTCGCCGTCGCCGGCCCGGCGCAGGCTCAGGCGCGGCCGGCCCAGGCACGGCCGCTGGGCAGGTCGGCCGGATCGGTGACACCGGCGACCATGGCCGCGTCATCGTGTACGACCAGCGTGGGGCCGTACCAGAGGCAGGCCGAGCGGTTCCTGGGCCGCCCCGTGGACGGGCGGCAGTCGCGGGCGGACTGTCTCGCGATCCAGAAGTTCCAGGTCAACCACGGCATCAGCCCGACGATCGGCTACGCGGGTCCGATCACCTGGGGCGTGATGAGCCTGATCAACACCCAGAAGGCCGCCGGACACAACCCGAACGCGGCGAAGAAATGCCCGACCAACAGGGGCCGCATCGCCTGCGTCGACCTCACCCGGCAGCTGAGCTGGATCCAGGACGGCTCCCGGCTGGTCTACGGGCCGGTGCCGGTGCGGTCCGGGCGGAACGGCTTCGAGACCCGCACCGGGCTGAAGAAGATCTACTGGCGGAACATCGACCACTGGTCGACGCTCTACAAGGTCGCCATGCCCTACAGCCAGTTCTTCGACGGCGGTCAGGCGTTCCACTCGATCGCCGGGAGCGTATGGTCCCCGCCCGGCTCCCACGGCTGCGTCAACATGCGCACGGGCGAGGCCAAGAAGTACTGGAGCCTGCTGAAGAACGGCGACGACGTGTACGTCTACGGGCGCAAGCCCGGCACGTGAACGGCACATGAGCCGATGACGTGACGGTGGCGGGGGGCCGGGGCCCCCCCCCCCGCCCCCCCCCCCCCCCCGCCCGGTAGGGCCCCCCCCCCCCCCCCCCCCGGCCCCCCCGGGCCCCCCCCCCCCGGGCCGGGGGGCGCCGGGGACGGAACCACC
>NZ_JBIADZ010000044.1:0-61477 GCF_042868035.1 Streptomyces sp. NPDC007875 | reverse complement strand
CAGCGCTTTCCGGTGTTCGTGTCGCCGACTTTTCCAGGGTACTGGCAGGTCCGCTCGTCACCATGACCCTCGGGGATCTCGGCGCTGATGTCATCGATGGGGCCGCTCCTTGCCTTCGTGCTGTAGTCACCGCCGCTTCCATCGATCCACGCCGCGGCGGTGCCCCGGATGGCCGGGTGCCGCCGCGGAGTGACCGGAGCCCTTACCCCTCACATCTGCATTCCGATACCGAACAGATGACTCGAAGAAAGCACGTCATGAGCCATCCAGCCCTCCTCGTAGATACCATCCTGAATTCCGGCAGTACGAGTCGGCTTCTGCCTCTGCCTCAGATCCCAGAAGGACTCGCGTTTGTTCGCCGCCACGCTGAGGCGATCCTGACCAGTTGGTCGGTGCCTGGCGAGGTCGCTGATGATGCTCTCCTGGTGATCTCGGAACTCGTCAGCAACGCCCTTGCGCATGCCCTCCCTCCCGCAACCCTGCGCCTGTCTCTGAACCGAGTCTCCGAAGCGAGCACGCTCGGCATAGCGGTCGTAGACGCGGGTCCCTCCCATGCGACTCTGAAAAAAGAGCGCCCCCCCGAAGAGCATGGTCGGGGTATGGCCATCGTGGACGCTCTGTCGCAGAACCACGGTACGCATGTCCATCCGGGTGGCGCCACGCGGTGGGCGGAGATCGCACTCGGCAGTGTCACTCGACGGATCTGAGAGAAGCCGCGGCAGATGGCGATGCCTGCTGGACTCTGTTGCCCAATTGCTCGTCCGGTGGCGAGTGTGAGACTGCGCCGGGCCTTGGTGGCTCGGACGGTCTGGGCTGAGTGGTTTGCCGGTCCACCATCCGTCAGGCGGACGAGCTTGAGCGCGGTCGCTGTGAAGGCGTGGGCATGGTGGCTTCAGATCTGGCTGGTATAGCGGGTGGGGGCGGACGCCGGTGACAGCATCCTGTGCTGCTCGGACAGTCATCGCCGCAGGTGGCTAGGGTGCGTGTCCGTCCGCTGGGATCATGTCCTCCGTGCAGATCATGCTGCATGCCGATACTCACGGGGGACGCCGCCGAGGCGATCGCGTCGTCGTATGTCGAGGCGAGTGATCCGCCCCGAATCGTCGATCGCGGTGGGCAATGGGTACAACGGTCTGGCCTTCCCGATGCCCTGGTGTGGGTTGAGTCGGCTTGGAGCGGTGATGATGTTGCCGCCAGTCCGTTTCTCCAGGCCGACCGTGCGCCTTGCAACGCAACGGACTATCCACAAGTCCCGCGGTATCGGTAGCGCGTGGTGCGTACCACCTTCTTCGGTGCCGCCGCCAAGTATCACGCCTTTGACGCGGTCATGGAGATCACCATCGGCGCGGTCCAGCTTCTCGGCGGCTACGACTACACCTGCGACTATCCGCTGGAGGCCACGATGCATGACGCCAAGGTCACCCAGATCTACGAGGGACTAACCAGGTCTAGCGCATCGTCATGACCCACAACCTGCTCAATACATGAGGAGTTCCGCAATGTCAACGCATATGAGCGATGTGCGCACCGTAGGCGTAGTGGGCTGCGGGCTCATGGGCTCCGGGATCGCGGAGCTGTGTGCCCGTAGAGGCCTCGACACGCTGGTATACGAAGTCAACGCCCTAGGGGTCGAGAGTGGACGGGAGAAGATTGAGAGCTCTTTGGCTCGTGCGGTGGAGCGGGGCAAGGTCTCCGTGGCCGACCGTGATGCAGCGCTGAAGCGAGTTGCGTTCACCACGGACTTCGCTGACTTCGCCGACCGGGACTTGGCGATAGAGGCGGTGCCCGAGGACGAGGAATTGAAGCTGCGTGTCTTCAAAGAACTTGATGATGCCCTGATTCGTCCCGATGCACTGCTCGCGTCGAACACTTCGTCGATTCCCATCATGAAGCTGGCTGTCGCCACCAAACGTCCTGGTCAAGTGGTGGGCCTGCACTTCTTCAACCCTGTGCTAGTACTCGACCTGGTGGAATTGGTTCCTTCACTGGCGATCGCAGACTCGGCCTGGGACCGTATACGCGCTTTCGCAACCGATACACTGGGCCGTCACGTGATCGTTTCACAGGACCGTGCCGGATTCGTCGTCAACTCTCTGTTGATCCCCTACATCGTCTCGGCGATCCGCATGTTGGAGTCGGGCTTCGCGGTCGCACACGACATCGACGCAGGCATGGTCAGGGGATGCGCCCATCCGATGGGCCCGCTGCGGCTGGCGGACCATATAGGTCTGGACACCACCCTCGCCGTGGCCGAGTCCCTATACGCAGAGTACCGCGAGCCGCACTTGGCTCCCCCGGCACTTCTGTCGCGCATGGTCCAAGCCGGTCACCTCGGGCGTAAGACGGGTGTCGGCTTTTACGAGTACGTTGCCAGCACGACCACATAGAGAAAGCCGCTGAGCCTGGAGGCTGTCGGGCAAAGTCCAACCGGTACCAGACCCAGCTGCAATGGGCGGTCCGTGCCAGCCTGGTCGATCACCACCAAGCTGGGTATCCGGCGGCGGCACGTTTCGGAGCTCGACATGCGGGTCAAGAGGAGGGCTGGCCTACCCGTCTCCGACGCCGTGGGTGCCGAATATTACATCCGTGCTGGTCAAGCGGCGCGTTCGTAGGTGTGGAGAGCGTCACGGAGTCGGTCCTGTCTTCGGATGTCGAGGCGGTTGGGCTGCCCAAGCTCGGTGATGGGCTGGGGGAGTGGACGCAGAGGTGCTGCGGAGTGGAGCGTGCGGTGGAGTCGGTGTTGGTTGTAGAAGGTCTCGTACTCACGGAGCGCGCGGAGGAGATGCGCTTGGCTCCAGATGAGAGTGCGGTCGATGGGTTCTGTTCGGTGGGAGCGGATCCAGCGCTCCATGACTGCGTTCATGCGAGGTATACGGATGCCGGTTCGATGATGGCGGCGCCTTCGTTTTCGAGGAAGATGTCGAAGGCCGTGGTAGATCTGCTGTCGCTGTCCCGGATCAGGTACGGCACGGCTGCGTCGGCACCCTGGAGATCCATGATGGGGGTTCCTGGCGAGTGGTGCGGTCCAGGCTGCGGTGGGGGTGGTAGTTGCATTCAGGATGCCGTGCTCGCGGTGGATCGCCCAGGCGGTAGACGTGGCCATCTTGATGCCCAGGACTGCGAGTTCGCCGTGGATTCTGCGATACCCCCAGGATGGGTTCTCGTGGGCCAGGCGCAGGGGCGCAGTGCGGATCGGGCGTCCGGTGGACGCCCGTCCGCGGGCTGCGACCTGGCAGAAGAGCGTGTCCGCGCCGCTATACGCGGCAAGGGCGTCCTCGCCGCGTGTGCCGGCCAGCCCGGCGAGGTCCCCTCGACGCTCTGATCCTCACGGTGGCAGCGGGAAACTGCCCGAACACAGCCGTAGAAAGACCTTCACGCGTACGCCGACACCTCTCCTTCTCCCCATTGGCTCGCCTGTTGGCCCTTCTGGCGACGACGGAGGTACCGAGTGGAGCCAGGATCGGCGTGACCGCAACGGAGGCAGCGACCAGCACCGCGGCCGAGGCAGCGGCGTCCTGATTGGCCGGGCTGACGTCTGCGACGGCGGCCGGGACCACGATCGCGCCGCTGGTGGTGGTCGCCGCGGCCACCCCGGCGACACCGGCTCCGTTGGTCAGGCGGTCGACCCAGTACAGGAAGACGAAGACGCCCAGCCCGATGCCGAGCACGCCGGCCTTTATACAGCGGTCAGGTCGATCGTGCTGCCGAGAGCGAAGGCGATCACCGGAGCCAGGCCACCGCACACTGGCGAGCGCCAGTCACGCATCCTGCGGTCCAGGTTGCCCAGCACAGCGCCGACGATCAACGGCAACACCGCGCCCAGCACGGCCTGCCAGGGGTAGGCCGCCGGGCCCGCGGGCGCCCAGGGACCATGGTGAAGAAAGGGCCGGACTCGATGGACATCATGCCGTAGGCGGCGGTGTCCTTGGGCCGCGCGAACTGGTGCATGAGCGTGACGAACATCGCTCCGTTGGTGTCGTTCATCGACGCCACGACCGCCAGCACGGAGAGGCCGGCCAAGGCGCCCGAGGTGATCGCATCTTCGCCCAGGAAACGGGCCGCGATCGCACCGATGGCCAGGGCGCTCACGACCTTCGCCGCTAGCAGTGAACCGCCCTTGGCCAGGATCTGACCGGTGTACTTGAAGAAGGGCCCGGCCGAGGAACAGCGGGATCATCATGCTGCCGCCCGGTATCGGATCGAGAGTCGCCTTGATGTGGATCTGCACGATGCGATTCTCCTGCGAAGGTGAAATCCGGCCAGGGAACTAAGCAGCACAGAGTGTGTTCATGAGTTCCGCCGCCCACTTCCGGCGGTATTCATCCACCATCAGCCGCTTCGTATCGCCCTTGTCGAGCCAGTGAGCCACGACACCCGGGTTGTGGAGACTCTCGCCGCGGGCGGTGAACAGGTGGGGGCTGCCCTGTACGTACGGAGTCCGGGCGGTCTCCCATTGCCGGTACACGTCAGCGTGTCCGGCGCCTCGGACCAGGGCCCCGGCCAGCCGCTCTTCGTTCACGCCGGGACAGCCCTCCGCAATGTCGAGAATGACCGAGGGCATGCTGATACACCGGCTTTCCGCGTAGAAGGCTTCGCGAAGCGCCGCGTCGAGTTCGTCGCTCGCGGCCAGGCCGCCGACTTCCGGAATCTTGCAGGCTTGCACCGCCGCCATGGCCGGCAGCGTGGTGACCGGGTACGTCGCATCCTGGGCGTTCCACCGGCGCCAGGCCAGTTCGGGCAACGCCTCGAGGATTGCCTTCACTTCGGTGTCGAGAAGCGGCTTCGGGGTGGGGCGACGGTTGAACAGCTCGAGGGGGAACGCCCGGTGGTCGATGTGCAGGGGTATTCCGCGCAGGCCGGCCTCGGCATGGAGGGTCGCCAGGGCCAGTGTCGCCCAGGGGCAGCCGAGGTCGGACCACACCGTGAGGGTGCGGGGGTCGGGATTGACCAGTTCCCCGGCGCCGGGCGGGGCGGATGCGTCGGTCATCTTCTTTTCCCGTCATGGTCGTTGGAGACGAGCGAGGGCGGGCGGGCGGCACGAGAATGAGCGCCGCCTGCCCTCGCCTGCCTGTGAAGTGACACCCGTCAGTGGATCCGCCTGTCCGCGAGGACAGAGAAATTCCGCCGGTACGCCACGAGTTCGTCCAGGTGGAGGTCGGCGATGAGGCACTCCTCTTTCGACCCACCCTCGGCGAGCACCATGCCGGTGGGGTGGACGATCCGGCTGTGCCCGCCCATCTCGGTGCGGCTGTGTGTTCCGGCGGTGTTGCACTGCACACTGAAACACTGGTTCTCCACGGCGCGAGCCCGGCCCAGGAGCCGCCAGTGCTCCACCCGTGGGGCCGGCCAGGCGGCCGGCACGAGGAAGATCTCGCTGCCGGCGTCGAGCAGTCTGCGGAACATCTCCGGGAAGCGCAGGTCGTAACATGTGGCGAGGCCCAGTACCGCCGTGCCAGTCGTGTTCGTGTCGCGCACTTCGGCGGTGACGATCTCCTCGCCCGCGTCAAGCAGTTTGGGTTCGCCCTCGCCGAAGCCGAAGCGGTGGATCTTCCGGTGGGAGCGGAGTAGGGCGCCGTCGGCACCGATGAGTACCGTGGTGTTGGCCGGGCCCCGGTCCCCCTGGGCAGCGCGCTCCACGATCGAGCTCCCGTGGACGGTCGCCCCGATGTGCTGCGCCGCGGCGGACAGTGCCGCGGACATGGGGTCCGTCCAGGCTCTCGGCCCGTTCCTGCCAGTGCCGGTAGGCGAAGCCGCCGTGTGCCCACAGTTCCGGCAGGACGACCAGATCGGCGCCGTTCCGGCCGCGGACCAGCTCGGCCACTCGCTGGATGCGTTCCGCGACGGGTTCGCTGTCGTCGTACGCGATCTGCAGGGCATGGACCCGCAGCGTGTGCCGGGAGGGTTGGTCCCGGGCGGGTTCCGTACGTGCCGGGGATTCGATCATGGAGGTCTCCTTGTCCTCGGCGTATTCCGCGCGCGGTCAGTCCCGCAGGGCCATCGCCAGCGGCCGCAGCGGGGAGCCCGTCGCACCTCGCAGCTTGATCGGCGCGGCCACCAGGCAGAATTCGTGCACGCCGTCCCGCGCGAGCTCCTCCAGGTTGACCAGTTCGATCATGGGTACGCCGGACTCGGTGAGGAAGTGGCAGTGGCCGGGCAGCCAGTTGTCCTCGTGCTCCGAGGGCCCGACCTCCACGCATTCCTGGTCGGCCGCGACGGCGATGATCCCCTGGTCGGTGAGCCACCGGCAAGCGTCCAGGCTGAGGCCGGGGGGCGCGCCGAGGACCTTGTCGCCGTTGGGCCAGAACGCCATGCGTCCCGTATGCACCATGGCCACGTCGCCGGCTTCGAGGGTGAGTTCCTGGCGCTTCAGGGCCCGGCGGCAGTCGTCCGCGGTGATGGAGTACGAGTCCGGCAGGCACTCCACCTCCTTCAGGGCGGCGATGTCGAGCAGCACGCCGCGCGCGACGATCGGCGGGATCTGTTCGGCTCCACCCCGGTTCCAGTGGCGGCTGCCGAGGTGTTCCTCGGCAGTGAACCCGTTGTAGATCTTGCCGTCGACGCCGAAGTGGTTGAGGGAATCGATGTGGGTGCCGGTGTGGGTGTACATGAAGATGACGTCGCCGGAGTAACAGACGTTCCGGTTGATGTCCTCACCGACACCGTTGAGGTTGTCGACCGCGGTGCCCTGCGGGGTGTGGCTCATGAAGATCTGGTACGAGGGGTCGCCGGCCGCCTGGAAGGACGGCATCCCGATGAAGTAGTCGATGCTCAGGTCGTAGACCCGGCCGGCGTCGGCGCGGGACATGATCGCCGCCTGGGAGGCGGGGGTCATCCGGTTCAGGGCGCCGAGCTGGTCGTCGGGACCGTACGGGCTGGAGCCGACCTGGACGTTGGCCTCGATCGTCATCAGGCTGCCCTCTTGTCCTTCGCGTCCTGCTTGCCCTTCTCTGCGTCCACGACGGCGCGATCGGCGACGAGCGGCTTGAGCTGGGCGACGATCTCGATGTGGAACGGGTGGAGGGAGTACTCCTCCAGGCCGGCCCAGTCGTCGAAGTCGGAGATCAGCATCCCGTCCCAGGGGGCGCCGTTGTCGCCGGGGTCGCCCTTGTGCTTGCCGATTTCCCAGCTGCGCAGTGAGGGGATACGGGTCGAGAGCTGGCTGAGCAGGTCGATGACCTGGTCGGGGTCGGCGCCGGGCGCGAGCTTCCAGAGGAAGACGTGACGGATCATGGCGTGTACTCCTTGCTCGAAATGGCTCCCAGGCGGGAGCGGCGGGGGATTCCGGGTCCGCAATTCCGTGATGAGGACGGGGTCCGCAGGCACCTGACCATGGGTCAGGCCAGTTCCACGTCCTTGGTCTCGGGACCGAGGAGGGCGCCGACCGTGGTCAGCAGGCCGCCGAGGGTCAGCAGGACGATGGGCGTGTATTCGTAGGGCATCAGGTCTTCCAGCCACAGCATGTAGAAGCTGTAGAAGGAGGGGATGACCAGCGAGAAGCTGTAGGCGACGCCGTATCCGGAGGCCCTGACCCGGGTGGGGAACGCCTCCAGGAGGTAGACCGTGGCCACTCCATAGGGGCCGATGGCGACGACCAGGCCGATGGTGTACATGGCGGTGGCGGCGGCGAGGCCTCCGCCGGTGCCGAGAGTGTGGAGGGTGGCGTAGAAGGTGAGGGCGGCGACAGTCGCGGTGGCGATTCCGGTGATGATCAGGACGCGGCGTCGGCCGAAGCGCTGGCCGAGCACTCCGTAGAGGAGGTAGCCGGCGAAGAGGAAGATGTTGGCGACGAGGAGCGCGACGGTCACCGCGTCGGCGTCCTGGCCGAGGGACGAGATGAGCAGTCCCGACACGGGCGTGACGATGGACTGCACCGCGAACCACAGCCCGGTCATCAGGGTGAAGACCTGGAGCAGGCGCCGCGCGTTTTCCCTGGCGAACAGCTGCTTGAGCGGTGTCTTCGCCTTGGTTTGATTGGTGGTGGCGGCGGCCTTCTCCCAGACCTCCGACTCCTCGACGGAGCGGTAGAAGTACCAGAAGAACGCGACGCCGAGCAGCCCGCCGATGACGAAGGGGATACGCCAGCCCCACTGCACGTACGCGGAGTCGAGGCCGTCTGAGGGTAGGAGCTGGAGCAGGGGCAGCGTGACGGCGGAGATCGCGATGTAGCCGATGGGGTAGGCGCCGGCGATCAGGGCCCCGACGAAACCGCGCTTCTGAGGGGGACACGTCTCCAGGGCCAGGGGGTTGGCGCTGGTGTACTCGCCTCCCATGAACACGCCGCCGATCAGGCGGAGCCCCATCAGGGCGATGAGCCCGCCGTACCCCCAGGTCTCATGGCCGGGCAGGGCCGCCATCAGCAGGGTGGCCACGGTGAACCCGGCGACGGCGATCAGCGTGGAGCGGCGACGGCCGATCCGGTCGCTGAGGCTACCGAACAGGGCGGAGCCGATGGGCCGCCCGATGAGGGTGCAGGCGAAGGTGAGATAGAACAGGGTGGTTTCGAGCGACCCCGAGATCGAGGCGGGCTGGAAGTAGTGGATGGCCGGGGCGAGGGCCACTACGGGGAGGTAGATGTCGTAGTAGTCGACGGCGAAACCGAAGAACGCTGCCCTGGTCGCGCGGCGTGACCGGTTCGACGTCGGCGACCCGACGGGGGCTGGTGCGGGACTGATGGCCGTCGCTCTGCTCTGTGTACTCTCCATGGGGCGGACTCCTGCCTGGATCTGGACGGTGCGAAGAAGGGCCGGTGTGGGGTCCGTGCGTTGGGGCGGTGCGGTGCCGTCAGCAGGGCGTCGGCCGGGTGAACGGGCTGCCGATCAGGTTCCGGGCCCGGTCCAGATCGGCCGGACGGCCTGCCGTGAGCGCGCCGACGACACGGCCGGCGAGCTCGTACCAGACGGTGAAGTCCCCGTCGTCGAGGGAGCCGTCGATGCGTTCGCTGTCCCAGGTCGGGGCGGCACCGACGTACTCCAGGCGGAGCCAGTCGCTCAGATCGGTCCAGAAGTAGGGGACCTCGGCGTGCGGGGCGGGCTTGCCGAGCATGCCCCGGGCGGCCGTGACGCCCTGCGCCTGGGCGTGGCGTTCGTGCTCCACCCGGACGTGCTGTCCGTGGATCGGGCTGAGGAACTCGCACACGTCGCCGGCCGCGAAGACGTCCGGGGCGCTGGTGCGCAGCTCCGCGTCGCACAGGAGGCCGCCGGTGGCGCCGATGGTGAGGCCGGCGGTGGCGCCGAGCCTGGCGTCGGCTGTCGCGCCGATGCCGACGACCACGAGGTCGGCGGGGAGCTTGCGGCCCGCGTCCGTGACCACTTCGCCGACCCGTCCGGTTCCGGCGAAGGCCGACACGTGCTCGCCGCAGACCAGGTCCACGCCGCGGGAGCGCAGCAGACCGGCGACGGTTGCTGCGACGGTGGGGCCGAAGGCGGTGTGGAGCGGGGCGGGCTCCGGCATGACCAGGGTGCAGTGCATGCCGAGTGCCGTCAGCGAGGCAGCGGTCTCGACGGCGATGAAGGATCCGCCGACGATGACGGCGTGCCGGGCGCCGTGGGCCTCTTTGCGTAGCCGGTGCGCGTTTCCGGGGGCGCGCAGGTAGTGGATGCCTTCGAGAGCGGCACCGTCCACCCGCAGCCTGCGGATCCCCGCTCCGGTCGCTAGCAGTGCCTTGTCGTAGCCGATGACGGTGCCGTCGTCGAGGGTGGTGGTGTGGGCGGCGACATCGAGCGAGGCGACGGCGGAGCGGGTGCGCAGTCGGATGCTGTGGGTCTGCCACCAGTCGTCCGCGTACACGGCCGGGTCGTGGCGGTCGGCGCCAGGGCCGAGGAGGTCCTTGGTGACCGGCGGCCGGTGGTAGGGGGCGAGAGGTTCTCGGGTGACGAGGTCGACGGAGCCGGTGAAGCCCTGTCGGCGCAGTTCGGCGGCGGCGGACGCGGACGCGACGCCTCCACCGATGAGCAGCATGTCGGTACGGCTGGTGCCGCTCATGCCTCGGCCTCGGACATCGGCTCGTAGTCGGACTTGCGGGCGCCGCAGACCGGACACATGTAGTCGTCGGGAAGGTCCGCGAACGCGGTGCCGGGCGCGATGCCGGCCTCGGGGTCGCCGAGGGCGGGGTCGTAGATGTCCCCGCAGGCCATGCAGATCCACTTCTGGGCGGTCTTCGTGTTCATGAGGTGCTGCCTTCTCCGTGCTCGGGGGAGGGTTCGGAGCTCCATCGGGTGCGGCTGGGGTCGAGGAGCGGATCCAGGTCCTGGTGGCGTGACCAGGCGAGGGATTCGAGTTCGAGGGCGTCGAGTTCGACGCTCTGCCGAGTGCGCAAGTCCTCGATCCGGAGGCGGGAACGGCCCTTCCCGGATGCGTGCACAGTGACCGCTACGGCCGCGAATTCGTTGCGGATCACGAGGCGCCCGGCGTCGGGTTCGAGGGCCTCCTGAAGGCACCTGATCCGGGTTTCCTCGGCGGCGGCGGTCTCGGCGTCGGAGGGTATTTCCGTCACGGTCCGCCGCCTCACAGCGGCAGGCTCAGGTTGCCGAAGTGGCCGTCGACGTCGACGAGTTCCACCTTCTTCTCCCGGATGAGGAATCCGTCTTTGCTGCGGCGCAGCCGGTAGCGGCACCGGCCCGCGTAGAGCATCCGCGCGCCGCGGCGGAACTCGGCGACATGGAAGACGGACTCGGCCAGGACCTCGTCGTCCGGGTGCCCGGGCGGGTTTTCCAGGACGCGGACGTTGCCGATCGTCCGTGCCGTACGGGAGCGGGGCTCCTGCGCGTAGGCGAGGCCGCTGTCGAAGCGCCAGACCCGTTCGGTGAGGAAGCCGATGTCGTCGCGGACCAGCGACACCTCGCGGGTCGGGTCGATGTCGTTGCGGGCGGCGGGGATCCAGTAGAGGGTGTCCTCGGTGAACAGGGCGAGCCAGCCGGCGAAGTCCTGGGCGTCGAGGAGTGCCGCCTCGTCGTACAGGAATCGCTGCACGGCGAGTTCGAGGGTGGTGTCAGTTGCCGTCATGGTCGGCCTCCATGAGTTCCAGCCAGCGGCGCAGGTAGGCTCGTTGGGGCACTTCGTCGGACGAGGTGCCGTAGCGCAGTCCGGTGACCTCGTCGGTCTTCTCCCGATGCAGGCCGCGGCTCATCAGGGTGTAGTCGGCGGGGGAGGCGGAGCCCTCGATGCCCGCGGTGACGCGGTCGAAGGCGACCTCGACGTCGTCGGTGGACCCGAAGCCGGAGGGCCCGTAGAAGATCTCGTGGTCGCGCAGGATGCGGGTGCGGGTCTCCTCGTCGGCGCCGCGCGGGAACATCGGGTAGAGGTAGACCCAGGTCTCGTCCACCGACCGCGGGACGACCAGGCGCAGGTGCGCGCCCACGAAGGCGAGGCTGGGGAAGACGTTGAGGTTGAACGGGATGAGTTCGCCGATCGCGATGGCATGGGTGTTGGTCGCGGTGCCGGACAGCGGGCCGAACTCATGGACGGCGTGGCCGCCGCCCAGGTCGATGCCGCGCCAGTCCGGATTGGTCCTGACGTGCTTCACCCAGGGGCTGCTCTTGCCGTTGCGCTCCTTGAGGATGTCGAGCCAGCTCTGGTGGGTGAAGGAGAAGTGGTACGGGTCGATGGTGTTCTCGATCTGCAGCTTCCAGTTACCGCGGAAGACCATCTTGTGTGCGTTGGCGGTGGACTCCGGACCATCCCCGCCGATCTCGGCGATGAAGTCGAGGTAGGTGCGGGCGTTGCCCAGGTACTCGTCCAGCGGCGGCACGTCGGCGGCGAGGCTGGCGAAGATGAGCCCGCGGTAGGTCTCCACGCGGGGCACGTGGACGAGGCCGAAGGACGCCTTGTCGAAGTCGTCGCCGTAACCGTCGTCGAACGGGACGCCGACCAGTTTGCCGCCGGAGTTGTAGGTCCAGCCGTGGTAGGCGCAGCGGAAGAAGTTGGCGTTTCCGGTGTCGCGCTGGCAGACCGAGGCGCCGCGGTGCCGGCACCGGTTGTACATGACGTTGATCGTGCCGTCGTCCGCGCTGCGGTTGACGATCACCGGCTGCCGGCCGATGTACGCCGTGCGGTAGTCGCCCGGATCGGGTATCTCGCTCTCATCGCCGACGAACACCCAGGTGCGGCCGAAGACGGAGGTCATCTCACGTTCGAAGATCTCGGGGTCGCGGTAGATCCTGCTGCTGACCCGCCAGTCGTCGGTGATGAGGGGGGCCTTGGACCCTGCGCTCGGTGAAACCATGTGCCTGTCCTTCCGGGGTATTTCGGGGCGGGTCAGGGGATCACCACGGAGCGGATGGCCGAGGCGTCCTGGCCGGAGAACGTGAGGGCCCGCTCGGTCTGCTCGATCGAGAACCGGTGGGTGTTCAGCCGCTCCAGCGGGTATTTGCCCGACTCGATGAGACGGAGAGTCGGCGGCACGGCCCGGCTGGGGCGACCACGCACCCCGCGGAAGGTGAGCACCTTGCGGTTGAGGGCGTCGACCAGGGCCTCGGCACCGCCACCGCCGTCCTTGGGCAGGCCGACCTGGATCACGGTGGCGCGGTCGCCCGCGACGGCGACCACCATCTCCAGCGCCGCGGAGGAGTCCGCAGTGTTGATCACGGTGTCGGCGAGCCGTCCGCCGGTACGGTCGGCCACCTCGGCGGTCACCTCCTCGACGGAGCCGGCGAGGGTGAGGTCGGCCCCCAGGGCCTTGGCGACCTCCAGGCGGGGTACGTCGCCCGGCCGTCCGACAACGACCACCAGACCGGCACCGGCCTCGCGTGCGCCGACGACGCACGACAGGCCGTGCGGGCCGGGCCCGACGATCACCACTGTGCCGCCGGGCGGCAGTTGCCCGACGCGAGAGACCCAGTCGAGTCCGTTCGACAGCGGGATGTACAGCTGGACGAGCTCGGCCGACGGCTCCTCGGCGACTTTGTGCACGATGGCCTGCGGGTGCAGGTAGACGTAGTCGCTGAAGGCGCCGTAGAGGCCGCTTCCAATGTGGATCGACTTGCCCCCGTAACGGGGTACGTCGCACATCTGGTAGGCGCCCGCCAGGCAGGAGCGGCAGGTCCCGCACGGGAGGTACTCCTCCACGACGATCCGGTCGCCTTCCTTGACGCCCCAGCGCCTGCTCGCCTCCGGCCCGATCTCGACGATCCGGCCGACGAACTCGTGCCCGAGGACACACGGAAGTTCGTAGTACGGGTTGACGCCGTGATAGGCGGCCATGTCGGTGCCGCAGACGCCGGTGGCCTCGACCTTGAGCAGACCGTCGTCCCAGCCGACGGCCGGCAGTGGAAGGGTCTCGATCCGGAGGTCGCCGGCGCCGTGGAGCACGGCCGCCCTGCTGGTGTTGGCCATGGGGGCTCTCCCATTCGCTGAAACAGGGGCGGCGACATCAATCCGGTGCGCATACCGCCCATGATGTATACAACCTTGCTTCTTGGTGAGGTGATCGAAGTTCATTGATCCGCGGTCCCGCTGTCGATTCGACCCGCCCTCGACGCGCGGCTACAGCAGATAGAATTCTGTTTTCAGGACCTTGAAGGCTGGGCAACCCGTCTGTCAAGGGGTTGCGGCAGACATGTCGCTCGGTGAAGATGACGTCAATGCGGAGGGGTGGACTGTCGATGGAGCCGCCGTAGTGATGCTCCCGCGGGGGCGACGGTCGCCCCCTTCGTCGCAAGTTGCATACAACTCTGGCTCCGATGGTCCGGCTGCAGCACGGGCAGCCGACCGCACCCCGGTGCCTCTTCCGGCTCCGGACGGAGCACTGCCCAGGAGGCGATGGATGAGAGACAGCAGTCCCGCACGACGCCACGGGATCGGCGCACGCACTCCACGCCGCGAGGACGACCGGCATCTCGCGGGCCGCGGGCGCTTCGTGGCGGACATGAAGCTCCCGGGCTTGCGGGAGGCCGCCTTTGTCCGGAGCCAGGTGCCGCACGGCCGCATCCGCGCCATCTCTGTGCCCGACGACGTCGAGCCCGGCTCGGTGTGGACGGCTGAGGATCTCGTGCCGCTTGCCGAGCCGCTGACCGCGACCTCGACCCTGAAGGGTTTTCGCGCGGCACCGCTGCCCAACCTCGCCACCGACAAGGTGCGTTACGTCGGCGAACCGATCGCCATCGCGATAGCCGCCACCCGCGCGGAGGCCGAAGACCTGGCCGGCCGGATCACGGTGGACATCGAACCGCTGCCCGCCGCCGTGGGCTTCGCCGACGCGCTGGCCCCGCAGGCGCCGCTGGTGCACGACGACTGGCCGGACAACGTGTACGCCACGACCGGGGGCGAAGTGGGCGACGTCGACCGTGCGGCCGAGAAGGCCGCCGTCACCGTGACCCGCGAATTCACCATGAATCGGCAGGCCGTCGTACCGCTGGAGACACGCGGTGTGATGGCGCATCGCGACCAGGCCACCGGACAGCTGGTCGTCCACTCCTCCACCCAGACCCCGCACATGATCCGGGACATGATCGCGATCCTCCTTCACCTGGAGGCGAGACAGGTGCGGCTGATTGCCCCCGACATGGGCGGCGGCTTCGGCGCCAAGTGCTCCGTGTACCCGGAGGAGGTCGCCCTCGCCGCGGTCGCGGCGCGCCTGCCGTACCCGATCCGCTGGATCGAGGACCGCTGGGAGGCGATGGTCTCCTCCACTCAGGCGCGCGATCACCACTACCGGATCACGGCCCATGCCGCGGCCGACGGCACCCTGCTCTCCGTCGACGCGGACATCCTGGTCAACGCCGGCGCGTACTCGGTGCACCCGTGGACGGCGACGATGGACGCCACCATGTCGGCCGCGATGATCCCCGGCCCCTACCGGCTGCGCGACTACCGGTACCGCACGCGCAGCGTGGCCACCAACAAGACGCCACTCGGGCCGTACCGCGGCGTGGCGCGGCCCGGCGCCTGCCTGGCGATCGAGCGCACCATCGACGAGCTCGCGCACGCGCTCGGCATCGAGCCGCACGAGATGCGCATCCGCAACATGGTGCGGCCCGAGGACATGCCGTACACCTCTGTCTCCAACAAGGTCTACGACAGCGGGGACTACCCGGAGGCGGTGCGCCGCGTTGCGCAGCTCATCGGCCACGACACCTGGCGCAAGCAGCAGCGCGCCGTGCCGGACGACGCCCGCTACCGGATCGGCATCGGGTACGGCTCGTTTACCGAGCAGACCGCGCACGGCTGCATCGAGTGGGCCTCGCGCGGGCTCGCCATCACCATCGGCACCGAAGGCGCCCGCCTGGAGATGGACTCCTCCGGGAGCCTCACCCTCAGCGTCGGCATCAAGAGCCACGGACAGGGCTCGGAGACGACCCTGGCACAGGTGGTTAGCCAGGTCTTCGACGTCGAACCCGCACAGGTCACCGTCGTGCACGGGGACACCGCCCTCACTCCGCGCGGCGACGGCACCTTCGCCTCCCGCTCGATGGTGATGTCCGGCGGCGCCACCCACGGCGCGTCGCAGGCACTGGCCGCCAAGGTGCTCCGGATCGGCGGCGTCCTGCTGGGCGAGGACGTCGAGACGCTCCGGCTCGAAGGCGGAGCGGTCGTCGGCGCCAAGGGCTCGGTCGGCTTCCGTGAGCTGGCCAAGGAGTTCCTGTTCACACCGGACCACGTGCCTGGCATCGAAGCCGGCCTCGAGGTCTCCTACTACTATCGGCCGGACGTGCAGACCGGCGCGTTCACCTACGCCACCCACGCCGCCGCGGTCCGCGTGGACCTGGACACGGGGGAGGTGAAACTCCTCGACTTCGCGATCGTCGAGGACTGCGGCACCGTGGTGAACCCGCTGATTGTGGACGGCCAGATCATCGGCGGCATCGCCCAGGGCATCGGTACGGCGCTGCTCGAGGAGCTCGTCTACGACCACGACGGCCAACCCAAGTCCACATCGTTCCTGGACTATCTGCTGCCCGGGGCGACCGAGATACCCATGATCAAGATCGGTCACATGGAGACTCCCTCACCCCACACCGTGTTCGGCATGAAGGGCGCAGGCGAAGGCGGAGCCATCGCCCCGCCCGCGGCCATTGCCAACGCGGTCACCGACGCCCTGCGCGCCTTCGGCGCCGAGGCCAACGAGACGCCGATGACGCCCGCGCGCGTATGGACGGCTCTGCAGCAGGCCAGGGAAACCGCCGCGACCGGCGCCGCCATGGCGGGAGCCGACCAGTGAAACCAGCCCCCTTCGAGTACCACCGGCCCGGCACCAGTGCCGAGGCGGCCGACCTGCTGCACCGGCTCGGCGATGACGTCAAGGTGATCGCCGGCGGCCAGAGCCTGCTGCCGATCATGAACATGCGGCTGGCCGAGCCCGCGCACTTGGTCGACGTCTCCGCCCTGCCCGAACTACGCCGCACCGTCACCACCGCCGAAGGCGCGACGTACGGCGCCGCGACGACGCACATGATGTTCGAGCACGAGCTGGTGCCCGATGTCACGAACGGCCTGCTCAGCCATGCCGCCGCAGGCATCGGCTACCGGACGATCCGCAACCGGGGCACGGTCGGCGGAAGCCTCGCCCACAGCGACTCCTCGGCCGAATGGCCCACCGTGATGTCGGCACTCGGCGCCACCGTGCACGCCGTCTCCGTGCGCGGCGAACGCCGCATCCCCGTCCCCGAGTTCCTCCTCGGCTTCTTCAGCACGGCGTTGGACGCCGACGAGCTGATCTCGGCGGTGACCGTGCCCCGCGTCGCCGCTGGAACCCGGTGGGGCATGTACAAGATGGCGCGCAAGCCCGGGGAGTTCGCCGAGTCACTCGCCGTCGTCCAGCTGCGCGACACCGAGGGCGACGGTCCCGCCGCCGCGGTGTGGCTCGGCGCCGCCCGGGATGTTCCGGTCCGCCTGGAGCGCGTCGAAGAGGCCATCGCGAACGCACCGGCCAGCGGACTCTCCCCGGCAGACCTGACCGACCCGCTCGCCGCCGACATCGCGGCAGACACCACTACAGCGTCGCCGCACGCCGGCCACGCGCTGCAACTGCACGCCGTCACGGTGCACCGGGCCCTGGCGGCGGCGGAGAGGGCACCTCATGCCGCATGACCCGACCATCGAACTCAAGATCAACCACCGGACCAGCAAGGTGACGTTCCCTGCCCGGACCACCCTTGCCGACCTGCTGCGCGACCAACTCGACCTGACCGGCACCCACCTGGGCTGCGAGCAGGGCGTCTGCGGGGCGTGCACCGTCCTCGTCGACGACCTGCCAGTCCGCGCCTGCCTGACTCTGGCCGCTGCGTGCGAAGGCGCCGAGGTCGTCACGGTGGAGGCCCTGGACGGGCCCGACGCGGATGTGCTGCGCGCGAACTTCGCGCGGGAGGGCGCCCTCCAGTGCGGCTTCTGCACTCCGGGGATGCTCCTCACCGGCTGCGACCTCGTCCGTCGGCGCGAGCACCTGACCTGCGAGGAGGTGCAGGTCGCCATGGCCGGGAACATCTGCCGCTGCACCGGCTACAACGGCATCGTCCGCGCCATCGAGAAGACCATCGACGAGCGGATCGCCGCCGAGGACGGGTGAACTCGTGCCGCCCCTGCGGCGACACCCTCGAACGATCAACCCAGAGAAACATGGAGTACGACATGGAGTTCACCAACGAGTTCATCGTGCCGACACCACCGGACGAAGCCTGGAAGCTGCTGACGGACGTACCGCGCGTCGCACCGTGCCTGCCCGGCGCGGCCGTGACACCCCAGGACGACGGCACCTATGCCGGGACGGTCACCGTCAAGGTCGGCCCGATCAAGGTCAGCTACTCGGGCACAGCCGCTTTCACCGAGCGCGACGCGACCGCACGCCGGATGGTTCTTGACGCCGGTGGGCAGGAGCGCAGCGGCAAGGGTTCGGCCAAGGCCCTGGTCACCGTGGTCCTGACCGGTGAAGGGCCGGACAAGACGCGGGTCGTGGTCGACACCGACCTGCAGATCACCGGAAAAGTAGCCCAGTTCGGCCGTAGCGCGATGGCTGACGTCGGGGCGCGGGTGATCGGACAGTTCGCCGCCAACCTGGAGACGATGATCGGTGCTTCCTCGGACGGGGGCGCCACGGTGTCAGCGGACGCGGGGAACGGCCTAGCGGGAGCCCCTCGCACAGCCTCGGCGGACTCCGAGCTGAACGCCGTGGCCCTGGTGGCCCCGATGGTGCGGCGCAGCGCGCCCGTCGCTGGCGCGTTCGCCGCCGGCGCTCTGATCATCTGGCTGTTCAGCCGCCGTCGTTGACCGTCTCGGGGTCCTGCGCTTGCAGCGCGGCGTTCTCCGCCGCCCGGATATGCACCTTCATGATCATTTCAGCGAGGGGTGCGTCCCCGGAGCGCAGGGCCTCCACGAGCTCGCGGTGGTGCTCCACGCTGCGTTCGAGATCGCGTTGGGAGTAACGCAGGAACGTATGCCGTACGAGGGACAACCCGAGCACCCCGTTGAGCAGCGTGACGAGGCTGTCGCTCGCGGTCGACTCCAGGACCAGAGCGTGGAACTCGTTGTTGAGCTCGGCCGCACGCTGCCGGGCGTCCGGGCGGCCGCCGTGGATGACGCTGAGATACTCCGCGACATTGGCCTCCAGGCGGTCCAGGGCCTCCTCGGTGATGTGCTGCGCCGCGACCGAGGCGACGTAGCCTTCGACGACCGCGCGCAGGCCGTAGATCTCGGAGATCTTGCCGCGGTCCCAGGCCACCACCTGTGCGCCACGGTTCGCCTCGAAACGCACCAATCCTTCGGAGGCGAGCCGCCGCAACGCCTCGCGGACCGGTGTTCGGCTGATGCCGATCGACGCTGCGAGGGACTCCTCCCGGAGCCACGCGCCCGGCTCGAGATCACCCGACGCCATCCGATCGGCGATCGCCGCGTACGCGCGCTGGGCGGCAGACCCCCGGCGTCCCTCTGCCATGGTCACTCCTCGCTGGATCGTGGCACCGCCCGGTGAGGGCACGGTGCCGACGCGGAACAGGAGCCCGTGAATGCGATGATCACCCTGGCTTTCACGGGTTGACCGCCACTCCGCGGGCTTCGAGGGAGCGAAGCGCACTGCTCAGGCTCGCCTCCAGGTGGCGCCCCAGCACGGCCGCAGCCGCGTCCGGATCTCCGTCGCGGATCGTCTCGACGAGGTCGGCGTGCTCCCGTGCGGACTCATCGAACCGCTTGGGGTCGGGCGAGCTGCTCAGGACATAACGCTCGCAGGTGTACCAGAGCATCCGCAGGTGTCGCGGCAGCACCCCGTTCCCGGCGGCCCCGAAGAGTGCGAAGTGGAACTCGCGGTGCGCGAACAGCCGTTCCTTGGACGCTTCCGGGACCTGGCGTTCCGCCAGCCGCCGCATCTCCTGCAGCCAGTGGTCCATGGTCCGCGCGACTTCTTCGTGCCCGGCCATGGCCGCGCGCCGAGCGGCGATGGGCTCGATCGCCTGGAGGATCTCGAAGGAGTCTTGGAGGTCCTCCACCCGCAGGTCACGGACGACCGTTCCCCGGCGCGGCAGGTTGTCCACCAGGGACTCGGCCTCCAGCTGGCGTACGGCCTCCCGCAAGGGGACTCGGCTGACACCCAGTTCCTCCGCCAGCTGGTACACGGGCACCTTCTGGCCAGGCTTCAGCGCGCCGAGCACAATGCGCGTACGGATCTCCTCCGTCACGAAGTCGGTGATCGTACCGGGGGTCTGCACGCCTCCCTGACCTGCGGTAGGTCTCACCTGCCCAGCCATGCTGTTCCACACTCCCTCAGCCTACAGTTTTCTTTCTGCTGTGCGACGGATCTGCCTGACGGGAGGCGGTGCCGGGTGTGTGTCACGCATCCGCAGCTGTGGGTGCTGTGGTGGCGCGGCAGGAGATCTCGTCCACGACCGGCGAAGGGGCACGGTGGATCGGAGCCGACCTGTCGGTGAGGCACGTGCCAGTGCCTCCGTGGTGCTGCGCGATGATCTCGGCCGCCATGGAGACGGCTGTTTCCTGTGGGCTCCCACCGCCGAGGTCGAGGCCGATCGGGGAGGAGACGCGGCCCAACCGCGTGGCGGCGATGCCTCGTTTCCGCAGCCGCTGGTCCCGGTCCTGGTGGGTACGGCGACTGCCCATGGCCCCGACGTAGCCGGCGAGGGCGCGCAGGGCGACTTCCAAAGCCGGGACGTCGAACTTGGGGTCGTGCGTCAGGACGCAGATCACCGTACGGGCGTCGATCTCGTCCGCGATGCCTCAAGGAAGCGGTGAGGCCAGTCCGTCACGACCTCGTCGGCCTCGGGGAAGCGGGCTTCGGTGGCGAACACCGGGCGCGCGTCGCCGACGGTGACGCGCTAGCCCAGGAACTGGCGATCTGGGCGACGGAACGGGCGAAGTCGACCGCGCCGAAAACCAGCATCCGGGGTGCGGGCCCGTAGGACTCGACGAACACGCTCACCGGGAGCGCGTCCGGTCCGGTCGGGTAGATCATCTCGGTCCGGTCCTCGGCGAGGAGGGCGCGGGCCGCGGCGGCGGTTGCGGCGTCCGGCTCCACGTCTCCCAGGGCTCCGGTGTGTGGGCTCGGGCTCACGACGAGCCGGGCACGCCCGGCGCCGGCGGCGCCCTCGACGAGGGCCGCCACCGCTCGAGGGGAACCGCCTTCGATGTCGGCGAGCACCTGGTCGAGGCCGGGAACCAGTCGGCGTCGACCGGGCGCACGAAGATGTCCAGCACGCCGCCGCAGGTCAGACCAACCGCGAAGGTGTCTTCATCACTGACACCGAAGCGTTCGAGGGCTGGTTCACCGCAGGCGAGCACTTCCTTCGCGAGGTCGTACACGGCTCCCCTCTACGCAGCCGCCCGAGAGGCTTCCGGCCGCCTCGCCGGTCTCTGCGACGGCCAGGGTGGCTCCGGCCGGCTGCGGCGAGGAATCCCACGTGCCCACCACGGTGGCCAGCGCGAAGCGCACACCCGCCGCGTACCAGGACTGCGCCCAGCCCCATGACTTGCCGCATCAGAGATCTCGCCTTCTGCTCGACTGCCTGGACGCTCAGGTTGGCCGAGCTCACGGCGCTCCTCCATGACCGCGAATAGTATACAAATCTGGAGATGGCTGCGCCCGCCGTAGCGGTGGGAAATCACGTCGATGGCAGTCAAATGGCTTTATAGACGGGGAACGTCGAGTGAAAAGAGAAGAGGAGTTGGCTCGATCGACGACCTAAGCGTCAAAATTGTATGCAACACAACGGGCTGCATGGCTCTCGGTCGAGTGGCGGATCTGTTGGCTCTACTCGCAGCTCTGCGTGGGGGTGTCGTCGCCTCGTCGATCCGATGGCGGGGCCAGAAGCGAGCGGGGTCGTCGGTGGCAATGGCGTGCCAGATCGAGCTGACGGGTACCCAGGATGGGCAGGGGCGGTGCGACGGTGGTCAGTCCCAGGGCATCGGCATACGCGATGGCCGCATGGGTGGGACGCCGGTCATGATCCGGTTGTCGAAGAAGTAGTCTGGGATCGCGTTCCAGTTCATCTTGCCCTGGGCGGACGCGTAGATGATCACGATGAAGATCGCGATCGCGATGATGGCGGAGACGTATCTCCCGTAATGCTGGACCGGAATGGCCCGGATGGGCTCCACGCCGGCCGGGTATCCTCCGGCCTCGCGGTCTTCTCGATGTCAGTCATGGGCGTCGCCTCTCAGTGCCCGCTGGGGATGTGCGGTCACCTGCCGCCGTTGAGGGCGGACTCCTTGACGGCGGCATTCCGGGCGCCCCACTTCTCGAGGATCTTCTCGTACTCGCCGCGCTTGATGACGGCGTTCATCGCGGCCTGCAGCACGTCCCGCAGTTGGGTGTCGCTGATGGCCGATGCGGCACCCGTTCGAGCCCACACGCGGCACCGGCGGCACGAGAGACCCGGGCAACGAGCACAGGAAGGCCCATGACGCCCCGCTATTCCGCCCGGCACTGCGCGCACGCCGCCGATGTGTCCCTGGCCATCTAGGCCGCACTGCTCGAAGCTCGTACAACGCCTGCTTTGCGAGGCCCTGGACACGGTCGACGCGCGCATCGCGGCCGTCTCCGCTTCACTGCGGCGGCTCCGGCACGCGGCGGCCGAGCCCGACGCTTCCGAGCGGGAGGAGCACCCCCTGTCCGGCCGGACCTGACCGACCCGTTGCGCGCACAACCGAACAGTGGCAAAGTGTGTGGGCTGCGGTGTTGGACGCTGTGCGGCCCGTCGGCAGGCGACCGTGGCGTCGTGCGCTGCTGCCTTTGATGCGCACGGTACCTGTCCGGACGTTCAGGCGGAGTGACGACGCCGGTGAGCTGGGCAGGGACACGGACACGGCTCGAAGGGTCGAGGACGAGAGCAACAGCGATCGTCGGCACCCTCAGCCCTGACCAGCTCAGCTCGAGATTCCGGGCCCGCATCACCACATCCCGTGGGGCCTTCCGCGCCCGCGACAACCGACAAACGACCCGCCCGCTCGTCCTCATCACGTCCCGGCCGTGCCCGTAACACCATCGCCCAGCACCCGCCCCCAGCACCTTCAGCTACCGCGCCACCAGGACATTTACGCAACGGACGAGGAATCCAGCATTAGGCTGTCAGCCTACCGATCCAAGTGCCGGCCTCGGCGATTGCGGCCTGGCCAGTTTGAAGATGTGGATGAAACCAAGGGAAAATGTGGATCATCTGCGCCCAGACCCGGAGGGTTACGTCGGATCCGGCGTGCGCTGCTTCACGGGCCAGAGCCAGGGTGTCGCCGAGCAGTACTTCGTCGGTCCCGACGTGCAGCAGCAGCGGTGGGAAGTTCGTGAAATCGCCGAAGACAGGAGATGCCAGTGGGGACCGAGGGTCTGCGCCGTTGAGGTACATGCGGGCAAGGTCGTGTAGCGAGGTGCGGCTGAGCATGGGGTCATGCGGCCCGCGGATGTCGTAGGACGGGTTGGTCTGGGTCAGGTCGGCCCAGGGGCTCATCGCATACACACCGGCAGGTGCGGGCAGCCCGGCGAGGACTGCCTGCTGAGCTACTGCGATCGCCAAGCCTCCGCCTGCGGAGTCGCCGGCCACGACAATCTTGTCTGCGGGAAACCCCGTTTCCAAGAGGCCCCGGTAGGCAGCCGCGGCATCCTCGACAGCTGCCGGGAACGGGTCCTCGGGCGCCCTGCGGTATTGGGGCACGTACCCGGTGGCATTCGATGCAATGGCCAGGTGAGCTGCGAGTGCTGCGTGGTCTGCGGGATCTCCGCTTGAGTAGCCGCCCGAGTGGAAGAGGAGGAGTGCCCGAGAATCCGAGGCGCCGCCGGAGCGGATGCGCACGGCGGGGATTCCCCCGACCTTTAGGGTGGTGCTTTCGGTGTCGGCAGGCAGCGGTACGGATGCTCCGTATTGGTACTGCGCCAGGCGAGCCTGCGCCACGGGCGGGTTGAAGGACGGATCGACGGACTGCGCAAGGTAGGTGCGCAGTTCGCTGATCTCGCTTTCTACGGTTGACGTCATGTTTTTTCTCTGCAGGTGATTTGCATGCTTTGTTGTCGTCTGTTTGCTTGACGAGTCGGGAGGTCGGCAACGCCTGGTGTGTTTGTTGCAGGGGAGTCGACTGGGATCGAGGCTGACGAACATGATGTCGGTCATGGCGGCGGAGGGGAGGGGGAGCGCTCCGTTCCGCCGTCCGTATCCGGGATACGGACGGCGACTCGAAGTTTCCGCTTCGGGGGTGTGGGCTCAGGTGGCAGAGCTCCACAGGGTGGTGGCCCTCCGCTCGGCAAAACCCCACCGTCCGTCGCGATACGCGAAGTGGTCGAGGTACCTGCCGCTGAGAACGGCTTCCCGGGGGGTTCCGGGCACGGTCCTGTATAGGGTCCAGTAGGCATGGCCAACTGCGGTGGCGGCTGCTTCGTCGACAGAGATCATGATGTTGGTGAGCTCGTGTGTGGTCGCGGACCGGCCGTCTGCGCGTACCTCGATGATGCCGCGAGCCAGTTCCTCGATCTCCGTGCGGCCGCGTGCCGCCGTCCCGTCCAGGGTGAAGACTGCGTCGGCGAAGAGGTCGCCCAGGCCTGAGATGTCGTAGTCGTCGTTTCGATATGCGTAGGCGGACATGAGGTTAGAGATCTCGCACTCGCTGGCGGCGAAGCGCTGCTGTTCGGGGGAAGAAGACATGGTCGTCATTTCTGCGAGGTGGAGTCACCGATCCGTCATGGGAGGGCGCTGCACATTCGGTGTGTGACCCTGTGTCAGTCACTGGACTGTTTGTTCAAGAGCAGACTGGTCCCCGGGTCCCTGGCGGCTGTGCGGCGCTCGGTGAGAGGTGCGGCTGAAGTGCCGCGGGATGAGGACGCGCGGACGTGTGATGGGTGAGCGGCTGAGAGTGCTGAGGCCTGAGTCGGTCGGGGACTTCCGGTCGGCGCAGCGGGCGTAAGCCACCTGTGGCCGGAGCGTCCGTTACGCCGCTGTTCGCGTGACGCCGAGCAATCCGCCGCCGGTAGCGTCGATGACCTGGCCGTTGACCCACCGAGCGTCGTCCGAGGCGAGAAATGCGATGATGTCGCCTATGTCCTCCGGCTGGCCCACCCGGCTCATCGTGTTCTGGGATGCGGCCCATGCCTTCGCCGCAGGGTCGGCGAACCAGTCACTCATGTCGGTGTCGGTGAAACCCGGAGCGACGGCGTTGACGGTGATGTGGCGGTTGCCGAGGTCCCATGCCACTGTTCGGGTCAGGGTGCTGATGGCGCCCTTCGTCAGCGCGTACATGGTGGCCATCGGACTAGCGAGGTAGGCGGCTGCCGACGACAGGTTGATGATCCGTCCACCGTCGCGCAGGCGCAGCAGGCCATGCTGGATGATGAACAAGGGTGCCTTCACGTTGACCGCGAAGAGCTGGTCGAAGTCCTCTTCGACCACTTCAGTCACACTGCCGTAGACGACCATGCCCGCGTTGTTCACCAGAATGTCCACACCGTCCGCGTGCCTGTCGAAGGCTTCCCATAGAGTCTGTGCGGCACGCGGCGCAGCCAGATCCGCGTGCAGGGCGAATGCCTCTCCGCCCTCTGCCCGGATCGATTCCACGACTTCGTGGGCAGCCTGCTCGTTCCTCCCGTAGTGCACACCTACCCGTGCCCCGTCCCGTGCCAGCCGCTGGGCGGTGTACCGGCCGATCCCTCGGCTGGCGCCGGTCACGAGTGCTGTCTTGCCGATGAGTCCAGTCATGTGTGCCTCTTAGCCGTGGTCACCTCATGCGACAGCGGTCGCTGTAACAAGATACGACAGTGAACGCTGTCGTGTGGTCTGTCAAGCGCCGAGTCGGCGACAGCCCTCGCCGTGTAGCAACCGAGCACCAGTCGGCGAGCTCGCTCGGTCGTAAACGGTTCGTCCGGCCGGTCGTCCACCGGCTCGCTCGCTGCGCCCTGCGGTGATCGTCCGCGCGATCCGCACTGGCGAGGGTGTGATCATCCGCTGAATGAAAGTCGTCAGCGGCACCCTTGAGGCGGAGCCGAACGACTTGCGGTCCGGTTCGGGGTGAAGGCCCCTTTGGCGTCGTCCGACCGGCAGTGGCTCAATACGGGCCGGTTGTGCCGCGTCCTGACCGGCTGTCGCTGTCGCAGGCTACCGCCTCGGACTTGACGCAGCCGCGGCTGCGACCGGACGTCGGCAACTGGGTCGATCGGGCCTTGTGGCGCACTTCCTGGATCGAATCAAACGCCAGTGCCTGACGGGTCCAGCTTGTATGGGCTAGATCGCCACCACTCTCGCTTCTGCGGCACTGGGCACTCTCGCAGGACATGACAGTGGGTGCTGTCGTAAGGTGTGTAAAGTGAGTGTCGAGCGGGCGAAGAGGGGCGGAAACGGTGCGCAAGTGGGATTCGGGCAACCCCAAGGCCGGCTTGATGGAGCGCAAGCGCAATGCAATCATTGGCGCCGCGCTGACGGATTTCCTTCAGGACGGATACGCCGGGAGCTCGGTCAACAAGATCGCCGCAGAGGCAGGCGTATCCATCAAGACGCTCTACCGTCATTTCGAGAGCAAGGACGACCTCTTCGTCGCCGTGATCCAGACGGCATGCACGACCACAGCCGAGTCAGAGGACCCTCAATGGTTCACTCTTCCACCCCCCGAAGGGTTGACCCAGGCGGGCGCCGAGCACTTGTCCTTCATCCTTGAACCGGATCAGCTAGCCCTCTACCGTGTGGTGACCCGCGATGCCCAGCGCTTTCCGCAACTGGGGCAGCGCTACCAGGAGAAGGTCGTCGGCGAGCGACTGAACCAGGTCGTCCGCTATATCGACCTTTGGCCTGGCACCCTGCGGACGAAGATCAGTGACACCCGTAGGGCTGCCTGCACCTTCTCCGCTCTCTTGCACGGTGACCTTCTGGAAACCGCCCTTCATACAGGATGTGTCCCGAACCCGGCAGACCTGCGCGAACACGCCGGTTTCGCCGCCACGAGTCTGCTCACCCTGCTCGACGCACACTTGATCTGAAAGCCGCGAGTGGTCCGCAGGTCCCCTTCGGCCGACAGCACGCCATAAAGGCTGACGTGTCATCCAGTAACGCTACTTTTGTCTCCGCGGTCGAACAGGCCAAGATCTCGCTCTACTTCAGCGTTCCCGTCGTTGGGGCCGACTTGCTGACGGGCCGCCGACAGGCGTCTGTCGAAGGTGATGTCGAAAGCGTTCAGCGCGGTCTTCCAGCGCATGGTCCGGCGGGCCCGGCCCTTGCCGGTGGGACCGAGGGACATGATCGCCATGTAGATGCATTGCAGGGCGGCTTGTTCGTTGGGGAAGTGGCCGCAGGCTTTGACCGCCCGGCGGATTCGGGCGTTTACCGACTCGATCCCGTTCGTCGTGCGGACGATGCGACGGGTCTCGGTGTCGCACCGCAGGAAGGGCGTGCATTCCCCTCAGGCGTTTTCCCGCAGCTTCACGAGCGCCGGATACTTCCGTCCTCAGACCTCGGCAAACCCGGCGAACCGCTCCAGGGTGCTTCGGTGGCGACGCTGTAACGGGCCTTGAGGAGACGCGCGATCTTGTCACGGTCCTGGCGGGCGGCATGGCGGAAGATGTGTACCGCCAGTGCTTGGCACCCTCTCCGCCATCATCGGCCCACAGCCCCAGGATCTCCCGCCGTCCCTCGGCTGTGACGGTCAGGGCCATATATAGATCGGCCAACTCTGCCATTCAGCCATGCTGTCCAGGGCCTTGTCAATGATGGTGGAGATCGTCTGCCGGGAGACGTCGGCGCCACAGACCTCCCAGGTGGGCCTGCACCTCGCCGGTGGTCAGGCCCTTCGCGGCCAGCGAGATGACCATCTCGTCGACGCCGGTCAGGCGCTTCTGCCGCTTTTTGACGATCTCCGGCTCGAAAGAGCCATCGCGGTCGCGGGCACGATCATCTCCGCCGGTGTGATGGACGTATCGGCGCGGTCATGGGCCGCAGCTCCCGATTCCACCGGTTCAGGATGCCTGTGTCGCCTTGCGGTAGTCCCTGGGTGAGATGCCGTTGACCCGCTTGAAGGCCGTACTCAGCGCGCTTTCGGAGCCGTAGCCGACCGTGCGGGCGATGGCGGATACCGTATCGGTTCCTTGCCGCAGGTGGCGTGAGGCGAGTTCCACCCGCCACCGGTTCAGGTAGTCGAGCGGCCCGCGGCCGACCGTGGTCTTGAAACGTGCGGCGAGCGTCGACCGCGACACGGCACAGGCCTGCGCGAGCTCGGCGACCGTCCACGGGTGCTCCGGTCGGCTGTGCAAGGAGGTCAGCGCCGCCGCCACCACCGGATCTCCGAGGCCTGCGAGCCAGCCGGAAACAGCCTCCGGATCCCGCGCGAGGTGCAGACGCAGGACGTGTACGAGCATCACGACCGCCAGGTGCTCGGCCACCAGCATGGATCCCATGAGCCCGTCCCGCAGTTCACGGTCGATATGGGCGAGCGCCCATTGCAGGGTCTCGGCCTGAGGCGTTCCGGCAGGTATGTGTATTAAGGGAGGCAGGCCTTCGAGCAGCAGTGTGTGCGCCCGGTCGCTGAACGAGAAACGGCCGCCCACGAGGAGGACGTCGTCCTCCCCGTCGCCCGTGCGCGCGACCCCGCCCACGGGCGACGCGAAGACGCGGTCGGCGTCGACGGCCACGGCTTGCGGGTCGCTGCGAAGGGTGAAGTGTCGCGGCTGGGTCAGCAGATAGCAGTCTCCCTCCTCCAAGGCGAGCGGGCCGCCCATGCCCTCGACCTCGATGAGGCAGTGACCGCGCCGGACGGCGTTGAACTTCACATCGGACGGCGCGTCGAACCGGATGGCCCACCGGCCTCCCGCGACCAGGCTCGAGGAGAGGTGACTCCTTGTGTCGAGCAGGGTCAGAACATCCTCTAGGGGATCCATCCGGGACTCCTTCTGGAGGTTCGAGCAAGTTTCTTGGACTTTTGCTTATAGAGCGTCCACGTTTACGACTGTAGCGTCAAGGAATACCGAAGGCCCCCATGAAAAGGTTCCACATGTACGACGATCACGACCGCGTGACCACCCCCTTCCACTCGCATGCCACCGCCGCGGAGGTCATCCACGGCGTGGACCTCACCGGACGCCGGGCCCTCGTGACCGGCGGAGCCTCCGGGATCGGTGTCGAGACGGTCCGCGCCCTGGCCGGCGCCGGAGCGGAGGTTACGATCGCCACGCGCAATCCCGCCTCCGCCGCCGACTTCGTCCGTGACCTCACGGCCGCTCACGGCTCCGGATCGGTCCGGGTGGCGGCGCTGGACCTGGCAGACCTTCTGTCGGTCGACGCCTTCGCACGCACCTGGCAGGGCCCGCTCGACATCCTCGTCGCCAATGCAGGGATCATGGCCGTCCCGGAGCGCACGGTCAGCGCCCAGGGCTGGGAGCTACAGCTCGCAACCAACCACCTCGGGCACTTCGCGCTGGCCACAGCGCTGCACGGCAGTCTGCGCCAGGCCGACTCGGCCCGCATCGTCATCGTCAGCTCCGGGGCCCATCTGACAGCAGCGTTCGACTTCGACGACCCCCAGTTCGAACGGCGCCCCTACGATCGCTGGACGGCGTACGGCCAGTCGAAGACGGCGGACGTCCTGCTCGCGGTCGGGGCCCGCCGCTGGGCTACAGATGGGATCGCTGCCAACGCGGTCAACCCGGGATGGATCAACACGAACCTGCAGCGCCACATCGACGACGCCACCATGCGGGCCCTCGGCGCCATCGACGAAGAGGGAAACATCATCCCGCAGCCCTACTACAAGGAGCCCACCCAGGGGGCTTCGACATCGGTGCTGCTCGCTGCGTCCCCACTGGTGAGCGGTATCACCGGACGCTACTTTGAGGACAACCAGGAGGCGCGCCCTGTCCAGGGCGCCGAGGAACAGCCCGGCGGGGTCGCCGCCCACGCGCTCGACCATGAGGCCGCCGACCGTCTCTGGGACTACGCCACCGCCACGGTCACCGCGGTCCTCCGCTGAACGCACGCCCCGAAGCTGCAACTCGGTGAGTGCCCTCTCCCCGCGGCCACGGGGAGAAACGGGCCGGGCCCTGTGGCGCTGACTCCGTCTTCACCACCTTCTGTACCTACTTCGAGTATGAGTCCCGACGACGGCAGTACGTCGGCCGCGGCAGGCACATGCGCTCGCAGGGGCCAGTGAGCCTCTTCCAACCTGACTAGTGTTGATGCGCCGGAAATTGGGAGCTTAAGTGGCTGTTGTCGTTTCGATGTTGAGGGGTGCGCGTCGAACGCGAGTCTCGATCGGGTGATCGTCGCTGGCCGCGGGCATGAAGACAGGGCCTCTTGGTAGCTCGGGGTTGCGAAGCCAACCGAGATCCAGGAGACCCTGTTGCCGCAGTTCTACGTCCTCGCGCCGGTGGAGTTCAACTCGGCGTCTCCGTCGTGTGATTGTGTCGCCCACCGGTTCGGAAACGCAGCCGATCACCCGGAACGTGTTCGGCGGTATCCGTCGGACATGACGGAACGCGGAATGGGAGACGGTCCGGCCGCTGCTGCCGGTGCCGGCCTGGCTGCGCGGCCGGGGCGGGCAGCCGGAGGCGTACTGCCACCGCGTGATGCTGGACGCGATCCGTTACCTCGTGGACAACGGAATTAAATGGCGCGGTGTGCCGGTCGACTTTCCGCCGTGGGACCGGGTGTATGCGTTCTTCCGCCGCTGGCGCGACCACGGCCTGGTCAAGGAGTTCCACGACCGGCTGCGCAGGCAGGTCCGCGAAACGCTGGGCCGCGACGCGGCACCGACGGCCGGTGTGATCGACTCGCAGTCGGTCAAAGCGGACGCCGTCGTCGGTGCCGACAGCCGCGGCTTCGACGGCGGCAAACTCATCAACGGCCGTAAGCGGCACGTCGTGGTCGACACGCTCGGCCTGCTGCTGGGCGTCATGGTCACCGCCGCGGACACCGGTGACCGCACCGCCGCCCACGTGCTGCTCGGGCAGGTCGCCGACGTGCACCACCGGCTGGAACTGGTCTGGGCCGACGGCGGCTACACCGGCGGCCTCGTCGCCTACTGCCTGGCCGCGTTCGCGCTGGTCCTGGCGATCGTGAAACGCAGCGACGACATGCGCGGCTTCGTTGTGGGTGCCGGAATCTGTGTCACCCTATGCGACCTGCGAGTACTCGTAGATAAGGCCGCCGAGTCGGTCGCGTCGACGAATGCGAGTGTTGTCCCTGGCGATGGGCGGCTCGGGGCTGGTGAGTTGGTCTGGTGGCCGCTGTCCGAGGGATCGGTGCGGCCGGTGTCTGTTGTAATGCTTCGCGTACTCGCCGATGACGAGACGCAGGTGGCGTTCTCCGGTGATCAGGATGCGGTCGGTGGCCTCGCGTCGGCATGATCCGATCCAGCGCTCGGCGATGGCCTTCATCCGTGGCACAGCGGGCAGGGTAGGTATCACGCGTATGCCGGCCGCCTGGAAGACGGCGTCGAAGCTGGCGGTGAAGTAAGCGCCGCGGTCCCGGATGAGGAATCTGATCGACTCTGCGCGGTCACCGAGGTCCATGAGGTAGTTCCGTGCTTGCTGGGTGATCCAGGGGCCGGTCGGGTGCCGGGTGATGCCGGCGATGTGCACGTGTCGGGTGCCGTGGTCGATGAAGAACAGCACGAACCAGCGCCGCAGGAAGACCGTGTCGATGTGGAAGAGGTCGGTGGCCACGATGGCGGAGGCCTGGGCTTTGAGGAAGACGGGCCAGGACTGGTTGGTGCGCTGGGGTGCGGGGTCGATCCCGGCCTTCTGCAAGATCTCCCAGACGGTCGAGGCGCCGACTTTGCGTCCCAGGCCGAGCAGTTCGCCGTGGATCCGTCGATATCCCCACCCCGGGTTCTCCCGTGCGAGGCGCAGGACCAGCTGCCGCAGTGCTTCCGGCTTCGGTGGTCGGCCTGGACGGCGGTGTGGATAGGTCCACTTCCGGGCGACGAGGCGTGCGTGCCAGCGCAGGACCGACCGTGGAGTGACCAGCAACGCCAGTCGTGCACGCTGGTGCTTGTTCACCATCCGGAGCAGCGCTGCCATGACAGCCCGATCGCTCCAGGAAAGTTGAGGTCGTGGCTGGATGCGTTGCACCACAGCGAGTTGATGTCGGAGCATCAAGATCTCGACGTCTTTCGCCGCACTCGACCGGGCCAGCAGCGCAAGCCATCGGAAGAGCTGACACGCGAGCTGATAGATCAGACGTATCGCCACGACCCAGCATGATGCCGCACAGCACCCGCCAGCCTCCTGCGCTCTGGCAGATCCGAACCGCAGGTCACCTCGGGTGACACGGTTTCCGGCACCCACAGGGTTGGCCCATTCGGAGTTGGATGTCAGCGCATTGCGCAGACTGCGATCACTTTCGGTCATCAAGTACGTTGTGGGCGTCAACCTGGCAGGCGTCGATACGCTCCCAGATAATGTAAAGATTGAAGCCCTGGAGTCGCGAGAATGATGCATGCTGCGCACCGCAGGTACTCACTCCGGCTGCCTGCCAGTCCCCTGCCTTCGTCAAGCATCTGGCCAGCCCGCATCGGCCGAAGGGGTGTCCGGCCCGGGCAGCGTACTCATACAGAGTCTCGGCTTCCTGAAGGTGTCCAGACTCCTGTCGCTGTCCCGCCAGCCAACTCAGCGCATCTCGGCTCCGGGCCTGAGGGCCTGTACGTGCAGTGCTCAGATGTCCGCGGCTGCGTCTCCGCCGGAGACGGCGTCACGTATGACTCGGCCACCGGCGAGATCAGCGCAGACATCGCCGTAGCCTGCGGACTGTGCCCTTGCCGGAAACCTTATCCGTGCAGGTCAGGCTGCATGTTGGTATTCGTGGAGGATGCCGCCGAGGCGATCGTGTCGGCGTATGGCGAGGTGGGCTAACGTGTCCGGATCGTCGATCGGTGGGGGGGGAGGGGGGTGCAGCGGTCTGGCGTTGGCGATGCCCTGGTGTGGTCGGTGTCTGTTGTAGATCTGCTCGAACTCCCGCAGGGTGTGGAGGAGGTGTCGCTGGTTCCAGATCAACGTCCGGTCCAGGAGCTCGCGGCGACAGGTCTGTATCCACCTTTCCATGATCGAGTTCATCCTTGGCATCTGGATGCCGCTGAGCACGACTTCGATTCCCGCGTCCTTGAGGACGGCATCGAACAGTTCGGGGAACTTCCCGTCCTGGTCCCGGATCATGAACCGTGCCCGGCAGCCGAGGTCTTCGAGGTCCATGACGAGGTTCTTCGCCGCTTGGGCTACCCAGGAAGCGGTGGGATGCGTGGTGGCGCCCAGGACGCGGATCCGGGGAGTGCCGTGTTCGATCACCACGAGCACGTATATCCGTACGCCCGACAGGGTGACTGTTTCCATGAAGTCGCAGGCCAGAAGCGCCTCAGCCTGAGAACGCAGAAAACTGGCCCAGGTACTGGAGTTCCGCTCGGGTGCTGGGTCGATGCCGGCCTCCTTCAGGATTTCCCAGACGGTGGACGCACCCACCCTCACCCCCAGCACGAGCAACTCGCCGTGCAGGCGCCTGTACCCCCAGCTCGGGTTCTCCTTCGCCAGCCGCAGCACCAGGATGCGGATCGAGCGCACGGTACGCGGTCGTCCCGGGCGTTTGGGCTGGCAAGAGACGGCATGGCGGCGTGCGACGAGGTCGCGGTGCCAACGCAGCACCGTGTCGGGGCGTACGAGCAGCCGTAACTGTCGCAGGACGTGCATCGGCAGCCGGTGCAACAGCGCCGACAGGAACGCCCGATCGCTCGGCGTGAACCGGATCTTGCCCTTGCCAAGTTGGCGTTCCAGCACGGCGATCTGGTGACGCAGGGCGAGGATCTCCGCGTCCTTGTCCCGATCGGCCATCGGCAGCAGCCGCAGCATCGCGAACGCGTTCGTCACACCCAGGTAAGCCAGTCGCAGCAGCACGATCGATCATCATGACGCGCTGACGGCAGCTGCGCGAGAGTGTCAGCTCGAGCGACCGCGGCCAAGACTTGGGGAAACACGAAGAACTGCCCTCGCCAGGGTGGATGAGATTTCCGGCAAGCGCACGGTCCAGGTGGTGCTCTGGCGTTCGGGGGCGGGTGGGATGCCGTGTTCGCGGAGGATCTCCCAGACGGTGGAGGCGGCGACCTTGATCCCCAGGGCTGCGAGTTCGCCGTGGATCCGGCGATATCCCCACGTGGCATTCTCCCTGGCCAGGTGCAGGGCCAGGGCGCGGATCGACTGAACGGTGGGTGGGCGTCCACGTCGCCTGGGTACGCAGGTTGCGGCATGGCGCCGCCTGAGTAGCTCGCGATGCCAGCGCAACACCGTCTCGGGGCGGACCAGCAGCAGAAGGTGCCGCAGTCTGTCTTTGGCAAGTGGTGGAGCAGGTCGGCGAGGATGGCACGGTCGCTGTCGGTGAAAGGTCGGCTTGCCGACCTGACGCTGCAGGAGCTGCAGTTGGTGCCGGAGAACGAGGATCTCGGTGTCCTTGTCTTTGTCGCTCATCGGGAGGAGGTGTAGGACCGCCAGGGCGTTGGTCGCGGCGAGGTAGGCCAGGCGCAGCAGCACGACAGATCATGATGCCGCCGAGGCCTGTGCGGTGAAGCACTTGGGGCGAATGACAAGGAGAGCCGAAGATCCGTGATCAGGCTTCCGACCTGTGTGGATGATTTACCGGCACCCGCAGTGTCACTGCCCACCCGACCGGCGCATGGGTCGTCCAACTCGCCCGCAACTTGCTCATGGACCTCGAGGAGAGGGCTGGGTGCTTCCGGTTCCTCATCCGTTACCGGGACAGCAAGTTCACCGCCGCGTTCGACGCCGTCTTCGCCGGCAACGGCACAGCCGTCATCCCGACACCGCGGCAAAGCCCTGTGCTTGCCGATAACTTCATCCGTGCAGGTCATGCGGCATGCTGGTATTCGTGGAGGAGGCCGCCGAGGCGATCACGTCGTCGTATGTCGAGGCGGGCTAATGTGTCCGGGTCGTCGATCGGCGCAGGTAATGGGTGCAGTGGGCGGGCGTTGGCGATGCCCTGGTGTGGTCGGTGTGCGTTGTAGAACTGCTCGAACTCTCGTAGGGCGTGGAGCAGGTGCCGGTGGTTCCAGATCAAGGTGCGGTCCAGGAGTTCCCGTCGGCAGGTCTGCACCCACCGTTCCATGATCGAGTTCATTCTCGGCATCCGGACGCCGCTGAGCACGACCTCGATCCCCGCATCCGCCAGGACGGCATCGAACAGGGCGGGGAACTTCCCGTCCCGGTCCCTGATCATGTAACGCGCTCGGCATCCTACGTCCTCAAGGTCTATGGCGAGGTTCTTCGCGGCCTGTGCCACTCACGCTGAGGTCGGGTGCGCGGTGGCACCCAGCACCCGGATCCGTCGGCTGGCATGCTCGATGACGGCCAGCACGTACATCCGAGCCCCGGAATGGGGGACCGTTTCGAAGAAGTCATAGGCCAGCAGGGCATCGGCCTGGGAACGCAGAAAGTCCGCCCACGTGCTGGAGGACCGCTCGGGTGCCGGATCGACGCCGGCCTCCTGCAAGATCTCCCGGACGGTGGAAGCGGCCACCTTGACGCCCAGGACGAGCAGTTCACCGTGCAGGCGCCGATACCCCCAGCCGGGGTTCTCCCGCGCCAGGCGCAGCACCAGGGCCCGCACAGAGTGCACGGTCCGAGGCCGTCCCGAGCGCCTGGGCCGCGAGGCGGCAGCATGGCGGCGGGCGAGAAGGTCGCGATGCCGGCACAGCACCGTGTCCGGACGCACCAGCAGCCGCACTCCGCGGAGCACGTCCACGGGAAGCCGGTGCAGCAGCGCCGCCAGAAATGCCCGGTCGCTCGGCGTGAACCGCACCCGACCCTCTTGCCGAGTTGGCGCTCCAGCACCACGATCTGATGGCGCAAGGCGAGTATCTCGACAACCTTGTCTCGATCGCCCATCGGTAGCAGGCGCAGCATGGCGAACGCATTCGTCACGCCCCAGTAAGCCAGTCGCAGCAGCACAGTCGATCATCTTGCCGCCGCGAGCGCCAGCCTCGCGAGAGCACCCGCTCGGGCGACTCCGCCGGTCGACCTCCCGTACACCGCGCACACCACCTCCCACCAGGGCGGATGATATTTTCGGCAAGCGCAGAGCCATCGGAAGGTCTGGCATCCGAGCAGATAGATCAGACGTACCCGACCCAGCATCATGCCCTGCAGCGCTCGCCAATCTCCGGCGCTCCGATAGATCCGAACCCGCAGGTCACCTCAGGTGACAAAGTTTCCGGCACCCACAGGGCTCACATCCCACCGCTACCGCTGCGAGATGCAAGAGCGCGGGGCCCCATCCATACGGATGGGGCCCCGCGTGGTCTTCGCCGCCGGTTCTCGTCGCGGCAGGGCAGTGACCTGGGCCTTACGTCGGCCTGGAGACCATCATCGAGCCCGTGCGGGCCACGGCTTCATCGCGGGAGCCTGAGGGTGCTCCTTGAGGATCGACCGCGCCTGGGAGGTCAGGGACTTATCGGGCCCCCTGTCTTCGGCTCGTCCACCGCTGGAGTGGTCAGCGGGGATGTCCGGTCGCGCTGCCCCTTCGCACCAGCTGTTCTGGTCGGGGAGCTGCCCCTTGATGAGGTAGTCGTTGATCTTCTGGGTCGCGCACGTGTTGTTCTGGTACACGCCGTGGGTGCCGTCGTCGCGAATCGAGATGAGGCGGTGGCCGAGTTTGCGGGCCATGGCCGGGCCGCCCTCGTACTTCGTCGCGGCGTCGTACTCGTTCTGGACCACGAGTCCGGTCGGGTAGCCCTTGCGCTTGAGGTCCACCGGCTGCTCGGGCGGGGTGAACGAGCGGAAGGTGCACGCCGTGGGCGCGGCCGCCATCGCGCCCTCGCCATAGGGGTACTCCTCCCGGAACTGCCGCATCTTCTGGTAGTACGCCTTCAGATCGGCGGGCCAGTAACGCTCGCAGGTCACGGCGGTGTACGTCCCGTCCTCCTGCTCAGGCTCGTCGCGCTCGGAGGCCAGCAGCCGCATCGCTTCCGAGGCATCACGCGACACCTCCCCGGAGGACGGGAGTTGCTCACGGAAGTGGTTGACCAACTGCGCCAGGACATGCCACCTCGGGCGAGCCGCGCTCAAAAAGCCCAGGATCATGTCGAAGCGGGTCTGGTCCACGGGGCCCGCCTCCGGCACGTCGGGGTCCGGCAACGGGTGTTTGTCCAGCCCGCGTCCCACCTGGTCGATGGCGGCCCGCACCTCGGCGGCGGAGGTGCCGAGGTGGTAGGTGGTGTCGCGCCGGGCGATCCAGGCGGCCCAGGCGTCCACGTTCTGCCGCGCGGCGACGGATTGCTGCCAGGACGCCTCGTAGTAGGACCACTCTGGGTGCATCGAGGAGTCCAGGACGCTCCGGTCGAGTCGGCGGGGGAACAGGCTCCCGTACACCGCGCCCAGGTAGGTGCCGTAGGAGTAACCCAGGTAGTTGATCTTCTCCTCGCCGAGGGCCGCTCGCACGATGTCCATGTCCCGTGCCGTGTTGGCGGTGGTGATGTACGGGCGGAGGTCCCCGCCGGCCCGTCGGCAGCCTTCCTCGCTCTGCCGGGCGTACTTCTCGATGGCGGTCAGCTGGGCGTCGGTCGGGCGGCTGAAGAACGGCTTCGGGCCCGGAGGAAGGTCACACGACAGCCTGTCGGGGCGCGAGGTTCCCCGGGGGTCGACGCCTATCAGGTCGTAACTTTCGGCGAGTGCCGTCTTCTTGTGCATCGCGGGCTGAAGCCTCGCCTGTACGCCGGGCCCGCCTGGATTGAGGAAGAGGACGCCCCGCCGCTGGGCCGCGTTCTTCGCTTGTAGCCTGCTGAGGTTCACCGTGAGCGTGTCACCACCGGGACGCCGGTAGTCCTTGGGAACCTTGATGGCGGCGCAGTCCATGGGCCGCCATGCCTCGTTCCACCTGTCCACCTCCTCCTGCGGTGTTCCCTCCGGCAGCGGAGGTGCCACGCACTGAGCCCAGCGCACGTCCTGATGGTGGAACCGCGCGAGTCCGTTGGCCGAGTCCCGGACGGGGGCCGCGGAGGCCGCCGTCACCGCCGTTCCCAGTACCGCCGCGGTCGCGCTGAGCAGCGCGGTCACTTTGCGCCTCCGCGCCGCCCCCCGTATCCCCGCTCCCACCCGTATTGGTCTTTGTGTCACGATCATGTGCTCCCTTCGTCGGGGCTTCTCGGACCCGGATGGGCCGAGAACGCGCCACCATGACTATCGGGAGAGCGGTTTTGCCGCGGTTAACCGTGTGACCCGCGCGAAACCGGGCCGGGCCGGTCAGTGGGCGGTGACGGGGGAGGCGGCCGCCGCTGGGGCGGGTCGGGAAGACGCGGGGGAAGCTCCACACGGACGGTGAGACCGCCCCCGGGGTTGGGCCGGGCGGTGAGCTTCCCCTGGTGGGTCGCGGTGACCGCGCGGACCACCGACAGGCCGAGGCCCGATCCCCTGCGACGCCCGCCACCGCGCCGGAACGGCTCGAAGAGTGCGGGCAGTTCCCGCTCCTCGATGACCGGGCCGGTGTTGATCACCTCGACGCAGGCGTCGCCCCGCTCGGTCAGCCCTGTCCTGACGTGCACGGATCCGCCGCGCTCGTTGTGCCGCACAGCATTGGTGACCAGGTTCGCGGTGAGCTGGGTGAGCAGGGACTGGTCGCCCCGGACGGGAGCGGAGCGCAGCCGGGCGTCCACGGTCACCTCCGCCTCCCCGGCCTCCGCGAGCACGTCGGCGATCGCGGTCCGCGCTTGTTCGATCAGGTCGACGGGGACCGGAACGAGCACTCCGCTCTCGCCCTTCGCCAGGGCCAGCAGCGCGGCGATCAGGCGCTCGCTGCGCTGGGTGGCGTGCAGCGCCCGGCGGATGTCGGGCAACAGGTCCGGGGGCACCCGGCCTTGGGAGAGCGGGATCTCCAGTGCCGTGCGCTGAAGTGTCAGCGGGGTGCGCAGCTCGTGCGAGGCGTGCGCGGTGAACCGCCGCTGCTCGGCGAAGCTGCGCTCCAGCCGGTCGAGCATGGCGTCGAATGTGTCCGCCAGCTCCTTGACTTCGTCGTCGGGGCCGACCAGGGCGAGCCTGGCGTGCAGGTTCCGGTCGCCGATGTCGCGCGCGGTCGTGGTGACCCGGCCGATCCGGCGCAGCGCGCGCCGGGCCACCCACCAGCTCGCCAGCAGGGACAGGACGGCGACCACGGCGAGGAGCAGCAGTGATCGGGTGAGCAGCTCGTCCAGGACGTCCTGCTGGAACGTCGCGAACCTCTCCGAGCTGCTGGCCCGGTAAGCGCTGGCCGACTGTTCGGCGGGAAAGGCCGGAACGGTCGGAAGGGTGCCGGGGTACACAGCGGGCTCCGACTGGGTGGCCGTGACCGTCGGGCTGTTCTCGCCGAGGATTTCCCGGACGCTGACCAGGGTCAGGGCGAGGAGCGTGCCGCCGCCGACGACGAACACGGTGGCGTTGAGGAGGGCCAGCCGGGTCCGGATCGGCAGCCGGCCGAGGCGTGCGCTCACAGCCGGTACCCGAATCCGGGCACCGTCTCGATGACCGGCGGGTCGCCGAGCTTGCGGCGGAGCTGATGGACGGTGACCTTGACAGTGGTGCTCAACGGGTCGGTGTCGCAGTCCCAGACCATCTCCACCAGGTCGCGGGCGCGCAGCGGGGCGCCGTCGGCGGACATCAGCGCCTCCAGGACACCCAGCTCCTTGGGGGTCAGCCGCAGCAGGCGCCCGTCGCGTTCGGCGATCCGGCGGACGGTGTCCAGACGCAGGTCGTGCCGTTCCAGCACTGTCGGCGTGCCGCTGGGCCCGCGCCTGGCGAGTGCCCGCAGACGGGCGATCAGTTCCGCGTAGGAGAACGGTTTGGAGAGGTAGTCGTCGGCGCCCTGACCGAGGCCGTCGACGATGTCGGACAGCGACCCGGCCGCCGTGAGCATGAGGATCCTCGCCGGGTACCCGCTCGTGCCCAGCATCCGGCACAGGGTGTCCCCGTGGATGCCCGGCAGGTCCCGGTCCAGGACCAGCACGTCATAGTCGGCGGCTGCCGCCATCTCCATCGCCCGGCCGCCGTCCAGCGCGACGTCCGCGGCCATGCCCGCGGCGCGCAGCCCTTCGGCGATCATCCCGGCCAGCTCCTCCTCGTCCTCGATGACCAGCACGCGCATGGCAGCTCCCTCCTCCGCATGGTGAGCCGACTATGCCGAGCCCGGCGTTAAGCGGAGGTTAGCCGCACATCACCAGCGGCTAACCGGCGCGCCCATATACCTGATGTCCGACGGCGCCGACCGGCGCCGCACGCACACCAGGAGGTGTTCGGCCATGGGACGCACGCTCGCGGTACGGATCGCGTTGGCGGTGCTCGCAACGGGAGCCGCTCTGACCATGACGGCCTGCTCGACGGAGCCCGAGGACAAGGCGCCCCACGTCGCCGGGGACCAGGGCAAGCAGAACGCGAAGGGCAAGACGCAGGACCAGGGTTCCATCACTCAGGCATACGCGCAGTGCATGTCCGACCAGGGACAAGAGGTGAAGGTCGACGAGCAAGGCCGGATCGCGGTCCCGGCTGCCGAGACGGGCGGTGACGACGCGGGGGGCAAGCAGGGAGCGGAGGCCGCTGACGACCTGCTCAAGGCCATGAAGAAGTGCGACGTCAAGGTGCCCGGCATGAAGCAGCTCAGGGACAAGGGCGACACGGAAAGGCTCAAGCAGGCCAGGGGTCTCGTCGACTGCCTGCACAAGAACGGCTTCCCCGAGATACCGGACCCGGACCCGAAGGACAGGGGAGCCATCTCCGCTCCCGGGAACACCATGGACAACGAGAAGGTGGCCAAGGCCATTGGCATCTGCGGCAAGAAGTTCCCCGGCGTGCCCTTCAAGGCGGAGCAGGCGAAGTGACCGGCGTGACCGAGGGCCAGGAGCCGGAGCAGGTGGCGGATCTCCGGCCGGGACGTACCCGCCGTCGGGGCAGCCGCGCGGCCGTGGCGGCCGGGGTCGTGGCCGCCATCGTCGCGGCCGGCACGGCACTGGCGGTGCGGCCCTGGACGAACGGCGGCGGGGCATCCGCGCCCGAGCACGGGCCTCGGTCCACGGCGTCCGTCCAGCGCGCCTCGCTGACCTCCGGACTGCGGCTGGACGGTGAGCTCGGCCACGGTACCGTCGATGAGGTGACCGCGCAGGGACAGGGCACGTTCACCAAACTGCCCAAGGTCGGCGACCGGGTCGAGACGGGCAAGCCGCTGTACGAGGTCGACGCGAGACCCGTCGTGCTGTTCCACGGACCTCGCCCCTTCTGGCGCGACCTGGCCAAGGGCGTCGGCGACGGGCCCGATATCAGGGAGTTGGAGCGCAATCTCACCGATCTCGGCTACGCGAACGCGGCCAACCTGACCGTCGACGAGGAATTCACCGAGGGCACCGCCGCGGCGGTCAAGCGCTGGCAGAAGGCGCTCGGCCTGAAGCAGACCGGCAAGGTCGAGCAGGGCCGGGTCGTCGTCCTGCCGCACCGGGCCGTGCGCATCCAAGAGGTGGTCGCCAAGCTCGGCGCGACGGTGGGCGCGGGCTCCGGCGGCACGGTGCTGAAGGTCACCACGCCGGACGTGTACGCCACCGTCAAACCGGATGAGGACCAGCTTGCCCAGCTCGCGCCGGGAAGCAAGGTCACGGTGGAACTGGAGGCAGGGGGCGGCGTCAAGGGCGAGGTCGCCGCCATCACACGGGAGCCCGGAGAGGGGGGCGGAGGAGGCGAGGGCGGCCCCGGCGGGCCGGGTGGCGAGGCCAAGCCCGAAGTGTCCATCCGCCTGGCCGACCAGAAGAAGGCCTGGGCCGCCCTGCACTCCGGCCGCTCCGGCGCCACCGTCACCGTGCCGGAGAAAAAGGCGGAGAACGTCCTCGTCGTCCCGGTGACCGCGCTGCTGGCCATGGTCGGCGGTGGCTACGCCGTCGAGGTCGTCGGGCCCGGCGGGTCCGAGCCGAAGCTCGTCCCCGTGGAGGTGGGACTGATCGTCAAAGCCCGTGCCGAGGTCAGCGGCGGGCTCAAGGAGGGCGACAAGGTGGTGATCCCCGTATGACCCGCGACTGCTCCCAGGGGACACCAGTGCTGCGACTGGAGAAGGTCGTCAAGGAGTACGAGGGCACGCCGCCGCTGCGCATCCTGCACGGTATCGACCTGACCGTCACCGAAGGAGAGCTGGTCGCGGTCGTCGGCCCGTCCGGGTCGGGCAAGTCCACGCTGCTCGCCCTGATCGGCACCTTGGACCGGCCCACGTCGGGACGGATCCACCTGGAGGGGCACGACCTGGCCGCCATGAGCGAACGGCAGGTCGCGGCACTGCGCGCCCGCAGGATCGGCTTCGTCTTCCAGCAGTTCTTCCTGCTACCCGGCCTCACCACGGTCGAGAACGTCGCCACCGGCCTCCTCTACACCGGGGAGAGCGCCCGGCGCAGACGTGAGCGGGCCGTGCGCGCCCTGCACGACGTGGGCCTGGAACACCGGCTCGGGCACCGGCCCAACCAGCTCTCGGGTGGGGAGAAGCAGCGCGTCGCCATCGCCCGGGCACTGGTCGGCAGGCCCGGGCTGCTGCTCGCCGACGAACCCACCGGCTCGCTGGACACCGCCTCGGGCAAGGGCGTCGTCGACCTGCTGCGCCGGCTGAACGAGGAAGGCACCACCGTCGTCGTCATCACCCACGACCGGGACCTCGCCGCGTCCTTCCCCCGGCAGGTGGTGATCCAGGACGGCTGGCTCACGTTCGACGAGCGCAGCGGAGACTCGGCGCCCGCCGCCGGGAGCCGCGCGCACGGGGGGCTGGTATGACCGCCCGCCTCCCGCGCCCGGCCCGGCTGCGCCCGGCCGACCTGCTGCGGCTCGGCCTGCTCGGGCCCCGCACCAGGCGGCTGCGCTCGGCGCTGTCCGCCCTGGGGATCGCCCTCGGTATCGCGGCGGTCGTCGCCGTCACCGGGATCTCCGCGTCCAACCAGGCCCATCTCCTCGACCGGCTCGACCGGCTCGGCAGCAATCTGATCACCGTCTCGCCGGGGGAGGACTTCGCGGGGAAGAAGGTGCCGCTGCCCAAGGAGTCGGTCACGATGCTCGGCAATATCGCGCCCGTCGAACGAGTCAGCGCGACCGGGAACACGAAGGCGAACGTCTACCGCAACGAGTTCGTGCCGTCGAACCAGACCAACAGCCTGCGCGTGCTGTCCGCCCGCCTCGACCTGCTCAAGGCGGTGCGCGGCGAGGTGCGCACCGGTCGCTGGCTGGACCACGCCACCGAGCGACTCCCGGTCGTGGTCCTGGGAAGCAGCTCGGCCGAGCGCCTGGGCGTCACCGCTCCCGGGACAAAGGTGTGGATCGCGGGCGAGGGACTCACCGGGGAGTGGTACGGCGTCCTCGGCATCCTGGAGCCGAACGAACTCGTACCCGAGATCGACGACTCCGTGCTCGTCGGCGGCCCCACGGCGATCGCCCGCCTGGACGGCGACCGCACGCCGTCGACCGTCTACCTGCGCGTCCACCCCGAGCGGGTGAGCGATGTACAGGACGTCGCCGCGGCCACGGCCAACCCTGCGCAGCCCGGCATGGTCGCCGTCTCCCGCCCCTCCGACCTGCTCAAGGCACGTGCCGAGACCGATGACACCCTCACCGGCCTAGTGCTCTCCCTCGCGGGGGTGGCCCTGCTCGTCGGAGGGGTGGGCATCGCCAACACCATGGTGGTCGGCGTCATGGAACGGCGGGGAGAGGTGGGGCTGCGGCGGGCACTGGGGGCGCGCCGCGGCCAGATCGCGGCACAGTTCCTCATCGAGGCGGTGCTCCTGGGGCTGTTCGGCGGGCTGGTCGGTGCCGCTCTCGGGGCCGCGACGGTCTACGCGTACGCGACCGGGCAGGGGTGGCCCGCCACAGTACCGCTGGTCTGGGCGGTCGCGGGGCCCGCGGTGGCCGTGGTCGTAGGGACGGTGGCGGGGCTGTACCCGGCACTGCGGGCGGCCGGGATGTCGCCCACAGGGGCGCTCCGCTCGGCGTGAGCCTCGTCGGCGGCCGTCACTAACGATCGACAGTCGCACTGTGAGTGTGCTTACGCACCATCCCGGGTGGACAGCTCAAGCCAGACCGTCTTGCCGCGGCCGCTGGGTGAGCTGCCCCACGCCGTGGCGAGGCCGTCGACGATGATAAGACCGCGCCCGTGCTCGGCCTGTGCGTTTTCTTCTTCAACGGTCGAGAGCGAAGAAGGCACCGGAGGTGACACATCGGAGTCCCTGACTTCCAGGCGTACGTGGTCCGGGTAGTCGCGCAGCCGCAGTTCCACGTCGCTGTCGGCATGGATCAGCGCGTTGGTCACCACCTCTGAGGCCATGAGTTCCAGATCGTCCGTCATCGCGTCACGGCCCCAGCTGCGTAGATTGTCACGCATGAATGCGCGTGTTGCCCGGACACCTTGCAGATCATGCCGCTGGATCTCCATCCGGCTGATCCGGTGCTGCGAGTCCAGCGTGGCTCGTTCGTAGCGAGCGAGGAGCAGTACGGCGTCGTCATAGCGCTCAGGGGGCTGGGGGGTTGATGCGATCAGTCTGTCGGCGAGTCCCTCAAGGTTGCGTTCGTTGTCCCGACTGCCGGCCGCCAGGAGTGTGCGGACACCGGCTACCGCTTCGGAGGATTGTCTGGGGGTGAGGCCGTCGGTGTACAGGAGGAGCAACGATCCGGGCGTCAAGGTGGTCTCGTATGCCCGGTAGGGAGTGGCGGAGTGGACGCCCAGTGGTACGTCCGCGGGCGCGTCGAGGGTGTCGACGTGGCCGTCGGGACGGCGCACCAGAGGCGCGGGGTGTCCGGCCAGGGCTACTTCGGCCGACCCGTCGGCCACGTCCATGCGCACGCAGCAGCACGTCGCCAGTAGTTCGGTGTCCAGCTCCGCAAGCAGCTGGGAGGTCCGGGTCAGTATCGCTGCCGGTCCGTGGTTCTCGCGCGCGTAGGCGAGGACGGCACTGCGCAACTGGCCCATGACTGCCGAGCTTTCGACACCGTGGCCTTCCACGTCTCCGACCATGAGGCAGATCCGTCCGTCCGGAAGCGTGATCCCGTCGTACCAGTCGCCGCCGGCCCCGACTGTGGGCCGGGCGGGCAGGTACCGGGCGGTAGTGATCATTTCTGGCAGGTCACGGAGGATGCGCGGCAGCAGTCCGCGCTGGAGGCTCTCGGCGAGGGCGTGCTCGCGCTCACTCAGGCGGGCTCGGTCCAGGGCCTGGCCGAGCAGATCCGCCATCATCATCATGACTGCTTGTTCCTCCGGCTCGAAGACGCGCTCCTCCGCGAAGCCCAGGCAGCACACACCTACCGGGTTTCCGCTGGATCTCAGCGGGAGGAACGCCCAAGCACGCTGACCGTCGTCCGGGGCGCCGGGGTAGGCGGCGAGCAGGTGGGCGCGGTCCGGGAAGAGCAGTGGGTCCCGGCCGTGCACCGCGTCGGCGACCGGGGTCGGGCTGTCGCTGCTGGAGCCGTGAAACTGCCGGAGGTGATTGGAGGCGATACCGCAGTGGCCCGCGACCCACAACTTGCCGTCACTGACAATGTTCAGAATGAGGGACTGCGCGCGGTAAGGATGCATGAGCCGAGACCGGGCGACCACGACCACGTCGTGGGTTTCCGTGGCCTGGTTGAGGGCGGCACTGAGTTTGTGCAGCTGGTACATCAACGTCATGCCGGAGGAGCCGGGTGCATCGGACACGCCCCATACGGTGGTCTGTCCACAGGGCTGCCTCGAGTTCGAGGAGAACACTGGTAGCAGCACGGGCGTGGCGGTGCTCGGCAAGGGCAGACAGTGCTCTGTCAGTGGCGCCAGATTCCGTGCCAGCCGGTCGCCGATTCCCCGTAGTCGCTGGCGTTTTTCATCACTCATCAATCCGACCCGGGACGGGATGCGGATGAGGGTGAGCGCCCCGAATCGGCTGCCGTGAGCCTGCAGCGGGGTGGAGGCCACCGCGTAGGGGAAGGGCACCACCCGGGCAAGGCCGGGATCGTCCGCGCGCACCACAGGTTCTCCGAAGACGATTACCGTGCCGGTTCTGCATGCGGTCGAGGAGGCGTAAGGGGCGTCCGAGGTCATGCGCTCCGGCATGGCGAAGATCGCCGGCGGGGCGCCGCCGATCATGGCGGCGCGGAGCCACTCCCCATTGTCCTCCATCAGGTAAACGATGCCCGTGATGGAATCCAGGTCCAGGATGGCCTGACGAAGAGCGTCGGCCAGCAGCGCCTCAAACGCTGCGACATCCGAGGGCGGGCTGGGCGGGCTCCGGTACGGTTCGCCGTTTCCGGCGGCCGGCGGCATGGGGTGACTCCTTGCTTCGCTCTGCGACGGTGTCGCTACCGTGCGACGGGTTCCAGGCGAGCACAGCCGCGGCGAACGGCACTCATGGCCGCGCCTCTGTCCGCTCTAAGACCATGATGCTCCCGTGACCCTTCGGACGGCAGGCCCGAGTCGCCGCGTCCGGCACACGAGGTGCTCTCGTGTGCTCCTTCAAACGTTACAAACGTATCGCTTGTCAGACATGCCGTCCATGTAGCGGGACCAGCTGCCTGGGCTGGTGTGTTCTCTGAGTCACAATGTCCGGCATGGCGAATGAAAACGGCCTGATGATGATCCGCAAGGTGGCGGAGGTCCTCACGTTCCTGGCGCAGGGTGAGGCGACGGTGGCGGAGATAGTCGAAGCCACCGGGGAGCCGAGAAGCTCGGTCTATCGGTTGTTGTCAGGTCTGCAAAGCGAAGACTTCGTCGAGCCGGGTACGCGTCGGGGCCGGTTCCGGCTCGGCATGAAGCTGCTGCCGCTCGGTGCGGCCGTTGTGGCGCGGTTCGACGAGCGGAAACTCGCCCAACCGGTGATGGAGCGACTTCATGACCTGACCGGGGAGACCGTTTTCCTCTGCGTGCCGCACCAGGACGAAGCCATCTGTGTTGAGCGGCTGGCCGGCAAGCGAGTCCAGTCGCTCGCCCTTCGGGTCGGCGGTTCTCTGCCGCTGCATGCCGGTGCCGCGTCGCGAGCGATGCTGGCGCGCCGCGAAGCGGGCGAATGGGACGACTACATCCGACGGAACTCGCCTCTTGCCGGTTTCACGCCCTCCACCGTGGTCGAGCCTGCCGGACTCAAGGCCCTGCTCGCGAAGACCAGGGAGAGTGGCCTGGCCATCAGTGACCAGGATGTCACCGTGGGTGTCGCGGCGCTCGGGGTCGCGATCACCGATTACAAAGGTCAGGTGCGGGGCGCCCTGTCGATCAGCGGTCTTCGCGAGTCGGTGCTCGGTAGCTCCCTCGGGCAGTGGGGCGACGCATTGATTGCCGCAGGTCATGAGGTCTCACGGGCTCTGGGCTGCGGGCTTGTCGGAGGGCAGGTCGCCGACTTCGGCTGAACGGGCGATTCGCGCAGCTCATTTGTCCCACACACTAGACATCGAGTCCGCCTCGTGGGAATCTCCCCATCGAAGGCGGCGCACGTCGCCATGTGAGGAGGCGGCGAATGTCCGGGGATCTGGTAGGGCGAGTGGCAGTGGTGACCGGCGCGGGTGGCGGGATCGGGCTCGCCTGCGTCCAGCACCTGCATGCTGCCGGTGCCCGCATTGTCGGGGCGGACCTCGACGTCAGCGGGCTGGAATCGCTCACGGCCTCCGGAGAGGTTCTCGGTGTTCCTGCCGACCTTCGTGACCCCCGTGGCGCGGCGACCGTGATGGAGGCGGCGGCAGGGGCCTTCGGCCGGATTGACATCCTCGTCAACAACGCCGGCGTCGCCCCCGTGAGGTCCGGCTTCCTCGAGACGGGCGATGCCGACTGGAACGCGACCCTCGAGTTGAACCTGCTGGGCTATGTCCGCGCGGCCCGCGCGGCCATCCCCATGATGCGGTCCGCTGGTGCGGGGGTGCTGATCCACATCGCTTCCGAAGCTGCCCGGATGCCGAACCCCCGCCTGCCCGACTACAGCGTCTCGAAAGCCGCGGTGCTGATGTTGTCGAAGGTCCTGGCCGCGGAGTTCACCTCTCAGGGCATTCGGTCCAACGTGGTCTCTCCGGCCTTCATCCGGTCTCCCATCTATGACCGGCCCGGTGGTATCGCCGAGTCGCTCGCGGAGGAGTTCGGCGTGGACAAGGAGACCGCCTTGCGTCGATATGTCGAGCTCAACCGTATCCCGGTCGGCCGGCTCGGGACCGCCGACGAAGTCGCCGCCGTGGTCGCCTTCCTCGCATCGGAGCGCGCCTCGTTCATTTCCGGAGCCAATTTCGCGGTTGATGGCGGTGTCACGCCAACCGTGTGATTCACCAGCTAGCAAGCAAAGGGAAATTCCATGAAAGTCGCTATCCAGGCCATTTCCACTCCGGGGCGAAGTGGCGCCGTGCTCGCGAGTGCGCTCGTCGTCGCTGCTGGTGGGCTGGTTGGCTGCGCTGTCGGAGACGGCGCCTCCGACGGCAAGACCACAGTGGGTGTTACGCTCAATGCCGCCTCGAATCCCTTCTTCCTCGCCGAGGGCAAGGCGATCAAGGAGGCGGCCCGTAAGAAGTCGCTGGATGTTTCCGTCCAGTACGCGAATGCCGATGTCTCGGTCCAGAGCGATCAGATAGACACGTTCATACGGAAGGGCGTCGATTCCATCGTCGTCGATGCGGTCGACTCCAACGGCATCGGTCCGGCGATCCTGAGGGCCAAGCAGGCCCACATTCCCGTCGTCGCGATAGATGTGGCGGCGACCGGCGCCGATTCCACCATCACCAGCGACAATGAGCAGGCTGGACGGGAGGCATGCACTTACCTCATCGAGCGGATCGGCGGCAAGGGCAAGGTGGCCATCGTCGACGGTTCCGCGGTCTCGGCGATCAATGACCGGATGAAGGGCTGCAAGGACGCCATCAAGGCCAGCCCCGGCATCAAGATCGTCGCGACGCAGCGAGCCGACCTCACGCGCGACAAGAGCATGAACGTGGCGAGCAGCATCCTCACCAGCCATCCGGACGTCGACGGCTTCTTCGGCGTCAACGACCCCACCGCCGTCGGTATCGCTCTCGCGGCAAAACAGAAGCGCGCTGACGTGAAGATCGTAGGAGTGGACGGGGCGAAGCAGCTCACAGATCTTTTCGACAATGGTCTGGTGATCGGCACTTCAGGTCAGAGCCCTGCCCAACTCGGGCGAGAAGGGTTCGACAGGGCGGTCACGCTCGCGAAGGGCGGAAAGCCCAAGTCTAAGTTGAGCCTGGTGCCGACCTTCCTGGTAACCCCCAAGACGATCAGCGACTACGAAAGCTGGGGCTGATGAAATCACAGGTTACTGGGGGGCCTGTCGCACAACTCGTTGGAATAGCCAAGTCATTCGCCCACAACCGAGTGCTGGACGATGTGACGCTGACGCTCGAAGCGCGACGCGTGCATGTACTCGCCGGGGAGAACGGTGCCGGCAAGTCGACCCTGATCAAGGTTCTCACCGGTATCGAGCCGCAGGACGCCGGTGACATTCTGATCGACGGCCGCCCGGTGGAATTCAACGGCCCCGGCGATGCGCGAGCTCTCGGCATCGCGGTGGTCCATCAAGAACTGAGTCTGGTCCCGGATCTCACGGTCGCCGACAATCTCATGCTGGGTGTGGAGCCGCGACACCGGGGCGGGCGGCTTGATTTCCGATCGGCACGTGAGAACGCTGTGGCGGCTCTGAACCGCGTGGGCGCCTCGCTCAGCCCAGGCGTCCGAGTCGGGCAGCTCAGCGTCGGCGAGCAGCAGTTGATCGAGATCGCTCGTGCTCTCTCCGAGGACCCACGGCTCCTGGTGCTCGACGAGCCCACCGCCGCGCTGTCCCAGAAGGAAGCCGGCCACCTGCTGGGCATTGTCGAGGAACTCCGGGCCCAGGGGCTGGCGATCCTTTACATCAGCCACCGGATGGAGGAGATTCATCGGCTCGCCGACCACGTCACCGTGCTCAGGGACGGCCACGTCGCCGACTCGATGCCGCGAGCCGATATGAGCGAGGACCGGATCGTCACCTCGATGGTCGGCCGGCCCGTCAACGATCTCTATGATCATGGACGTGGATCCGCTCAGGGAGAGGTGCGACTGAGTGTCCGCGGCCTGAGGTCGGGCGTCGTTCAGGAAACGTCGCTGGAGGTGCGGGCGGGGGAAGTCGTCGGTCTCGCCGGCATCGTCGGCGCCGGGCGGAGCGAACTGTGCCGGCTGATAGCCGGGTTCGACCATGCCGACGGCGGCGAGGTGACCGTCGACGGACAGCGCGTGGACATCGCGAAGGCCGGCGGAGCAGCCGGCGCCGATATCGCCATGCTGCCCGAAAGCCGCAAGGCGCAGGGACTCTTCCTCGGCATGTCGATCGCCGACAACGTGTGCATGGGCACCGCACTCGCGAAGCGGAGATTCGGCGGCACCTCTCCCTCCAGGCTCCGCACCGCGGCAAAACCCCTGGCCGACCGGTTGAGGGTCAGAGCGACCAGTCTCGACCAGCCCGTCGGGGAACTGTCGGGTGGCAACCAGCAGAAGGTGCTGCTGGCACGGTGTCTGGCCAAGAAGCCAACCGTGCTCATCCTCGACGAACCGACCCGCGGGGTCGACATCGGCGCGAAGGCCGACATCTACGGGCTGATCAATGACATCGCGACGCAAGGTGTCGCAGTCATTCTCATCTCGTCCGAACTGCCCGAGGTTCTCGGCATGTCCGATCGGGTGCTCGTCATGCATCAGCACCGGATCGTAGCCGAACTGACCGGCAAGGACATGACCGAGGAGCACATCGTCCGGTACGCCACCGGGCTGGTGCGCAAGCAAGTGGAGCCTGTCGAGGTGAACTCATGAACGACATCGTGGCCGCTGAACACGAGCGTGCGGTCGACTCGTCACGACCGACCGCACCCAAGCGCATGCGCCTGCATACCGGCCTTTCCACTCTTGCCGACCGCCTCGGCGTCGCCATCGCGCTCATTGTCCTCGTAGTGCTCTTCGCCCTGGTCGCGCCCTATTTCCTCACCGTGGTGAATCTGCTGGACGTCGCGCGTCAGATCTCGGTGACCGCGATCCTCGGCGCCGGTCTGACGTTCGTCATCATGACGGCCGGCATCGATCTCTCGGTGGGATCGGCCGTCGGGGTCACCGCGTTCGCCGCCGTCTCACTCACCCTCAACGGCGCCCCCGCCCCCCTGGCCCTGGCCGTCGCCCTGCTGGCCGGGTTCGCGGTCGGCCTGATCAACGGCGTGCTCGTGGCCAAGCTGGGCCTGGCGGCGTTCATTGTGACGCTCGCGGCGCTGACCTATCTGCGCGGTGTCACCTATGTCGGTACCGGTGGCACCACTATGTTCTCCACCCATCTCAGCTACTCGGTGCTGGGTCAGGGCTCGATTCTCGGCATCCCGGTGCCCATCGTCGTCATGGGCGCCGTGTTCGCCATCGGCTGGTACGTGCTCGAGCGCACCGTTTTCGGGCGCTGGGTGCACGCCGTGGGAGGGAACGCGGAGGCCGCGCGCCTGGCAGGCATACCGGTGCGACGGGTCCTGGTGACCGTCTATGTCATCTCCGGCCTGTGCGCCGGCATCGGCGGGATCCTCTCCTCCGCCAAGCTCCAAAGTGCCGTCCCCGATCTGGGCACCGGCTACGAGCTGTCTGCCATCGCCGCCGTCGTCCTCGGCGGGACGTCCCTCATGGGCGGCCGCGGATCGCTCATCGGCACGCTCGTGGGCGCGGCCATCATCGGCGTCCTGGTCAACGGTTTGACGCTGCTCGATGTGTCGTCCTTTTACCAGCAGATCATCCAGGGAGTCGTCATCGTGATGGCCGTCGGCCTTGACAGGTTGAGGACTCGCAACGCCGTCACCGAGGGAGCATAAGAGTGACATCTCCTCAGCAGCTTGGCGGAGAAAGGTCCGTTGACGCCTCGGCGCACCTTGAGGCCGTCCCCAAACAGCTCTTCATCGGCGGTCAGTGGATCCATTCGAGCACTGGTGGAGGATTGCTGTCGGTGGAGGACCCCGCGCGGGGCCACACCATCGCGGAGGTGGCTGACGCGGGCGTCGAGGACGCCGTGGCCGCGCTCGACGCCGCTGTGGCGGCGCAACCGGCTTGGGCCGCGTGGCCCCCGCGGCGCCGGGCGGAGATCCTGCGGCGCGCGTACGACCTGATGGTGGAGCGTGCCGCCGCGCTGGCCGCCATTATGACGGCGGAGATGGGGAAGCCCTACCAGCAGGCCCTGGCGGAGGTGGAATACGCCGCGGGTTACCTGCGCTGGTACTCAGAGGAGGCCGTGCGCGTCAACGGGCGGTTCGCCGTCCCGGAGAACGGGGTCGGCCGCATCGTCACCATGGGGCAGCCGGTGGGCCCCTGCCTCTTCGTGACGCCGTGGAACTTCCCCCTCGCCATGGGCACCCGCAAGATCGGGCCCGCGCTGGCCGCGGGATGCACCTGTGTCATCAAGCCGGCGTCGCAGACGCCGCTGAGCATGCTGGCGCTCGCCGCAATCTTCGAGGAGGCCGGTCTTCCGCCCGGCGTCCTGAACGTGTTCGTCAGCGGCAGCTCGTCGCGCACGGTCGGCGCGCTGATGAAGGACTCGCGTCTGCGCAAGATCTCCTTCACCGGGTCGACCGAGATCGGGCGACTGCTGGTCAGGCAGTCGGCCGACCAATTGCTACGGGTCTCGATGGAACTCGGCGGCAACGCACCGTTCATCGTCTTCCCGGACGCCGACATCGAGGCGGCCGTCGACGGGGCGGTTATCGCGAAGTTGCGGAACAACGGTGAGGCATGCACCAGCGCCAACCGGTTCTATGTGCACCGCGAGGTGATCGGCGAATTCGCCGAGGCACTCGCCGAGCGTTTCCGTTCCTTGCGGGTGGGGCCCGGCCTGGAGCTGTCCAGCGACGTGGGCCCGCTCATCGACGCCACACAGCGTGCGAAGGTGGCCGATCTGGTACGTGATGCGACCGGGAAGGGCGGTCGGCTGGTCGTCGGCGGTGGAATCCCCGACCGGCCGGGGTATTTCATCGAGCCGACCGTGGTCTCGGACGTCCCCGAGGACGCTCGGGTGCGGACCGAGGAGATCTTCGGGCCTTTCGCTCCCGTGGTCGCGTTCGAGAAGGAACCGGACGTGATCCAGCGTGCGAATGCCAGTGAGTTCGGGCTCGCCGCGTACGTCTACACCAAGGACCTGGACAGGGCCATGCGTGTCGCCGAGCTTCTTGAGACCGGAATGGTGGCCGTCAACCAAGGCATGGTGTCGAACGTGGCCGCGCCCTTCGGCGGGGTGAAGCAGTCCGGGTTCGGGCGCGAAGGCGGCCCCGAGGGCATCGCGGAGTACCTGGAGACCAAGTATGTGGCGCTGAACGCCGGCACCCCTCCGACCACGGAGGCTATTCGATGAGCCGTTCCACCACACTGGTCGTGGGCGCGCACGGTGTGATCGGAGGTGCCGTGGTGCGCCGTCTGGTCGCGGAGGGGCATCACGTCGTCACCCTCGCCCGCCGTGGCACGGTCGTGCTCGAGGACGGAATCGAGATCGAGGACCATGTCCAGGTCGACCTGCTGGACGCGTCCGCGGCGCGGGCCGGTCTCGGCAACCGGGCCGACATCACCGAAATCGTCTACGCCGGCTACACGGAACGCGAGACGATGGCGGCCACAGTGGCGCCGAACGTGGCCATGCTCCGGCATGTGCTCGAAGCCGTTCACACGTCGCCGTCCGAACTCCGGCAGGTCGTGCTGATCGGCGGGGGCAAGTCCTACGGGGAGCATCTGGGCGTCTACAAGACCCCGGCGAAGGAGTCGGACCCTCGGTTCCTCGGGCCAATCTTCTACAACGACCAGGAAGATCTCCTCTACGAGGACGCGAAGCGGCACGGATACGCATGGACCGTCCTGCGGCCGGATGCCGTCATCGGGCTGAGCTTCGGCTCACCGATGAACATGCTCACGGGCGTGGCCGTCTACGCCGGCGTCTGTCGGCACCTGGGCGTCCCGTTGCGTTTCCCCGGCACCCTCAAGGCGTGGTCCGCGCTGCATCAGGCCACCGACGCCTCGGTCATCGCCGGAGCCGTCAACTGGGCCCTGGAATCGGCGGCGGCCCGCGGTGAAGTGTTCAACGTGACCAATGGTGACCACTTCCGGTGGCAACACCTGTGGCCGGAGATCGGTGCGTTCTTCGGAATGGAGACCGCTCCGCCGCAACCGATGTCGCTGGCCGAGCACATGGCCGACAAGGGCGGCGTGTGGGACGACATCGTCGCTCGTCACCGGCTTCGGCCAGAACCGATGGAGCACCTCGCGGCCTGGCCCTTCGTCGACGGGTGGTTCTCGATGGAATCGGACATGGTCCAGAGCACCATCAAGATCCGGCAGGCCGGCTTCGCCGACTGCCGCGACACCCACGAGAGCTTCATCGGCAACCTTGCGCGGCTGCGCGAGCTGTCCATCATCCCCTGACGCCCCCTTGACTTCCCCCTGCATTCACATTGGAGAGCCGCGATGACCTCATCGAACGCCCACCACGTTGATCCGCGCGCCATAGCCGAGTCCTGGTTGCGGCAGTTCGGCACCTCTCTGACGCCGGGAAACGACCTGTCCCTACATTTCGCGCCCGAGTGTTACTGGCGTGATCTGCTGTCGTTCACCGGGGACCTGCGGACCTTTTCCGGCACTCAGGTGGCCGAGGAACTGGCGCGGCGTCAGCCGGAGGCGAAGGCCACTGACTTCCGGCTGGCAGAGGGCCGGACCGAACCGCGCGTGGTCGAGCGGAACGGTGTGACCAGCGTGGAAGCCATCTTCGAGTTCGACGTCCTCGCCGGATCGGGTATCGGCGTGGTCCGGCTCGTCGATGTCCCCGGACAGGGGTACCGCGCCCGGAATTTCTTCACCTCGCTGGACCAGCTCGCCGGGCATCCGGAGCGCATCGGCGACAATCGCCCGCTGGGGAAGGCGGACTCCACGAAGTTCGAGGGCCCCAACTGGCTCGACCGCCGACAGACGGCCATAGCCTACGAGGACCGCGATCCCCAGGTGCTGATCGTGGGAGGCGGCCAGACCGGTCTGGCGCTGGCCGCGCGGCTCGGTCAGCTCGACGTGGACACCCTCATCGTCGATACACACGAGCGCCCGGGGGACAACTGGCGCAAGCGCTACCACTCACTCACCCTGCACAACGCCGTATGGCTCAACGACATGCCATACATGCCGTTCCCACAGACTTGGCCGGTGTTCGTGCCGAAGGACAAGCTGGCGGGATGGTTCGAATCGTACGTCGACGCCATGGAAATCAACTTCTGGGGCTCGTCCACGCTCGAGCACGGCGCCTATGACGAGGACTCCGGCACGTGGGAGGTGCGCATCCGCCGAGCGGACGGCAGCGTGCGCGTCCTGCGGCCACAGCACGTCGTGCTCGCGACCGGGGTGAGCGGCATCCCGTACGTGCCCACGCTCCCCGGACTGGACGAGTTCCAGGGAGAGGTCATCCACTCCAGTGCCTACACCAACGGTGCGGAGCACACCGGCAAGCGCGTGATCGTCATCGGCACCGGAAACAGCGGCCACGATGTCGCCCAGGACCTCCATGCCAACGGTGCGACGGTGACGATGGTGCAACGGCGTTCGACCACCGTGGCCAGCATCGACCCGAGCGCCGCCGCAGCGGACGCGAGTTACATGACCGCTCCCACGATCGAGGACAGCGACCTCATCGGTCTCTCCGTGCCGTACCCCGACATGTACGCCGGGAGTCAGGCGCTCACCGCCACAATGAAGGAGCTCGACCAAGACCTCGTCGCGGCGCTGGAAGCAGCCGGTTTCCGTACGGACTACGGTGAAGAAGACTCCGGATTCCAGATGAAGTACATGACACGCGGAGGCGGTTACTACCTCAACGTGGGATGCGCGGAACTCATCATCTCCCAGGAGATCGGGCTCATCCAGTTCGCGGACGCCGACGGCTTCACCGCTCAGGGGCTTCGGATGAGCGACGGAACGGTGGTCGAGGCTGATCTGGTCGTGCTTGCCACCGGCTACCAGAGCCAGCAGGAGGGCGTCCGCCGACTGATGGGAGACGAGGTCGCCGATGCCGTCGGCCCGATCTGGGGCTACGACGACGAGGGCGAAGTACGCAATATGTGGCGTCGTACCCCCCAGCGCGGACTGTGGTTCTCCGCCGGCAACTTCCAGATGTGCCGCACCTACTCCAAGGTGCTGGCGATACAGCTCCGGCAGGACCTGGACGCGGCCCGCTGACTGAACTGCCCATGGTGTGACGGGAGGCGGCGGACCGTCCCTGAGACGAGGCTGTGCCTTCCGCTCCGGATCGCCCGGACTCGGCGCACTCGGCGCCGGGTCCGAGCCCGGAATCCCTGATACGCGCGGCTCTTGAGTGCGGTGTGGTCACGGTGGCGAACTCGCGCTGCCGGCGAGCGGGCCGTCCGGCCCCGGCGTCCGGCCGCGGTCCGTGTGCCACAGATGTCGCCGTTCGTCGGCGACCCCGCCTGATCGCAGGAACTCCAGTAGTCCCTGGGTACGGAAGGCCCTCGGCCCGGCCCAGGAAGAGCTCTAGGAGAGTCACCCATGACGGCCAACACTTCGCGGCAGGTTCCCGGAACGAACGGCCCGGCAATGGTGCTGCGCGGACTTCGGCGCCACTACCCCGGAACAAAGGCGCTCGACTGGCACGAGGACATGTCGCTCACCATCGACCGAGGACGCGTCCACGGATTGCTGGGGGAGAACGGAGCCGGCAAGTCGACACTGCTCGGTGTCATAGCCGGGCTGTCACCGCTGTCGGCCGGGTCCATGGAACTGCTCGGGGAGCCCTACGCCCCTGACAGCGTGGTTCAGGCCCGCCGGCGCGGGGTCGAGATCGTGCTGCAGGAGCCCGGCCTCGTTCCCTCGCTCACCGTGGCCGAGAACTTCCTCCTCGGCCGAGGACCGGTGGCCTCCCGGGCCGGGATGGTACTGCCAGGCAGGACGGTCCGTGCAGTCGGGGACGCGCTCCAGGAGATCGCTCCACACGTGTCACCACGCGCCCGGGCAGGCAGCCTCAGCTTGGAGGACCGCAAGCTGGTGGAGCTTGCCCGCGCCATCCACTTCAAGCCCAGTGTCCTGCTCGTCGATGAGATGAGTGCCTGCCTCGGCCACACCCGGCTCGAACTGCTCTTCAACGCCCTGCACAGGCTCAGGGACGAAGGCGTCGCCATCGTATACATCTCCCACTATCTGGAGGAGATCCACCGTGTCTGCGACACCGTCACGGTTCTCAAGGACGGACGTCTCGTGGATACCCTGTCGGCCGGTACGGACACGAACACGCTGACGCGTCTGATGGTCGGCAGGGAGATCGCCGCCACGCTGTACCGGACGGATACGACGGCATACGCCGGCGGTGAGCAAGCTCTGGCGGTCAACCAACTCACGCTCGCGGGCGCCTACAGCGACATCAGCTTCACCCTGCGGGCCGGGGAAATTCTGGGTATCGGCGGCCTGGTCGGCTGCGGGTCTGAACAACTGGCCCGGACACTCTTCGGCGACCTCCGCGCCGACTTTGGCAGCATCGCTGTTACAGGCGCCCCATTCGCCCCGGCGGGCCCTCGTGAGGCGATCCAGCGAGGGGTGGCGTACGTTCCGCCGGACCGCGACCGCGAAGGGGTGATCCTGCGGCTCTCGCTGTTGCAGAACATCACCCTGCCCACCCTGCGGAAGAGGTCGCTGCTCGGCCTGTACCCGGGGCGGTCGGACACCGGGCTCTCCACCCGGATGATCAAGGATCTTGCCATCCGCTGCCGGGGAGCGAGCGATGTGCCGTTCTATCTCTCCGGCGGTAACCGTCAGAAGATCGTCATTGCGAAGTGGCTGGTGGATCCGCCGAAGGTGCTGATCCTCCATAACCCCACGCGAGGCATCGACGTCGGGGCGAAGTCGGAGATCTACGCACTCATCCAGCGCCTGGCCCAATCCGGAACGGCAATCTTGTTGCTCTCCGACGAGCTCCCGGAGCTGCTGGGTATGAGCGATCGCATTCTCATCCTGCGCAGGGGCGCCATGACCTATGAAGCGCATCGTGACGACCAACCGACAGAAGAGCTACTCGTCTCCCAGATGATCTGACAGCTCAGGAGCAGCGGAATGACCAAGATCGTGGAAAGTCTTTCGCGGAACCGCAATGCGGCCACGGGTGAAGGCCCGTTGCCCCAACCGTCGTCGGCGCTGTCAAGAGCCCGGGGCCTGGCCAGTATGAGCCGGGCCCTGCCCCTGGCGGGACTCGTCGGACTCATCATTGTCTACACCATCGCGGCCGGCGATCGGTTCATGACGGTCAACAATTGGGCGAACCTCGTACAACAAGCCAGTGTCGTAGCCATTATCGGCTTCGGCCTCACATTCGTCGTCGTAGCGGGTTCGATCGATCTGTCAGTCGGCTCCGTCGCCGCCTTCTCGGGAATGGTCGCAGCCCTGACCGCCACTGGCCACGGGAGTTTCATGGGCGTCGTGGCCGGCCTGGGGATCGGTGCTGCCTGCGGGCTGGTGAATGGGGTACTCTGCAGCATTTTCAAGGTGCCGTCCTTCATCGTGACGCTGGGAATGCTGTCCGTGGCCCGCGGGCTGACCATCGTCGTGTCTGACTCCCGGTCCGAGCCGGTGAGCGGCGCATTGGCCTGGATGGGCATCGCACCAGGCATCTACCTCGTCCTCGGCTGCGCGTTCGTGGTGGCGTTCGTACTCATGAACGGGACGACCTTCGGCCGCTACACGCGGTCGATCGGTGGAGAGGAGCGGGTCTCGGCCCTGTCCGGTGTTCCGGTGCGCCTGGTGAAGGTGGCGGCCTTCGTCGTCTCCGGGCTGCTGGCCGGTCTCGGCGGCATCGTTCTCGGAGGTCAGCTCGGAATAGCGACCGCCCAGGCGGCCACCGGTTTCGAACTGTCGGCGATCGCGGCCGTCGTTCTCGGCGGCACACCCCTGACCGGCGGAATCGGCAATGTGTGGAATACCGCCATCGGTGCCTTCATCATCGTCGTCCTGAACAACGGTCTGGTGATTCTGGGAGTCGCCCCCGAGGTCCAACAGGTCATCCAGGGGGCGATTCTTGTGCTGGCCGTCTTCGTGGCTCTCGACCGGTCCAAGATCGGCATCATCAAATGACCCTCACTGCAACGGGTTCTGTTTCTTCCCGAAGAGGAAAACCATGAACAGACTTCTGGCGCGCCGCAGGGCCATCGCTGCGACGGCCGCCCTGCTCCTCGTAGGGACCGGCGCATGCGGCACCGGCGGTCGGAGCGGCAAACAACTCACCATCGGCTTCGCCGCGCCGGTCCTGGCGAATTCCTACTGGAAGGCGAACGCGGACTTTACCAAGAAGATGGGCGCACAGCTGGGTGTGAAGGTCATCGTGGCGGATGCCCAAGAAAGGGAGGACACCCAGCTGAAGAATGTTCAGGATCTCATCGCCCAGGGTGTCGACGGAATAGTCTTCGGTCCGACGACCACCGAGATCGGACCGGCGCTTCTCCGGGCGTGCCGGCGGGCCGGCATCGTGTGTGCGGCCGCGGCTCGTAAGCCGGGGGTGGAGCCGAGCAGGGAGAACGCTTCCTATTACGCGGGCTACGTGGTGGGGAACGACGCCGGCGACGGGGCGGCAGGGGCGAAGACGCTCAGCGACGCAGGCTGCAAGAAGGTCGTGGCCATGAGCGGTCTGCAGGGCAATTCGACGGCGGATGCGCGACTGAACGGCTTCACAAGGAAAGCACGAGACCTCGGCCTCACGATCCTCGGCACTCCCCAGCGTCCCGTGGAACTGCCTGAATCCGGCCTCAAAGCGACGCAGAACTTCCTCGCCAAGTTTCCTGGCCCTCGCTTCGACTGCCTCTGGGCCTTTAATGACGGCTCGGCTATCGGTGCCATCCGGGCCCTGAGTGCTGCCAGGGCCCAGAAGGTCAAGGTCGCGAGCATCGACGGCACTGCCGAGGGGGTCAAGGCCATCAAGAGCGGACGCATGCTCGTCTCGCCGGGTGGCGAGTTCATCAACGGTGGCCTGGCGCTGATCGCCGTATACGACACCATCAAGCACCATCCTCGGGCGAACCGGGCCGTAGTCCTGAACACCCTACGGGTGACCAGGGACAACGTCGACGCCTATCAGCGCGAATTCATCCACCGACTTCCCCGCTACGACGCCAGAAAACTGTCCAAGACGCGCAATCCCTCGGCCCCCGAAGACGGGCTGAAGATCGTCTTCGGACCACAGGCGTAGAAGTCGGCGCCTGGATGTGCGACCGCCGCTGTCCTCCCTGCCTAACAAGATGTCCACACGAAAGGAACAACCACACATGACCACAGTTCTCGTCACCGGTGCCAATGGCTACATCGGCCAAGCTGTCTGCACGCGGTTCCAGATCGCCGGCCACACGATAGCCGGGCTGGTACGCGGCAACGGCGCGGCCAAGGCGCTCACCGCGCGCGGGATCACGCCGCTGCTCGGAAGCCTCGATGACACTCACGCCCTGGCCGAGGCAGCCCGGACCGCCGACCTCGTCATCGACACGGCCAGTGCCGACCACGCGGACTCCACCAGGGCACTGCTGGACGCGCTCGCCGGAACGGGCAAGACCTACATCCGCACCAGCGGGACAGGCGTCTACACGGATCTGGCACACGGCGAACTGAACGAACAGATCTTCACCGAGGAAACCGAGCATTCTCCGGCGGAGGTAGTCGCGACGCGATGGGCAAGCGACCAGATGGTGCGGGAAGCGGCCGACCGCGGCATACGCACCATCGTCCTGCGACCGTCCATGATCTACGGCAACGGGGCCAGCGAACAGCTGCCACTGCTCATCCGCCAGGCCATCTCCTCCGGCCGCAGCTTGTACGTCGGGCGAGGCGACAACCGCTGGGGCAACGTCTATCTCGACGACCTCGCCGAGGCATATCTGCTGGCCGCGGAGAAGGCGGTGGCAGGCAGCGTGTACAACCTCGCGGCCGGCGAAGCTCGCATGGGCGACATCGCACGCGCAGTGGCCCGAGGGCTCCTCGGCACCGAGGACGCCGAGTCCTGCGAACCGCACGTGGCTTACGCCGCCTTCGGTCAGCGGTGGGTCGACGTGGCGTTGTCCAGCAACAGCCGGGTGGACTCCAGCAAGGCGCGCGCGGAACTCGGATGGCACCCTCAGGGCCCCGACCTGCTGGAAGACCTGGTGTCGGGCTCCTACCGGCGGCTGTGGGCCCACAAGGCGGACCCGCACGACCATGCTGCGCCGGCGAGTCAGAACTGATCGACGGACGTCGCCGGGCCTGACCTGTGTGACCTCTCCCTCCAGAGAGGCCACACTCGTGCCCACTCATCACCGAACGAAGGCGTAGCCCTGTGTGTACATCGAAGGGAGGGGACGCTCCGTGGCACTGCTGGATGACACTGCAGAGGGCCGCGCCCAGTGCTGGCACGCGCTGGCCGCATTGCACGCCAGGATCGATGCGAGGATCGAGCGTGCACTGCGCGTCACATGCCGGCTCGGACTCAAGGAGTACCTGGTACTGGAGGTGCTCAGCCGTGAGGACGAGTGGCGTATGAACCAACTCGCCGCTGTCATCGCACTGAGCCCGAGTGCGACCACTCGCCTGGTCAATCGCATGGAGCAGCAGGGGCTGCTGGCGCGACATCTGTGCCCCACCGATCGTCGTGGCATCTCCACCGAGGTCAGCGATGCGGGCCGCGACCTGCTGGCCGCCGCTCGTCCCGTACATGACGTGGCGTTGCGTGAGGCACTCGCCGAGGCTTCCGCCCTGCCTGGATCCGCACCCCTGGTGGAGCTTCTGGACACCTGGGCTCCTCGAGTCAAGCGAGGCAAACCCTAATCAGGCCGCTGCCCGGTCCAGCGGTTGCTCCTGCCATCTGTCGGCTGCCTCCCCGCGCTTCTCCGGGAACCTTCGCCACTCCCAGGTGTCGGTGCTGCGTCGCACATCCCCACCGGCGGCTGGGTCGTCGCGGGCTCTGGGTGTCCGATGTCCGTCAGCCATCCAGCGCCGACCACATGACAGCCGCCCCGGAGTCCTCGGGCCCTTTGATCTTGCCAATGGCCAGACAAATCTCAGTAAGAAAGGGAGTTTCAATGACTGAGTCAAGCCGCCTGCGCGACTGGTGGGGCGGGGGTGAATACCCGGTTGTCGCGCAGGAGAGCCCACAGCACGCTGGC
>NZ_JBIADZ010000043.1:33584-62772 GCF_042868035.1 Streptomyces sp. NPDC007875 | reverse complement strand
TTGCCCTTGGCGTGCTGCTTCTCCACCGCGCGCGCGGACCCCGCATGGGTCGCCTCTTCGATGCGGCGCTGCAGATCCGCGAGCTTCCCCGCGGTCGTGTGAATATCGATGTCGGCCGGCTGCGCGGGCTCGGTGCTCACTGCTTGGCTCCCTTCTGAGCGTTGGCGCTGGTGGCGTGCCAGGTGGTGAGCAAGAGCCCGGTTGCCGAGGCAGCTGTGAATGAGTTTCCGAGCGGGAACGGCACTGTCATCCGCACCGGGGAACCCGGAATGGGGGTGTCCGGTTGGTGAGGCGGGGCCGTCAGACCGGCGCCTGGGGGCACCGTTACGTCATTGCGTCTCAGCGTTCTTGGCAGGAACGAATCGGTCGGCATTGGGGGGCGGCGTGGTAGGCGGCAGCTAGGAGGGATCATTGGAGGCACTCCAGGGGTGATGGGCAATGGCCTGCGGGGCCGAACTCAAGGTCAGAAGGCGTCGTGGGGGACGTACACACCCCAGACGTCGCTGGAGCAAGTGGGCGTGCTGCCTCGGCCTTCATTGCCACGGAGGCCGCGAAGGCTGTGGAGGCTCGCAGAGGCGGAAAAGGAGTGCCTGAGGGCCGGACTCGATGCCTTCTGTCAGGCACACCGGGGCCCCGACTCGCACGGTGAGCGGCGGCACGCCGATGACCCTGGAGCACAGCCAGAATCCCTCGTTCATGTTGATGGTGGCGAGTGCGCACTGTCTCCCGGAGCTCCGGCCCATGGCCAGGACATGACGGATGACCCCGGTGCCGCAACTGAGCTCCCAGGCGAGATCGGTGGAGGCGCAGACGGGACACAACAGACGGCGGAAGACTGCGGTCCGACACCAGCGGCAACGCTGGAAGTACAGCTCTCCACCCCCCACTCCACCCAGCGGCACCTGCGTGGGGCAGTCCGCCTCCGGGAGTGGGCTCGCGCTTGGATCGACCTCCCGTTCGACGGGGGCGCTATCCGTGGTTTCGATCGCTGTATGGAGCACGGTGTTCCTTTCCGTCCCCGTCCCGAAATGACCCGCGACGGGAGGCGAGAGCTCACCGATCACGGCCGTAGCACGTCGGCACCGCTGTGGCGGCGTGTTTCACAAGCTATGGTACCCAGTTCCGAAAGTAAAGTACTTAGTCCCAAAGCGCGCTCTGTGATGGAAGCCTCGCCGCGTCACTCGGCGCCCGATGCCCGCAATGCGGTGTTCGATCCCATCGAAGCGAGGCAAGTGGCGTCTGTGCGGTGAGACGGGGAAGGATGAGCGGTCATGAGCAAGCCACCTGCACGGATCCGACTGGCAGACGCCGCATTCGCGCTCTTCGACGAGCGCGGATACGAGCAGACGACCGTCGATGACATCGCCGAGCGAGCGGGACTCGGGCGCACGACGTTCTTCCGGAACTACCGATCCAAGGAAGACGTCATCTTTCCGGACCACGATCGGCTCCTGGAGTTGATCAGAGATCGGCTGGCGACCTCCACCCACAGCACCGCTCTGGTCGCCGTGTCGGACGCGGTTCGACTCGTACTGCTGCGCTACGTGGAGGAGGGCGACCTGGCGAGGCGGCGATATGCCCTCACCAGCAAGGTGGCTGCCCTGCGTGACCGGGAGATCGCCAGTGTGGGCCGCTATCAGCGACTGTTCCGGGAGTTCATCGCCGACTGGATGGGGGGCCCGACGGAACCAGCGTCGCTGAGGGCCGAACTCATGGCCGCCGCGGTGGTCGCTGCCCACAACCATGTGCTGCGTCGCTGGCTTCGGGGCGAATCGTCCGACCCGGTCGCCGAGGTGGACGAGGCGATGCGTGAGGTGCTCGCCCTCTTTCCGGCGCCCGGCTCCTCACCGCAACTCGGCGGTGGCACCACTGTCGTCGCGTTCAGGACCGGGCAGGACATCGACACCCTGCTCCCCTCGCTGCGGCGTCTCGTCGAGGACGGCGCCGAGCGCTGAAGCCCGCTCCGTTTGATCGAGCGATGCCGCGCACAGCGGAGACAGGGACGCGCTTGGGCGTGTTGGCTTCCGGCCGTGGCTTCCCCGGTCCCGCACACCTTCCTATCCCATAGCGGAACCGCCGGGACCAGCCCAGGAGGCTGCCCGGTGGTGCTCGGCGTCCGTGCCCCGCTCGACCCGCTCGCTCTCTTCGGCGACGGCTTCGTCCGAGACCCTGTGCCGCTCGAAAGGTCATCGCCGCAGGTGAGCGGGGTGTGGTCGGGGCGCTGGGATCATGCGTGCGTGATCGTGTCTTTGCTGTACAAGGTGACCCGGAAGCTGCTGACGGTTCCATCGGTGCTCCTCCGTCGTGGGACGGCGAAGGACGCGGAACTGCTGGTGCTGCGGCACGAGAACGCGGTCCTGCGCCGCCAGTTGGCCGGACCGGTCCGCTATGAGCGTGCTGACCGGTTCTGGTTCGCCGCCCTGTCCGGGCTGATACCCCGACGCCACTGGCTCAAGGTCTTCCCTGTCACGCCCGGCACCCAGCTCGCCTGGCATTGTCGGTTCATCGCCGCGAAGTGGGACTACACCGCGCGCCGACGCACCGGACGCCCACCCATCCCGGCAGCGGTCAAGACACTCGTTGTGCGGTTGGCCCGGGAGAATCCGCGGTGGGGGCACAGGCGGATCCAAGGTGAACTGAGCCGACTCGGGCATCGGATCGCAGCTTCGACGGTCTGGTAGATCCTCAACGCGGCCGGCGTCGACCCCGCGCCGCGTCGCTCGGGCCCCACCTGGCGCGAGTTCCTGACCGCGCAAGCCGAGGGCATCATCGCGGCAGACTTCTTCCACATCGACACCGCCCTCGGCAGGCGGTTGTACGCATTGGCGTTCCTCGAGCACGGCACCAGGCGGCTGCACATCACCGGGGTCACCGCCCGCCCAACACGGGACTGGGTAGTGCAGCAAGCCAGGAACCTCACGTCCGAGCTGGGCGTACGCATCGAGAACCTGCGCTTCTTGCTGCGCGACCGCGACGGCAAGTACGGCGAGGCGTTCGACGCCATCTTCCAGTCCGAGGAGATGGAGATCCTCAAAAGTGCGCCACAAGCTCCCCGCACGAACGCGCACTGTGAACGCATCATCGGCGGCATCCGACGCGAAGCCCTCGACCACGTCATGATCATGAATGAGGCCCACGCGCGCCACGTCCGCGCAGCCTACGAGCGGCACACGTCTCGGCCGGCAACACCCACGACAGCGAAGGGCTGAAGCCCATGATCGAGGGTCACCAAACGAGACACGACCCTCATAACGGCCGGTTCTTCAAGCCCCAGCGCCTGGACAAAGCCTACGACCGCGCCGACCTGCGCAGATGGCTCCGATGGAAGCGCATCGGCGTACGCATCGCCCGCAAGGGCATCGAGTCCAGCAAACGATTAGGGCGCCGCCGCTGGGTCATCGAGCGCACCATGTCGTGGCTGTCCGGCTACCGCAGACTCAGCCCCCCGCTACGAACGCGATCCCCGCAACTACCTGGTCTTTCTCGGGCTCGCCGCCACCCTGCGCTGCTACAAGCGACTCGTCCGCCTCACCACATAGGACACGGTCTAAGCTGGAACCCTCCGACTCGCAAGGCACGTCGCTGACGCCGGAGTACCGTGCGTGGAACTCCGGCTCTGGGAGTTCTGTCGCCCGCGGCCCGGTCTTGTACTTGGCCAAGGGGTCATGCCGGCCCGAAAACTTTGCCAGGGTTGAGAATCCCGGCCGGGTCGAGAGCACGCTTCACCGCGCGATGCATCTCCAGGACGGCCGGGCCGAGTTCACGGGTGAGGCCGGGCCGCTTGAGCAGTCCCACACCGTGCTCACCAGTCACCGTCCCACCCAATTCAAGGGCGTCCGCGATGATGTCGTCGAACGCCGCGCGGGCCCGGACCTGAGCCGCCGCGTCACCGTGTTCCGTCACAAGCAGCGGATGCAAGTTGCCGTCGCCGACGTGCGCGATGTTAGCGATGGTGATCCGGTGCCTCTCCGCGGTCCGGTCGATGCGGGCCAGCATCTCCGCCACCGCCCCGATGGGCACACAGACGTCCTCCGTGAGTACCGGCCCCAGCCGCTCGAGCGCGGGGAAGGCCAGCCGGCGGGCGGCGAAGAGCATCTCGGCCTCTTCCTCTGTCTCCGACCGGTCCGCCCAAGTAGAGCCAGCCCCGCGGAAGCAGTCGACCATCCGGCGGGCGCCCTCCTCGGCGGCGCGGCCATCATCGTCGAAACGGGCCAGGAGGACCACGTCCGCCTCGGCGGAGAGCCCCATGTTCTTCCAGGCATCGACCGCGCGCAGACAGTGCCGGTCGACGAGTTCCAGCGCGGCCGGCCGCAGCCCGGCGGCAGCCGTCGCACGCACCGCGTCACCGGCCTGCCCGACGCTGTCGAAGTAGCCGACGGCGGTCACGCCGACCGGAGGCAGGCGTCGCAGCCGGACCGTGATCTCGGTGACGACACCAAGAGTGCCCTCGGCACCCACCATGAGGCCCACAAGGTCGTAGCCGGCGACCCCCTTCGACGTACGGCGCCCGAGCCGGACCACCTCGCCCGTGCCGGTCACGACCTCCAAACCGAGGACATAGTCGCGAGTGACGCCGTACTTGACGCAGCACACTCCGCCAGCGTTCGTCGCGACATTTCCTCCAATGGTCGACCAGGGCGAACTGGCGGGGTCAGGCGGGTACCACAGGCCGAGCGCCGCTACATGGGCGCGCAGGTCGTCGTTGACCACACCGGGCTGCACGACGGCGAGGCGCTCCAGCTCGTCGACCTCCAGCACCCGATCCATGCCGTCCAGCGCGAGGATCACGCCGCCTTCGACGGCATTGGCGCCCCCCGACAATCCAGTACCGGCGCCGCGTGCAACCAACGGGACTCCTTGCTCCAGGCACGCACGAACCACGGTCCGGACCTCGTCGGTGCTCTTGGCGCGCACGACGGCCACCGCTCGGCCAACAGGCGCCCACACCGCCTGGTCGTGGGAGAGACCGGCGACGATGTCCGGATCAGTCACCACCCGGCCAGCGGGCAGCCGTCGCCTGAGTACTTCGGCGATACCCACGGCAGGGGGCGTCGTGCTGACGAGGTCCCGCTCGGCCACCCGCACACCTCCAGAGAAGTTGACTCAAATATGAATGCACCATAGATGGCACCACGCCGCCGGGCAGCCGGTTCATGGACGATATGCACGAAAGACCGATGGAAGTCTTGGGGTACCTCTTGTTCCGTTCCGTTCCTCCCCCTGGGTGGCGCGCTTCCCGGCGCGACCGGCTCGGGCCCGAAACGCGTACCGGTCAGGTGCGGCGAGTGGTGCCAGGCACTCGGGGCGGCGGCACTGGCCAGGAGCGCCGCCGCCCAGTGCGGCGGTCAGGCAGAGCCGCGGCGTCCAGGCTTACTGGGCACGGCAGGTCCTGAGGTAGCTGAGGAACGATGCCTGCAGCCCAGTCACGTGCGTTTCGTGCATGAGTGCGCTGGTGACGGATTCGCTGCGTGAGGTGAGGCGGTGAAGGAACGTGGCCGTGTTCTTCGTGAGATTCTGGTAGACCGCTAGGTCTCCGAGGATCTCTCGATCGTTGAAGGTCACGTGAAGCTTGGTAGCAGGCAGGGTGTCACCCATTGCTTGAAGACGAGCGAAGACCTGACTGTCTGCATTGACAATGCCGGGGCTGCCCGCGCCGATGCTCTCGAAGAAGGTGCTATTGGTGAGCCAGGCATACAGACTGAAGAGTCCGCCGTAGGAATAGCCGAAGAGGCCGTGACCGCTCGGGGCTGTGCCGTAGTCGCGTTCGATCCGCGGGTGTAGGTCGTCGGTAAGGAAGTTCAGGAACATATCCCCGCGGCTGTCGCTCAATTCAGCGAGGTAGGCGTCGGCTTGCTCGCGAGTCATCGTGCCCGCTTCGACCCCCATCTCCACCGCATCGATGTACTCCTTCGCGATGGGTTCGCCGGGGGGCACGAGGTCTCGGTTGCGCAACCGCTCCCAGTGCTCTGCTTCCTCGCCTGCGTAACCCACGCTGACTTGCACATAGGGCTGAATCGACTGCATGGGGTCCAGTTGCGTGACGATGAGTGGGGCGGTCATGCCCACGGCCCAGTTGCCGTCGAGCACGTACACGACAGGCGCTTGCGCCGCGGCAGGGTCGTAGCGTGGTGGCGTGGTGACCCAGACGCCGTAGTCGTGCCCACCGCTGGAGCGCATCTCGAAGTAGTCGGTGTGGGCGAGGCAGCCCTGCCACATGGTGCTCATCTGAGGTCCTTTACGATTTTGCCAGCCTGGATTACGAGCACGGCGTTGGTGGGGTCGGAGAACAGTTCTGGGTCTTCGAGCGGGTTGCCGTTCCAAAGAACGAGGTCTGCCTGCGCGCCGGGAGTGATGACACCCACCTGGCCGGACAGGCCGAGGATCTCGGCGTTGGTCTGGGTCGCCGCCACGAGCGCTTCCATCGGCGTCTCGAGGGCTGCGCGCAGGCTGAGTTCTTTGCCGCGACGGTCCTGGGCCGGACCGATGAGATCGGAACCCAGCCCGATCCGTACTCCTGCGCGCTTGGCGACAGCGAGCGCCTTCGTCATCTGCTCGCGTGCGCCCTTGGCTCGGTCGCGGGTCGACTCGGCGAGACCGGCTCCGGCGGTGTCGTGCAGCAGTTGCTCGACGACAGCGAACGTGGGCACGAGGGCAACCTCGCGAGCGGCCATCAGGGTCGCTGTGGATTCGTCGAGGCTAGTGCCGTGCTCGACACAGCGCACCCCGGCCTCGACCGCATTTCGTATGCCCTCGTTGTTGTGGGCGTGAACTGTCACATAGGTGTTCCGTGCCGCAGCTTCTTGAACTGCAACAGCGATCTCTTCGACGGTGAACTGGGTGTCGGTCAGCCGATCATGTGCGCCCACCACTCCGCCGGTCACGCAGAGCTTCAGGAAGGAGGCTCCGCGACGGAAGGCTTCGCGGACGTTGTGTCGCAGCTCGTCCGCGTTGCCCGCCATCATGGAGAGGGCGCACAGGCCCGCGATGTGGTGGCTGCTCCACAGCTCGGTGGGTTCCCATTCGGCTCCGTAGTAGCCGTGCCCGCCGATCTGGCACTGAACAGGTCCGCACGACAGGACGCGCGGCCCTCTGACCTTGCCCTTCGCGATCGCGGTGACGACACCGCCGTCGATCCCGCCGGTGTCGCGAACGGTGGTGAAGCCGGCGTCGAGCGTCGCACCGGCCGTGGCGAAGATGTCCGCCGCGATCTCGGCGGCGCTTATCTGAAACGAGAAGTGCGGCCGGATCGGGCTCGACAGGCCCAGGTGGACGTGAGCGTCGATCAGGCCGGGCGTCATCGTCAATCCCTCGGCATCGAGACGCTCGCCGTGCGCGCTGGAGGCACCGAGGCGAGTGATGCGGCCGTTCTCGATCGTGACGTCGAGCTTGCCGGGATCGCGCCCCGATCCGTCGATGACCGCCGCGCCGACTATACGAGCAGGTCCCATAGCCGATCCTCCGCCGTTGCGAGCTGACTGCGACCATGTGCGAAGCAACACGGAACCGCCTTTTCTTTTCCAATGGATAAACTGTGGGAGTGATCCTGTCAACCTCGGAACGCAAGGGCAGCGCGCGCGAGCGACTCCTGGCACGGCTTCTCGACGCCTTCGGCGAGGCCCTTCCCCCGCCGGAGATGTCGCTCCGTGAGATCGCCGCCCGGATCGAGACCAGCCATGCCCTGTTGCGCTACCACTTCGGGTCACTCTCGGGCGTCTTGGCCGCCATGCTCACGGCGCAGCGATCCCGTGACAACGAGGCACTTTTGGAGGCCGCCCAGCAGGGCACCTTCGACGATTTCGTGGTGGCGATCTGGCGTGCGTACACCCGGCCAGAGCAGCTGTCGCGTGTCCGCGGCTTCTTCTACGTCGTCGGACTGGCCGCGTACGGCCCCGAGGACTTCCCGGAGTTCGTGGAGTCGATCGGCGACCTGACCGTGCTGCTGTCCGCACTCGCGGAACGCGAAGGGCTCGAGGCGAAGGAAGCGCGGGATGTGGCCACCGTCACCGTTGCCGCGATTCGCGGCCTCCTCTTGCAGGAAGTCCTGACTCCCGGAACCCGCTCGGAGGACGCGGTCGCCTTGATCCTGCGCATGAGAGAGGGTCGATCCGTTCCACGATCACGTCCGGAGCGTTAAGCAGGCCCTCGGCCCTTGCCGCCGCCTCATCTGATCCCTCGGACCCCGTCTGCGGACGCGCTGACAAGCAGCCTCGACCATTGGTTGCTTTACCTTTCCACGTGCTAACCGAATGTTCGGTTTGCGCGAAGGGAGGGCTGCTCGTCATAGCTGCAGGGGGCGGTATGTGCGACGAGGACCGTGCTTCGCGACTGCTCGGAATTGACATGCTGGACGTGGGTAAGGCCGGCGCACAGCTGCACATGACCACGACGGCGAGCATGATCAACAACCCTGGGATGGCGCACGGTGGCTACATCTTCCCGCTGTCAGAGTCGGTCTTCGCTCACGCCTGCGACAGCCACGGCCCCGTAGCTGTCGCGTCCGGAGCCGATCTCACCTTTGTGGCCCCGCCTATGACGGGGATGTCCTCACGGCGACCGCCGTGGCTCTCGAACCATCCGAGGTCGCCGCGGGATACGACCTCACCAGCCAGTCCCTTCCCGCCTCTGCCAGGCTCATGGTGGGTTCTGACAGCTGAGCATCGACGCACACGCACGCGACAACTGTTGGGTACGACGAGAGAAAGTGGCGACAACAGTCGCCGGAACATGGCCTCTGACCTGCGTAATGTGCGGACAACGGGCGGAGCGGCGACCCTCCGCGCCGCCAGAGGAACCGTCTGGTCCGGCAACGAGAAGGTGGATTGGAACATGGCTGAGAGCACAGACGCTGTCGTCGTCGGGGCCGGGGTAATCGGATCCTCTATCGCTCTCGAACTGGTGCGGAGCGGTCTGCGGGTCGTTGTGGTCGACAAGTTCGGCGGCGCAGGCAACGGCTCCACCAGCGCCTCGAGCGCCGTGGTCCGCTTCACCTATCCCACGATCGCGGGCGTCAATGCTGCTTGGGAGTCCCGTCACTGCTGGGAAGCATGGCGCGACCATCTCCAAGCACCCGCCAGTGAACCCCTCGCAGCGTTCAACCGCTGCGGCGTCACCATGCTGGACGTGGAGTTCGCACCCTGCGGCATGTTCACGCGACACTTCGACAAGGTCGGTGTCCCGTACGAAAAATGGGGTGCACGAGAGCTGTCCAAGCGGTCGCCCGCCGTGGACACCGGCCGGTACTTCCCGCCCCGCCCCGTGGATGACGACGAGTTCTTCGCCGACGCGTCCGCTCGGCTCGGTGCTCTCCACACACCCGACGGGGGCTTTATCGACGACCCGCAACTCGCCGCGCACAACCTTGCTACGGCGGCCCAGCGGCACGGAGCCGCCTTCCGGTGGAAGACCCCCGTCATCGCGGTGATGCGGCGCGGAGGACGCGTGCGCGGGGTGCGCCTCAAGGATGGAACCGAACTGTCCGCCGGCGTGGTCGTCAACGCGGCCGGCCCATGGTCGGGACAGCTGAACCGGCTCGCCGAAGTGGGCGGCGACTTCACCGTCGGTCTGCGGCCGCTGCGCCAGGAGGTGCACCACGTAGCGGCGCCCGCCGGCTACCACGGCGCCGGCGGCGACGGGCACGCACCGGTGCTGGCCGATATGGACCTTGGCACGTATATACGGCCCGAGGGCGGGGAGTTCCTGCTCGTCGGCGGCACGGAACCCGAGTGCGACCCGCTGGAATGGCTCGACGATCCGGACGACGGGAGTCCCACTCCGACCGTGTCGCAGTTCAGGACGCAGGTGACGCGGGCGGCTCGCCGACTGCCCGGCCTGCGCGTTCCCAACAAGCCTCGTGGTGTGGCAGGCGTATACGACGTGACCGACGACTGGACCCCCGTATACGACCGAACCGAGCTTGCCGGCTTCTACGTGGCCATAGGCACCAGCGGCAATCAGTTCAAGAACGCCCCTCTGGTAGGCCGCCTCATGACCACCCTGATCCACGGTGTCGAAGGCGGGCACGACCACGACCGGAGTGCGCTCACGCACACCTGCGAACACACCGACCAAACCATCGACCTCGGTGCGTTCTCACGCCGACGTCGGCCGGCCCCATCCACGGGCACAGTCCTCGGCTGACGCTGGCCGCTGAGCCGGGTTCCCCGTCGAAGAGGATGGCTCGTGCCCGGCCGTCGACCACCTGTGCAAACCTGGCGAGCCGGAGCTGGGCAACCCCACGCACTGTGCGAAGCGCACATCAGCGTCACCAGCGACGTCTTCGACGAGCTAGCGGATCCTGCTCGCCGTTGCCGCCCCGAAAGCGTCAACAGCAGTTCTCTTCTCTGCTGGAGTCAACGACCAGTGTGGTGGCGGTGTCACCTGTCCCCCGGTCGCGGTCCGGGCCGCCGGGGGCCGGTCAGACGCGCTCGCGGCCATCCGGCAGCGCATCAGCCGCCTGACGGGCGAGAAAGCACACCCAGCTGAAGGAGCCCACCTGCATGGACCACTACATCGTCTCGGCCGACCTGGTGCCGGGTATCCGGTCAACGTTGCTGCGCATCATGGCGACTTTGCACAGCCGCAACGCCGACATGCACGAGGTGAGCTTCCGGCGCAGGCCCGCAGGCACGTCCGTCTTCAGCGCCGTAGTATGCGCAGATCCCGAGCGCCTTGACCATCTCGTTGCGGCACTGGGCAGGCTCGTGCACGTCACGGGGGTGACGGCACGGCGAACGCCGCAGGTTCTGCGGCAACCGTAGCAACGTTGCTGCTGCCCGTGCTCAGAACACCACGTCTGGCGCTGTCATCGATGTCGGCAAGCGGGGGTGCAACTCTGCCATCTTCAGGCCGAGATGCGCGGCCAGTCGGTCATCGCCGACGTCCAGTTGCAGTCCAGTGAGCTGCTCAACGCGATGCAGCCGTTTGTAGAGTGTGGAGCGGTGGATATGTAGGGCGGTGGCGGCATGCTGGGCATCGCCGGCGTGATCGAGATACACCCGCAGGGTTTCAACCAGCCCACGGTGCGCGGGGTTTGACAGCAGGGAGCGCAGCCCCGGGTGGATGCCCTCGGCAAGCTCGTCGGGGGTGAGCTTGCCCAATAGCGCGTACACGCCCAGCTGCGTATAAGCCACCACTTGACCCAGGGTGCCCGTGATGCGGGCGACCTCGGCAGCGCGGCGGGCTTCCTCGTAGGAAGAGTGGGCCTCCGTGAGGCGTGGGCGTGGCCCGCCTACGCCTACCCAGCACAGGGCGGCCCGTCCCAGGCCGAGTTCTGCGACCAGCTTTTCGCGCAGCACCTCGGCAAGCTCGGCGGCATTGCGCTCGATGACCTGAGAACGTGCCCCAGGCCAGATCGTCAGCAGAAGCGCGTGATCCGGACGCGTCAGGGCCAATCCGCGCGAGGGGGGAAGCCGTCGTCGACAGCGGTCGACGGCGAGCTCCAGGGCCAGACGGCGTTCTTCAGGCAGAGGCTCGCCCTCTTCGCGCGCCACCATGGCTACCAGGACGGTGACCGGGCCAGCCACGGCGTGTTCCTCCTCGACGAGCGCGGCACCCGCCTCCGTCCGGAGTGCCTGATCCGGGGCGATCAGGTCGCGGACTAGCTCCCTGGCGTGGCTGCGAGTCGCTTCGACGCCAAGGTAGCCGCGGTGCAGGACCAGGGCGGCTTGCGCAGCCGCCTCGCGCAGCAACTCGACGGCCCGGTCGCCGATAGGGCCATCGGAGCCGATCAGCCATACGTAGCCGAGCAGGGCATCGTCGTAGCGGATCGGCATGCCGACCCGTTCCATCGTGATGCCGATCTGGGGGCATGGCGGAAGAGTGAAGACATCGGAAGCCTGGGCAGCGCCCTGCTCGCAGACGTGCGCGACCAGCGCGGCCGACACACCACGGTGCATGACCGATTCGATCCGGGCGTCGTCCACGTCGCCAGTGTGCGCGTTGTACGCGAGCAGCTTGAGTCGCGTGTCGTCGATGGCGATCGACCGACCAAGACGGGCACCGAACGCGTCGACAAGTCGCTGCAGCTCCGAAACCATCTCGGCACTGTATAGGGGGGATGAACTTTCCACAGGTCGACATACGGCGCCAGCCATCCATCAGGGACGCGACATACGAAGCGGGGCATCAGGACCGCGTGTTCCTAAAGTCTTGAACGACAGCCCACCGATCGGTGGGGGCGGGCCCCTCCTGAGCTCTGAGTGTCACCCAGGACTGCTGTACTCGCAGCCATGCCCAGTACTCCCGCTCCTTACCGGAGGCCGCGATGCTCGTGAAGGCCAGAAGGTGATCGGCCATGCGCTCGTAGCGGCGGTGGAGGCGACGGCATCCGGCGAGCCGAGTCATCGTGCGCTCAACGATCCACCGGTGCCGGCCGAGCCGCTGCGAGGTTTCGGCGCCTTTGCTGGCGATGCGATGCCGGATGCCTCGCCGGGAAAGCCATTGCCGCAGGTGGCGGTAGTCGTAGCCCTTGTCGGCGTGGACCTTGCCGGGCTTGCGGCGTCGCCGGCCCCGGCGGGGAGCAATGCTCATTACCTGTGGATCGGCTCGGGAGGGCGCGCGCGGAGGGCATACCTTCCCGAGTGATCGATTGACTGGTATCGAGTAGGCCCGCGTTGCCGCGCGGGCCGGGAAGGCACGCCCGTGCTCAGCGTAGTGAAACGCCGACGGCACCACCGCCGACGGTTCCTCTCTGATCGACGAGATCGTCCGGGAGGGCGCACGGAGGATGCTGGCTGCCGCGCTGGAGGATGAAGTCAACGCTTACATAGCCGAGTTGGCCGATCAGCGGGACGACAAAGGCCACCGCCTGGTCGTGCGCAATGGCTACCACCAGCCGCGGAAGGTGACCACGGCGGCCGGGGTGGTCGATGTGAAGGCGCCGCGGGTGAACGACAAGCGTGTCGACGCCGAGACGGGCGAGCGCAAGTGGTTCTCCTCGGCGATTCTGCCGCCCTGGTGCCGCAAGTCCCCGAAGATCAGCGAGGTGCTGCCGCTGCTCTACCTGCACGCACTGTCGTCCGGCGACTTCGTGCCCGCGCTGCAGCAGTTCCTCGGCAGCTCGGCCGGGCTCTCCCCGGCCACGGTCACCCGGCTCACGGAGCAGTGGCAGGCCGACCACGCAGCATTCTTGGACCGCGACCTCGCGGAGGTCGACTACGTGTACGTGTGGGCCGACGGCATCCACCTCAACGTCCGCTTGGAGGAGGCCAGAGCCTGCGTGCTCGTCCTGATCGGCGTGCGTGCCGACGGCTCCAAGGAACTCGTCGCGCTCGAGGACGGCTACCGCGAATCGGGCGAGCCTTGGGCTGACCTGCTGCGCGACTGCGCCCGCCGGGGCATGCGCGCCCCCGTTCTCGCGGTCGGCGACGGGGCCCTCGGCTTCTGGAAGGCCCTGGCCGAGGTGTTCCCCGCCACCCGCGAGCAAAGGTGCTGGGTTCACAAAACCGCAAACGTGCTCGACGCCATGCCGAAGTCCGCGCAGCCGGGCGCGAAGAAGGCCATCCAGGACATCTACAACGCCGAGGACAAGCAGCACGCGCAGGCAGCGATCAAGACGTTGACCCAGCTCTACAACGCGAAGTTCCCCAAAGCCGTCAAGAAGATCACCGACGACGAAGCCGAGCTGCTGGCGTTCTTCGACTTCCCGGCCGAGCACTGGATCCACTTGCGGACCACGAATCCGATTGAGTCGACGTTCTCCACCGTCCGGCTGCGGACCAAGGTCACCCGAGGGGCCGGCTCCCGCAGCGCCGCCCTGGCCATGGTCTTCAAGCTCGTGGAGTCCGCCCAGCAGCGGTGGCGGGCCGTGAACGCGCCCCACCTCGTCGCCCTCGTCCGCGCCGGAGCCCGCTTCGAACGCGGCCACCTCGTCGAACGTCCCGAAGCCCGCGCGGCATGAACGATGGCAACCGATCCGCAGAACGCCACCCATGGATCCAGGTCACGGACGCGGGAAGCGGGCGCGCATGGCGGCGATACAGGTGTCCCGGGACGTGGGCCCGCCGAACCGAAGACGGTCATATGCCGTGAACGCCGGTTCCAGCGTGTCGAGTTCGTCGACCAAGGCGTGCAGCCGCTCAGACCACTGCGCTGAACGGGCATTCGGCACGTTCGCCGCGGCACTGATCGCGGTCGTCAGGTAATCCTTGCGCTGAATGGCGGCCGGGGTAACCGAGTGCAGGCACACGTACTGTCCGCTGAGATACGCATTCCACTCCGCCTTCCCGGTGACCGGGTCGGCCCAGTGAGCGGTGAACCACGCTTCGAGCAGCTCTACGCCACCAGCTTCGTCGGCGAGAGCGAACAGGTCGGCCGGCACCATCTCGGCACCGTCGGAGCGCAGATATCCCGGGAGCGGCAGACGCTGCCCCAGCATCAGTTGGCGGACCGCATCGGCATCGCGGCCACGGACTGCGCACAGTTCCTCCAGGGCAACGAACTGCGCGCTGACGTATGCGTCATCGGCATCGGTCATCGGATGGACACCGTTGACTTCGCGGAATCGCTCGGCGAGCTGCTGCTTCAGGTCTGTCTCCGACATCGGGTCGCCTCCGGCGCTTACCAGCGCGGGCATCTCCCGCACAGGACACGGCACGCTACCGGCCGGACGGTTCGGCACTCACCGAACCATCGATGGAATCACGACAGCACGCCATCACTCCGCCCACCGATCCACAGCTCTTGACAATTACTCCCCGGCGGGAGCAGATCGGAGGTATACCCTTCATAGGCGGGATCAGGGCTTGTCTGTCGTGCAGGTTGGCGCCGGAGATCCCGACAGAAATGGGCGGACCGGTCCGCTCGGTGATCAGATGGATCTACGAGCCGTACTTGCCCCGGTCGACAGGATTCGGACCGGTCAGGTCCCTCTTTTCACGGCCCGCATGTTCACCGAGTCGATCGCGCATCGCGACCAGTCGAGCTCACTACGGGAGCCGAGCTCGTCCAGGACCAGCCGGTGCAACAACTCATCCGGAACCAGCCGCTCAACGATCGTCCCCACGACCCACAGCCTACCGAGTCAATTGAGATGACCTCTTAAAGGCGGGCGCCAAGCCCACGGATGTCGTCGATGCCTGGGCCGGAGTTAAATACTTCTCAAGGACTCAGCGGATGCCGAGGTTCGCCCGATATGCCTGTGGGCTCGAGGGCAGCTGGAGTCCTGCTGACGTGCATCCACTTTAGGTTACAGCGACCGGAAGCTGAGTGTTCGGCGCGGCGGGGCGCGTCACGGTGACGGTCATGATGATTCGTTGCTGGGCCGCTGCCGCGGCCACCGTGCTTGTGACGGCTGCCCTCACAGTTACTGCCCACTCAAGCTGGGCCTCCTCCAGCGCCACCTCTCTCGCGAACCTGCCGGTCTCGGTGGCGGAGTTGCCTGACCCGCCGACGCCTGGAAAGACTCGGATGCAGCTGGCCTCGCTGACCGTCGCGCCCGGGGACGATGCGCCCGGCTACAGCCGGGCGAAGTTTCCCCACTGGGCGACCCAGTACGGCACCTGCGACACCCGCGAAGTCGTCCTCGCCCGGGACGGTGAAGGCGTCACCCACGACGGGCAGTGCCGGGCCACAGCCGGCAGCTGGCGCTCGGCGTACGACGGCGTGGTGCTCGACGCAGCGTCCAAGGTGGACATCAACCACGTCGTGCCGCTGAAAGAGGCATGGCGGTCCGGCGCCTCGCAGTGGACGACGGCGGATCGCCGGGCGTTCGCCAACGATCTCGCCCATTCCCAGCTCACCGCCGTCTCGGCCCTCTCCAACCGGGCAAAAAGCGACAAGGACCCCTCCGAGTGGCAGCCTGACCTGGTCAGCTACCACTGCACCTACGCGCGTGCGTGGATCTCGGTCAAGCTCACACATGCCCTCACCACAGACGAGGGAGAACGTGCCGCGCTGACCGGCATGCTCGACAGATGCGCCTGATGCACCTCGGTGTCCGGTGTGCACAGGCCCCCGTAAGCTGCGAACGGGACCCGCAGGACCCCACCCGGTACGCCTGGGACCGCCTCGACCTACGCCTCAGGGGAGTCATCCAGGAGGAAGCTGAGACTCTGGCCGGACCCTTCACCGACAGCTGCCCCATCTACAACATCCTGCGCCGGGGCGGCAATGTCGTGATCGCTGTCCGGGCTGAAGCCCTCCCTCTCCCTACTGTCTGAGGAACGGCGTTCTCCAGTCAGTGATGCTCGCGGGTTCTCGGGCAGCGTGTAGCAACGCCGGATGTTCTGTGCAATCCCTCTCAGGAAGGGATTGCTTCGCTGGGCTCAGCTGTACCTGCGGCCGTTTTTGGGGCGGCGGTCGAGTAGAAGACGGACCGTTGCTGCTTGGTGCGGCGTGCTTGGCCCTTGGCGACGAGTGACTCCAGAGTGCTGCGCACGACAGTGGCTTTGATCTCCCGGTCTGGAAAAGCCTGAGTGAGGGCGGCAGTTACCTCGATTGCCGAGCGTGGTTCGCCGTGCTGGGCGAGGTCGTCACGGATGAGGTCCCGGAGCGTGGGTGCACCCGCTTTTCGTGCCCGCTGAGGGCGGTTCCTGGTCGACTCTGCCTCCTTCCGCTTGCCGGTGGTCGTGCTGGTGTTCTTCTTCGGCTTGCGTGCTGCTGGCAGCGGTGCAGACTTCCGTACAGCGGACGAGCCATTCTCCAAGCTGGCGACGTCGGTGTTCTCGGGTGCGTCACCGGTGGCTTCGTCACCGAGGGTCTGCCGCATGCTGAGCAGGAGCGCCCGGTTGTTCTCCAGCGCCAACAGTTGCTGCTGCAGTGCCGTGATTTCGGAGCTGAGACGTTCGTGTTCGGCGGAGTTGCGTTCGAGATCGGCGGTGATCTGCGCCGCGTACTGGGACTTCAGATTGGTGTTGCTGGCGGAGGTGTCCACCACAAGCTCCCTCGTCTGGGCCGTTTTCATGTTGGTGGTGGATGGTACCTCTGCACGACGGCTAACGGTCTCGGGGGAGATTGAGGTTCGGGCGTGTTGGCCTTGCGGCTCGGCTGGTGGGTGATCAGCAGGCGGTGTCGCGGAAGAGAACGAGTTCGGTGCTGATCCGGCGGCGGGTGGCCCGCTGCGCGGATCGGTCGGTAACGAGTGAGGTGATCGCGAGATGGGTCTCGGCGTAGGTATCGCAGTGCCCGTGCGGCACTTCTCATGTCATGGCCCGACCGGGGCGATCACCTTGTCCGCCGAGACCGTAAAACGGTGGAGCGACCATCTCCGGGGCCTGGCCGATCGCCACAACCACGATCGCATCCACTCCCAGGAGCCGACCGCATGAGCCCCGTCGCAGACGAGCGCGACCTCATTCAGGCCGCGATGGACCGCATCGCGCGGCACACCCGAGCGCTCCAAAGGCGCCCTGACGATCGTCGCCCTCGCCGTCGAAGCCGGTGTCCCGCGCAACGCACTCACCCAGCGGCACACTGACGCCGTGCTCCGTCCGCCGCCTGCTCAGCGTCAACCGCAGGCCACACATCCGGAGAGCAGACCCTCGGGGAGGGTAGGCGGTGATCACCGTGTAGTGGCGAGGTGATCGGCCCCTGCTTCCTAGTGGCTCGTCTTGCATCGTTGGCCGGGTGGCCGACGTGCCGCTGGTCGGGTGAGCAGACCTGTCTGCAGGACCTGATCGGAGGTGGTCGTGGGGCGTCGACCGACTGTGTTCGTCCGGCCGATCAGCGTGGAGGAAGGCCGCCGCTTGCAGCGGATCAGCCGGATGGCGAAGGATCCGGTGCGGCTGCGGCGGGCGATCGTGGTGGCGATGTCCGCCCAGGGCCAGACGGTCAAGGACACTACCTCGCTGATGCAGGAGCGTAGAGCTGCCAGTTGCTTGATCGGGGCTGTCGTTGGGTGGCCGCCCTCCTCATCCGGGTTCAAAGACGTGTTGCCACGCGGATCAGGTCGGCAACTGTACGAAGGCGGCTGTGCGGCGGCCAGGCGATCGCCGTTGTCACGGGTGGAGCGTCCAGGACCGGTACGGCGGCGAGGTTCCGGCGCAGGTCGGCGCCGGCTGACTCGGGAATGACCACGGTGGTACGGCCGAGCGCGATCAGCTGGAAGAGCTGTGTCAGGTTCCGTACCTCTGCGCCCGGTCCTTCCGGGTAGCTGCCGCTGGGACCGGGCCAGCGGGCCATCGGGAGCGTTGGCAGGGTGGTGATGTCGGCCATCCGGATCTGAGAGCGGCTGGCGAGCGGGTGTGAGGCCGGCAGGATCGCGACCTGTCCCTCTGTGTACAGGGTTTCGGTGTCGAGCCCGGCTGCTGAGTCGAAGGGCAGGTGGAGCAGAGCTACGTCGGCTTGCCCGTCCTGTAGCAGCTGCTGGTGCTGGTGTGCCTCGCAGAGCAGTAGCTCGACGGTGGCTGCGCCGGGTTCCGCGGCGTAGGCGTCGAGCAGTTTGGTCAGCAGCTCGCCGGCGGTGCCGGTTTTGACGGCGAGGACGAGGCTGGGGTGTGCTGTCGCGGCCCGTTGGGTACGCCGCTCAGCCGCGGTCACTGCGCTGAGGATCGCGCGTGCTTCGGCCAGCAGCACGGCTCCGGCCTCGGTGAGCGTGACCTTGCGGCTGGTGCGTTCCAGCAGGGCGACTCCGAGCCGCCGTTCGAGCTGGGTGATCGTGCGGGACAGGGGCGGCTGGGCCATCCCAAGGCGCTGGGCGGCCTTGCCGAAGTGCAGCTCCTCGGCGACGGCGACGAAGTACCGCAGCTCGCGTATTTCCATGCGCCCAGGCTAATGACGGCTCACGGCTGATCGATATCGTTCGGGTATTGCTGCACTACCGGGAGGGTGTTGGTGCCCGGCCGCAGCGCGGGCATGCTCGCTGTCGTGAACGAGAAAACGATCGCGCTGGTCACTGGCGCGAACAAGGGAATCGGGTACGAGATCGCGGCCGGGCTCGGTGCGCGGGGCTGGAGTGTCGGTGTCGGCGCCCGGGACGAGCAGCGCCGGGAGGACGCCGTGGCGAAGTTGCGCGCGGCTGGTGCCGACGCCTTCGGCGTGCCCCTGGACGTGACCGACGACGAGAGCGTGATCGCCGCGGTCCAACTGATCGAGGAGCGTGCGGGGCGGATGGACGTACTGGTCAACAACGCCGGCGTTGCCGGCGGCTGGCCGGAGGAACCCACGACCATTGACCTCGACACCGTGCGGCGACTGGTGGAGACCAACGTCATCGGCGTCATCAGGGTCACCAACGCGATGCTGCCGTTGCTGCGCCGTTCGGCGCACCCGCGGATCGTCAACCAGTCCAGCCACGTCGGCTCCCTGGCCCTGCAGACCACGCCGGGTGTCGACCTCGGGGGGATCAGCGGGGCGTACGCGCCGACGAAGACCTACCTCAACGCCGTCACCATCCAGTACGCCAAGGAGTTGAGCGGCACCGGCATCCTGATCAACAACGCCTGCCCTGGTTACGTGGCCACCGACCTCAACGGATTCAGTGGGACCCAGACCCCCGAGCAGGGCGCGGCGATCGCCATCCGGCTGGCGACCCTGCCGGACGACGGCCCGACCGGCCAGCTTTTCGACGACAACGGGGTCGTCCCCTGGTGACCTGACCCTCGGATGCGTTCCCCGTCGGTCAGGCCGTAACCGCGCGTCGGACCCACGTGCACCCCGCGAAGATCGCTGTCGCTGGGCTTTGCCACGCGGCCTTGGGCGGGTACTCGGTCCACTGCCGGATGGGTGACTCGGGTGCGAAGCGGTTCTTCGGCTCGGTGCGGGCGTTGTACCAGCGGATGTGGGCGGCGATGGCGGCGTTCTGCTCGTCGTGCGTGCGGTGGTCTATGCCATTGAGAGCGAAGCAGTGCAGCGCGGCGAACTCGGACTCGATCCAGTTCAGCCAGGAGCCGTAGGTAGGAAGACCAGCTCGACGTGCGGCCCAGGGACGGACCTCGGCGAGCTTGTTGCGGGGAGGAGCTGTCCAGGGTTTGAGGATCCGGCAGTAGACCTGGCCGGTGGCCAGGTCGAGGGCTGCGAGCGTGTGAATCACCCCGCCGCTAGCGGTTGTAGGTGGCCCGCAGGCGCCAAGGCTTGGCCGCGGGGCGCCTAGCCCTGGGTTTGCGCGGCATCAGGTTCAGCGGGCCGAACTCTTCGACGCATATCACCCCGTCGGCCAGCGGTCTGTCGCATAACGCCAGGATCCAGTGCGCCTTGGCGATGAAGTCCCGGTCGATGGACGCCTTCCACGTCGTGGTGGCCAGCTAGGAGACCTTGCCCTCGCGCAGGATGCGCCGCAGGGTCTCCCGGCTGGTCCTGGGCACGCCCTGGCCGGTCGACGAGGTGGGGGGCGTGGGCTGACGGGCGCGTTACATGATCAGGGGCCGGGACTTCGAGCAGTTCTTCAACGAACACCGGCCGCACCAGGGCATTGCCAACGCCCGCCCGCTGCACCCGTTGCCGCCATCGATCGCCGACCCGGTGAACATTGCCCGCCTCAACATACGACGTCGTGATCGCCTCGGCGGGATGCTTCACGAATACCGACATGCCACATGACTTGGGCGGATGAGGTTTCCGGCAAGCACAGGGCCCGGCAAAGTGCCGAAGTACACGGCCGCACCAAGGCCCGGGCATCCAGGCTCGCGACGAGCTTGTCCCACACCGCCCGGAGCTGCACCACTCGAACAGGGCCAGCGCCAGGACGAAGTCCACCACCACCCCGAGGGCAGCAGCCTGATCCGCATCTGGACCGTCCCGGTTTCCTCCACCACCGCATCGACCAGCGCATAGTCCGCCACTTGGGTCAACTTCCCCAGAGGCCCCGGCGTGAACACCGCGATATCGCGGGTGATGACAGACTGCTCCTGTAACGGGGCTCCTTGATCAACCCTCTTGGTCGAAAGTTGATCTACAGGGTTCCGTTGCGTCGTTCAACCCCTTGACACGTCACCACCAGGCCAGTCTCAACGGTGTTGAGACTGAAGCATTAACGCTGATGCGTAGTTAGCGGAGCCCGTCGGGCGTGGCCGGTACGGGGAGCACACGGGGCGCGCTGGATGAGTCGGATCGGTAGGACGGGACACATGTCGGACGCGGTCGAACGCGGGCTGCTGCAGGCGCTCCAGATCGATGGGCGGGTCGCGTTCTCGCTGGTCGGTGCGGTGCTGGGGGTTTCGGACCAGACAGTGGCGCGCCGGTACGCGCGGCTGCGGAACGAGGCGGGCGTTCGGGTGATCGGTGCGGTGTGGCCGGAGGCGGTGGGGCGGCAGTTGTGGCTGGTGCGGGTGCGGTGCGTACCGGAGGCGGTGGCGGGGCTCGCGCGAGCGCTGGCGAAGCAGGCGGAGACGACGTGGGTGCAGATCGTCTCGGGCGGCGCGGAGGTCCTGTGCATGGTTCAGGCGGTGACGGACACGCCGGCCGCGGAGTCGACCGTGCTGTCTCGCCTGCCCCGCACGCCCCGGGTCACCGGGGTGAGTGCGCACCGCGTGCTGCACCCGTTCTTCGGGGGAAGTGAGAGTCCGCTGACGAAGAACGGGCCGCTCACGGCGGAGCAGTGCGCGCGGCTGTCGCCGCCGGCGGCGAAACGCGTGACCGGGCCGGTGGAACTGTCGACGGAGGACAACGCGTTGCTGGAGGCGCTCGCGCTGGACGGGCGGGCCGGGTTCCGGTCGCTGGCCACGGCGACCGGCTGGTCGCAGACGACTGTGCGACGGCGGCTGGCGGAGCTGCGCTCGGGCGGGGTGGTGTACTTCGACGTCGATGTCGACCCGGCGTTACTGGGGTCGTGGACGCCGGCGGGGTTGTGGCTGACGGTCGCGCCGGGTGAGCTGGCGGCTGCGGGTGAGGCGCTGGCGGAGCATCCGCAGGTGAGCTTCGCGGCTGCCACCACCGGTGTGTCCAACCTGTACGCGAGCGTGCAGTGCCCCACTGGCACGGCGCTGTACGAGTACCTGACGGGCCCGGTGGCGGCACTGCCCGGGCTGCTGTCGGTGGAGACCGCGCCGAGTATGCGGGTGGTCAAGGGTGCGTCTCCGATCGTCGGATAGCGCCGCGTACGAGGCCCTTCGTGTCGGATAGCGCCCACTGGGACGGTGTTCCTGCTGCGGGGCTCAGCGCGAGGGGATTGTGGCGGGGCACGAAAATACATCGCTCCGAGAAGGAACTCCCGATGCCCAACGCATTCGACCCGATCACCATCGGACCGCTTACCCTGCCCAACCGCGTCGCCATGGCCCCGCTGACCCGCCGCCGCGCCTACGGCGACGGCCTGTCAGCGACCCCGCTCATGGCCGAGTACTACCGGCAGCGCGCGACCGCCGGGCTGATCGTCGCCGAAGCCGCCCAACCCAGTCGTGTCGGCCAGGGCTACACCGACACTCCCGGCCTGTACGACACGGCGCAGGTCGCGTCCTGGCGCCCGGTCGCCGACGCCGTACACGACGCGGGCGGCCGGATCTACACACAGCTCATGCACGCCGGCCGTAACAGCCACCCCGAACTCCTCGGCGGCGGGCTGCACCCGCTCGCGCCGTCCGCGTGTGCGGCCGAAGGCGTCGTGCGCGTCCACGGCGGCGAACCGGCCGTGCGCAAGCCGTACCCGATACCGCAAGTCCTGACCATGCAGGGCATCGCGGATACCATCGCCGACTTCGCCGATGCGGCCGCGAACGCGATCGACGCCGGGTTCGACGGTGTCGAACTGCATGGAGCCTACGGTTACCTCATTCAGCAGTTCCTCTCCGGCAACGCCAACCGCCGCACCGACCGCTACGGTGGCAGCGTCGCCGGGCGCGTCCGGTTCCCGCTCGACCTCGTCGATGCCGTCGCCGCGCGCATCGGATCCGAGCAGCTCGCACTGCGGATCTCCCCTGGCTGCACCGCGTTCGGCCTCGACGAGCCGGACCTGTACGAGCTCTACCTCACCCTGGTCGACGGTCTGCCACGCGACCTGGCCTACCTGCACGTATTCGAGTTTCCGGGCCACCGCGACCTCACGGTGAAACTGCGGGAGCGCTGGGCAGGAGTGTTCATGCTCAATCCGCACGAGACTCACCACGACTGGCCCGCCGGCCCCCGGCAACTGCGCCTGGTCGACGACGGGCTGGCGGACATCCTCTCGTTCGGGACGCTGTTCATCTCCAACCCCGACCTCGTGCACCGCCTCCGCCTCGGCGCGCCGCTCGCCGAGGCCGACGAGACCACGTTCTACCGCGGCGACCACCGCGGCTACACCGACTACCCCTGCCTGGGGGAAGTCCTCTCGTGACCGCTGTCCTGCGCAGCGCGATCGCCGTGGTCACCGGTGCCAGCAGTCGCATCAGCCTCGCAAACGCCGCAGACTCACCCTTGCCGACCGGCCGGCCGCGCGCGGGGGGCGAGCCTCGCTGTCCCAGCTCTCCACTCGCTCAGTGACCGCAGCGTGAGGGCGGTCGCCGATCCGATCAGATCGGGGCCGCCCTCAGTCGTGCCGCCCCCGCCCCGCAGCAACCAGGATCACCGGGTGGCAAAGGGAAGGCCGGGCGTTGGTATCCGGCTCTTGGCACGAGGGGGGATCGCGGGAGGGGGGCCTTGCCATCATCGTTTGGTGAACGATGACCAGCGCATACACCCCTCGAAGGTGGCCGACGACCGTGCGTCGCTCACCTCGTTCCTCGACTACCAGAGGGCCACCCTGGCCATGAAGTGCCAGGGCTGACCGGCGAGCAGCTGAAACAGAAGGCGATCCCGACCTCAGGGCTCACACTTTTGGGCCTGGTACGCCACGCGGCCTCCATCGAGCGAAGCTGGTTCCGCTTCGCCCTGGGCGCCGAGGACGTCAGGTCGCTTTGGCCTGGCGAGGTCGACGGCACGTCCGCCGAGTCCCACGTCGAGGACGCCGACGTGGACGAGGCGTTCGGAGTCTGGCGCGAAGAACGCGCCCGTGGTCGTGCTTCGCGTACTCGCCGACGACGAGGCGAAGGTGGCGCTCTCCGTTGATCAGGATGTGGTCGGTTGCCTCGCGTCGGCATGATCCGATCCAGCGTTCCGCGATGGCGTTCATCCGGGGCCACCTGGGGCAGTGTCGGGCCGGTCGGGTGCGGGGTGACGCCGGCGATGTGCACGCGGCGGGGGCTGTGGTCGATGAAGAACAGCACGAACCAGTGCCACAGGAAGACAGGGCCGATGTGGAAGAGGTCGGTGGCCACGATGGCGGAAGCCTGGGCTTTGAGGAAGGCGGGCCAGGACTGGTTGGTGCGCTGGGGTGCGGGGTCGATCGCGGCCTTCTGCAAGATCTCCCAGACGGTCGAGGCACCGAGGTCACGGGGCCGGGCCGAGTTCTGGAATCCCACAGGTGGACGAGCTCCGGCTCATGATCATGCCGGTGATCCTCGGCGGTGGTAAAAGCATCTTCCCCGGCGACGGCGCGCGGCGCACGTTCGAACTGGTCTCCACGGTCACCAGCGGCACCGGCGTGCAGGTGTGCACCTACCGGCCGGTGGCCGAGGGGTAGCGCCGCCGTCTACCGCCGCCCCGGCTACGCGCCGATGCACGGCCACGCCGAGCTGGAGGTGCCTCCATGTGGCAAGGCGCCGTTGTCGCCGACCGCTTCGGCATGGCGGGTCGAGTCAGGGCGCGCATTTGGACCTGGCGTGCGCACGCGGCGGGCCGCCAGGGTCGCCATGCTGGACAGCCTCGGTAGCAGACACCAGAAAGCCCGAAAAGTCGAAATGCCGAAGAGAGGCGGGCCTCTCATGGATTACGAGACGTTCATCAGCACCGTCTCCCAGCGCTCCGGCCTCCCGCGCGAGCAGGCGGAGGCCTTCACCCACGCCACCCTGGCGACCCTGGCCGAACGGATCACCAGGGGCGAGGCGGACGACCTTGCCTCGGAGCTGCCCAAGGCGCTCAAGGAATCGCTCGTGTCTCCGACCCCGGAGGCCGAGAGCTTCGGGCTCGACGAGTTCGTCAACAGGGTGAGCACACGGGCCCACACCAGTCCGGAAGTCGCTCGGGAAGGCGCGGCAGCGGTGCTGAGCACCGTCCGGGAGGCGGTCAGCGGCGGTGAGTTCCGTCATGTCACGTCGCAGTTGCCGAAGGAGTTCGAGGAACTCATCCACACTCCGGCCTGACCTGCCGTGCGGCCATGACAACAGACGCGACCGCCGAACAGATCGGCTTCGCCGATCTGCGACTGCGCCCTGAGCTACTGCGGGCACTCGTGGGGCTGGGCTACGAGGAGCCGACCCCGATCCAGCGCGAGGCCATCCCTTTGCTGCTGGACGGCCGCGATCTGCTGGGCCAGGCCGCCACGGGAACCGGGAAAACCGCCGCGTTCGCCCTGCCGGTGCTTCAGGGCATCAGCCAGGACGGCGGTGGGGAGGAGCCGTCGGCCCTGGTCCTGGTGCCCACCCGTGAGCTGGCCATGCAGGCGTCGGAGGCCATCCATCGCTACGGGCGCGACCTGGGCACCCGGGTCCTGCCCGTCTACGGCGGGCAGCCGATCGGGCGGCAGTTGCGCGCCTTGGAGCGCGGCGTCGACGTGGTGGTGGCGACACCGGGCCGGGCGCTCGACCACATCGGGCGCGGGACGCTGCGGCTCGACAGCCTGGAGACACTGGTGCTGGACGAGGCCGACGAAATGCTCGACATGGGCTTCGCCGAGGACATCGACGCGATACTCGAGGGCACACCGGCGGATCGCCAGACCGTGCTCTTCTCCGCGACGATGCCGGCGCGCATCGACGCCATGGCCCGGCGCCATCTGCGCGACCCGGTACGCATCCAGATCGAGCGGGAGAAACCGGCCCCCGGTGAGACGCCCAAGGTGCGGCAGTCCGCATACGTCGTGGCACGGGCGCAGAAACCCGCCGCGCTCGGTCGGGTGCTGGACGTGGAATCGCCGGAGGCCACCATCGTCTTCTGCCGGACGCGGGACCAGGTCGACCAGCTCACCGAAACGCTCAACGGACGGGGATACCGCGCCGAGGCACTGCACGGCGGAATGAGCCAGGAACAGCGGGACCGGGTCATGGGTCGGGTGCGCGGCGGGACCGCGGACCTGCTGGTCGCTACCGATGTGGCCGCCCGCGGGCTGGACATCGAGCAGCTCACCCATGTGGTCAACTACGACGTGCCCTCCGCGCCGGAGTCCTATGTCCACCGGATCGGCCGGGTCGGGCGGGCCGGGCGGGAGGGTGTCGCCATCACACTGGCCGAGCCCCGGGAACATCGGATGCTCAAGGCGATCGAGCGGACGACCCGGCGGCAGATCCGCGTGGAGAAGGTGCCGACCGTCGCCGATCTGCGCGCCCGCCGGCTGGAACTGACCCGAGCGGCACTGCAGGAGTCCATCGTCGAGGACGATCTCGACCGCTTCCGGGTGGTGGTGGAGACCCTCGCGGACGAGTTCGACGTGATGGATGTGGCGCTGGCCGCGGTCAAGCTGGCGCATGAGGCAGGGGGCGCGGCGGTCGACGAGGAGGAGATTCCCGAAGTAGCCCTCCGCGGCGGGCGCGGGGACCGTGAGGGGCGCGGTGGACCGGGCCGCGGCCCGCGGGGAACCAGGGCCCCCGCGGAGGGCCTGACGCGCTTGTTCATCGGTGCCGGGCGCAGCGCGGGCATCCGGCCACAGGATCTGGTGGGCGCCATCGCCGGGGAGTCCCGGCTGAGCGGGCGGGACATCGGCTCGATCGAGATCGCCGACCGTTTCTCCCTGGTGGAGGTCCCCGCCTCCGCGGTCAACGAGGTGATCCGCGCGTTGCGCGGCACCACCCTCAAGGGCCGGAAGCCGATCGTCCGGCGGGAGCGCGACCGGGCGGGCTGACCCGCGGCGCCGCACCCGGGAGTGACCTTCGGACGGGCTCAAGCGCTGGTGAGGTACGGTCTGTTCTCGGTTCAGGACCACCGCGGCACCAGAGGGGGCAGCGTGGCCCCAGGGCGAGTGACATACACCACGGACTACGCGACGACTCCGCCGGTCGTCGTCGGCGGGGGCGACCACCAACAGGGCAACGCCGCCCATGCGGTTGCCCAGCTGCCCTGACCTCAACGGCTCCGAGCGTGACCACTGTCGCTCGGTCCGCGCCTTCCACCTCGTCCCCGACGGACAGGACCCGATCGAGCGGGTCACGACCAAGCAACCCCCCGGCTCACGCGTGAGCGGGCGTGCCGCCGTCTACCGCGGCGGGGATTCGTACGGCGCCCCGCTCGGGAGAATCACCCTCCGCCGCCACGCCCTGCCCCTTCTCGATCAGCCTCTTCGCGTGGTCGTACGCCTTGTCGTTCAGCTTCACCGGCATGCGTAACCACCTCTCACGCGCTGTCCGCCGGTCACGCCGGATGGTGGAGGGCGGCCGCCACCGCGGTCCTGATCAGGCCCGGGTGGGGCCTTACGGCGACACCCTCGACGAGTACGGTCGGCGTGGCGCTCACCCCGCGTTCGGCCGCCCTGGCGGTGACGTACGGAGGCCAGTCCAGATGAACACCGTCGCGCACGCACGCGGCGAAGGCGTCGTTCAGCCCGACCCGCAGGCCGAGCGCGATCAGCTCCTCATCACTGAGCCCGGGCCCGCCCTCCGGCGGCTGGTTGGCGAAGAGTGTGTAGAGGTACTCCATGAATGCCCCGCCGTCGGAGGCGCAGCCCGAGGCGGCCGAGGCGCGGGTGGAGTACCGGCTGGTCGACATGGAGTCCAGGAAGGCCATCGGGTGGTAGACCAACGTCACCTGACCCTCGGTGACCATGGCATCGAGCAGTGGCCCCGATGCCTCCTCGAACATCCGGCAGAAGGGGCACTGGAAGTCGATATACGCATCGATGATCACTGGGCCGTTGCCGACGACAATGCCATCGCCTTCCTGAGGCGCGTGAGCCGGCACCCGGGCCGGGAGTGGCATCTGCGGTTGCATGTGGGTTCTCCTCGCGGCTGGAAACGGCGGTGAGGGGCCGGAGCCTCGCTCTTCCGCGCCCTCGGAGTACCCGCATTCCAGAACATAACGCGCAACGGATGCGGAGGGGGCTCGACGGGGCGGGTCGCGACGGACGACCCGCCCCTCGGCCCGTATGCGGCCGGCCTCGCGGTCCGCCGCCCACGGTCAGCCGGCGGCGCTCTTCAGGAGGTCCTTCGTCCGGTCGACGAGTGAGGCGAACGGCCCCACCACCCACTGAGCCGCGGGGGACCCGGCCACGCCCGGGTGCGGGTGCGTCGGGGCGATCTTCTCCGTCATCTGCAGCTTCGTTCCCATGCTCCGGCGCTTGCCCTCGGAGCAATCCCGCAGGATCGCGGGGAACTCCTCCCGCTCCTCGTGCTCGGCGTGGTCGATGACCGCCTTCTCGAATCCGGCCAGCCTTCTGTCGAATTCGGCAGTTGACACGTCCATCTTCTCGAGCTCGACGAGAACCTTGTTCGCTTCCTTCTCCTCCTTGTTGCGGGCGCCGGCCTCCTGCTCACCGGCTGTTTCCTTCGCGACCGGGCGCAGAATCATCTCCTCGCCGGTCTCATGCACCGCGAGGAGGGCCCGCAACTCGTCAAAGGCCTGCTGCTTGTGCTTGCCCTCGGCGCCCTTCACGTCAGAGAACAGGTCGCGGATGCGTGCGTGCTGCTCGAGCAGAATGGCCACTACATCACCCTTCGGCAGCTTCGCCGCCTCCGCACGTTCGGTCTGCGCAGTGCTCATGACGCTGTCCTCCGCATGTCGATGGATGTCAGCTCATAGGGTGACCAGAATCGGGCGGCGGAAACCGGTGTGCCACCTGATTGGGCCCCTGGGCTACGGCACCTCAGGTGAGGCACGGCGGAACCGGCTGACCTCCGAGACGGTTCCGTTCTTCGGCCAGCAGTTGTCTGAGGGGGCCCGGAAGCACCTGAGACCGACTGGAAGTACGTGCTGCGGACGCGGCTCAAATCGGCTGATCGCCCTGTCGTCGGAGCGGAGCCGTTCACCGACGGTCTGCCGTTCGTAGTGTCGGGAGTCGGTCCCTGGGACCCAGAACCGGACGGCGGGTTCCAGCCGGACGTGTTGGCTGCCCGCCTGTTGGCCTTCGTTTCGGGCTGGCGTGGCCGAGATGGGCCGCTCACTGATGATCAGCGTGAATGGTTCAGCTGGCTCGGTCCAGAAGTCAACGCCGTGCCGCCCCGCGGGAGAGCGCCGCGGTGGAGTGGATGGGGGGGTGGCAAGTCTCCGGCTCGTAGAGGTTCTGAAGATGCGGGTGGGGCGCCCCCGGCGGGGGGGGGGCCCCCCCAAAATAAGAACCACTGGCAGCAGGGTACCAATTTTTAAATGGGCCACCCGAGAC
>NZ_JBIADZ010000043.1:0-33574 GCF_042868035.1 Streptomyces sp. NPDC007875 | reverse complement strand
GTGGGGGGGGGGGGGGGGGGGGGCCGGCGGGGGTTTGGTGGGGGGGGGGGGGGGGCCCCCCCCCCCCCCGGGGGCGCCCCACCCGCATCTTCAGAACCTCTGCCAGCTGCGTACGAGTTCTTCATGCGCCACCGCGTACGGACGTATGTGATCAGCTGTCTGTTCGAACCGGCGGCGCGTCGGCGCCCTGGACCGAGACGACGGCCTTAAACCCCTGCAACCTCCGAGGGTCGCCATTCTTCCCGGCGGCTTCTGCTGCGGCCTTCCACAGGCGGGCGGGGCGGCCAGTTCCGTAAAAGCCTGCAGCCAGCCGGTGCAGCCGCGTGACCGGTAGCGCGTCCAGCCCGGCCGCGATGTGCCACGTTAACTCGACACTTCCTCCCGTCGTCGGTCATCGCTGGCTGTGGCGGGGATGGCGTTGTCGATGAGGACGGCGGCGATGGCGGCGGCGGTGGGGAAGGCGTCGGCGTTGAGGACCCGGGTGCGGGCCGCGGCCCCGTCGATGAGCAGCGCGAGCTGCTCGCCGAGCTGTTCAGGGTCGGCGGCGCCGGCTTCGCGGGCGGTGTCGGCGAGCCGCGCGGCGACGGCTTCCTTGTAGTCGCGCGCGTACTGCGATGCGGGGTGCTGGGGGTCGTGAAGTTCGACGGCGGCGGCGATGTAGGGGCACAGGGGGGTGGTGGGGGGGATGTCGAAGGCGGCGAGGAGCCGTTCGCGGGGCGTGAGGTCGGTGCGGTCGAACACGCCGGACAGAACGGAGGGGTCGAACCGGCGCAGGTACTCGGCGACGAGTTCGTCCTTGCCGGTGAAGTGCTGGTAGGCCGTGCGCTTGGACACCTGGGCCGCCGCGCAAAGCTGGTCCATGCCGGTGCGGTTGATGCCCTGCTCGCGGAACAGTTGCTGGGACGCGCTGATGATGCGCTCGCGGGCGCCCCGGCCGCGGCGGCGGCCCGTGGGGCCCTTCTCCAACTCCGTCATGGCTCCATCGTACCGCAGCCAGGTAACGACCGGTGTACATAGTTTGCGGCCCGGCCGCCCACCCAGTACCGTAAGCACACAGTGCGGTGTACATAACACCGTCACCCCAGGTACACACGGCACCACCGACCCAAGGGAACGACTATGGGAAAGCTTGACGGCAAGGTCGCGGTCATCACCGGCGGCACCACCGGCATGGCGCTGGCAGGCGCGAAGCTGTTCGTCGACGAGGGAGCGCACGTCTTCATCACCGGCCGCCGCCAGGACGCCCTGGACGAGGCCGTGAGGCAGATCGGCCGCAACGTCACCGGCGTCCAGGGCGACGCCGCTGACCTGGATGACCTGGACCGCCTGTACGACACCGTCAAGCGGGAGAAGGGAAGCCTCGACGTGCTGTGGGCCAGCGCAGGCGGGGGCGAGCCCGCCCCGCTCGGCGAGATCACCGAGGCCCACTTCGACACCGCGTTCTACCTCAACGCCCGCGGCACCCTGTTCACCGTCCAGAAGGCCCTTCCGCTCTTCAACGACGGCGGCTCCATCCTCATGACCGGCTCCAACGCCTCCCTCGGCGCCTTCCCCGGCTGGAGCGTCTACGCCGGCAGCAAGGCCGTCCAGCAGGCATGGGCCCGCGTCTGGCTCAACGAGCTCAAGGACCGCCGCATCCGCGTCAACGTCCTGACCCCCGGCCAGGTCGCCACCGCCAAGCAGGAAGAACTCTTCGACGAGGCCACCAAGCGCCAGTTCGAGTCCCTCATCCCCCGTGGCCAGATGGGCCGCCCCGACGAAATCGCCACCGCCGCCCTCTTCCTCGCTTCCGACGACTCCAGCTACGTCAACGGCATGGAACTCGTCGCCGACGGCGGCACCACCGCCATCTAAACCGGACAACTACAACCAGGGCAGGACATCTCATGAGCAACATCAGCATTATCGGCACCGGGAACATGGCCCGCACCATCGGAGCGCGGGCGATAGCGGGCGGCAACACCGTCGAGGTCATGGGCCGCGATCGGTCCAAGGCCGCTGACCTGGCCAAGGCTCTCGGCGGCGGCGCCACGACGGGAGAATGGGGCACCGCCCCGGCCGGGGACATCGTCATCGTGGCCCTGTTGTACGACGGCGTCGTGCCGGTCGTCGCCCAGTACGGAGATACTCTCGCGGGCAAGGTCATCGTCGACATCAGCAATCCCTTCAACTCCACGTTCGACGGGCTAGCCCACCGCGAGGAGACCTCGATCGCGCAGGAAGTCGCCAAGGCGGCCCCGGCAAGCGCCAGCGTGGTGAAGGCGTTCAACACCATCTTCCGCCATGTCCTGGAGAAGGGTCGGCCCGACGTCTTCATCGCTGGCGATAATGCGCAGGCCAAGGCGAGTGTGGAGGCGTTCATCGAGACCCTCGGGCTGCGCCCGCTGGACGTCGGCGGCCTGAAAATGGCGCACTGGCTGGAAGGAGCGGGCGTGGTCACGGTGGGCCTCGCCAACCACGGGGTGGGTAACTTGGACTTCGCCCTCGGCATCACCGAACTTCCCGTCCCGGTTAACGGTTGACAGATGACCGAAAGGACTCGCCAAGTGAGGCCGTGGCGAGTCGGCGGGGTAGCCGTCCTGCACGTCCTTCCCGAAGGCGAAGATCACTCCGTCAGGTCGATGACCGCTCCGTCCAGCCGTGCTTCGGCCACCTCCAGCCCCTGGGCCGCCGGGCGGCCGTCGGTGAACTCGGCGGGCAGCCTGGTCACGCGCGTTTGGGTCTGGCCGTTCGTCAAGGCCGTAGCTCGGTGGTGGGGGACCCAGGCGTGCGCCGACCAACTGCCCGGCAGGAATGGACATAGCGTCCTCGGCATGAGCACTTTGAGTACGGCGCTGGTCACCGGCTCCACCAGCGGTATCGGTGCGGCGGTGGCCCGCGCTCTCGCTGGAGCCGGAATCCGCGTCCTGGTCACGGGCCGGAACAAGGACCGTGGTGAGGCCGTGGTCGCGGACATCACCCGCGATCAGGGGACGGCTGTCTTCTTGCCGAGTGAGCTGGATCGGCGGCCCGCCGAGTTGCGCCGGTTCGCCGAAGCCGCCGCCGAGGCGCTCGGCGGCCAGGTCGACATCCTCGTGCACTGCGCAGCGGTGTGTCCCGCGGTGGACACACTGGCATGGTGCGACGGGGATCTGGAGACAGCGCTGGCTGTGAACGTGCGGGCACCGCACGTCCTCACCGCCGCGCTGGCGCCGGGGATGGTCGGGCGCGGCCGGGGCGCGATCGTGGTCATCGGCTCGTGGATGGCCGGCGTGGGCTCTCCGTTCGTCGGGCTGTACTCGGCGACGAAAGCCGCGGAGATTCAGCTGGCACGCAGCTGGGCGGCCGAGTTCGGGCCGAGCGGCGTGCGGGTCAACACCGTCTCCCCCGGAGTGACCCGCGCCGCCGAGGAGGCTCAGACAGAACAAGCGGTGATCGCACTGGCCGCCGGCACCCCGGCCAAGCGCGCCGGTACCCCCGACGAGGTCGCCGCCGCCGTCGCCTGGCTCGTCTCCGACGCAGCCACCTACGTCCACGGTGCCGAGATCCCCGTCGACGGCGGTATCAGCTCCACCCGGCTGCACTGAGTGCGGCGGCCCCGGGCACACGCTCCGGACCCCTACCGCCTGCACCGACAGCACCGGCCGCCCTGCGCGAGCCAGGCGGGATACAGCGATGCCGTCGCATACGACCGAAAAGATCAACACCATCAGGAGACCACGCATGTCCCTCACACAGGTGCGCGTAGGCATCATCGGGGCGAGTGCTCAGACGGGCTGGGCGCAGGTGTCGCACGTCCCGGCGATCCAGGCACTCGACGGCATCACGTTGGCGGCGGTCGCCACCCGGCGGGAGGAGAGCGCACGCGAGGCAGCGGCGGCCTTCGGCGCACAGGCATGGCACACCGACCCGCTCGCCATGATCCAGGACCCCTCGATCGATATCGTCACCGTGGCAGTCAAGGTCCCCGACCACCGCGACCTCGTTCTCGCAGCCCTCGACGCTGGCAAAGCCGTCTACTGCGAGGCGCCGCTGGGAAGCTCTCCGGCCGAGACGCAGATGCTCGCCGCAGCAGCCCGGTCCGGACACAGCGTCATCGGTCTGCAGGGCCGCTACAACCCCTCGGTGCGGCGCGCGGCCCAGATCATCGCCGAGGGCCGCATCGGACGACCGCTCAACGCGCGGGTCGTGTCGACCTCGTACGGCTTCGGACCGGCGAGCGCCTCGGGGTACGAGTACTTCGAGAAGAAGGAGTCCGGCGCATCCCTGCTGACGATCACCGCCGGCCACACCCTCGACATCATCGAGGCACTGCTCGGTGACATCACCGAAGTGGACGCCCGTACCGAAACCCTGTGGCCCCACCCCGCACTCCTCGACACCGGCGGACAGGCAAGCCGGGAAGTACCCGACCACGTCGACATCCTGGCCCGTACCACGACGGGTGCGGTCGTCACCGCCGACGTCATCGGCGGCGTGCCGCCCGAGAACGCGGACTTCCGCTTCGAGCTCCGCGGCACCGACGGATGGCTCTCACTCACCGGCGGTTCCCTCTACGGAGTGCAAGGCGGGGACCTCAGCCTGGCCTCCAGCGCCTCCTTCGACGCCCCCGACGAGCCCGCGGCGCCAGCCGCCGCCGCGAGCCCCGCGCTGAACGTCGCCGAACTGTACGCATGCCTGGTGCGTGACGCGGAGACGGGCAACCGGTCCGCACTCGACTTCGCCCACGCACAGCACAACACCGACCTGGTGGCGGCCGTGGCCCAGGCCGCAAGCTCCGGGCGGCGATGGACCTCCGCGACCGCGAAGAGCTGAACCCCCGGAACCGTCCGCGGCGTGTGGTGCGTCTTCCGGCGGATCAGGCCTGCGGCCACCCGATAGATGCATGCCGAAAACCGCAATTCAGGGCAACTTGCCGTTCGCCGACAGGCCGTGTATCACCCAAGCCGACTTGGAACGTCAACCCGCCGAGTTCGTTCTTCCATACGGCCCGTACCGGCTGCCCCGCCGCGAGCTCGGCAACGATGCGTGGAGGCTCGACAGGCACCGTCGGTTCGACGCCGTCTTCGCCGGCAACGGCACGGCCGTCATCCCGACTCCGTCGCAAAGTCCCCGGTCCAGCGCGTTCGCCGAACGATGGATACGCACAGCCCGCGCCGAATGCACCGACCGACTCCTGATCACCGGTGAACGACACCTGCGTACGGTCCTCAACCAGTGCGCAGAGCACTCCAACACGGGACGGGCCCACCGAAGCCTTGGCCTGCGAGCACCCGACGACGACCCGAACGTCATCCCCCTGCCCGCTGCCGCGGTCAGGCGCCGCCGGGTACCTGGCGGACTGCTCAACGAGTATCACACCACGTCGCCCCGGCTGCCTCACCAGCCACAGGAAACGCCCAGCTCAGCAGCCTAAATGGAAGATTGGCACCCTTCAGGCCTGGGCGGTCGTGTCCGGGCTGGTTCGATTGTGGCCGTTCCCCGTCGCACGATGGGTGGCCAGTGGCCGATGATCCTCAGTGGCGGCATCTCGGTCCTGGCCGGAGCGTCGTTCGTCGCGTCGGCCGGCGCGGACAAGCCCACGCTCACCAGCGCGATCGGTTACGCGATCCCGGGCGGCATCTCCTTCCTCGTCTCGGCCCTGCGTCTGGGCCGCGCCGCCAAGGAGAAGTGACACGGACGGCCACACATACGACGTCATCGTGATCGGCGCGGGCCCGGTCGGCGAGAACGTGGCCGACCGGGTGGTACAGGGCGGGCTGAGCGCCGTCATCGTCGAGCGGGAACTGATCGGCGGTGCGTGCTCCTACTGGGCCCGCATGCCGACCAAGGCTCTGCTGCGGAGTACGGCTGCACTTCGTGCGGCCCGACAGGTGCCGGGAGCTCGTCAGAAGCCGAGCGCGGCGCCATGCACACTGCCTCGCCCGCGTAGGGAAGTTGTGCAGGGGCCCGCGGCGTGCTCACTCGGCGTAGACGCGCAACGCGCACGGATTTCATCACCATTCCCGTGCGGCCGTCCTGCGACAGCCTTGGTCGGCCGCCCCCGGGGTGAGCGATGGAGAGGCCCACAGGGGGCGGTTGCCGAGTTCGGCGATGTCGAGCGCGAGCTCGGCGTACATGGCGTTGGCCCAGGAAAACCATGGACGGGTGAACTTACGGGGGTCGTCTTTGTGGAACGACTCGTGCATCGCGCCCGTGCCCGCGTCGGTGGCAAGCAGTGTTTGCAGAGCCGTGATTCGCTCTGTGGTGTCGTTGCTGGTCAGACCTCGCACGGCAATGGCGATGGGCCAGATGTGCCCATCGGGCGTGTGGGGGCTGCCGATGCCTTCGGCGGCTGTTCCCCGATACCAGGTGGGGTTTGCCGGTGAGAGGGCGAACCTGCGAGTGGCGAGGTAGACCGCGTCGGTCGCGGGGACGTTTGCGACTAGGGGAAGCGAGAGCAACCCGGGCATGTTGGCGTCGTCCATCAGTAGCGTGTTGCCCTTGCCGTCCACCTCGTATGCGTAGATCAAGCCGAACTCGGGGTGCCGCACGGTGCCGTGCCGCACGGTGGCCGCTCGCAGTTCTGCCGCCAGTTGGGCGGCGTTCTCGGCGAGTTCTGTGTCGTGGACGTGGCGTGCCAGTTCGGCGGCGCCGTCGAGGGCGGCGGCAGCGCACAGGTTTGCGGGGATGTTGTAGCCGTAGCGGCACGTGTCGTCGCTGGGCCGGAACCCGCTCCAGGTCATCCCGGTCCGGGTGACAGGTGTTCCTCGTCCCGCGTTCCGCAGGGTGTCGCCCGGTAGGCCGTTCTGGCGCAGGAAGCGATACGTGGAGAGGCGCTCATGGTCCTGCTCCGTGCGCCACACCGCGATGACGGTGCGCGCTGTCTGGAGCGCCTGGGGGAGGTGGTCGGTTCGCCCGCTAGCTGCCCAGAAGCGATGGGCCAGCAGGAGGGGGAAAGCGAGGGAGTCGACTTCGTACTTCTCCTCCCACACCCAGGGGTCCTCGCACAGGTCGCCGGGGTCATGAGCTTGCCCGGAGGGCTCGGCGTTGAAGGCGTTGGCGTAGGGATCGCGCGCGATCTGCTGGAACTGACGATGCAACACGGCGAGCAGGAGGTCCTGCAGGGCCGTGTTGTCGTGCAGGAGTGCCAGGTAGGGCATCATCTGCGTCGAGGAGTCGCGTAGCCACATGGCGGGGATGTCGCCGGTCACGACGAAGGCGGTGCCGTCGGGCATTGGCCGGATGGTGCGGGCCAAGGTGTCGTCCAGGCAGCGCACCAGCGTCTGGCCGAAGCGGGGGTCGCCGAGGTCATCAAGTCGGTGGACTGCCTGCTGGACGATCGGGTGGTCTTTGACGCTGGTGGGGAAGCGCATGGGTCAGCCTTTCGGCGGTGGGCTGGCTGTCGGTCCCCCGCGCTACCGGGCGGGTCGGGTCGGCGCACACCCCTTGTGGGGCCGTCTCGTCTGCACCGGAAGGGCAGGGGTGGCGGGGGCTGGGGCCGTCGCGGACGGAGGCGTCAGGCGCTGGTAGGCGGGTGGCCCAGCCTGTCCCCGGAAGGCGTGCCGTGGTGGACGACGCGGGTGGGGACGGTGACGCGGCGGGAGGCCGGCGGCGCTGCGTCCTGGTGTTCGAGGCGGTCGATCAGCAGACGTGCGGCCTGGCGGCCGATCTCGTCGGCGTCGTAGGAGACGAGAGTCAGCGGCAGGCCGAGGACATCGGACAGGTCGAAGTCGTCGAAACCGGCGACGGGAAGGGTGGTTCCTGCCTTGTACAGGGCCCGGATCGCGCCCTGGCTGATGCGGTTGTTGGTGCAGAACAGCGCGGTGGGGCGTTCGGCCTGCTTGAGCAGTTCGAGGGTTGCCCGCTCTGCTGTCGCGGAGTCGACCAGACCCTGGCGGATGAGGGCGTTGTCCGGCTCGATGCCGACTTCTTCGTGTGCCGCCCAGAACCCGCGCAGGCGTTCGGCACCGGTGTAGAGCGCCGGCGGGTTGCCGAGGAAGGCGACGCGGGTATGTCCATCGGCCAGGAGGCAGGCGGTGGCTTCGCGCGCGCCGTGGAAGTCTTCGACCAGTACGCAGTCGGTGTCGAGCCCGGCGGGTGGCCGTGCCGCGAAAACGACCGGGACGTGCCGCATGGCGCCGGCCAGGTGCTGCTGCCGACTGCCTGCCGGGACGACGATCAGCCCTTCGACCTGGTGATCGATGAGTCCGTCGATGAGCTCGGGTTCTCGATCGGCCTGCTCGCCGGAATTGCTGAGCAGCATGCGAAAGCCGTACTCCGTGAGGACTTCCTGGACGCCGAGCGCGAGGCGCGAGTAGAAGGGGTTGGCGAGGTTGGTGACAACGAGGCCGATCATCCCGCTGCCCCCGAGGCGGAGACTGCGTGCGGTCTGATTGCGGCGGTAGCCCAGTCGGTCGACCGCCGCGAAGACCCGCTGGCGGGTCGCTTCTGAGACGCCGGGGTCGTTCTTGAGTACGCGTGAGACGGTCATGGCACTGACCTGCGCGAGCTTGCCGACGTCGTGCATGGTCGGCCCGCTGCCCCGGCGAGCGGTCATGCCCCTGCCCCTTCCTCTGTCTGCCTGCATCGGTGCCCTGGTCTTCATGAGGCGTCTGATACGCCCTGTGCCCAGCGGGCGGCCCCGATCAAGGGGGCCTCCTCAGGCTGCCGGGCCGGTAGAACAGGTACATCCGGTCTGCCGGCCGAAGCCAGCCCCTTGGTGAGCGCAGGGTGGATCAAGTCCCACGACTGGGCCATGGAGCCACCGATGACCACCGCGGTGGCTTCGAAACGGTCGATCCATGGAGCCAGGGCCTGGCCGAGTGCGTCGAAAGCGTAGCGGAAGGCTTCTGCCGCAGCGGCGTCGCCCTTCTTGGAGCGTTGGGCTATCTCATGCACATCGGGGAGAAGTTGGCCGTCCGTTGCGGCAGCAAGGCGGGCGTAGTGGGTGCGGATGCCACGGCGCGAGACCGTGTCCTCCAGCGGCCGACCGTGCACCGTCAGGCGGTGCACGTGTCCGCTCGGCGGCACCAGGGGGCCGGTGTGGACAGGACGGCCGGCGGACAGGAATGAGGAACCCACGCCGGTACCCAGCGTCAGGCAGAGGACACGGTCGTGACCCGAGGCGGCACCGGCGCCGTACTCGCCGATGGCGAACGCATCGGCGTCGTTGAGGAATCGCAGCCGCTCGGACCGGTCGGCCAGCCGCTTGCGCAGGCCGGCCCGGACATCGACGCCGGACAGGGACTCGAACTTTCCCATGCCGGTGAAGCGGCCGACGCCGGTGGCGTAATCGAAGGGGCCAGGCATTGCCACACCCCAGCACAGGCCGTGCCCGGCGGGCAGCGCCAGGGCGGCCATGGCGATGGTGTCGAGGATGGCGTCGGCTCCCGCGTGCGAGCTCAGGGGCTTGCGGATCACCGTGGACGGGATGGGGTGGCTGGTGGTGGGGGCGACGAGCGCGGCGGTCACATGAGTACCGCCGATGTCGAGGACGGGAACCGGCGCCGAGGCCCGCCCCGTGGAGGCCACGGTCACGGTTCGACCACCAGCGCCTTGACGATCTTCACCTCGTCGCCGCCCAGCGCGCGGACGCGGTATGGGCCGACCGAGGCGGGGATCGTGATGGTCTCCGCGAAGGCCAGGGTATGGGTGCGGCCGTCGTGGGTTTCGACGAGGGCGCCCTCGCCCGCGGCGACGTTGAGAATGTGGAAGCGGCCCGCGGTGTCGTCGAGGATGTCGGCGCCCTGCGCCACGACGAGGCGGTGCACTGCGTAGAACATCTCAGGCAGTGCGCCGATGACCTCCTCGCGCCAGCCCGGACCCTCGCGCAGCGTACGCGGCCGCTGGATCAGGTCCTTGGTGACGTCCTCTCCCCGCCGGGCCGTGTCCAGGTTGGCGAAGCCGTGCTCGTAGGGCATGGGCCGGGAGGCACCGGCGGCGTCCTTGCGCAGCCAGTCGTAGAACCGCAGGGAGTACAGGTACGGGGTCGCGCTCACTTCCAGCACCAGGTTGCCCGCGCCGGAGGCGTGCGGTGTGCCTGCCGGAATCATGAACAGCTGGCCCACCGTCGCCGGGTGGGACTGGACGTGGTCCTCGACGGGCATCGGGTTGCCGTTGTCGATGGCGTCCTCCACCTGGCGCCGCATGGTGTCGAGGTCCGCGTCCTCGGTGAGGCCGAGCAGCACCTGGGCGCCGTCCTCGCCGGCTGTGACGTAGTACGTCTCGTGCTGGGTGTACGGCCAGCCGAACACCTCCCGCATGTACCGCTCCCGCGGGTGGAGGTGCAGGGACAGGTTGCCGCCGCCCATCGTGTCGAGGTAGTCGAAGCGGATCGGGAAGGAGGTGCCGAACCGGCGGTGCACGTCTTCACCGAGCATGTCCTCGGGGTGCTCGACACACAGCAGCTGGAACGGGACCTCGACCTGGGCCCCGCCCTTATCACCGACCAGGATTCCCGCTTCGGGCGCGATCAGCTCGTAGCCGAGGGCCGTGTTGCCGGCCTGCGGGGTGAAGCCGAGTTCACTCGCCGCCCACTGGCCGCCCCACGGGGTGGAGTTGAAGTACGGACGGGTGCGCACCGGGCCCCGGGCCAGGTACGCCAGGGTGCTGCGCAGCGCGGCACCGTCCAGTGCGGCCGGGCGGGCCGTGTCCTGTACATCGATCCATCGGTCGACACGTCCCGCGATCGCGTCGCGGTGCCGGTCCAGCACGGGCCAGTCGGTGTAGAACAGGCGCACCAGTTCGCCGGGCTCGGCGGGGCGCCCCAGGTTGACGCCGACCGGCAGTTCGCCCTTCGACACCGCTGCCTCGGCGTACCGCTTCGGCAGGTCCGCGTACCACAGCACATCCGGACCGCACAGCGATGCGCCCGGCCCGTACACCACCACCACTCCATCCTGCACGGGCCGCTCGGGCCGTGGAACGGAGTCGAACAGGTCCGCGACCTGTGCCTGGGACAGCGGAGTGAAGAACGGATCACCGGCGGGGACAGGCTGGGCGGCTATCCGCTCACCGGCCGCCGCGTAGTGGTCGCGAACATCGAGCAGGTCCACGTCGCGGCCCGCGGAGCGCACGGCTCCCGCAAGACCATCGGCCAGCGCGGCCCAGTCGAGGGCGGCGGGGCCGTCGACTGCCAGGACGAGCGGGCCGAGCGGCAGATCTGCGGCCAGGGCCGGCCAGCCGACCATCACCTCTCCGCCGACCGGCTGGTAGCTGGGGTGGGGGTCGTATGAACGAGACGCGGGCACATCTGCTCCTTACTCGGCTCCACGGCAGGTTAACGATAACAGTGCTTGGCTGGAGGTGTCCACGCCCTTCCCGTTGGACCTTTGGGGTATGGATGCGTCTTTGACCAGCAGAGTTATGGGGAACTGTCTTGGGGTTGGATTCTTATCGTCCCGAAGTCTTGCTACCGCCGGAATGGTGTCGTTAACCTCCACGCAACACACACAGGGCAGATCCGGGGTCTCTTTGGCATCACCGGCGCCCTGTGATTCACATCCGGCCATGCAGGTGGCCCGATTCCGTGAAGGTGATCAATGTCAGCATCGGGCAGGACCAGCAGCGCAGCCGTGCCGCTTGCACGGCGTCGCTTCCTTGCCGGGATGGCCGCCGGCGCGGCCGCTCTGACGGCGGGGGGCTGTGCCCGGGGGACGAGCACGTCCGCGCAGCCGGGGACCACGAGCATTTCCAACGACAACGCCACCTGGGACGACGGCTACCGCTCGGCCGGCCGCGAGCTGAAGAAGATCACCGGTTACGCGCTCAGGCCGCTGTCGAATCCGTCGGTCACCTCGTACCAGCAGGTCGTGCAGATGACCCTGCAGACCTCGAAGGCATCCGACCTCATCAAGTGGGCGTCCGGCTATCAGCTCAAGCGTCTGGCGCGTGCCGGCGGACTCACCGACCTGACCCGCGTCTGGGAGCAGTACGCGGACAAGGGATGGGTGCGCGGCACATCACGGGAGGCCGTCTCCTACCGCGGCAAGGCGTTCGGGATCCCGCTGTACGAGTCGTACTACGTGCTCTTCTACAGCAAGCCGGTGTTCAAGAAGCTGGGCCTGTCCGCCCCGGGCAGCTGGGCCGAGCTTCTGCACTGCGCTGAAGTCCTCAAGCGCAACAAGATCACACCGTTTCTCGCCAGCCAGGTGGGCGGCTGGCCCGCGATCGAGTGGTTCCAGGAACTGGTCAGCAAGGTCGACCCTCACTTCTACCAGCGACTGGTGGCCGGCGAAGCCTCCTACACCGACGACCGGGCCCGTCAGGCGATGGACATCTGGCACGACTTCATGCGCAAAGGCTGGATGACATCCCCCGACTTCGACCAGGCGCGCGGCCCCGGAGCGCTGAAGGAGGGCACGGTGGGCATGTTCTTGCACGGCACCTGGCAGGCATCCGGCATGTCGGCGGCGGGCATGAAACCGGGCACCGACTACGGCGCCTTCATCCTTCCCACGGTGCGGCCCTCCACCTCCAAGAGCGTGATCGCCGAGTCGGGCGTCTTCGTGGTGCCCAGCCGCGCGTCTTCGCACGACGCCGCGATGGCGAACGTCGGGGCCTGGCTCGACCCGTCCGTCCAGCGGGTGTGGAGCGACTTCCTGCAGGACAGCTCCGCCAACCCGAAGGTGAGTTCCAACAACCCGGTGGTGGCCGGGCTCCAGCGGGACATCGCCCGCAATCGCCGGCTGGCGCTGGTCCGCTACTGGGAGGCCAGCCCGCCCAGCCTCATCCAAGGCAACACCAACGACCTCGGCGGATTCATGGCCGGGCAGACCTCGCCGGCCACCACGCTGAGCCGGATGCAGGAGCGTGCACACGACGAATGGGCGGCCTGGAAGCGAGATGAAGCATGAGCAATTCAATGACCGACCAACGCCCGCCGACTGCGGCGAGCGGGCCGGCAGCGCCCCAGCGTGCGATGCGGCGTTCCCCCCTTGCACATACGTGGCGCACCGCGCGTGAGCGTCTGGTGGCCGGCGGATTCATGGCTCCGGCTGTCCTCCTGGTCACGCTGTTCCTGCTGGCCCCGTTCGCGTGGACCGTCTACCGCAGCTTCTTCAGCGACACGCGGACCTCGCCGTTCAGCTGGTTCGACAACTACTCGCTGTTCGCCTCCGACCCGGCGCTTTCCCGCTCCATCCAGAACACGCTGATGTGGGTGGTGGGCACGGTCGTGCTCCCGTTCGTGCTGGGGCTCGCCATCGCCTGCATGACCAACACCGGCCGCTTCTCGCGCCTCGCACGACTGTGCGTCGTACTGCCCTACGCGTTGTCGGGATCCGCGGTGGCGGTGGTGTGGAACTTCATGCTCACCACCGACGGCGCCGTCAACCAGGTCCTGACGACCCTGGGGCTGGATTCGCTGGCGCAGGGGTGGCTGCTGACCTGGCCCGGCAACACCATCGTGATGATCCTCGCCAACGCCTGGCAGGCCACCGGCGTGGCCGTCATCCTCTTCCTGGTCGGGCTGCAGTCCATCCCGCCCGAGACCCTGGAGGCCGGCTCCCTGGACGGTGCGAGCGGCTGGCAGCAGTTCCGCCACATCGTCCTGCCCCAGCTCCGCCCGGTGTCGATCATCGTGATCGGCATGAGCCTGGTCAACGGGCTCAAGTCGTTCGACCTGATCTGGGTGCTCACCCAAGGTGGCCCCGGACGGGCCACCGAGACACTCGCCGTGTCCATGTACAACGAGACCTTCCTGGAACTGCGGCCCGGCGCGGGAGCGGCGATCGCGGTCGTCCTCACCGTGATCGTGCTGGCGGCCTCCTGGCTCTACCTACGCCGCCAGCTCGACGTGAAAGGCGTATGACGATGTCCCTTGGCCGAGTTCTGCGCAACGCCACCATTGCGATACTTGCCGTGCTGTGGCTGGTGCCCACCTGGCTCCTCGTCGTCAACGCGCTGGTACCCGCGGGGAGTTACTCCGGCAGCCCGCACTGGCTGCCCCAGGACTTCGGGCTGTTCGACAACATGTCCCAAGCCTGGGACAAGGCCAACCTGGGCCCGGCTCTCGGCAACAGCCTCCTGTACGCCGTGGTCAGCGCCGTGGCCGCCGCGGTGATCGCCGGCTTCGCCGCCTTCGCCACGATCATCATGCCCGTCAAACGGCAGGCATGGTGGTTCTGGGTGATCTACTCCGGCACCTTGCTGCCCCTGCAGGTCTTCATCAGGCCCCTGTTCCTGTCGTACGCGCACACGTCGCTGTACGACACCCAGATCGGTCTCGTACTGATCTACACGGCGATCGCGGTCCCGTTCGCGTTCTTCGTCATGCGCAACTACGCCCTGACGCTACCGCGGGAGGTCGTGGAAGCCGCACGCATGGACGGTGCGTCGTGGTGGCGGGTGTTCTGGCAGATCCACGTCCCGCTGACCCGGTCCGCCATGATCGCCGTGTTCGTGTTCCAGTTCGTGGCCGTCTGGAACGACCTGATGTTCGGCATCACCATGGTCACGAGCCGCAACATCCGGCCCGTCATGGCCGCGCTCGCCGACCTGCAGGGCAACTACTCCAACGTCGGGCCGCCCATCGTGCTGGCCGGCGCCCTCCTGGTCTCCCTGCCGACCCTGGTGCTCTTCTTCTCCGCCCAGCGCTTCTTCGTCAGCAGCCTCAAGATCCATCGCTGAGCCCGCACGCCCTCTCCTGCCTCCTCACCGTCGCGAAGGGAAACACTCATGCTGCGATCGCTGCTCACCCGTGCCACCGCTCCCGTCGTCTGCGCCGGCCTGCTCTGGACCGCTGCCCCCGCATACGCCCAGAGCCCCGAACGTGCCCGCCCGGTCTCCTCCGACGAATGGGCCGACCGCGCCACCAGCACCTACCGCGCCCTGCAGAAGCACCTGTACGAGGGCTCCGACCACCACGGGCTGTACCTGGAGCACACACCCCGGCAGGCCGCCGACCCGGAGCACTCCTACCTGTGGCCGTTCCGCGAGGCCGCGCAGGCAGCCGTCGACATGCAGGAACTCCCGCTCACCGGGTCTTCCTACCGGCATGACGCGGCCGAGCGGTTCGACACGGCCGAGCTCTACCTCACCCGTGGCGAGCGCCCGGGCTACGAGTCGTATCTGCCTGCCCCTCTGGGCACGGGCGGTGACGTGTACTACGACGACAACGCCGTGGTCGCCTTGACTCAGCTCGACCAGTACGAGGCCACCGGCGACGAACGCTTCCTGAAGCGGGCCGAGCAGGTCGTGCCCGTCGTCTCCCGGGCCTGGGACGGCGACACCACCAAGACATGTCCGGGCGGAATGGACTGGTACGACTCGCCCAACAACAACATCCGGGCCACCAACGTCACCGCCCTGTCGGCCCAGCTCGCCGCCCGGCTCTACGAGCACACCCGCAACCGGACCTACCTCGACAAGGCAGAGCGGTGGTACGGCTGGGTGTACTCGTGCATGCGCAAGGCGCCCGGCCTGTACGTCAACGACCGCGGCGACGACGGCAGCACCAACGAGACCCTTTGGACTTACAACTCGGGCTCCATGATCGGCACCGCCACCGCGCTCTACCGCGGCACCGGCAACGTCGGGTACCTGAAGAAAGCGGTGGAGGACGCCCGCGGCTCCCTGGCGTACTGGACCGAGGGCAGCCGTCTGCACGACCAGCCGGCCGTCTTCAACGCCTTCTACTTCAAGGACGTGCTCGACCTGGACACCGTCCGCCCCAACTCCGCCTATGCGGAAGCCATGAGCGCCTACGCGGACAGCACATACAAGTCCAACCGGGACGCCTCCACCGGCCTGTTCCGCTTCCAAGCCTCCAACGGCGGCGACTACGACCCCACAGCGCCGGCCGCGACCCTCAACCAGTCGGCCATGGTCCAGATCTTCGCCACCCTCGCCGACGCCACCCACCAGCGCCGCCAGCCCTCCTGACGCGGCGGGACCGCAGCACCGCACCCTCAACGCAAAGGACCTCACGCACCATGCCCAAGCCACCGCTGACCCGGCCGTCCTGGTGGGACGCCGACATCGCGCGCGACCTGCTGAAGGAGCGCGTGGCCACCACTGCCGGCCTCGGCGGCCTGCAGGTGCGGCTGTCGGGAGAGCCTCTGCTGCGCCATGACGGGACGGGCGGCCTGCTGCAGTCCATCCGGCTGCGGATACACCGCCCCGACGGCGCACCCCCGCGACAGCGCGTCACCAGGGCCACCGTCACCACCAGCGGGGGCACCCCCGTCCACTGCGAGATCATGCCGGGGCCGGGAGGCGACACGCGCCTCCTGGTCCCGGAAGTGGACGCACCCACCTCCTTGCTGATCGAGCTTCCGGAACTCGAAGAGGGCACCCAACTCGTTTTCGAGGCACGCCCGCAGCGCCACTGGACGCTGCATCTGGTGCTCCACTCCCACCTGGACATCGGCTACACCGACCCGCAGGGCCGGGTGATGGCCGAGAGCCGCGCCTACCTCGACTCGCTCCTGGAGCTGTGCCGGGACACCGACGACTGGCCGGAACCTGCCCGGTTCCGCTGGGCCGTCGAAGCGTTTCACTCCTTCCAGGACTGGCAGGCCAACCGGCCCCGGCGCCAAGTGGAGAGCTTCCTGGACCGGGTGCGCGAGGGGAGGGTCGAACTCACGGCTATGCCGTTCAATCTGCACACCGAGACCTGCTCCACCGATGAACTGCACGAACTGCTGCGCCCGATCACCGACTTGCGCGACCGGCACGGCGTCGACATCACCACGGCCATGCAAACGGACGTGCCCGGTCAGGTGGTGGGTCTGCCCGACGTCCTCACGGACAACGGCATCCGCTACCTGTCCGTGGCGCACAACTGGGCGGGCCGCGCCGTGCCCCACCTCGTCGGCGGGGAACACCTTCCCCGCCTGTTCCGCTGGCAGGCGCCGAGCGGCAACAGCGTCCTGGTCTGGCGGACGGACACCCCGCACGGCCTGGCCTACATGGAGGGCTCGATCCTCGGATTCGACGAATCCTACGACCACGTCGACGACCTGCTGCCCGCCTACCTCAGCGCGCTGGCCAAGTTCCCCTACCCCCACGGAGGACGGGGGATCCCCGGCTTCCCCGCCCTCGGCCTGCCCGATACGGCCGACCCCTATCCGTGGGACGTCCTGCATCTGCGGGTGCTGGGCAAGTTCGCGGACAACGGCCCGCCGCGCCGCATCATCTCCGACACGGTGCGCCGCTGGAACGAACAGTGGGCGTATCCACAGCTGCGGGCCTCCCGCAACCAGGACTTCTTCGAGGACGCCGAGAAGCGCGTCGGAGACCGCCTGGAGACCTACCGGGGGGACTGGAGCGACTGGTGGGTCGACGGAGTCGGTGCCGGTGCCGTCCCGCTGGCCGCCACCCGACGCGGGCAGGCAGCCCTGGCCGAGGCACAGACCGTGGCGGGGTACGCCCACCTGATGGGTGTCCCCGGCAGCACGGCCGTCACCACGAGCGCACCGACTGTCTACCGGTCCGCTTCGCTGTTCAACGAACACACCTGGGGTGCCGGCGACCCCTGGACCCACGGCGACCACGGCCACGGGTCCGGTGAGAAGCAGTGGCACTGGAAGTACTCCCAGGCCATGCGCGCCCATGACGGAGCGGAGACCCTCCTGGACGCGGCCTCCGCCCTGCTGGGCGAAGCCTTCGCCGCCCCCGACGACGCTCTGGCCTCCTTCTACGCCGTGAACACCTGCAGCTGGCCGCGCACCGAGACCGCACGGCTCTTCCTGCCGGAGAGCACCGTCGCGCTCAGCGAAGCCGTCCAGGTCCTCGACGCGCGCACTGGCACACCCCTGCCCTTCGCGGAGGAGGCCCAGAGCAACGAGCGCCACCGCGCGGCCGGCCGTTTCCTGCACGTGCCTGTCACGGACGTGCCGGCCTGCGGAGCCGTGCGCCTGGACATCGTCACCAGCGCCGAGCCCATGGCACAGGACAGCGAAGACACGACGCTGTCCGCCGACGCCACCGTCCTGGAAAACGACCACCTGCGCGTCACGGTCGACCTGCGTGAGGCGTGCATCGCCTCCATCGTCGACAAGGTCACCGGTCACGAGATGGTCCGTCAGGACGCCGTCATCGGCTTCAACGGCTACGTCTACGACGAGTACGCCACGGCCGGCGCGTTCAACCACCAGTCCAGCAAGACCGTCGCCGACGACTCGATGCACCTGCTCGCCTCACGCAGCACCGCCCCGCCCGCGGCACTCGTCGACCGCACGGCGGACGCCACCGGCCAGACCCTGGTCTACGAATGCGCCCCGGCCGGCACCCGTCGACTCCGCGTCAAGGTGCACCTTCCGCACAACGCGGCCCGCATCGACATAGAGAACCGCATCGAGAAGACCGCCACACTGACCAAGGAAAGTGCCTTCTTCGCCTTTCCCTTCGCCCTTGACAACCCTGTCGTGCACACGGAGGCCACGGGCGGTGTCCTCGGTACCGACCGTGAGACGGTGCCGGGCTCGGCGGCCCACATGCGTGCCATCCGGCGCTGGATCAGCCTGAGCGACGGCATCCACCACGCCGCCCTGGCGACAGCCGACGCCCCGCTCGTCCAGCTCGGCGGGATCGCGATCCCTTACGTCCCCTACCCTCAGTCGCTGCCGCAGGAAGAGCCGGCCAGTGTCTTCTCCTGGGTGCACAACAACATCTGGGACACGAACTTCCCCGCCCAGCAGGCGTTCGACCACGTCTTCCGCTACAGCGTCGGGTTCACCACAACCGCGGGGAACGCCGCGGCCCACGCCGACGAGCTCGCCGTACGCGTCGCGGCTGTCACCAGCCACCCGTTGGTGCCGGTCCGCGCCCGCGCCGGAGCCCGGACCGAAGCTCTCGCCCAGACACAGTTCCTGGCCCTGGACGATTCCCGGATTCGACTCGTCGGCGTCACCGTTCCTGACCACGGCAGAGTGCTGCTGCGTCTGCAGTCGGTGGTCGATACCCCCGTCATCTGCCGTCTGAGCGTCCCCTTCGCCGTTGCCCGCGCAGTCCGCACCAACTACCTGGGCCTGGCTCCACGCGACATCAGCCCGGAGCCGGACCGTGCCATCCCGGTCGACGTTCCGCCGCTCGGAACGGCAGCCGTCGTCCTCCACCTGCAATCCTCCACGGACTGAAGCGCGGTGGCGCAGTCGAGACTGAGTCGCGGCTGACCCGCTGGCATCGGTACGAGCTCGCTGAGGGCCAGGCCCTCAGCGAGCGGGACTGCATGGCTCATAGGGGCTGTTGCGGTCGGCGGGCGGCGGGCTCCGAACAGGGGCCCGAGCAAGCCGTGCTGACGCCCGAGCTGGTGGATGGCCGCGGCATTGGCGCGGAGCTTCGCGGCAGTGGCTGGCCTCAGGGGCGGCTCGTCCGACGGGTCGGGGCAAGGAAGCCACCCACAGTCATTCCCGTCTCCCGCGCGAAATGCCGCAGGAAGGTCGCTCGGGACATGCCCGCCGCTCCACTGAGTCGGTCGATCGTCCCGTCGGCTTCCGGCTTGTTGAGGAGGGCTTCAACAGCCCTCTGGATTCGGTCATCGGCTGCTGCGGTCCACAGCGTGGTCTTGGTCATGGCGGGGGAGGACCTCAGCACCATCGCAAGCAACACGGTGGAGAGTGCTGACAGGATGGCCGCAGTCCTGTCCTTGCCGAGAACTTCACCCATGCAGGTCAGGCAGCATGGTGATATTGGTTGAGGAGGCTGGCCCACCGGCTGGAGCTCCGGTCGGGCGCTGGATCGATGCCGGCTCGCGCAGCTGCTCCAGCTGCGTTGCCAGGAGGTACTGGGCTGTGCGTTGCCGGGCGGCGTCGGCGGCCTTCGTCGCGGCGGCAACCGCGTCCGCGCCGTTCGGGTTCGCGCGGAACCAACGGCGGGCGTGCGAAAGAAGATGGGTGCGGCTCTTCCTGAGTGACGAAGTTGATCAAGCTGCAAGGGCGTACGAGTCCGGTGCTTGACCTGGGTGGGCGCGATGATGCTCGCGGGCGAGGTGGTAGCGCCAGTACGGGGCCTGTCAAACGTTCGGCTCATCCAAGATTTTCGTGGGCGTTGATCGACCAGGGACCGTAGTCGGCAGGTCGTTGGGGGCTGCGGCGGGAGTGGACGACGAGGATGACGCGCTTGCGGAGCAGCCGGATGCCGGCCTTCCCGGCCAGGGCAACCGCGATCGCGTTCACGGCTGCCTGCAGAGCAGGAGTCCGCCGCTGGTAGCGCACCGTCAGGCCCGCCCTGTTCTGCGAACGTCGTCTTCGGGCAGTCGGGATTCTCGCAGTACAATCTCCACCGGTGTGATGGACGGTATCGGCGCGGCCATAGGTCGCAGCTCCCGATTCCACGGGTTCAGGACGCCTGTGTCGTTTTGCGGTAGTCCCGGGGTGACATGCCGTTGATCCGCTTGAAGGCCGTACTCAGCGCGCTCTCGGAGCCGTAGCCGACCGTGCGGGCGATGGCGGATACCGTGTCGGTCCCTTGCCGCAGGTGGCGTGAGGCGAGTTCCACCCGCCACCGGTTCAGGTAGTCGAGCGGCCCGCGGCCGACCGTGGTCTTGAAACGTGCGGCGAGCGTCGACCGCGACACGGCACAGGCCTGCGCGAGCTCGGCGACCGTCCACGGGTGCTCCGGTCGGCTGTGCAAGGAGGTCAGCGCCGCCGCCACCACCGGATCTCCGAGGCCTGCGAGCCAGCCGGAAACAGCCTCCGGATCCCGCGCGAGGTGCAGACGCAGGACGTGTACGAGCATCACGACCGCCAGGTGCTCGGCCACCAGTATCGAGCCCATGAGCCCGTCGCGCAGTTCACGGTCGATATGGGCGAGCGCCCATTGCAGGGTCTCGGCCTGAGGCGTTCCGGCAGGTATGTGTATTAAGGGAGGCAGGCCTTCGAGCAGCAGTGTGTGCGCCCGGTCGCTGAACGAGAAGCGGCCGCCCACGAGGAGGACGTCGTCCTCCCCGTCGCCCGTGCGCGCGACCCCGCCCACGGGCGACGCGAAGACGCGGTCGGCGTCGACGGCCACGGCTTGCGGGTCGCTGCGAAGGGTGAAGCGTCGCGGCTGGGTCAGCAGATAGCAGTCTCCCTCCTCCAAGGCGAGCGGGTCGCCCATGCCCTCGACCTCGATGAGGCAGTGACCGCGCCGGACGGCGTTGAACTTCACATCGGACGGCGCGTCGAACCGGATGGCCCACCGGCCTCCCGCGACCAGGCTCGAGGAGAGGTGACTCCTTGTGTCGAGCAGGGTCAGAACATCCTCTAGGGGATCCATCCGGGACTCCTTCTGGACGTTTGAGCAAGTTTCTCGGACTTTTGCTTATAGAGCGTCCACATTTACGACTGTAGCGTCAAGGAACACCGAAGGCCCCCATGAAAAGGCTCCACATGTACGACGATCACGACCGCGTGACCACCCCCTTCCACTCGCATGCCACCGCCGCGGAGGTCATCCACGGCGTGGACCTCACCGGACGCCGGGCCCTCGTGACCGGCGGAGCCTCCGGGATCGGTGTCGAGACGGTCCGCGCCCTGGCCGGCGCCGGAGCGGAGGTTACGATCGCCACGCGCAATCCCGCCTCCGCCGCCGACTTCGTCCGTGACCTCACGGCCGCTCACGGCTCCGGATCGGTCCGGGTGGCGGCGCTGGACCTGGCAGACCTTCTGTCGGTCGACGCCTTCGCACGCACCTGGCAGGGCCCGCTCGACATCCTCGTCGCCAATGCAGGGATCATGGCCGTCCCGGAGCGCACGGTCAGCGCCCAGGGCTGGGAGCTGCAGCTCGCAACCAACCACCTCGGGCACTTCGCGCTGGCCACCGCGCTGCACGGCAGTCTGCGCCAGGCCGACTCGGCCCGCATCGTCATCGTCAGCTCCGGGGCCCATCTGACAGCAGCGTTCGACTTCGACGACCCCCAGTTCGAACGGCGGCCCTACGATCGCTGGACGGCGTACGGCCAGTCGAAGACGGCGGACGTCCTGCTCGCGGTGGGGGCCCGCCGCTGGGCTACAGATGGGATCGCTGCCAACGCGGTCAACCCGGGATGGATCAACACGAACCTGCAGCGCCACATCGACGACGCCACCATGCGGGCCCTCGGCGCCATCGACGAAGAGGGAAACATCATCCCGCAGCCCTACTACAAGGAGCCCACCCAGGGGGCTTCGACGTCGGTGCTGCTCGCTGCGTCCCCACTGGTGAGCGGTATCACCGGACGCTACTTTGAGGACAACCAGGAGGCGCGCCCTGTCCAGGGCGCCGAGGAACAGCCCGGCGGCGTCGCCGCCCACGCGCTCGACCATGAGGCCGCCGACCGTCTCTGGGACTACGCCACCGCCACGGTAACGGCGGTCCTCCGCTGAACGCACGCCCCGAAGCTGCAACTTGGTGAGCGCCCTCTCCCCGCGGCCACGGGGAGAAACGGGCCGGGCCCTGTGGCGCTGACTCCGTCTTCACCACCTTCTGTACCTACTTCGAGTATGAGTCCCGACGACGGCAGTACGTCGGCCGCGGCAGGCACATGCGCTCGCAGGGGCCAATGAGCCTCTTCCAACCTGACTAGTGTTGATGCGCCGGAAATTGCGAGCGAGGAAGGCAGCCCAGGAGCGGTCCGTGCGCTGCGGCGACGGGTCGAACCCGGCCCCCTTCGGGATCTTCCAGACCGTGGAGGCGGCGAGGTTGCGTGCCAGGCCGACGAGCTCGCCGTGGATGCGGCGGTATCCTGTGGGGCTCGAATAATGGTCGCTCCTGGGCAAGAGGCGTAGCTGTACTCGTTGATCACGCCGCCGACCAGACTCAATGACCCAGCTGTGCCGCACAGTCTTCCCGCCGTCGGCGCCGACCGTTGTACAGCCGACTCTTCTATAGCGGTTGTTCCCGGGAAGGCGGTCGCGAGGGGCGGCCTTTCCCTTCACCGGTCCGGCGCTGCGCCGTTCGGAAACGCACACGCCCGCCGGGGGTTCTCTCTCCGCGGGAAGACCCCGTCAGCCGGCCGGTGTGCCGGGCTCCCGCACTCCGAGCCCGGCCCTCACGGGGAGGAGGGGCCGCGGTCCTGCTTGCTTTCGTCCTCGCGCCGCCCGTAGTCGTTGAGCAGCAGGTGCGTGGTGATGGTGATGTGTCGGCTGAGCGCCTCGACGACGCCTGGTACGTCCCGTTCGATGGCGCGATCGCAGATGGTCTTGTGCTCTGCCGCGATATCGCGGTTGCTGTGCTCGGTCGGTGTGCGGGCCCAGCAGCGGTAGACCTCCGCTGCCTCGCGCAGCTGTGTGGCGATGTCCCGCAGCTGCCGGTTGGGGCATCCCTCCAGCAGGACGCGGTGGAAGCGGGCGTGGGCGTTCAGCCAGCGTTCGTTGATTTCGCCGGCGTCACCGAAGACGGGAACGCGAGCGAGATGGTGGTGCGCGGCGAGCAGATCGGACTCCCACTCGATGGTGCCGGCGGTGACGGACTCCCGGACAAGGTGGGTCTCGATGAACACGCGGGCCTCGGTCAGCTCCTCCAGGCGCTCGGGTGAGACGGTGACGACCCGGAACCCCTGTTGCGGCGCGAAGGTCGCCAGTCCCTGGCCGACCAGCCGGGGCAGTGCCTCCCGCAGTACCCCGCTGCTGGCGCCGTACTTCTCCTTCAGCGCCTCCACCCGCAGACGTGAACCGGGTTCGTGTCGTCCGTTGAGGATGTCCGCGCGCAGCCGCTGGTAGATCTCCTCGGCGCGGGTCATGGAGCTGGTAGTCGCCATGTCGCAGATTCTAGCGCATCTAGATATTCCAAAAAAATCTCGAGATTTTCTTGACGTGTCGACTGGGAAGGGCGTTGACTCCAGTCATCCAGAAGCTGGAAGACCGGAGGGGCACGCTATGCGGACGACGACCAGAGCAGGACGGATGTGTCTGGTGACCGGGGAGGCGGTGATCGATGCCGAGCAGGCCAGTGCAGGCCGGTTCCCGGCTGATCCGCTGACCGTGTTCGAGGAGTGGGACGCCTTCCGGTCCTGGGCCGCTGAGCTGGAGGCTGCGGGTGTCCAGGCGTCGGCGGGGCCGGATGGCAGCGTCTCGCCGACACCGCGGCAGGTGTTCGCGATCGGGCTGAACTACCGCGACCACGCCGAGGAGGCCGGCCTGGCGACGCCTGAGTCCCCGTCGGTCTTCACCAAGTTCGCCACGTCCCTCACCGGCCCCGACACGCAGCTGCGGCTGCCCGGTGGCCGCGTTGACTGGGAGGCCGAGCTGGTGGTGGTGATGGGGCGCCGGGCGGAGCACGTTGCCGCAGCGGACGCCTGGTCCTACGTGGCCGGGCTGACCGTGGGGCAGGACTACTCCGAGCGCGATGTGCAGTCCGTGGGCCCCGTGCCGCAGTTCTCTCTCGGCAAATCCTTCCCCGGATTCGCGCCGACCGGCCCGGTGCTGGTCACGGCCGACGAGTTCGCCGATCCGGACGACCTTGCGATCGAGTGCCTCGTCAACGGGGAGAGCGTCCAGAAGTCACGCACCTCTTCGATGATCTTCCCGGTCCCGGAACTGATCGCACGGCTGTCCGCGGTGTGCCCGCTGCTGCCGGGCGACCTGATCTTCACCGGCACCCCCTCAGGAGTGGGACACGCCCGCACTCCCCAGCGCTATCTGCGGCCGGGAGACGAGGTCGTCACGCGTATCGAGGGCATCGGACAGCTCCGGCAGACCTGCGTCGCCGCCTGAGAGAGGGGCGCTCCATGGCTTTGCACAGGCTTCAGTCACTCACCGTCGGAGTGCCGGATGTGGCCGAGGCGGCCGACTACTACGTCGACTTCGGACTCGAGCAGGTGGCACCCGGACGGTTCGCCACCGTCGAGGGCGGTGAGCAGTTCTTCCTCGAGAACTCTCCCGTCCGGCGGCTGCTGGGGATGGCGGTCGCCGCCGACGACGGCGACGACCTGGACCGGATCGCCGCGAACCTGGACCGGCTCCAGCTGCCGTGCGAACGCGGCACCGGCTCCCTGCGCACCAGGGAACCCATCGCCGGTATATCGGTCGAGGTCCGTGTCGCACCCCGGCTGACCCGGGTCACCGTCGCGGCCACCCCGTACAACGGCCCCGGACGCCTGGACCGCGCCGGCACCCGGGCACCCGTGCTCTCCCGCACCGACCCGGTCCGACCCCTGGCCCTGGGCCACGTCGTCATCGGTTCGGTGGAGCAGGAGTCGACCCAGCGGTTCTTCACCGAAGGGCTCGGTTTCAAGGTCAGCGACGTCGTGCCCGGCACGGCCGCGTTCATGCGCTGCTCCACCGACCACCACAACGTCCTGGTGCAGCAGGCGCCACTGAACTTCCTGCACCACACCTCGTGGCAGGTGACGGATGTCGACGAGGTGGGCCGGGGCGCCACGAGCATGCTCACCGAGCACCCGGAACGTCATGTATGGGGGCTCGGCCGCCACCACATCGGGTCGAACTTCTTCTGGTACCTCAAGGACCCGGCCGGCAACTTCAGCGAGTACTACGCCGACATGGACTGCATCGTCGACGACCAGCTGTGGACGCCACGCTCCTTCGAGGGCCTGCAGGCGCTCTATGCCTGGGGACCTCCGCCTCCGCCGTCGTTCCTCGCCCCCGAGGACCTGGCTGCGCTGATGACCGGTGCCCACACGGCCAACGGCTGAGCGTCCCCGACACCGTGAAGTGCAGCGGGGCACGCGGCCCCGCCCCGCGCCCGGTCCGCTTCACACCGATGAGGCCCGAACCACCCTTCCTCGAGCCGACCCGCCGTCGGCGCGCCGCACAGAAGTACCTCCGCCCTTTCACGCAGCGCCGCGGTCAGCGGTCGCGGCGGGTGGGAGCGCCGAGATCGGAGCCGGAACATTGAGCACATCAGCGTTCGCCCGTGGGGGCGGCCGGTCGTCCCCGGGGCCTTCATCGCCGGCGGGCACCGCACTCGCCGTCGGCCTGGCAGTGATGACACTGGAGGGTTTCGACCTTGTCGCCTTCGGCGCGACGACACCGCTGCTTCTGGACTACCGTCCCTGGCACCTCTCCATTGCCTTCGTCGGCCTGCTCGGCAGCCTCACCCCCATCGGCATGCTCGTCGGTTCCTTGCTGGTCGGCCAGTTCACCGACCGGTTCGGCCGGCGCCGCACGACGCTGATCAGTATCGGGGCCGTCAGCGCCGGGATGTTCGCCTGCGCCGTGGCCCCCGTTCCGTCGCTGTTCGGCGCGGGCCGATTCGTCGTCGGGCTCGGTGTCGGCGCGATCTATCCGGCGATGGGCCCACTGATCTTCGAACTCGCCCCGGACGGACGCAAGAACCTGTTCTCAGGGATCGTGCAGTGCGGGACCGCCGTCGGCGGTTCCTTCGCGGCCCTTGTCGCCAACACCCTGCTGACGGGGCACAGCTTTCATCTGGAGTACCTGGTCGGCGGCATCGCCGGTCTGCTTCTGCTGCCCATGGCCTTCGCCTGGCTGCCCGAGTCCATGGAGTATCACCGGGCGGTCAGCGCGTCGGCCCCGGTCCCCGACCGCCGCGGTGTGTGGCTCGTGTTGAAGCCGCCCTACCTCGGCACCACGGTGATGTTCTGCGCCATGGCGGTCCTGTCGTTCCTGCTCATCTTCGGGGTGAACACCTGGTTGCCGCAGCTGATGCAGACGGCGGACTATCCGTTGCAGAACTCACAGACCTTCCTCATCCTGCTGAACCTCGGCGCCACCGTCGGCGGGCTCGCCATGTCGCTCCTGGCCGACCGTGCCGGATCACGCGGGCCGATCACGGCCTGCTTCGTCCTCGGAGCCGCGGCGATCGTCGCCATGAGCACCCGGCTTCCGCTGCCGGTGCTCTACGCCATCGTCATCGTCGGCGGCTGCGGCGCGGTCGGGGTCCAGGGGCTGATCAACGTGTACATCTCGCGCTCCTACCCGGTGACCGCGAGGGCCAGCGCGGTGGGCGTCGCGCTCGGAGCGGGCCGCGTCGGCGCCATCGCCGGGCCCACGCTCGGCGGCTGGATTCTCGCGGCCGGCCTCCAACCCCGTTGGAACTTCATCCTGTTCGCCGTCCCCGCCGTCCTCGGTGCGGCCCTCACCCTGGCTGCCGGCGGACGAGCACCGCGGAATCAGGGCCGTCCCGCTCCCTCGCTGCGCGCCAAGGAGCCGACGGCCGGACAAACACAATGAGAGAGCACACCATGGACACCTACGACGTCGCCGTCGTCGGCTGCGGCCCGGTGGGGCTGACCCTCGCACGGCTGCTGGCGATGAAGGGGCTGCGGGTCGCCGCCATCGACCCCAACCGGCTCGTCTGCCCTCATCCGCGCGCCACCCATCTCGACGACGAGATCATGCGTCTTCTGCAGACCCTGGGCGCGCAGGACATGGAACACCGGTTCCTGCGCCAGACCGCCTGGACACTGCACCGGGAGGACGGGCGGGCCTTCCTACAGCAGATGCTGCCCGAGGAGGAGTCGGACCAGGGCTGGCGCACCGACTACCAGTTCCACCAGCCGGACTTCGAGTCGCGGCTGCGGGGGCTGCTCGCGGCCGACGCGAACGTGGACCTCTGGTTCGGCTGGACGGTCAGCGCGATGGAGCAAGATGACACATCGGTGCGGCTGACGCTGCTCGACCGGTCGACCGGAGCCGAAAGCGCGCTCACGGCCGGCTACGCCGTCGGCTCGGACGGCGCCAACTCCTTCGTCCGGCAGGCGATGAACGCTGAAGTCGAGGACCTCCACGGGACTCAGCGTTCCCTCATCATCGACATCCACCCCTTCGAACATCCCGCACAACTCCCAGCGGACAGCGGATTCATCCTGTGCCGGGGGAAACGGCCCGTGACCTATCTGCCGATCTTCCCGCCGATGCTCCGCTTCGAGTTCATGCTGCTCGACGAGGACGACGCCGCAGAACTCGAACGACCGCAGTCGGTGTACGACCTGCTGAGCCGCTGGCTGGAACCGGGCAGCTACCGGATCATGCGCACCGACACCTACGAGTGGCACGCCCGGCTCGTTCGCGGCTGGCGGTCCGACCGCCTGCTGCTCGCCGGCGACGCCGCACACCAGATGCCGCCCATGCTCGGCCAGGGCATGTGCTCCGGGCTGCGCGATGCCGCGAACCTGGCATGGAAGCTCGCCGCCGTCGTGAGGGGCGAGAGCCCCTCAGCGCTGCTCGATACCTACGAAAGTGAGCGCGCCCGGCATGTGCGCCCCTACATCGAGGAATCCGCCCGGCAGTCCAACCTGATCGAAGCGCTCGGTACGGGCGCGGTTCCCGAGCCGAACGGAACGCAGACGATCGAGAGGTTCCGGCCGCTGCTGGGACCGGGCCTGGTCACCCGGCCCGGCGGTGCCATCGGGCAGCTGAGCCCACAGCCGCGCGGCGCGAGGGGGGAGAGGCTGGACGATGCGAGCGGATACGGCTTCACCGTTGTCGGGAGCCCGGGGGTGACCTCCGCCGTGTCCGCGGACGTGCGGCAGATGTGGCGCCGGCTGGACGCCGTGGTCGTCCCGGAGACCGGACCGGCCGTCGACCGCTGGCTGGCAGCCCACTCGGCGGCCGCGGCGATCATCCGTCCGGACCGCTACACCTTCGCGCTGGCCACCGACACGGCGGAACTGGAGCAGGCCACCCGCGACTTGGCGCGGACGGCATCGATACAGGAGGCGGTGGCGTGAAGAAGTACGCGGCCGGGATGAGGTGGGGGGAGGGCCCCCGCTGGCAGCGCGGTGCGCTGTGGCTGTCCGACACACAGGGCGGGAAACTGTGGACCGACCACGGCGGTCGCTGGCGGGGCATCCCGCTGGACGCGGTACCCAACGGCCTGTGGTTCCTGCCGGACGGGCGGCTGGCCGGCGCCATGATGCATGAGCGGCGCATCGGAGTGTGGACCGGTGAGCAGTTCGCCACTTACGCGGACCTGAGCGCGGTGGCCACCGGTCCGCTCGGCGACATGGTCGGTGACCCGCACGGCAACCTCTACGTGGACGATGTCGGCTTCGCCGCGCACGCCGGTGAGCAGCCACGGCCTGGCCGGTTGGTGCGCGTCGCAGCGGACGGGTCGGTACGCGTGGCCACCGAAGACGTCGAGTTCCCCAACGGCCTGGCCCTCGTCGACGACGGTCGCACCCTGCTCGTCGCCGAGACCACCCGGCAACGGCTGACCGCCTTCACCGTCGCGGGCGACGGGGCGCTCACGGACCGGCGCACCTACGCCGACCTCGCCCATCTGGTCGGTACCCACGCCCGGCCGGACGGTATCTGGCCGACACAGGACGGCGTCTGGGTGGCCACCACCACCGGACACGCCGTCGCCCTGGTCCGGGAGAACGAGCTGGTCACCTCGGTGGACACTGGGGAGCTGCTGCCGATCGCGTGCTGCGGAGACGGCGGGAACCGGCTGTTCGTCACCCTCGCCGACACCCATGGCCTCCCTCTGGGGGAGGCCATGGCCGCGAAAGCGGTGCACACGACGGTCGCACTGCTCGAGACCACGAAGGAGGGGGACGCCGGATGAGCACGAAGCAGCCGGACTGGACCCCGACGCCACAGGCCGTCGAACACTCCCGGATCACCGACTTCGCGCGGTTCGCCTCGCCACGCGCCGGACGTGACCTGGGCGGTGACTACCACGCGCTGTGGGCGTGGTCGGTCGACGACGTGAACGGCTTCTGGGCGGCGGTGTGGGACTACTTCCGTCTGCCCGAGCGCCCGGCAGGGCCCGCGCTGGCGGCCGAGGCGCTGCCGGGAGGCGTGTGGTTTCCCGGCAGCACGCTGAACTACACGGCCGAAGTCTTCCGCGACCGGACCGGCACCGACACCGCCGTCATCACGGTGACCGAGGACACCGGCCCGGTGGCCATCACCTGGCACGAACTGCGCCGTCAGGTCGCCTCACTCGCGCAGGCGCTCACCGAACTCGGCGTGCGCATGGGCGACCGGGTGGTGGGGTACCTCCCCAACGGCGTGCAGGCCGTCGTGGCCTTCCTCGCCACCGCCGGTCTGGGCGCGACCTGGGCGGTGTGCGGGCAGGACTACACCGCCGCCGCGGCCGAAGCGCGGTTGGCGCAGCTCCGGCCGACCGTGCTGATCGCCGCGACCGGCTGTTTCCACGGCGGAAAGCACATCGACCGCCGCGCCGATGTAGAAGCCCTGCGCGACGCGCTGCCGACCCTCACGGCGACCATCGCCGTGGGGGACGCGGCAGGGGCGGTGCCCGGTGCCCTCCCGTGGTCCGCGCTCACCGAGCGCGACGCCGAACTGGCCCCCGTACCAGTCCCGTTCGACCACCCGCTGTGGGTCGTGTTCTCCTCGGGCACGACGGGACCGCCGAAGGGCATCGTGCACGGGCACGGCGGGGTCGTGCTCGAGCAGCTCAAGAACCTGGGCCTGCACCTGGGCCTGCGCTCCGGGGACCGTTTGCTCTGGCACACCACACCGAGCTGGATGATGTGGAACGTCCTGGTGGCCGGCCTGCTGCTGGGCGCAACGGCCGTCTGTTACGAGGGCAGCCCTGCCTATCCCGGCATCGATGCGCTCTGGCGGCTCGCGGCCCGACTGGAGGTGAACGTCCTGGGCACCAGCCCCGGCTACCTGGCGGCGTGCCGCAAGGCCGGTGTGCGGCTCGCCGACCACCATCCGGCCTCTCTCGAGCGCCTGGGGGTCACCGGCTCGGCGTTCCCCGCCGACCTGCAACACTGGGTCGCCGGCGAACTCGGGTCACGGACACAGGTCGTGTGCACCAGTGGTGGCACCGACGTGGTCACCGCGTTCCTCGGCGCCGCACCCACCACGCCGGTCTGGGCCGGTGAGCTGTCCGCCCCTTGCCTGGGCGTGGCCGTGGAAGCCTTCGGCCCGGACGGCAGGCCGGTGCGGGGCGAGGTGGGGGAGCTGGTGGTGCTCCGGCCGATGCCGTCGATGCCGCTGTACTTCTGGGACGACCCGGACGGCTCGCGCTACCGCGGCGCCTACTTCGACGTCTACCCGGGGGTATGGCGGCACGGCGACTGGATCACCATCACCGACCACGGCTCGGTGATCCTGCACGGCCGGTCCGACGCGACGCTGAACCGCCACGGCATACGCATGGGAAGCAGCGACATCTACGGTCCGGTGGAGCAGCTCGAGGAGATCGCGGAAGCCCTCGTCGTCGGGGTCGAGCAGGACGGTGGCGGCTACTGGATGCCGCTGTTCGTCACCACCACCGACGGCATCGACGTCGATGACGTGCTGAGCGAGAAGATCCGCGACGCCATACGCCATGGCGCCTCCCCCCGCCACGTCCCCGACGAGATCATCCAGGCCCCCGGCATACCGCACACCCGCACCGGCAAGAAACTCGAAGTCCCCGTGAAACGTCTGCTGCGCGGAGACGCCCAGCGCTCCGTGGTCGACCCCGGCAGCGTCGACAGCCCCGAACTCATCGACTGGTACGTCCACATCGGCGCCGCCCACCGTATGCGCAACGGCACCGCTGCCGGCTCCGTCGCGGCCCGGTCACCGAACGGCTGACCGGGCGGCATCGCCCCCGGCAGGGGGCCGGGCCGTCCGGAAGCCGCCGGGCGGGGGCGGACACGTCTCGCCCCCGCCCGGCAGGCTGCCGGCCTTGAGGCTCTTACCGCCGCCGCCGGCCACCGGCACACCACCACAAGGACATGTGACGAAGGAGTCCTGCCATGACCTACATCGCGCTGGAAGAAGCCTTCACCATCCCGGAGCTGTTCGCGCGCCAGCCCTCGACGCCCCAGAAGATCCAGGTCAGCGACCAGTACGCCAAGGACTGCCGACGCCGCCTGGCCGACTTCGAGGAGCACCGTCTTCCCGAGATGGACGCGCACGGCATCGACATCCAGGTCCTGTCGCTGAGCGTCCCCGGTATCCAGGCCGACACCGACGCCGGCGCCGCCGTCGACAACGCCCGGTTCGCCAACGATCACCTGGCCCGGACCATCGCCCGCCACCCGACCCGCTTCAAGGGGTTCGCCGCCCTGCCTCTGCAGGACCCCGCCGCCGCCGTGATCGAACTGGAACGCTGCGTCGAACAGCTCGGCTTCAGGGGAGCGCTGGTCAACGACCACACGCAGGGCCGGTACCTGGACCATCCCGCGTACGGGGAACTGTGGAGCGCGCTGGAGGAACTCCGTGTGCCGTTGTACCTCCACCCCGGCTCACTGCCTCGCGATGACTGGCACGTGATGCGCGGACGGCCGGAGATGTACGGGGCCAGCTGGAGTTGGCAGGCCGAGACCGGCGGCCACGCCATGCGGCTGATCTATGCCGGAGTGTTCGACCGGCACCCCGGTGCGACCCTGATCCTCGGGCACCTCGGCGAGTTTCTGCCGTTCCAGCGCTCCCGCTTCGACTCGCGTTACCGCTCGCTCCAGGTCGACGCTCCGCTTGAGCGGATGCCGTCGCAGTACTTCGGGAGCAACATCCTGATCACCACAAGCGGGGTACTGGCCCCGGAGGCCGTGCAGGCCGCCGTGCTGAGCATCGGGGCCGAAGCGGTCATGTTCGCGATCGACTACCCGTACGAGTCCACCGCCGAAGCGGTGGACTCGATCGAGAAGTGCGACCTTTCACCCGAGGTGAAGGAGAAGATCGCCCATCTGAACGCCCGGCGCGTGCTGGGCATCTGACCAGCACGAAGCCGTGCGGTGCTCGAGGCAGCCAGCGCAGGCACCGCGTTGCCGACGCCGGCTGTCGACCGCGGTTCGCCCGCCTCCTCGCCGCCTCATCCGGCGAGGGACGGCCGACGGCCGCGCCAGGGCTCAGGGAGACACATGGCCGCCCCACCGGTCACCGGCGCGGCGCCACGTCCGCTCACAGGAGGCAGAAGCAGGTCGCCCATGCCGATGCCACGGCCCTTACGGGCCTCGGAGACCGGCAGGCCCGGACGCCCCCTCGCCCTGAGGCAGGAGGGCCCCGATCTCGGCCGCCGGCCGACCGGTGTGCAAGCTGATCAGGTCGGTGAGCAGACCGTCCAAGGGCGGCCAGGGGATGGCGCCGTGGTCGTTGTAGAGGCTGACCAAACCGTGCAGGGCGGTCCAGAGCATGAGTCCGGCCTGCCACCGCTGATCCGCCGCGCACCGCTTCCGCTCATCGCGAAGTAGTTCGGGTATTGCCGCTCGGTGTTAACGCCGAGTCCCATCAGGCCCACGAAATATCGGTTGCGTTCGGCGATGAGCGGCATCGCCGGAGCGAGCGCGTTCGTGCCGTAGCCGCCGAGCACAAGGTCGACCTCGTCGACGTCCATCAACCGCCGGTAGATGTCGGGGACCAGCGTGCCGTCGGTTCGATCGTCGTAGACGACGAGCTGGACGGGACGCCCGAGCAGTCCACCGCGGCTGTTGACGCCGTCGGTCCAGATCTTCTGCGCGAGGGGGGCCGAACGCCCCGAGCGGCCCGGTCAGAGACATGCTCACTCCGATCGTGACCGCCTCTGCCGGTCGTTGGCCGCCGGATACCGCAACGCGCGTTCCGAAAGAGCTGCGTCGTTTCCCGTGCCGCTCTCGTCTGGCGCGTCTGCGCCTGTGGCGGACATGACCATCCTTACGATGTTTCTGCGCTTTTCTTCGTGGTGTGCGGTCGCCGACCGCTCGCTGAAACACTGGGAGGCGGGGGGGGGGGGGGGGGGGGGGGGGGGGGGCCGGCGCCCCCCCCCCCCCCCCCCCCCCCCCCCCCCCCCCCCCCCCCCCCCCCCCCGCGGGGGGGGGGCCCCCCCCGCCCCCCCCCCC